>NZ_JBTLNF010000004.1:0-1042608 GCF_054457455.1 Halovulum sp. GXIMD14794 | reverse complement strand
GTGCGCCTGCTGGGCACCGTGGGCGAGCCGATCAACCCCGAGGCCTGGACCTGGTACGATCGGGTCGTCGGCAAGGGCAACTGCCCGATCGTCGACACCTGGTGGCAGACCGAGACCGGCGGCCACATGATCACCCCGCTGCCGGGCGCGATCGCGACCAAGCCGGGTTCGGCGACCAAGCCGTTCTTCGGCGTGCAACCGGTGATCCTGGAGCCGCAGTCGGGCGCCGAGATCGACGAGACCGAGGCCGAGGGCGTGCTCTGCATCAAGGACAGCTGGCCGGGGCAGATGCGCACGGTCTGGGGCGACCACGAACGGTTCGTGCAGACCTACTTCAGCGACTACAAGGGCTACTACTTCACCGGCGACGGCTGCCGGCGGGACGCGGACGGCTATTACTGGATCACCGGCCGGGTGGACGACGTGATCAACGTCTCGGGCCACCGGATGGGCACCGCCGAGGTGGAAAGCGCCCTGGTCGCCCACCCCAAGGTCGCCGAGGCCGCCGTCGTCGGCTACCCGCACGACATCAAGGGACAGGGCATCTATTGCTACGTCACGTTGATGTCGGGCAACGAGCCGACCGAGGAATTGCGCAAGGAACTCACCGACTGGGTACGCAAGGAGATCGGGCCGATCGCCAAGCCGGACCTGGTGCAATGGGCGCCGGGACTGCCGAAAACGCGATCCGGCAAGATCATGCGGCGCATCCTGCGCAAGATCGCCGAGGATGATTACGGTGCGCTTGGCGACACTTCGACCCTCGCCGAACCCGCCGTGGTCGACGACCTGATCGAGAATCGCATGAACCGGCGCTGAGCGCTTGGCCGCCGCCGTCCTGCTGATGGCGGTGGCCATGACGTTGATCCCGCTGGGCGACACCGCGGGAAAGCTGCTGATTCAGCAGCACGGCATGGCCCCCGTGTTCGTCGCCTGGGCGCGCTTCGCGCTGGGCTCGGCGCTGTGCGCCTGCGTGGTCGTGGCCACGCGCTCGGATCCCGCACCGCTTCGGGACTGGCGCAGCTATCTGCGCGGGGCGTTCATTGTCGTCACCATCCTGTGCATGTTGACCGCGTTGCGGACCGAGCCGATCGCCATGGTCTTCGCCGCTTTCTTCGTCGGCCCGATGATCAGCTACGTCCTGTCCGTCGCCTTTCTGGGCGAAAGCGTCGGGCCGCGCCGTACGGCGCTGCTGATCCTCGGGTTCGCGGGCGTGCTTCTGGTGGTGAGGCCGGGCTTCGGGATGACGCCGGGCCTCGGTGTCGCGCTGATGGCGGGGCTGTCCTACGGCTGCTACCTGACCGCCAGCCGCTGGCTGTCCGGACGCGGCGGGGCGCAGACGCTGCTGCTGGCGCAACTGCTTCTGGGCGCGGTGGTGCTGGCGCCTTTCGCTGCGCGAAACTGGCCCACGGGTGAATGGCCCTGGGGCCTGCTGGCGGTGAGCGGCGGCGCGTCGTTCCTGGGCAACCTTCTGCTGCTCATCGCCTATCGCCTGATGCCTGCCACGCGGTTGGCGCCGCTGGTCTACTTGCAACTGGTGGCGGCCACCGCCTTCGGCGCGCTGGTCTTCGGGACCGTGCCCGACGGGCTTGCATTGGCGGGGATCGGTCTGTTGCTTGCAAGCGGAGCGGGGTCGCTTGCGCTGCGCCGGAACGCATGATTTTCTCCGCCGCAACAAGAAGGAGTTCCCATGCGAGCAGTAGCGCTAATGTTCCTGATCACCGGCCTCGCCGCCTGCGGCGGTGGTTTCGGCGGCTCGGCTGAATTTTCCGACAGCTGCAATGCAAGAAGCCAGCAAGGCCTGGTCGGAGACCGGATAAACGATATGGCCTCGCTGTCGCTTGCCGCACCGAAAGTCCGGATCATCGATCCCGGCGACTCGGTGACGCAGGACCAGCAGGACGACCGGCTGAACATCGTCCGCGACGGCAACGGCGTGGTGACGCGCGTCTACTGCGGCTGAGGCTCACTCCTGAGCGAGGCGGTAGCGCTCGTGACAGGAGGCGCAGCTTTCGCCCAGTTCCGCGACGGCGCTGCGGAAAGCCGTGGCGTCGTCGGGCGGGTCGCGAAATGTGGCGGCTGCCTCTGCCATTTGCGCGGCGATATCGGTGAAATGGGACCAGTCCTCCCAGATCTCCGGCAGGGCTTCGGACGGGGCGTCGAGATTTCTGTCCTTGAAGACAACCGGTATCTTTTCGGCCGCAGCGCGCAGACGGTCAGCTGCTTCCGATGCATCCTCGGGTCGGATCTCGCCCGACTTAGCCATTTCGCCCAGGTGTCGTGTCGCTTGTCCTACCTCTTTCATCAATTCCATGCGTTCCTTGACCACGCCATCCGCGCCTTGGTGGGCGACTGCGGCGATGGGGAGGAGGGCAAGCAGACAGGCTGTCCGGGTCAGGTTCATGTAGCGGCTCCGCTGGGTGGCTGTTCCCGAAAGAGTTGGTCTGCATGTTTTTCCGGTCAAGTTAGTCCTCGGGCACCTCGTCTTCGACCAGCCTGATATTGCCCTGGCGCGCCATTTCCCGGATTGCCTGGACCACGTCCTGGTGCGCCGCCTCGCCGTCCCGTTGGGTGGGGTCCGGCAGCGCCGCCAGATCCTCGGCCAGCCGTTCGGACAGGCGTTTCGAGAGGTTCGACAGCAGGAACTCGACGGACGGATTGCCCTGTATCTGGCCCCATTTGAGGGCGACGATCAGAACCGGTTCCTCGACCTCCTTGACGATCAGCGGCACGTCGCGCGCCTCTACCCGGTTTCGGATATCGGCGAAGGTGAACATGGTGCGCAGTACGTCGCGGTGCAGCGAGGGCTTCTCGTCCTCCAGGTAGCCGAGGAACTTCTCGCGTGAGTCCGAGCGCATGTTGTTCATCAGGCCTGCGATCAATTCGGCCGGGCGGCGGGTGCCCTGCGTGCGTTGCAGTGCCGACAGGAAATCGCTGGCGATCACCCGCTCGACCATCTCCGATACCCGAGGGTCAAGTGCCGGGACGCGCGCCATGCGCAGCACCGTCAATTGGGCGAATTCAGAATCGAGCCTCTCCACCACGGCGGCGGCCTTGTCGGCGCGCAACTCGCTGAGGATCACGGCGGCGGTCTGCGGGTGTTCCGCTCCGACAAAACTGGCCAGCGCCGAGGTGGCGCATTCGTTCAGCTGCTTCCAGGCCGAGCGGGTCTCGCCGCCGGTGACGTCGCGCATGATGCGCTCGATCGTCTTGTCGTCGAGAACCTCAGCCAGCAGTCGGCGGGCGGTGTTGCTGCCGCCAAGAACCTCTTCCTCGGTCCCGATGGAAAGGACGAACTCGGCGATAACGGCGTCCAGAACCTCTTTCGAGACGCGATCGAGGCGGCTGATCGCGACTGCGGTTCGGGTCAGCGCTGCCTCGTCCATCGAGCGCAGGAACTCGCCCGCTGCCTCGGGGCCGATGGCGGCCAGGATGATCGCCGCCTTGCGGATCGGCGGCATATCCTGTCCGACCGCCTGTGCTTTCTTGCGCAGAGCATCCCAGGGTTCGACCATCTCGGGCGCGGGGTCTCGCGTGGCCGGCAGCTGAACAGGTGGCGCCGCGATCTCTGTCATGTCCCGTACCCGCGGACCAGCGCGCCGGCCAGTAAAGACCAGCCGTCGGCAAGAACGAAGAATGCCAGTTTGAACGGTAGGGAAACCACTGTGGGCGGGACCATCATCATACCCATCGACATAAGGATCGCGGCGACAACCAGGTCGATAATCAAGAAGGGTAAAAAAATCAGAAACCCGACCTCGAAGCCGCGCTGAATCTCCGACAGGAGGAATCCGGGGATCAGCACCGAGAGTTGCGGATCGGGATCGAGCTGTTTTCCGGCGGCGTCGGCCAGCAGTTGAACGGTTTCCGGATCGGTACGCGACAGCATGAAGGTGCGGAACGGGGCGATGCCGCGGGTAAAGGCGGCATCGGCCTCGATTTCGCCGTCGAGCGCGGGCTGTACGGCATCTGTCCAGGCGGCCTGGAACACCGGTTCCATCACGAACCAGGTCAGGAACATCGCCAGGCTGACGATCATCATATTGGGCGGCGCCTGCTGGACGCCGATGGCCTGGCGCAGGATCGACAGCACCGTCACCATGAACGGAAAGCAGGTGACCATGATCGCGAGGCCCGGTGCAAGGCTGAGCACGGTGATCAGCAGGAACATCTGCACCGCGCGCAGGCTGAGCGAACCGTCACCGCCGAGATCGATCATCACGTCCTGCGCGGCGGCGGGGCCTCCGGAAAGAAGCGCCGCCAGCAGGAACAGCAGCAGAAGTCGCAGGGCTAGACCCCTTTCGAAAGGTCGGCGACCTCTGTCAGGCGCACGCCCAACCGACCCGAGCCGTCGTCCATTTCCTGCAACTCGCCCCGCGCGATAAGGCGCTCGCCGATATACATTTCGACCGGGTCGTCGATCCTGCTGTTCAATGTCACGACGCTGTCGCGTCGCAGCTTGACCAGGTCGGAAACCAGCGGCCGCGCCTTGCCGACCGAGATCATCACTTCGATCGGTACGCCCATCAGCGCGCTCTCGCGGCGACCGTCCCGCTGCTCGGCGTCGGTGATCGGGGTCGGTGGCAAGCTGCTGGCGATAGGGGGCTGGCCGGGGCCGTCGAAATCATCCTGCATGTCGGATCTCCTCCTGGGGGGTATCGCCCGTCGCAAGTTCCGCCAGCGCGGCATCCAGCCGGGCGATAGCGGCGCCAAAGTCGATCGCCTCGAACCCGTCGTCCCAGTGAACCTCGGCCTCGAGCGGCGTCAGACGCGGATCGGCCTGGATCGAGATCGCACCGAAGTCTCGTAAGGCAAGCTCCAGCTGAGCCACCGATTCTACCGAGCAGCGGATGATCGGCGCGGGTTCGGGGCGGGTGCGAAGCGCTGTCTCGACTTCGGCGGCGACCTGATCGGCCAGGCCGGCGCGCGCCAGCTCGGGTGCGAGACGCGCCACAAGGTTGCGGATCATTGGCGCGATGTCCGCCAGGACCCGGGCTTGTACCTCGACTTGCGCCATCCGCTGGTCGCCAATGGTTTCGACAAGGGCTGCGCGCAGCTGATCCTGGGCCTCGGCATGGACCTTGGCCGCTGCCTCGGTTCCGGCCTGAATGCCAGCGGCGTGTCCCCTTTCCCAGGCCTCGGCCAGTTGGCGCCCGATATCGTCGGGCTCGGGCGCCAAAGGCTCTTCGTCGAGGTCAGGAGAGAAGATTTGCAGGACAACGGGTCGGGACATCAGCGGGATCCTTCCACATGTTCGGGGGCCTCGATCCAGCGGCGCAGGATGTCGGCGCTGTCATCGCGGCGTTCGGACATCAGTTCACGCAGCTTGCGGATCCGATTCGGTTCGGGCGTGGGCAGTGCAGCGGGGCTGGCGGCGAGCGCGCCCGCGGGTTCGTCGGCGGTGGCGTCGATCACGTCGATGTCTTCTGAGGGTGCGGGCAGCGCGGTGGGACGCGCCAGAAGTGGGCGCACCACGAAGATGCCCAGCAGCAGGACGACGGTCCCCAGCACCACGGTCTGGATCAGGCCCAGGACCGAGCCCCCCAGAAGACCGCCGCCCTCGGCCGTAGCCTCGGTGCCCTGAAGGGCGGCGGCCGGAAACTCGAGCGTCTGCAGGCTGAGCCGGTCGCCGCGCGCCGGATCGAAGCCGACGGCGCTTTCGATCAACTCACGCAGGGCGCTCATTTCCTCTTCTGGACGTGGCGCCCAGCTGCGGCTCCCGTCCGGTGCGATCGTCGTAATTCCGTCGACCATCACCGCGACGCTGATCCGGCGGATCTGGCCGGGCTGAATCACGCGCTCGCGCCGTGTTTCGGAGACCTCGAAGTTCTGCCGTTCGCGGGTCTCGCTGCGCGTGCTCTGATTCTGCTCGCCCCCGGCCTCGGCGTCGCCGCCGGGCAGGTTGCTGGCGACGGTTACGGCCCCAACTGCGTTACCCTGAGATTGCTCAGACAGTTCCTCAAGGTCGCTCGAGATGGCCACCCGGCTGGTCGGGTCGATCACCCGTTCGGTGATGGTCTGGGCGTCCATGTCGGCATCGATATTGACCTCGACCCGGGCACGCCCTGGCCCGACCCGGGCCGAGAGCAACCGCTCCAGATTTGCCTTCATCTGGGCGGCGCGCGGGTCGGCGGCGGCGGGATCGGGGCCTTCGTTCTGACTGTCGCCGGCGAGGACGACGCCGTTGACGCTATCGATCACCGCGACATCCTCGGTGGAAAGCCCGGCGACTGCCGAGGAAACCAGAAACCGGATCGCCTGCGCCTGTGCCTTGTCGACCGAGCCCTGCGCCGGCGTGACGGTGACCGAGGCGGTCACCGGCTCGGGCCGGGCGAAGGGTTGTTGCGGTGGCGTTGCGATATGCACGCGGGCCGAACGAATGTCGCGGCTGGCCAGGATGGTTCGCGCCAGCTCGCCCTCTTTCGCGCGCCAGTAGGCGGCATCGAACATCTGCGCGGTGGTGCCGAAGCCGCTCATCGAATCGAGTAGTTCGTAGCCGACGCCGCCGGCTGCTGGCAGACCCTCAGCAGCGAGGGCGAGGCGGGTTGAATCGCGCACCCCTGCATTGACATAGATCGAACTGCCGCGCACCTCGAACGGCGTTCCCGAGGCTTCGAGCGCGGCGATCACCTCCCCGGCGTTGGACGGCTCCAGCCCCGCATAGAGCAGAGCCATTTCGCTGTGCGTTGCGATTCTCATGATCACCGCCATGCCCAGAAGCATCGCACCGGCAGCCAACGCGGCGACCATCTTCCGCTTGCCATCAAGGGCAGCCCACCCGGCCAGGACCTGATTCACGCTCAACCTCACAGCCTGCGCCGGTCCGTTCTGGTCCGGCATCTGCCTTCTGTGTGGCGGCCGCGGTTTAAGAATTGGTTAGCCCGGCGCGTCTAAACGGAATTCATCCGCAGCAGGCGACAGGAGGACCAGGATGGTCGACGCGACCGTTGAAACAGAGGCGCAGGACAGCGCCGGAAGCCGGCGAAAGGGGTTGCTGATCGCGGCGCTTGGCGCCTTTCTGGCGGGTGGCGCGGGCTTCGGTGTTACCTACCTGGGCCTAGTAGATGGGCTTCTTGGCGGCAAAGGCAGCGTGAAATCAGAAGACGCGCCGGACTATGCCTTCGTCCCGCTCGATCCGCTGATGATGTCGCTCGGCCCGCAAGCGCAGGCGCGAACGCTGAAATTTGCGGCTGAGCTGGAGGTGGAACCCGGAAGCGAAGAAACTGTCGCCGCCCTGCGTCCGCGTATCCTCGACGTTCTGAACGGCTACCTGCGCGCGGTCGACGAATCCGAGCTGGAGGATCCCGCCTATCTCTACATCCTGCGCGCACAGATGCTGCAGCGGATCCAGGTTGTCGTCGGCGAGGGCAAGGTCCGCGACCTGCTGATCCTCGAGTTTATCCTCAATTGAGGCGCATGGAATGGAACTGATCGCGGACGGATTGCTGATCGCCGGGGCGCTGGTCGCGGCGCTCTATTGCTGGATCCTAGCGCGCCGCCTGTCGGCGCTGAAATCCATGGACAAGGGGCTTGGCGGGGCGATCGCCGGTCTGTCGGCCAGGGTCGAGCAAACCCGCGCCTCGCTGGCGGACACCAAGGCATCGACGTCGGACATTACGCGGGAGCTTTCGGCACTGACCGCCCGTGCCGAGATTGCCGCCGGACGATTGGAGCTGATTCTAGCGACCTTGCACGAAAACGGGGTGCCGGCCTCGGATCTCGCCGCAAAGCCAATGCCGGAGGCCGAGGATACGGATGAAAATCGGTCGGAGACAGTGGAAGCCGCCGCGCCTGCGCCGGAACCGGTCGGCGACGGGATCGTCGCCGCACTGCGCCGAATGGTTAACGAAGGAGACAGACGATGAAGACGCGTGCCCGCGCCCTTCCGATCCTGGCCGGTTGTTTTCTTGCGTCTGGACTGTTGCGTTTGGCGCTTGTGGGCCCGGCGACGGCAGAGGTGCTGTTTCCGCCGGAGGTCCCGGACGTGCTTGGGCTCGAATCGGCCTGCCACCCTGACTCGGAGGTGGTACTGGAGGCGCTTCGTGAACGCGGCAAGCAGTTGACCGCACTGGAGAGCGAGCTGGCCGAACGCAAGGCCGCCCTTGAGATCGCGCAGGCTGCGCTCGATGCCAAGCACGCGGAACTGGTCGAGGCCGAGGCGCGGTTGCGGGCGACGATCTCGACCGCGGATGCGGCGGCCGAGCAGGATGTCGCACAGCTGACCGCGATCTACGAGAACGTTAAGCCGAAACGCGCTGCGGGCATTTTCGCCTCGATGGACACCGATTTCGCGGCCGGGATCCTGGCCCGGATGAGCCCGAGTTCGGCGGCCGACATCCTGACGCTGATGGACGCAAACCAGGCCTATGCGATCAGTGTCGTTCTTGCCGCGCGCAACATGAATGCGGGCGGCCCGTTGCCGCCGACTGCCAATTGACCGGGTCGATTGAGGGATTGTTAAGCCGCTCACCGGATAACCGGTGGGGAATCAAACTGAGTGCAGGGTCGTCATGTTCGGCATCATCGGCATCGTGATCGTTTTCGCCATGGTCTTCGGCGGCTACGTGGCGGCCGGCGGAAAATTCGGGATCATCCTTGGAAGCATCGGCTACGAGATGATCATCATCGGCGGCGCGGCCGTCGGTGCCTTCGTGATCGCCAACAGCGTTTCCGCAGTGAAGCAGACGCTGGCCGACATCGGCAAGGTGTTCAAGGGCCCTCACTGGGGGGCGCAGGACTACCAGGACCTTCTGGTGCTGATGTTCTCGCTGATCCGGACCGCGCGGCAGAACCCGCTGGAGCTCGAGGGGCATATCGAGGACCCCGATAGCTCCGAGTTGTTCCAGCGCTATCCCCGGATCCTGGCGGATCACGAGGCGGTGGAGCTGATCTGCGACACGATGCGGGCCGCCGGGATGAACTACGACGACCCCCACCAGGTCGAGGAAGTGCTCAACAAGCGGATCGAGGCGAATGCCCAGCACGCGGGGCATTCCGCCCACGCGCTGCAGACGATGGCCGACGGACTTCCGGCGCTGGGCATCGTCGCGGCGGTGCTTGGGGTCATCAAGACCATGGGCTCGATCGACCAGCCGCCGGAGATTCTGGGCAAACTTATCGGCGGCGCTCTGGTGGGGACCTTCCTCGGGGTCTTTCTAGCCTATGGGATTATCGGGCCGTTCGCTGCCAAGGTTGGCAGCGTGGTCGAAGAGGATCAGAACTTCTATGCGCTGATCCGCGACGTGATGGTGGCGAACCTACATCGGCACCCGCCGAACATCTGTGTCGAGGTCGGGCGGCAGAACACGCCGCACCACCTGCGGCCAAGCTTCAACACGCTCGACGAGGCGCTGCGCGCCGGAAAACTGGAGGCTGCGTGATGCGAGTTCCTTTCCTTGCCAGCCTGGTAGTTCTGTGTGCAGTCGCGTCATTGGCGGAGGAAACAGTTTCCGTGCGTGCCGTGGAGCATCCCGAGTACTCGCGCCTTGTCCTGCCCATCCCGGCCGGGGCGGACTGGTCGCTGTCTCAGGATGGATCACGCGCGGTACTTCGGTTGAGCGGCCCCGTCCCGCCGCTGGATGTATCGGGGGTTTTCAACCGCATGCCCCGCACCCGGATACTTTCGGTTTCGGCGCGCGCTGTGCCTGGCGGGGCGACGATGGACATGACGCTCGCCTGCGCCTGCGATGTCACCCCCGCAGAAATTGGTAGCGGATTCCTGGCTGTCGATGTCCGGCGTCCCGAGGGTGAAGAAGCGTCGGCGCAAGCTCGACTTCAACCCAGTCGCATCGGCCAACTGACCCCTGGAATTGCAACGCCACGCGAGCTCGAGGCGAATACGTTGAAGCCCGGCGGCCACCCCTCGGCTGACGCCGCCGAGCCGGGGCCGGAATCAGAACCCGAAGAGCCTGTACCCGATGCGGTACTCGCGGCGCGCGAGCAGCTCTTGTCGCAGCTCGAAAGGGCTGCGGACGAAGGCTTGCTGACCCTTGCCCCCGAGGTCCTCGACGAGACGCCTCGTCCGATCGGAACCGTCGACGCAACCGACGCTGGGGTACCACGCATCCCGGCGGAGGCGCGCCCACCCGCCGCCGTTGCCAAGGCGGCGCCTGATCTCACTGCGCATCTCTCGGTCCGGGACCCTGCTATGCCCACCGATCGGGATGTAGCGCCTGTCAGCGAGCCCGCGATGGCATGCATCGATGACGACGCCCTCGATATCGCCTCATGGGTCCCGTCCGAGCCTTTTCTGTCAGCACTCGGCGTGCGTAGGCGCGGCTTGGTCGATGCCTCGGGTGAGCTGAACGCCCAGGCAGTCGAAGATCTTGCGCGGCTCTACATTTCTGCAGGTTTCGGACGCGAGGCGTCGGCCCTGATCTCGCGTGCGAAACTGGATGCCCCGGCCGCCGAGGTCTTGAAGGACATGGCACGGATAATCGATGGGGCGGTGCCGAACGGACCGATACAAGCTTCCACTGGATGTGTGGGGCGCGTTGGTTTGTGGCGGTACGCCGCCGGCCTCTCGGAAAACGCCGAACCTCGGGAAGACAAGGCGCTGCTGTCGAGCCTCGAGGAGCTGCCCGCGGTTCCGCGCAGGATCATTGCGGCGACCGTGGTGCGTCAAGCTCTGGCCCAAGACCGCCCGGAACTCGCCCGCGATGTTCTCGAGCTTCTCGACCGAAGCACAGGTAGTGGCGGCCGGATCGAGGCCGCGATACGAGCGGCGGTCGCGCTGGAGATGGGCGATGCGAAGACGGCACTGGCTGTGATGGCGCCACATACGGTTGGTGGTGCGGCCAGCGAGCCTGATTTGCTCCTTCTGCAGGCACAAGCGCACCTTTTGTCTGGCGGTTCGGTCCCGGCAGCTGTGCTTTCGGCACTGGATCACACGATCGGCACGATGCCGGACAGCCCGGGTTTGCCAAGGCGACTGCGTCTTGTTCGCATTGAGGCCCAGGCTACCGGTGGTCATCCGGTCGAGGCCTTACGCGCCCTTCGTCGGCTTGGCGTAGAGGACCCCGATGTCCGGGATCTCGCGATTCAGATCCTGGCCAGCGTGCCGACTGCATCGACCCCGGACATTTCCGGCATTGCAAGCGCGCTCGAGAACAGTGCGCTTCTAGCCGGACCCGCAGCTCATGAGGTCCGTTTGGCTTATGCAGATATTTTGTCCGACGGCGGCGTTCCTAACGCGGTCGAGGGACTGTTGGTCTCTGAAAACAGCATCCCCGATGCCGAGACCTCGATCGCCGTGGCACGCGCCCGAATGCGCACCTCTGATCCATCCGGGGCGCTGGCCATTATTTCGGATCTTCCCGGGGCCGAGGCAGCCGCTATCCGCAATCAAGCGCTGCTCTGGCTCGGGCAGGGTCGAAACCTGGCGCAAGACGAACAGCGGAAAAGGGGCCGGTTGGCCCGGTCTCCTGGACTTGCCGAAACCGGCGGCGGACTGGAAGCGTCTTTCGCAGTGCTTGCGGCCTATATCTCCGGTGGAAACTCGACCCCACTGGCGGCGCTCCCAAATCTCCCGACACTGGACCAGGCAGAGGCCGCACTCGCAAATGTTTCGGATATCCGCAGTGCAGTGGAAGGTGTCGTCAAAGCGCCTGCTAGTTTCGACAGGGACGCGAGACGACCCTGATCGAAGCTTCTGAAGGCATCGCGGAGAGGGGGGGTCGCCTTTTCGGCTATGTACCGTTCCTGACGGCGAAGATCGCCTCGGGGACAACGCTTCGTCCTCCGTCTACCAGAAGCCTGGGGCCATCGCCTTCGACGCGGACCTCGTGAACAGTGGCAAACGCCCCGGCTGCTACCGCTGTGGGTTCGGTTCCGTCCGCATAATAGCTGACCTTTCCGTGATAGTCCCCGGCCGGTGCGGTCTCTCCGGTGCTTGTCCGCCCGTCCCATTCATGGGTAGAGGCGTCGGGATTCACGGCGAACTCAGCGACCGTGGTTCCGAAATCGTCTTCGATGCTAAGAGTTGCGGACCGGGCACCATCGGACGTCGGAAGGTACAGCGAAATCGGGGTCTCTCCGTCGAAACGCGCTGGTCCCGCAACCGCCACTTCCTGACCGATCAAGGACACGAGGTTTACAGCGCTATCCTGTCCGTCAACGCGCGAGATGAACTCCGATAGAAGCTCGTTGGTCCGGGTCTGCTGCTCGACAGCCGAGAAACTCGCAAGCTGAGCGATGAAATCTGTCGAATTGACCGGGTTGAGCGGATCCTGACTGCGAAGCTGAGCGGTCAGGAGGGACAAAAACGTATCGAAATCAGCCGAAATGTCTTTGCGCTCTTCCGGAACGGTCTGGGTGCCCACGGTCGTGGCGACCGATTGTGTGGCGGTGACATCGGAGGCTTGCATGGCTCTCTCCTAAAGACGGATATCCAGCCCACTGACAGGAGTGGCGGCGTAAACTGCTGTCTTGTCAGGAGCAGTACCGATCGTTTCCAAGCCTTGGGAAGGATCGAACTCCAAGGGCTTTTCCTGGTCCGGCGGGTTGTCGCTGAACTCGAGATCGACCGAGCCGTATCCAGCTTCGGCGAGTGCGGACTCAAGCTCATCGGCGTGACGGCGCAAAAACTGGTCGACTTCCACACGGTCCACGATAATGGAGGCACTGAGACTTCCATCCGACCCCGACAGCACGATCCGAACCGATCCAAGCTCTGGTGGATCCAGCCGGATTGTCAGTTCCTTCGTGCCGGTCTCGGTCAGGCGACTGGCGATCTGCGCGATCATGTCGGGGGTACGGTGGCCGCTCGGCGAGGTCGTAGTCGATGCGATCGGCACCGTGCTCGCGCTGTTACCGGTGCCGGGGTTCCTGAGGTCCGGGACGCCCTCAGCCGCCGCAACAGACTCGGGTTCTGCCTGCAATACGAGTACCGGATCAGCGAGGGACAGACCTGCTGGCGCGAGAGCCTTGGGAATAGTTGGCGCAGGGGCGGCAAAGGCCGGCCCGGTTTGACCTGCACGAGGTTCGGGTGAGGATGATACGATCCTCTCCACTGCGTTCTCGCGCTCCAATGCTTTCTTGTCGTCGGAAGTCAAAACTGTATCCATACCGGTATCCACTGCAGTCTTGCGTCGCGGTGCGGAGCCTTCTGCTTCCGCCGCAGGTGTATTGGGCTTCGGTACAGGGATCTCGCCGCTAGGCGGACGAGCCGGAACCTTGATTTCACCGACCGACCGCAGGTTCAAACCATCCGGCTGGGCAGGCAAGGAGAGTGGCTGGGCTTGTTGTTCATCGTGATGGGGCACGAGCGCGGAAGCGTTGCCTGGGAGCGCCTCGGGCATGGTGTCGTCCGCATGCGGCTTACCTTTGGGAAACACGAAGTGTTCAGTCTCAGAGGTGTGCCAAGACGGCGCAGAAAACGGAATGCCCGCTGGCGTCGCCAGATCCGCCGGCGGTAGGATCGCGACACTATCATCCTTCAGGAGTTCCAGCTGGAACGAAGCGGGGGTGCCGGTATCGGTGTCGTCTCCCGACGCGGCCGGGTCGGGTTCCACCTGCCGAGTACCGGAAGCACCAAAGAAGCGAATCAGGTCGGGGATCTCTGTCATGGCGCGACACTGACCCTCGAGAGTTACCGAATCTTTACCGCCGGCGATCAGATTGACCGACATCACGTATGGGAAAATAGGATGTCGGATCACTTCTCTTTACAGGCCATGGCGCCGAAGACGGCCAATACGACGCGGCACGAGGCACTGAGGGCGTCGGCCAGCGCGCTCGAGCAGAGTTTTCTGGCAGAGATGTTGCGTCATGCTGGTGTGGCTCGGCCCCCCGAATCCGGCGGCGGTGGTGCCGGCGAGGATGCGTTCTCGGGTTTCCTCGCGGATGCGTATGCCGAGGAACTGACCCGCGCCGGCGGTATCGGCCTTGCGGACCATATCTTCGAGGCGTTGGTTCAAGGAGATGAGGCGCAATGATCGGGTCGGTTCTGAAGCGCGATTCCGGGCAGCGGGTCCTTTCGCTGCTCGAACAGTCGAAGCGGGCGCTTCGTGGCGCTGATTATCGGCTGGCCGAAGCGATAGGGCGCCAGATAGAGCGGGAACTGGAAACCTTTGATCCCGCCGGCGTCGACGACGTGATATTGCGCCGGATCGATGCAAGTGCACAGCACAATTGCAGACTCGCAGATGCTGCGCGGCGGGGGCTCGCGACGGCGTCCCAACTCAACGAAAAACTTCGCGCCGCGCGCGAGCACCTGTCGACCTATACCGGCCGGGGTCAGCGCCGCGACCTGGCTTCGCCCGATTGTTCAAAGGGGCGCACGGCCTGATCTCCCGGTCAGGATTTGTTTATCTAAAATCATAAATAACAGTGGGTTGTGGCGTTCTCGCGATTAACTGCCCGTTATGAGAATCGCGGTGATATCGACCTGCGACCACAAGCGGTCGGCGCGGTGGCCAGTTCAGAACTGGGCTTCGCAGGCGCCAGAATGGCGGACCGGTCTCTCGGAGGCCGCCCTTTCAAGCGGGCGCCGAATGCGTCCCAGCTCACTGAGGAAAGAACATGTCCAGCATTCTGACCAACAACGGCGCGATGGTTGCGCTGCAGACCCTGAACTCCATCAACAAGAACATGGCGACGACCCAGAACGAGATTTCGACCGGGATGAGCATCTCCTCGGCCAAGGACAACTCGGCGATCTGGGCTATTTCGACCGTCATGCGTTCGGATGTCGCGGGATTCGAGGCGATCTCGGAATCCTTGGCGCTTGGCAGTTCGACGGTCGCCGTGGCTAGGAATGCCGCGGAACAGATTTCCGATCTGCTGAACGAGGTGAAGGGAAAAGTCGTCTCTGCGCAGGAGGAGAACGTCGCTCGTGATAAGATTCAGGACGACATCAACGCGCTGCGCGACCAGATCGTCTCGATCACCGGCGCAGCGCAGTTCAACGGTCTGAACCTTCTCTCGGGTACCGAAAGCGTTTCGGTGCTGTCCTCGCTCGACCGTAGTACTGACGGTTCCGTTTCGCAGTCCAGCATTACCGTCGCCCGTCAGGACCTGACCACGGCAGCAGGGGCCTTCGGCGCCGATGCGGTCGCAAACGCCGGCGATCTGCTGACCGGGGACGCGAACGTGGGCGGGGCGCTGGCGGGCAACGCCGCCGCGAACGCCGTGGTGACGATCACCGACGCGGGTGTCGCGGATGGCGCCAGCTATCGGATCACGCTCCAGGGGGCAGCTGCGGCGGATATCGGGACGGACTTGCAGGAGTTCGAATACGTTGCGGTCGAGGGTGACACCGCGGCAGATGTCGTGACGAACCTCGCGGGCCAGATCCAGACGTTCCTGACCGACCAGGGCGCAAGCGAGGTCACCGTTGCCTCGGACACGACCGCCGGTACGATCACGATTGGCGTGGCTGGCGGTGCGGCCGCGGCAGACACCGTGACCGTCAACATCGCGGAAGCGCTGGGCGGAACCCAAGATGGCGGCCTGCTGGCGCTGGGCTCGATGGATGTCACCACCGACGAGGGGGCCGCGCAGGCGCTGACGGACATCGAATCGCTGATCCAGACCGCGGTGGACGCGGCCGCGCAGTTCGGTTCGGTCCAGGGCCGGATCGAGATCCAGTCGGATTTCATCGGGCAGCTGAGCGACTCGTTGAAGTCGGGGATCGGCGCGCTCGTCGATGCCAACATGGAAGAGGCTTCGGCGAGGCTCCAGGCGCTGCAGGTTCAGCAGCAGCTTGGGATCCAGTCGCTGTCGATCGCCAACCAGGCGCCGCAGAACATCCTGTCGCTGTTCCGGTAACCGCAGTTCGGGGGCGGGTATAAAGCCTGCCCCCGGCCATCTCGCCCGGCAGATGACAGCCGGGTCAGTGCCGACTCCAGAAAGGATGGCGACCGATGAATACCTCTACCCTGGCCCGCGACGCCTATGCCGTTACCTCCGCCATCGCGCCACTACCGCGGGAAACCGAATACCGGGCCTTTGCGAACGTCACCCGTCGGATCACCGAGCATTCGGGGAAGCCAACGGCGTTTCCGCAGCTGGCCGAGGCGGTGTTCCTCAATCAACGGCTGTGGATAACGTTGGCGGCAGACGTGGCGGGCGCGGAGAACGCGTTGACGCCCGAGCTTCGCGCGCAGATCTTCTACCTGTCCGAATTCACACGAACCCATTCCGCCAAGGTCCTGAACGAAGGCGCTTCGGCCGAAATCCTCGTCGAAATCAATACGGCGATCATGCGCGGGCTGCGCCCCGCAGCGGGAGTTCGGGAATGACCGGCCTAGTCCTGAAGCTTGGCCCGCGCGAGCGTGTCATGATCAACGGGGTGGTGATGGAGAACGGCGACCGCCGCGCCCGTCTCAACGTGATCAGCCGTGACGCGAATGTCCTCAGGTTGCGCGACGCAATCCACCCGCGCGACGTCAAGACACCGGTGACGCGGGTCTGTTATGTCGTGCAGATGGTCCTTGCGGGCGAGGCGGAACCGAAGGCAGGCCAGGAGCAGGCGCTGCGCGGGATCGAGCAATTGCGTTTTGTCTTCTGCGATCCTGAAAGCACGGCGCAGCTTCAGCTTGCCGCAGAATCGGTGCAGGCGCTGCGGTTCTATCCTGCTCTCAAGGCATTGAAGGCGCTTTTGCCACGAGAACAGGCGCTGTTGTCGTCCATGCCCGGCGGGAGCGCGTAATGTACCAGCCTGTCATTCCGCTGTCCGGCATTGCCGGTTGGAGCTTTCTCGGGCGCACTCAGGCTGCGCAGATGCAAAGTTTCGAGCAGAGTCCCCAGATGGCGCGCGAGACGGAGTACTTCCTCGAGAACATTTCTGCGGTCACCAGCGCCGAGGAACTGGTGCAGGATCGGCGGCTACTTGCGGTTGCCCTCGGTGCGTTCGGGCTGGGCGACGAAATCGGCAAGACAGCATTCCTGCAGAAGATACTGGGCGAAGGAACCGAGGACAGCGAGGCCCTGGCGAACAAGTTCGTCGATCCGCGATATGCAGCGTTCTCGAGGGCCTTCGGTTTCGGTGATTCCGGCGGTCCTCAGGTGGCGAATGCCGGCTTCGGTAAGGAAATCGTCAACAGCTACAAGCAGCAGCAGTTCGAGATTTCGGTCGGAAATGTAGACGAACCCATGCGTTTGGCACTGACCTTCCAGCGCGAGATTGGGGACCTTGCCGCCGCTGCCAAACAGGGAACGGGCGGAACGCAATGGTACCAGCTGATGGGAAGCCAGCCGCTGCGGACGGTGGTCGAGGCGGCCTTCGGATTGCCGGCCCAGTTCTCGGGTCTTGATGTCGATCGCCAACGCGAAACACTTGAGGACAAGGCTAACCAGTTGTTCGGATCGAGATCCCCCGCGGTGTTCGAGGACCCGGAGGCCGTGGAAACCATGATCAACCGTTTCCTCGCGCGGCGGCAAGCCGAGCAGGGGCCGACTGCCGGAACACCGGGCATCGGTGCGCTTACCCTGTTGCAATCCTCTGGCGGGGGCGTGACCAACCTGATCCTGTCGACGATCAGCCAAGGCTGAGGCTGCGTCTATCGTTGGAAACCCCGCTGGTCGAGGGCGCAAAAGACCGGCTGGGGAGCATGCGCCGATGACCTCGGCGGTTAGCTTGATCCGATGTCGAGCGCCTTGGCCAGCTCGGCAAAGGACGCTGTTGCCGTCTCGACGCCGGTGCTTCCAAAGAGCGCATCAAGCCGCGGCCAGATCCGCAAGGCCGCGTCGATATCCGGATCCGAACCGCGCACATAGAGGCCCGCCTGCACCATGGGTGCCGCTGTTTCGTAGGTTCCCAGGACCTCTCGCGCCAGGGAGATCATGCGGGTCTCCTCCGGGTCCGCCGCTTCAGGCAGACTGCGCGAGACAGAACGCCGGACGTCGATCGCAGGGAACCGGCCACGTTCCGCAATCTCCCGGTCGAGCACGATGTGGCCGTCCAGCACTCCACGTGCCATGTCGGCGACCGGTTCCTCCATGTCCGACCCGGCGACCAGGACCGAGAAGACTGCCGTAATATCCCCTTGTGTGCCGGCGCCGGGGCCCGCCCTTTCACAAAGCGCTGCGATCAGGCCGCCGGTCGAGGGCGGGAAAGCGCGAAGGCTCGCCGGTTCCCCTGCGGTCAGGGCGACGTCGCGGTGAGCCTCGGCCATCCGTGTGAGCGAATCCAGGATCAGAAGCACGTGTTCGCCCCGGTCACGGAAGTATTCGGCGACAGCCATGGTGGCCCAGGCGGCCCGGCGCTTCAGCAATGGGGATTGGTCCGAAGTCGCTGCCATCACGACCGACCTTTGCAGCCCCTCCGGCCCCAGAACGTTGTCGGCAAAGTGTCGCAGCTCGCGCCCCCGCTCTCCGACGAGGCCGATCACGATCCGGTCGGCCTCGGCCTCGCGTGCAATGCTCGCAAGCAGTGTGGATTTCCCCACGCCCGAGCCCGCGAAGATGCCGATTCGCTGGCCGCGTACCAGCGGCAACATCGTGTCGATTGCCGCAACCCCGGTTCGAATCCGCGCGCCCAAGCCGCGCCGAACAGCTGCCGGGGGCGGCGCGGCGCGTAAGGGCCGAGGATCTTGACCGCGTGCCAGGGGGCGCCCGTCGAGTGGTTCGCCGAACGCATCCACGATGCGGCCCTGCCAGCCGCTGTCCGGTCTGAAGCCGCTGTCCGGTCTTAAGACCACCTCGCGCCTGGCGGAAAGGCCAGCGCAGTCCGCGTAGGTCATGACAAGTGCGCGTTCCGTGTCGAGGGCGATGATCTCGCCGAGTGGTGTGCCGCAGGGCAGATCGATCCGGTCACCGGCACGCGCACCCACCCCCAGTCCGGTCACGTCTATGGAACCGGGTCGGACGGCCGCGATCCGCCCGTGCCTGCGCGAAAGCGGTGTCTCCCGGATGGTCTGGCAGATTGTTCTGAAGTCCGTCGTCATTTGTGTCGGTCCCTTCTGATCACAACGCTTTGTCAACCATCGGCTCTTAAGGAGGAGTTGCTGACTGTTAGGGAGAAGCCCGACATGAACCTGAATCTGAACCTTTTGAGCCTTGCCCGGGGACTGGCGGATCATTCCGCGGCGCGTCAGTCGGTGATCGCCCGGAACGTCGCCAACGCCGATACTCCGGGCTACAGGGCGCAGGATATCGCGTCCTTCGACGAGGCCATGGGCGAGCAGCAGCTTGGCTTGCGCGCCACGCGCGCCGGTCACGTGGCCGAGGACGGGGCGGCAGCGCGCTATCGCGTCGAAGCCAACACTGCCTTCGGGGCCGAATCGCCAAACGGCAACGATGTCTCGATCGAGGACCAGATGATGCGCGGGGTCGCGGCCCAGCAATCGCATGAATTAGCGATGGGCGTGATGCGCAAGTCCTACGACATCCTCTCGATGAGCATCGGGCGGCGGTAAGGGGGACCCGGCATGAGTGATCTGATCAAGATTATGGCTTCTTCGGCCAGCGGCATGGCGGCGCAGGGCGCGCGGCTGCGTGTGGTCTCCGAGAACATCGCCAACGCCGATACGCCCGGCTATCGCCGCAAGCTGGTCCCGTTCGAGAAGATTGCCCTCGGGCAGGGGACGGGGGGCGTGCGCGCGGGCCGCGTGGATCTTGACCGGTCCGAGTTGGAGCGGATCCACAACCCCGACCACCCGCTGGCCGGGGATGACGGGATGTACGAAGGCTCCAACGTGAAGCTGATGGTCGAACTGGCCGACGCCCGCGAGGCGCAGCGCAGCTACCAGGCGAATCTTCGGATGTTCGATCAGGCCCGCAAGATGACGAGCTCGGTGCTCGATCTGCTTCGCCGATAAGCACAGGTGACACCATGACTGATTTTTCCGCCACCGCGGCCGCGCGCGCCTATGCCAGCGCCTTTCCTGCAACCCGCCCGGCCGAACCGGTGGCCCAGACCGGGAGCGAGGGCGATGTCTCGTTCGGTGCGCTCGCCGGCGAGTTTGTCCAGGCGATGGGCGAGGCGGAGGATACGGTTGCTGCCGGCTTGACCGGACGGGCTGATCCACAGGCGGTGGTCGAGGCGCTGGCCGCAACCGAGATCGCGGTGCAGGCCGCTGTCGCGGTGCGCGACAAGGTCGTCGAGGCCTACCAGGAAATCCTGCGGATGCCGGTCTAGCGATGACCGAGGCGGAGCTTCTGGACGTGTTGCGTCAGGCGCTGTGGGTGACCGTGGCGGTCTCGGCGCCGGTTCTGACCGTCGCGCTGGTGTCGGGCCTTCTGATCGGCCTGTTCCAGGCGCTGACCTCGGTCCAGGAGATGACATTGACCTTCGTACCGAAGCTCGCCGCCATCGCCGTCACCTTCTGGGTGACCATGGCCTACTCGGGACGGATGCTGATCGGTTTCTACACGGATGTGATCGTCGGGCGAATCGCTCAGTGAGCGAAGGCTTTTCTTAACCCCCGCCCCGTTAGATGGGGCAAGGCCCGGCAGAATGCGAGGCGCAGGAACATGGATACATCGGTCTACGTGACGCTCTCCCGGCAGAACGGGCTGGCGAACGAACTTCAGGCGGTGGCGCACAACATCGCGAACATGTCCACGACGGGTTATCGCCGCGAGGGCGTGGTGTTCGCCGAGATGGTCCAGGCGCTGGAGGCCGAGGGCGGGTCCGTCGCGATGACGGATGCCCATGCACGGATTACCGGCATGGGGCAGGGCGCGATGGCTGCAACCGGGGGCCAGTTCGACCTGGCGATCGATGGACCGGGTTTCTTCATGGTGGAGACCATTGACGGCCCGCGGCTGACGCGTGCTGGGGCCTTCACACCCAACGAAGGGGGCGAGCTGGTCGACATGGCTGGGCGGCGGCTTCTGGATGAGGGCGGCGCGCCAATCTTCGTGCCGCCCGATGCGATCAACATCGCGGTCGCCGGCGATGGGTCGGTCAGTGCCGACGGGCAGCCCCTTGCGCGTATCGGGCTTTTCGTCGTCGACGATCCGACTGCGCTCAGCCGCGAGGATGGCGTGCTGTTCCGCAGCGCGGTCGATCCCCGCCCAGCCGAAGATGGCGCGATCCGGCAGGGTTTTCTGGAAGGCTCGAACGTCAATGCGGTGGCCGAGATGTCGCGCATGATCGAGGTGCAGCGCGCCTATGAGGCCGGCCAGCGCCTGATGGACAAGGAAGATGAACGGATCCGCCAGGTGATCGACACTCTGGCGGCCCGCTGACGCTGAAGGAGACCAGGAATGAGAGCTTTGGACATCGCCGCAACCGGCATGGACGCGCAGCAGATGCGGGTCGAGATCATTTCGAACAACCTCGCGAACATGAGCACCACCGCCTACAACGCGCGGCGGGCCGATTTCGCGGATCTGCACTACCAGCAGGTCGCTGCTGCGGGCACGATCAACGCGGCGGACGGCACAACGCTTCCGACCGGTGTGCAACTGGGACTGGGCGTTCGTGTCGCCGCGGTGTCGATGGACATCGGTCAGGGCGCGCTTCAGGCCACGGGCGGTGAGCTCGATCTGGCGATCGAGGGGGACGGCTACCTGGAGGTCGCGCTGCCGAACGGCGCCTCGGCCTATACGCGCGATGGCGCGCTGAAACGCTCCGGCGAGGGGGTGATCGTGACCTCGTCCGGCTACGAGACGATCCCGCCGATCACCATTCCCGAAGACGCCCGCGCGGTGACGATCAACCCCGACGGCGAGGTCTACGCCAGCTTCAGCGACGAGGTCGAACCGCAGCTGCTGGGCACGCTGGAACTGGCCAGCTTCGTGAACCAGAAGGGGCTCGAGGCGATCGGCGACAATCTTTACCTGGAGACGCCTGCTTCAGGGCAGCCATTGATCGGCGCGCCCGGCGAGGATGGTCGCGGCACGCTACGACAGGGTTACCTGGAGGCGTCATCGGTCGATGCTGTGCGTGAGATCAGCGACCTGATTTCTGCGCAGCGCGGATATGAGCTGAACGCCAAGGTCATCACCGCCGCCGACCAGATGCTGGGCGCGACGACCCAGATCCGGTGATGAACATGCGCGCCGCCCTGTTTCTTCTGGCCCTGACCGCTCCGGCGCCGCTGGAGGGGCAGGTTCTGGTCGTCAACCGGACGATCCCCGCGCAGACCATCGTCGGCGCGCAGGATGTCAGCCTGCAGGACGGCGAAGTGGCGGGCGCGCATCGTGCCATAGACGAGGTCGTGGGGCTTGAGACCCGCGTCACCCTCTATCCTGGCCGGCCCGTGCGCATGGGCGACTTGGGACCGGCGGCGGTGATCGAGCGCAACGAGGTCGTCACCCTGCGCTACAGATCTGGTGCGCTGGTGATCGAGACGGATGGCCGAGCGCTCGACCGGGCGTCGGTGGGAAAGGGGGTGCGGGTCATGAACCTTGGATCGCGCGCCGTGGTCACCGGCCGCGCGGCCGGACCGGGACTTGTGGAGGTCGGAAGATGAAATGCGTATCCATGCTCGGCGTGCTGGCAATGCTTGCACTGGGCGCTTGCGACAGGCTTGAGAATGTCGGCAAGGAGCCGTCGTTCTCGCCCGTCGGGGAGCCGGTTCGCCCTGCCACCATGGGCGTGACCCAGGCGCGGGCGGCGATTGCCGCGGCCCCGCCGGTCGAGGCACGCATCGGTCAGCAACGCGCCTCGCTCTGGCATTCCGGGCCGACATCGCTGTTCGGCGACCGCCGGGCCAGCCGTCGCGGCGACATCATGACCGTGCTGATCGAGATCGACGACGAGGCGGCAATCCGCAACTCGTCCTCCCGGTCAAGGGCGGGGTCGGACAGTCTTGGGGCGGCTCATCTGGCCGGTGTGCCGCAGATCATCGACAGGGTGCTGCCAAGCGGGTCGAGTTCGGCCAACCTTGCCGACCTGAACTCGGCGTCGTCGTCCTCGGGTGAGGGCGAGGTCCAGCGCCGCGAGGAAATCACGCTTCGCATCGCGGCCACTGTGGTCGACGTCCTGCCCAACGGCCACATGGTGATTCAGGGCAGCCAGGAGGTCCGGGTGAATTTCGAGTTGCGTGATCTGCAGGTCGCCGGGATCGTCCGGCCCGAGGACATTTCGCGTCAGAACACGATCACCTATGACAAGATCGCCGGTGCGCGTATCGCCTATGGTGGTCGTGGCCAGATCACCGACGTGCAGCAGCCGCGCTATGGTCAGCAGGTGCTCGACATCGTGCTGCCCTACTGAGCGGGGCGGGTGATGAAGAAGCTGATTCCACTGGTTCTGATCCTGATCGGCCTTGGCGGCGGTGTCGCTGCCGGGCTCGTCCTGAAACCCGGCGCTGCCGAGTGCGATGCCGCGCATGAGGACGATTGCGCCGTGTCGGAGAAAGAGGACGAACCGGATCTGAGCGCGCCGACCGAATTCGCGGATTTCGGCCGGCAGTTCGTCGTGCCGATCGTCAAGGACGACAGGGTCCAGGCGCTGGTCGTCGCCACGCTCTCGGTCGAAATGGCCGAAGGTGAGGGCGAAAAAGCCTACGCCCGCGAACCCAAGCTGCGAGACGCGTTCCTGAACGTGCTGTTCGTGCATGCCCATTCTGGGGGGTTCGACGGGGCGTTCACCTCGCGGTCCGCAATGGCCGATCTGAAAGGCCGCCTTGTCGAGACCGCGAAGCCGATCCTCGGCAAGGGTTTTCGGGATGTGCTGATCACCGAGATCGTGCGGCAGGACCTCTAGCCAAGATTAATCCCAGGGACGAGGGCGATGCGCTGGCGGTGCGTCGTCCTCTCGTCGTTGAGCGGCTTTTTGCGCCGCGCGCGCCTGATCGGCGTCAAGTTCGGCCAAGGCGCTTTCCTGCCCCAGGGCCACCGAGAGCTCCTGTTTCCGGTCGGGCAGCGCGCCTTTCACTTGTTGAAGCGTTCTGGATAGTTCGCTGCGCTTCCGACCGCGCCAGGTTTCCCGCAGCCCGGCCGAGAGGAACGCGGACACGTCTGCCGCCCCCTGTTCGGGCAGGTCGGTTTCAGGTGGTCGGTCGAGTTCTGCCAGCTGGTCCGCCAGCGCGCGCTGTCGGGTAAGGCTGGTCGCAAGATCGGCTTCGGCGCGCTGCCGCCGGATAGCGGCCAGTTTGCGTAGCCGCGCCAATTGTATCGGGGTCATGGCTGGCCTCCGGTCCGTTCGCGCATCCTTCGGCGCATGTCCTCTGCGAAGCGGATCGCCGCCGCGACGGCGCGATAAAGCTCGGGCGGGATCTCGTCACCGATCTCGACCGTGGCATGAAGCGTGCGCGCCGTCGGCGGGTCGTGCTGGATCGGAACGCCGGATTCGCTGGCGATCTCGCGGATCCGCAGCGCGATCTGGTCGGTGCCCTTGGCCACGCAACGAGGTGCGGATCCGCGCTTGCGGCTCCAGGCAAGGGCGACGGCATAGTGCGTCGGGTTGACCAGCACGACGTCGGCGCGGGGCACATCCGACAGCATCCGGTTCGTGGCGATCTCGGTCGCGCGCTGCCGCCGCTTGGCTTTGAGCATCGGATCGCCCTCGGATTCCTTGCTTTCGTCCCGAAGTTCCTGAAGCGTCATCTTCAACTTGCGCCGATGATCGAAGCGGACCCAGGCCAGGTCGATGCCGGCGATTGCCACAGACAGGATCGCGACGCCGACGAGCAGCTTCTGGACGAGGCTGAGCATCAGCGCCACGACACTCGCGGGTGCCCCCCGGACCGATCCGATTACGGCGTCCAGTTCGGCGGACAGTATGACGCTGACCAGAACGGTCACGGCCGACATCTTTACCAGCCGCTTGAGGAACTCCATCAGTCCTGTGGGCCCGAACCGGTTCTTCAATGCTGACAAGGGGGACAGGCGCGAGAGCTTGGGAAGTAACTTCTCGGGCGCGAATACGATTGCGCGCTGGGCCATGAGACCGGCGATTGCTCCGAGCGCGGGCAGCAGGAACAGCGGCGCCGCGACCGCGAGAACCGCGCCAAGCCCGCCCAGCAGGACGCTGCCCCCGCCTGGGGCCAGCACGGCACCGCTCAGCTGATCGGCTCGGCCGAGAAAGGTTGCCAGCGCGGTACCGCCGACCGACCAGGTCGCGGCCCCGCCGACAATCGTGCCCAGCAGTAGACCGAGGTAGACACCGGCGACCGTCACCTCGTCCGAGCGGGGAATGTCGCCCCGGCGTCGAGCGTCCTCGAGTCGCTTTTCGGATGGCTCGTGGGTCTTCTCGCCGCTTTGCTCCTGGCCGCTGCTCACCTGCCAATGCCCGTGAGAAACGGGTCTGCCAGCACTTCGTCGAGGCGGCCGTTCCAGACGCCCAGCATCACCGGCGCGGCGATCAGGAACAACGCAAGCGTCGCCCCGGTGATGAGTGGGGCGCCGATGAAGGCGACCATCAGTTGCGGCATGGCGCGGTTGATTGCCCCGAGTGCTAGGTTGTAGAGCAGCGCCGCGACCACGAATGGCGCGGCCAGCGTGAACCCCAGCGAGAAGGCGGCGGAGGCGTGGCCGAGGCCCCATTCCGCAACGCCCGCGCCGGGCAGCGCAGCGCCGATGCCAAGAGTGGCGTAGCTTGCGATGACGCCGGCCACGATCTTGATCGGCAGCCCTGTGACCATCGCCAGTGCAATCCCGGCCATCGTCAATCCGTTGCCCATCGCCGGCAAGGGGTCCGGTGCGACTCCGGGACCGGCGACCTGCGCCAGGGCCGTCGACTGCCCGGCGATGCTGCCTGCCAACTGGATCGCGTGCAGCATCATTCGCGCGGCAAGGCCGATCAGTACGCCGATCGCGGTTTCGGTGATGGCGAACATTGCAAACCTCGGGATCGAAACGGTCGCCGGGATGCCGGTGGTATCCAGCGCCGGCGTCACGATCACCGTCAGCGCCAGCGAGGCGGCCAGTTTCACGCGCATCGACAGGTAGCTTTCACCGAAACCCGGCATCAGCCCGACGACCGCGCCGATGCGCAGGAACACCAGTACCGCAGCCAGCAGGTGCGACTCCAGTTCCGCCTGCAGGGCCTGGAGCAGATCGAACATCAGGCGACCCCGAGCATTGTCGGTTTGCGGTCGGTGCCGATCTCTTCGAACGAGAGGACTGGGGCGCGAATCCCCTTGGCGGATAGGACGGTCTGCACGAACCGGCGCCTGCGGCCTGATGTGACCAGCGCCGGGTAGCGGCCGGAGCGGGCCGCGTCGCCCATCCGGTTCGCGACCGCTTCGGCCAGGCGGTTGAACTCCATCGGGGGCAACGCGACGTCGAGCGCGCCGCCCGGTCCTTCGGTCTGATGCTGGACGAACAGCTCTTCCCACTTAGGGCCGAGCTGGACCAGGGGAAGCGCGCCGTCTGGTTCCTGCAGGCCGGCGGTGATCTGGAAGCCGAGTCGCCGCCGGACATGCTCGCACAGCGCTTCGGCGTTGTTCGTGGCCTGGTTCATCTCGCCGATGGCCTCGAGGATGATCGGCAGGTTGCGGATCGAGACCTGTTCGGCCAGCAGCAGCCGCAAGACCGCCTGCAGCTGGTCCACCGGCACCTTGTCGGGGACGTATTCGTCCAGGATCCGCCGGTTTGCGGTCGCGCGCGCGCCATCCGAAGGCGCGACGAATTCGTCCAGCAGGCGGCGCAGAGTCCGGCGGGTGAAGAGGCGGGCAAAGTTCTGCTTCAGAACTTCGAGCAGGTGGGTGGCGATCACCTCGGTCGGCGTGACAACCGAGAACCCGGCGAGCGAGGCGGTTTCCTGCTCTGACGGGGCGATCCAGCGGGCCGGTGCGCCGTAGACCGGTTCGGCTACGTCGCGACCCGCAGGCTCGGGCGGGCTTGCGTCTGCCGTCAGCATCAGGACTTGGTCCCGCTCCAGCGAGCCGCGGGCGGTCTCCACCCCCTGGATCCGGATCGCGTATGTGCCCGAGGGAAGCGTCGTGTCGTCGGTCAGCCGGATCTCGGGCAGGACGAAGCCGAATTCCTGCGCGATATGATGGCGCATGTTGACGATCCGCGCGTCGAGGCCCGTCGCATGGTCCATCACCGTGCTGACCAGATCGGGCGCGAACTGAAGGTGAATTTCGTCGAGATCCAGCATGTCGCCGAGCTTCTTCTGCGGCGGCCCGGCGGGCAGCGCTTCGGGTTTCCTGGCCTTCTCGGCTTCGGCCTTGGTGAAGCGGCGCGCGGCTTCGCCCCCAGCGCCAAGGATGGCGGCGCCGATCAGGAACGGCATAAGGGGCAGGCCGGGGATCAGCGCGAACAGCGCCATCAGACCGGCGACGGTGAAAAGCGCCGTGGGATAGCCGCCCAGTTGCCGCAGCATCGCCTGGTCGGCCGAGCCTGCCGCGCCACCTTTTGAGAGCAGGATCGCCGTCGCGATCGAGATGATGACGGCAGGGATCTGGCTGACCAGACCATCGCCGACGGTGAGAATCGCATAGGTCTCGAACGCGCGGCCCAGCGGCATGCCGTGGGCGAAGACCCCGATGGCAAGGCCCATGATGAGGTTCAGCAGGGTTATCAGCAGGCCGGCGACCGCGTCGCCCTTGACGAATTTCGACACGCCGTCGAGCGAGCCGAAGAAGGTGGTTTCCTCCTGCTCGCGAGCACGTCGGGTGCGCGCCTCGTCATGGCTGATCGCGCCCGAGGCGAGGTCGCTGTCGATCGCCAGCTGCTTGCCCGGCATCCCGTCGAGGGCGAAGCGCGCGCCGACCTCGGCCATGCGGCCCGCGCCCTTGGTTATGACGATGAAGTTGACGATCAGCAGAACGCCGAACACCACCAGCCCCAGGAACAGAGAGCCGCCCATGATGAACATGGCGAACCCCTCGATCACGCCGCCGGCGGCCGATGTGCCCTTGTGCCCGCTGCCGATGATCAGCTTGGTCGAACTGACGTTCAGCGACAGGCGCAGCATAAGCGAGGACAGCAGGATCATCGGGAAGGCCGAGAAGTCCAGCGGCCGCTCGATGAACAGAGTCACGGTGAAGATCAGGATGGCGAGGCCGAACGAGGCCGAAAGCCCGAGGTCCAGCACGATGGCGGGCATTGGCAGGATCATCATCACGATCACCGCCATCAGGGCGATCGACAGCAGGACCGTGGGCTGGAACAGGCGCGCGGGGTTCATGTCAGTAAAGCGGGCCACGCGGGGCGGCGAGGATCGGCGCGCCCTCGGGTAGGGACAGGACCGCCGCCAGGCTGCCGCGCGGCGCGGACCGTGGCAGTCCGACACTGGCCCCGCGCGGGTAGTGCTGTGCGACGGCGACGGTTCGGTTCCGGTCAGTCTGCGGTTTGGGTTTTACCGGTGTTGCCGGAACCGGCGGGGGTACCTCGCCCGAAAGCCGCGCCAGGATACGCTCGAACCGGGCCTGGTACTTGGTCGCGTATTTCGGTGTGCGGGAGTGATAGGCCCCGGCCGATTTCGCCCAGGACCCGGTTTCCGCATAGAGGCGCTTCAGGAATTCCGCGGCGTAAAGAGCGTTGCGGTAGGGGTCGAACATCTCTTCGACCGAGGCGAAGGCGTTGCCGTGCCAGCGATAGTTGATCTGGAAGCACCCGACGTCATAGCTGCGCGCCCCCCGAGCGTGGTGCTGTCGCACATAGTCCAGCGCCGAGGTGTTGTCGTCGAACCAGGTGCCCTTGCCTTCCATGTTGACGGTCCAGGGCCAGGGTTGCAGCTTTCCGTCGCGATTGCGTCCGGTCTCGGTCAGCGAGATCGCGCGGAGCACCGCGTATGGCACACCGGTATCGCGCGCGGCACGGGCGCCCGCCTGGTCACACAGATCGGCCGAGCCAAGGGCCGGGGCGGCCCACAGCAGGCAGGCCGACAGGAAGGCAATAATCCGGGGCACGGGGATTCTCCTCCTCCACGGGGTCTTGATCCGCAGGGGTAGGACACGGGCGTTACCAAAGCGTAAGCGCCCGCCGAAGAAACCCGGTTCAGCCGCGCAGGGCGCGCAGCATCACGTCGACATTGGCGGGATCCGCTTCGGGGGTGATGCCGTGCCCGAGGTTGAAGATGTAGGGTCCGCCCGACAGCGCCTCGGCGGTTCGTTTCACTTCCGTTTCCAGCGCGGCGCCGCCGGTGACCAGCAGCATCGGGTCCAGGTTGCCCTGCACGCAGGTCAGCGGTTGCAGCTCGCGCGCGGCCCAGTAAGGGTCGACGCTGGTGTCGATCGCGCAGGCGGAAACCCCGGTGGCCTTGACGAAGGGCACGACCTTTTCGCCCGCCTGGCGGGGGAAGCCGATCACCGGGACGCGAGGGTGTTTCTCGCGGATGCGCTCGACGATGCGCTGTGCTGGACGGGTGGCGTAGCGTTCGAACATCAGGCCGGGAAGCGCGCCAGACCAGCTGTCGAAGAGTTTCACCGCCTCGGCGCCCGCGTCGATCTGGGCGATCAGGTAGTCCGCGGTCGCCTCGGTCAGCAGGTCGATCAGCGCATCGAACGTCACGGGGTCCGAGTACATCAGCTGCCGCGCAGGGCCCTGGTCCTTGGTGCCGCGCCCGGCGATCATGTAGGTCGCCACCGTCCACGGTGCGCCAGCAAAGCCGATCAGCGCCGTCTCGCGCGGCAGGGCGCGGGACAGGATGCGGACGGTTTCATAGACCGGCGAAAGCGTCTCGTGGATCGCCTCGGCGGGCTTCAGCGCCTTGAAATCCTCGGCTGAGGTAATGGTGGACAGGCGCGGTCCTTCTCCTTGGACGAACCAAAGATCGGCACCCAGGGCCTGCGGGATCAGCAGGATATCGGCGAACAGGATCGCCGCGTCGAACCCGTAGCGGCGGATCGGCTGCAGCGTTACCTCGGCGGCGAGATCCGGGTTGTAGCACAGGTCCAGGAAACTGCCCGCCTGCGCCCGCGTCGCGCGGTATTCGGGCAAGTAGCGCCCCGCCTGGCGCATCATCCACACCGGGGGCACGGGCAGGGTTTCGCCCGCGAGTGCGCGCATCAGCGTTTTGGCGTTGGTGAGCATCCGGACCTCGGGGCTTGATCGGGGGGGCTTGTTTGGAAGGGACCATAGCGGCGTGGCGAGGGCAGGGAAAGCCGGTGCGGCGATTGCACCCGCCGGGGCGCGGGGCTAGGGTCCGCGCCATGACGAACCTGCCCTCACCAGATCAGCCCCTTCGCATAGGCACCCGCGGCTCTCCGCTGGCGCTGGCGCAGGCGCACGAGACCCGCGACCGGCTGATGACGGCGCATGACCTGCCCGAGGACGCCTTCGAGGTGGTGGTCATCAAGACCACGGGCGACCGGGTGCTTGACCGGCCCTTGGGCGAGATAGGCGGCAAGGGCCTGTTCACCCGCGAGATCGAGGATGCGCTCCTGGCCGGCGACATCGACATCGCCGTACACTCGATGAAGGACATGCCGGTAGAGCAGCCGTCCGGGCTGACCCTCGACACCTACCTGCCGCGCGAGGATGTGCGGGACGCGTTCGTGGCACTCGACGGCGGCTGGCTTGCGGATCTGCCGCAAGGGGCGGTTGTGGGCACCTCGTCGCTGCGGCGGCGGGCGCAGCTGCTGCACCGGAGGCCGGATCTGCAGGTGGTCGAGTTCCGGGGCAACGTGCAGACACGGCTGCGCAAGCTGGCGGACGGTGTGGCGCAGGCAACTTTCCTGGCCATGGCGGGGCTGAACCGGCTGCAGATGGGCGACCGGGTGCCGCACACGGCAATCGAGGTGGACGACATGCTGCCCGCCGTGGCGCAGGGCGCTATCGGGATCGAGCGGCGCGAGGCGGACGAGGCGACCTCGGCGCTGCTGGTCCCGCTCCACGACCGGGACACCGGGCTGCGGCTGGCGGCCGAGCGGGCGTTTCTGGCGGGGCTCGACGGCTCGTGCCAGACGCCGATCGGGGGGCTGGCGGAACTGACAGGCGATCGCTTGCGCTTGCGGGGCGAGATCATCCGGCCCGACGGTTCCGAAAGCCTGACGACCGAGGCGGAGGGCGCAATCGATGATGGAGCGGCGATGGGCGCTGCCGCAGCGGCCGAGCTGCGTGGGCGCGCCGGGCCGGGATTCTTCGACTCCTGACGATTTCAGGGTACTATACCGGGACAGTAACCTGGTACGGGTGTTCCCCGGGGAGGGGCGCGGATGGCTCGCGTCTTGGAAGTCTCGAATCCGAACTATGCCGATCTCACGGTGGAGGTCCTGAGCAATCCGGCGATGGCGGATCTTTCGGTGTTCCGCGACGACGCTGCGCAGGCGCATGCATGGACCGAGCAGATCTGGTCCTTCGTGCCGGAACGTCACAGTGCGCAGATCTCGGTCTATCTCAAGCAGCCTGACCATATGGGAGCGGATCTCCGCATTGCCTTCGTGCCGCGGCGGGCAATGGCCGGATGGTCCCGGCCTCACCGGTTGCGCGGGCGGCTATGTCAAACGCGGAATTGACCTCGGTCAATGTTCGCATCGGACAATTGGCCCAGAACTTGGTGTGGAAAGGCGTCTCTGAGACAGCCAACCGGATCAAAACCGCGTCAGGGTGTGACCCTGCGGCGTTGCGGCCTGTTGGCATAGGTTGTTGAATGTGGCGTTTTCTGACAGATATCTTCGACGCAAGGCCGCATCGGCGGTGATGGTGAAAGGTCCCGAAGGATGGATTTCGACGCTCTCTTCAATGCCCAGCTCGATACCCTGCGGCAGGAGGGGAACTATCGATTCTTCGCTGACCTCGAACGCGAACGCGGCAACTTCCCGCGCGCCCTGAACCATCGTGACGCGGGCGTGCGCGACGTTACCGTGTGGTGCTCCAACGATTATCTGTGCATGGGCCAGCATCCCAAGGTGCTGAACGCGATGCACGAGGCGCTGGACAAATCCGGTGCCGGCGCGGGCGGGACCCGCAACATCTCGGGCACGAACCACCACCACGTGTTGCTCGAGAAGGAACTCGCGGACCTGCACGGCAAGGAAGCCGCACTGCTGTTCACCAGCGGCTACGTCTCAAACTGGGCTACGCTGGGCACGCTCGGCTCGCGACTGCCGAACGCGGTGATCCTCTCGGATGCGCTGAACCATGCCTCGATGATCGAGGGCATCCGCCACGCGCGATGCGAGAAGAAGATCTGGAAGCACAACGACGTCGAGGATCTTCGCCGCAAGCTGGAAGAGTGCCCGGTCGATTCGACCAAGATCATTGCGTTCGAGTCGGTCTACTCGATGGATGGGGACATCGCGCCCATCAAGGAGATTTGCGATCTCGCCGACGAGTTTGGCGCAATGACCTATATCGACGAGGTGCACGCGGTCGGCATGTACGGCCCGCGCGGTGGCGGCGTGGCCGAGCGCGAGGGTCTGATGGACCGTATCACCCTGATCGAAGGTACGCTGGGTAAGGCGTTTGGCGTGATGGGCGGCTACATCACCGGATCGGCGGCGCTGGTCGATTTCATCCGGTCGTTCTCGAGCGGGTTCATCTTCACGACCGCCTTGCCGCCGGCGCTGGCGGCGGGTGCGTTGGCTTCGATCCAGCACCTGAAGGAAAGCGATTGGGAGCGGGCGCGTCAGAAACAGCAGGTCGCCAAGCTGCGTGCGCGCCTGGATGCGATGGGCATTCCGCACCTGCCGAACCCCAGCCACATCGTTCCGGTGATGGTGAAGGACCCGGTGAAGTGCAAGATGATCTCGGACGTGCTGCTCGAGGAGCATGGCGTCTACGTCCAGCCGATCAACTACCCGACCGTGCCCAAAGGGACCGAGCGGCTTCGCTTCACCCCGGGGCCGGGGCACACGGATGCGGACATCGATCATCTGGTCGGCGCGCTCCATGCATTGTGGAAGCATTGCGCCCTTGCGCGGGCCGTCGCCTGAGAAATCATGCCTCCGCGCGACAAAGTGTCTTTGCCGGAGGGGGGCGATTGCCCTATTTCGAAAGACGTAAAAGGTCCCATCCCGGAGGAAACTCATGAAGACCCTCGTCACAGCTGCGGCCCTGGCCGTGCTACCCGTCGCCGCTTTCGCCCAGGACGGCGACGCCGAGAATGGCAAGAACCTGTTCAAGCGCTGCTCGTCCTGCCATGTGATCGCCAATGGCGACGAGGTGATCGACGGGCGTGGCAAGACCGGGCCGAACCTCTATGGGATCGCCGGCCGGCAGGCGGGCACCGTCGAGGATTTCAACTACGGTGAAAGCCTCGTGGCTGCTGGTGAAGCAGGGCTGACCTGGAACGTCGAGGATTTCGCGGCTTACACCGCCGATCCGCGCAGCTTCCTGCAGGAATACCTGGATGACAGCTCGGCCCGCTCGAAGATGAGCTTCCGTCTGCGCGACGGCGCAGAAGACATCTGGGCTTACCTGGCCAGCGTCGGCCCGGAGTCCTGAGCCGTTTGACCGGACCAATACAAACCAGACGGCAGCACCTGGCGCTTCTGGGCGCCGGGGCTGTCGCACTGTCTGCGCGCCGGGTTGTGGCCGGTGAGGTCGTCGAAGTGCGGATGCTTAACCGCGACCCCGAGGACGGCAAGCGCCAGATGGTTTTCGCGCCGGACTTGGTCCGTGTCCCGTCAGGCACCACCCTTCGTTTCCTGCCGTCCGACCGGGGCCACAATACGGCTTCAACAGATGGCATGCTGCCCGAAGGTGCCGAGCCGTGGCGCAGCAAGATCAACGATCCCTTCGATCTGACGCTCGACATCGAGGGCACCTACGGCTTCCACTGCACCCCGCACCTGTCGATGGGGATGGTGGGCCTTGTGCTCGTCGGCGATGCGACCGTGAATTTCGACGCTGCGCGGGCCGTTCGCCAACGGGGCCGCGCCGCTGAGCGCTACGAGGACCTGTTCGCCCGCGCCGAGGCGCTTCTGGCCGAAGACAGCGCCTGACAAGGCGCCGCCTCGTGCGGCATTGATCCCCCGCGCCGCCGGTTTTATAGGCGGAGCGCAAGGGGGAGCCTTTCCATGACCGTCGCCAGCACTCCGCGCGATAGCGCCAGCGTCCCGGCTCGTCCGCAGGGATGGGGCTGGCACATCCGGGCGACGCTCAAGATCGGCGCGCCCTTGATCGCCGCGCAGCTGACCCAGCAGGCGATCCAGGTTACCGACACGGTCATGCTGGGCTGGCTCAGCGCCGAGGCGTTGGCCGCCGGCGTGCTGGCCACGACGCTGTTCTTCATCGGCTTTATCGCCGGGACCGGCTTTGCCTACGCGGTGATGCCCATGGCATCCTCGGCGGCGGGGGCGGGCGATGTGCGCGGCGTGCGCCGTGTGGTGCGCATGGGCCTCTGGGTCGGCGCCCTGGTTGTGAGCGTGCTGATGGTGCCGCTGTGGTTCGCCGGGCCGATCTTCCGCCTGACCGGGCAGGACCCCGAGCTGATCGAACTGGCCGTGCAATACCTTGGCGTCGCGCAATGGGCGCTCTACCCCGCTGTCGCGGTGATGGTGCTGCGCTCCTATCTCTCGGCGCTGGAGCGCACGCAGGTCGTGATGTGGGCGACGCTGGCGGGGGCGGGCCTGAACGTCGTGCTGAACTGGATGTTCATCTTCGGCAACTGGGGTGCACCTGCGCTGGGGATCCGGGGCGCGGCCATCGCGACGCTGGGCTCGCAGTCGTTGATCCTGGTGCTTCTGGTGGCTTACGCGCTGAGCCGCCCTGCGCTGAAGAAATACGAGCTGTTCGTGCGTTTCCTGCGCCCCGACTGGGAGGCGTTCCGCGAGGTGCTGCGCCTAGGCCTGCCGATCAGCGCGACGATCCTGGCCGAGGTCGGCATGTTCTCGGTCAGCTCGCTGCTGATGGGGCGGTTGGGAACGATCCCGCTGGCCGCGCACGGCATCGCGCTTCAGGTCATCTCGGTGATCTTCATGATCCCGTTGAGCCTTGCGAGCGCGGGGACCGTTCGTGTCGGCCATGCGCTGGGGCGGCACGATTCTCACGGGCTGGACCGTGGCGCGCGCACGGTGATGGCGATGTCGCTGGCAGTGGCGCTGTCGGGCGCTTTGGTGCTGTGGCTGTTGCCCGAGACGCTGGTCCGGGCCTTCCTCGACAATGACGAGCCGCAGCGCGCCGCAATCGTGGCGACCGGGACCGGCCTACTGGCTGTGGCTGCGGTCTTCCAGGTGGTGGACACGCTTCAGGTGATCTCGGTCGGGCTGCTGCGCGGTCTGTCAGACACGCGTGTGCCGATGTGGATGGCCGTGGCAAGCTACTGGGGCCTCGGGATCCCTGCAGCCTGGGTGCTGGCTTTCCCGCTCGGCATGGGTGGCATCGGCGTGTGGATCGGCCTGGCGCTGGGCCTGTCGGCGGCGGCAGTGATGCTGACCTGGCGGTTCGTGCAGCGGGACAAGCTGGGGCTGGTGCGCTACCCGGCGCGGGTTAAGGCTTAGGCGGCCAGGGTGCCTGTCAGGCGGCCGTTGGCATTGCCGGTCAGGCGGACCTGAACGATCTGCCCCTCGGGCGCGCTGCCCTCAAGGTCCACCTCGGCAAAGCTGGGGGTGCGGCCGTGCGAGGTATTCTCCATCAGCACCGGCTCGGTGCGGCCGGTCATCGCTGCTAGATGGCGGGCAACCTGGGCGTCTCCGAGCGCCCGCAGTCGCGCCGCCCGGTCCTTGATGGCGGTGCCGTCAACGGCGGGCATGCGCGCGGCGGGCGTGCCCTGACGTGGCGAGTAGGGGAAGACGTGCAGCCAGGTCAGGCCGCAGTCCTCGACCAGTTTCAAGGAGTTTTCGAACATCGCCTCGGTTTCGGTCGGGAACCCGGCAATGATGTCCGCGCCGAACACGATGTCCGGGCGCAGGCGGCGAGCTTCCTCGCAGAACCGGATGGCGTCGTCCCGGAGATGGCGCCGCTTCATCCGCTTGAGGATCATGTCGTCGCCGGCCTGAAGGCTCAGGTGCAGATGGGGCATCAGCCGGGGTTGCCCGGCGATGGCGTCCATCAGCGCGGGATCGGCCTCGATCGAGTCGATCGAGCTGATCCGCAGGCGCGGCAGGTCCGGCACCAGCTTCAGGATGCGCTGCACCAGATCGCCCAGGCGCGGCTCTCCGGGCAGGTCTGCTCCCCAGCTAGTCAGGTCGACGCCGGTCAGCACAACCTCGCGGTAGCCGCTGCCCACCAGTCGCGCGATCTGTTCGACCACGACACCTGCCGGCACCGACCGCGAATTGCCTCGCCCATAGGGAATGATGCAGAAGGTGCACCGATGGTCGCACCCGTTCTGCACCTGCACATAGGCGCGTGCGCGGGTGCCGAAGCCGTCGATCAGATGACCGGCGGTCTCGGTCGCGGACATGATGTCGTTGACCTGCACCTTTTCGGTCTGCCCGATGAAGTCCGGGCCCTTGGCGACACCTTCCCAGGTCTCGGCGCGCATTTTCTCGAGGTTGCCGATCACCAGGTCGACCTCGGGCATCGCGGCATAGGTCTCGGGCTCGGTCTGCGCGGCGCAGCCGGTGACGACGATCTTCGCGTCCGGGTGCTCGCGGCGCAGTCGTCGAATGCGCTGTCGAGACTGCCGCACGGCCTCGGCGGTGACGGCGCAGGTGTTGACCACGACTGTATTGTCCAGCCCGGCGGCCTCACCCAGCTCGCGCATGGCCTCGGTCTCGTAGGCGTTCAGCCGGCAGCCGAAGGTTTCGAAGACGGGCGGCTTCATGCCAGCGGCAGTGCCGGTGACAGCACCCCCTCGAAGACCTCCTGCGTCGGGCCGGTGATCCAAACGCCGTCCTCGCGCCAGTCGGCGTGCAGCGTGCCGCCATCCACAATGACCGTCGCCGCACGGTCCGTCAGGCCGCGCCGCGCGGACGCCACTAGCGCCGCGCAGGCGCAGGAACCCGAGGCCAGCGTGATCCCCACACCGCGCTCCCAGATCCGCAGCCGCAGCCGGTCGCGGGCCTGCACCTCGACCATCTCGACATTGGTGCGCTGGGGATAGAGCGGATCTGTCTCGAACCGCTGCCCCTGGGCGGTGATGTCGGCATTCTCAGCGTCGTCGGTGAAAAAGACGCAGTGTGGATTGCCCATGCTCAGTGCAACCGGGCCGCCCTCGAGGGGCAGCTCCAGCGTGTCCATCTCGCGCGCCAGCGGCACATCCTGCCAGTCCAGCGCCGGACGGCCCATGTTGACGCGCGTCAGCCGGTCGCCCGCATCCTCGGCAACCAGAACGTCGAAATCCGTGCGCAGGGTGACGCGGGCGGCGCCAGTCTCGTCCATCAGTCGCCGCGCGACGCAGCGGGTGGCGTTACCGCACGCTCCCGACAGGCTGCCATCCGCATTCCAGAACGTCAGGCGCACGGTTTCCTGCGGATCGTTGTGAATCACCGCGAGTTGGTCGAAGCCCACGCCCCGGTGCCGGTCGCCAAGCGCGCGCGCCAGCGCAGGTGTGACCGGGTCGGCCGCCCCGCGGGCGTCGACGATCACGAAATCATTGCCGAGGCCATGCATTTTTACAAAACGCAGGGCCGGCGAGGTCTGGGCTGCCTGATTCATGGCGCGTGATATAGGCGCAACCGGGCTTTCGCGCCAGACCCGCGGAAGCATGGCAGAAATCTTCAAGTTTGGTCTTGACCCCATCGCCCGTGCCGTCTATCTCCGCGGCCTGCGTGGGCCGTTAGCTCAGTTGGTAGAGCAACTGACTTTTAATCAGTGGGTCGCAGGTTCGAATCCTGCACGGCTCACCACGTTACTCCAAGTACCGCTGTCTCAGGCGCACGTGATCTGCAAGCTTGCAGGTCGGTCGCCCGAAGTCGGTAATCCGATGTCCCCCGAACAATTCGAAATCTACAGCCGGCAGCGTCATAGCTGGCGGCTCGAGGTCGCTCGGCCAACACTCATTTCCATCCAGAGTCACAAAACATATGACAACATTCGATATCATTCCTGACATTCACGGTCAGTCGGAGAAGCTGCAAAAGGCGCTTGGCCGGCTTGGTTGGCAAAGGAAACCAAGCGGGTGGCTGCATGTTCAGCCGGATCGGGAAATCGTGTTCCTGGGCGACTTCATCGATCGGGGCCGCGCTAACCGGGCTGTCCTTGGGACTGTTCGCAGCCTGATGGATTCCGGCAAGGCAAGAGCCGTCATGGGCAATCACGAATTGAACGCCCTGCATTTCCATACTCTCGACCCTGCGACAGGGATGCCGTTGCGGCCCCATTCGGCAAAGAATATTCGCCAGCACGAGAGCTTTCTGACGGAGTTCCCGCTCGGTGCTCCGCAGACCCGGGACGTTCTTGCGTGGATGGCGGGGCTGCCGCTTTTTCTCGAAGAGCGCGGGTTTCGGGCGGTTCATGCCTGCTGGGATGAGGTCACGATAGGCAGGTTGCGCGAGTTGACCGGAGACGGAGTGCTTTCCGAGCAGCAACTGCGGGATGCGGCAAGTCCAGGAAGCGGCAATGAGTTGGCCGAGCTTGTCGAGCGGACGACAAAGGGGCCGGAGTGTGCCCTGCCGCCGGGGTTCTCGATCTCCGACAAGGAGGGGACGGTCAGGAGGGAGGTTCGACTGCAATGGTGGAACACCAATGCAAGGACCTGGCGCGAGATCGCGACCTCGGTGCCGGATCTCGAGGAACTGCCGGACGCCGAGCTACCGAAAGACGTTCAAACCCGAACCTACCCCGTCGACGGAAAACCGGTGTTCTTCGGTCACTACTGGCTGACCGGCGAGCCCGAACTTCAGGCGGCGAACGCGCTGTGCCTGGATTATTCCGCTGGCAAGGGCGGGCCGCTCGTGACCTATACAGGATCTTTCGGGGATTGCGGGATCTCCTTGGAGCAGGTTGTCGTGCACTAGCGTTTTACGGTCCGATCGGCGCTTTCTCCCAGAGCGGCTTCAACTCGGCGGGCATGACGGCCTTGATGTTGTCCAGTTCCTCGGCCGAAACGTGCATGCGCAGCACATCGAGAAGCTCGCGAAACGCGGCTTCGGCGTCGAAGTTGAAATCGTGGGAGAACGCTTCGCGTAGCGGCGCGAGAAAGGCGTAGGGCGTCTCGACCTTGTGGGGGACCTTCGCCGGTTGCCAGCCCTCGTAGAACATGCCCCGCACAAGCATCGGAAGCTGTGCGCTGAAGTGCGCCGCCGCGTTCACCGGCATCCTGTCACGGATCGCGTGCAGGCCAACGCGCAGCAGCCGCCACGCGGCCTGGCGGTCATCCCAGCCCATGCGACTGTTCAGCTCGTGCAGCCAGCCGTTCGTCGTGTGGATCGTGTCGTCGAAGACCTTCAGCCCTGTCGTGGTCATTGCTCCCTCCCTTCGGGTTTCGCCCCCGTCCGGGGCGGCCGCGTCGGATCGACCGTGCGGTCCCGCCCGCCGTTGCGGTCCGGATCGAACGGCCGGACCTTGCCGCCGGAGTCGAGGCAGGTCTGGATCTCGTCGATATCCAGCACCTCGCGCGCCTCGAGTTCACGCACCAGGTAGAGCACCTCCTCCCGGTGGTCGGTCAGCACCTCCTTCGCGGCGGCTTCGGATGACTTCAGCAGTTCCGCCACCGCCGTATCGACCCGCGCCGCGGTTTCGTCGGAATGCTCCCTCGGCTGGGCGATCGACTGGCCGAGGAACGGATGATCCTCGCGCTGGCGCAAGTCCACGGGGCCGATCTCGTCGGTCATGCCCCAACGCGCGACCATCGAGCGGGCAAGCTCGGTTGCCCTGCGTATGTCGTCGTCCGCGCCCGAACTGACCGAGCCGATGAACAGCCGCTCCGCCGCGCGGCCCGCCAGCAGGATCTTGAGCTGCGTGCGCAGGTAATCCTCGGGCAGGGTGTGGTGTTCCTCGGTGCTCAGCATGTGCGTCCCGCCGAGGCTGCGGCCCCGCGGAATGATGGTGACCTTGTAGAGCGGGTCCGCGCCGGGGGTGAAGAAGGCGACCGCCGTGTGCCCGGCCTCGTGTACGGCCAGCCTGTGCCGCTCCTCCGGCTGGATGGCGAGCGTGCGGACGGTGCCCATCATCACCTTGTCGCGGGCGTCTTGAAGGTCGGCCTCGGTCACCAGCACGTCATGGCGACGGGCGGCGGCTATGGCGGCCTCGTTCAGAAGGTTCTTGAGATCCGCGCCTGAGAAGCCGGGCGTTCCGGCGGCGATCGCATCAAGGTCCCCGGTGTCTTCCAGTGGCAGTTTGCGCGCGTGAATATCCAGGATCGCTCGCCGCGCGTCGCGGTCGGGCAGGTTCAGCGTGACATGCCGGTCGAAGCGGCCGGGGCGCAACAGCGCGGGGTCGAGCACGTCCGGCCGGTTTGTCGCGGCCAGCACCACCACCGCCTCGCGCGCGGCGAACCCGTCGAGCTCGGCCAGAATCTGGTTCAGCGTCTGCTCGCGCTCGTCGTGCCCGCCGCCAAGGCCGGTGCCACGCGTGCGGCCGATGCTGTCCAGTTCGTCAATGAACACGACCGAAGGCGCGGCCTTGCGGGCAGCCTCAAACATGCGCCGTACCCGGCCGGCGCCGACGCCGACGAATACCTCGATGAACTCCGAGCCAGAGGTCGAGAAGAACGGCACGTCCGCTTCTCCGGCGAGAGCCTTGGCCAGCAGCGTCTTGCCGGTGCCGGGCGGGCCCATCAGCAGCACGCCGTGCGGGACCTCGGCGCCTACCGCCTCGAACCGTTCAGGCTCGCGCAGGAATTCGACCAGTTCAGAGACCTCCTTCTTGGCCTGGTCCTGCCCGGCAACGTCGGCGAAAGTCACTCTTGAGGTGTGCGCAGTGGGCTTTGAGAATCGGCCGGTGAACAGATCGCCCAGACCGCGCGGTCCCATACCGCCGATCCCGCCCAGCATCCGCCGCTGAAGCCAGAGATAGACGAGCAGGATAACCACCCAGGGCAGGATGAAACCCAAGACCGAGGTGCCAACCGGCGCCCGCGCCTCGATCTCGACGCCCTGCGTTTCCAGGAGCGGTAGCAACTCGGGATCGCCCTGCGCCGGCACGACCGCCCGCTGCTGCGGCGCCTCGCCCTCGCCCAATGTGACGGTGATCGCGTGCTCCTCCAGCAGTGCGCTCGTGGCCGCGCCGCTGCGGATCAGTTCTTTCATCTCGGAGTAGGAAACCTGTGTTACAGACGCCCGCTCTTGCACAGTCGCGGTATAGGCGAGCAGCAGCACGATCAGTACCCAGCCGATCAGCAGGGCGGGTCCGCCCCATTGTCCGGGGCCGCCTTCGGGTTGTTTCGGGTTGCGGTCCTCCATGGCACCATTCGGCCATGCGCCGGGTCAGGGAGCCTTGACGTGGATCAAAAGGCAGGATGCCTGACCCTTCACTTGCTGCGCAACATCTTGATCGCCTCGGGAACCACCAGCAGCGGCAGGGCGAGAGCGCCGATCAGCAGCCATTGCTCGGCCCCAAGCGGGACCGTACGCAACAGCTTCTGCATGGGTGGCCAGTAGACGGCAGCAAGCTGCGCGGCAAGTGTGGCCGACAGCGCCGCCAAAAGCAGCGGGTTCGAGAACCAGCCGATGCGGCTGCAGGGCTGGTCGTGGGACCGGAAGGCGAAGACGCTGATCTTCTCGAACACCACGAGCCCGGTGAAGGCCGTCGTCCGGGCAATGTCCTCGCCGAGGTGCTGGAGGGAGTAGAACAGCCACAGGCTCGCCGTCCCGGTGTAGGAGCCGAAGGTCAGGATCATCCACAGCCCGCTCAGGCCGAGCACCGGCTCGTCGCGGTGGCGGGGCGGTCGGCGCATCTGGCCCTCTTCGGCACGCTCGGCGCCGAGCGCCACGGCGGTCACGCCGTCTGTGACAAGGTTCATCCAAAGAATCTGCGTTGCGTAGAAGATGATCGGGCCGCCCAGCATCAGGTTCGCGACGATGGCAATGACCTCGCCCGCGTTGGACGACAGCAAATAGCGAACGAATTTGCGGACGTTGTCGAATTGCCTCCGGCCCTCGCCGATTGCGCGGACGATGGTGGCGAAGTTGTCATCGAGCAGCACCAGATCGGCTGCGTCCTTCGAGACGTCCGTGCCTCGGATGCCCATCGCGACACCGATGTCCGCGCGCTTCAGCGCCGGGGCGTCGTTCACGCCGTCGCCGGTCATCGCCGCCACATGGCCCATGTCCTGCAGCGTCTCGACGATGCGCATCTTGTGGATCGGCATGGTGCGGGCGAAGAGCACGTTGTCCGAGAGCGCGTCGTGCAGATCGGTGTCGGACAGTTCCTCCAGTTGGTCACCGGTGATGCACCGCGGCGCGCCAAGGCCAAGCTGGTTCGCGATGGCCGCCGCCGTAAGCGGGCTGTCGCCGGTGATCATGACCACGCGGATGCCCGCGGCACGGGCGCCGCGGATCGCAGCCGCAACCTCGACACGGGGCGGGTCGATCAGCCCGACGAGACCGAGGAAACTCATGCTTTCCTCGACCAGCCCGGCATCGCCCGCCGGGCGCGAGGCGAGGCCGATCACCCGCAGGCCGGCGCCTGCCATCTCGGCATAGGCGCTACGAATGTCTTCTCGCAGCGCCTCGGCAAGCTCCACCTCGCCGGAACCGGTGGCCAGTGTCGTGCAGATCTCCAGCACCTTCTCGGGCGCGCCCTTGGTGAAGAGCCGTTCACCTGCTTCGGTTCGCACCAGAACCGTCATGCGCTTGCGCTCGCTCGAGAACGGCAGTTCCGCTTCGTGGGCATCCTGGCTCGGCGCCTCGGCCCAGCCCTTGTACGCCAGCGTCACAAGCGCGCCTTCGGTTGGCGCGCCAGTCATCACCCAGTCGTGCCCCTCGCGGCGGAGGCTCGCGTGGGTGCAGGTCAGTGCGGTGGTCAGCAGCGCGCCGAGCACCGGATCGTCGGTTGCCCGGACCCGCGCCCCGTCGCGGGCGATGTGGCCGGTCGGGTCGTAGCCCGTGCCGGTGACTTCGTAGATCGCGTCCGACGTCCAGATCCGCGTCGCGGTCATCTTGTTCTCGGTCAGGGTGCCCGTCTTGTCGGTACAGATGACGGATGCCGCGCCCAGCGTCTCAACGGCCTGCAAGCGGCGGGCCAGCGCGTTCTGCCGGACCATGGCCGAGGCGCCGAGGGCAAGCGTGATCGTCACGACCGCTGGCAGACCCTCGGGCACCATGGCGACAGCAAGCGACAGGCCGGTCATGAACATCTCGAGGGGCGCACCGCCCGAGGCGAGCCCCAGCGCCAGGACCAGGGCCGCCAGCAGGACCGCCGCGATCCCGAGGTTGCGCGCCAATCGGCCGAGTTGCACCTGCAGATGCGTGCGCTTCATCCCGACCGAACCGGTCAACCCCGCGATCTGCCCGAACTCGGTCTCGGCACCTATGGCCGAGACGACGCCCTCGCCTCGACCCGAGACTACTGCCGTTCCGGTGAAGGCGTGCGCCGGTTCGGCGCCGAGCACCTTCTCGACGGGGACCGACTCGCCGGTGAGGACGCTTTCGTCGATCTGCAGATTGACGATGCTCAGCAGGTCGAGGTCCGCCGGGACGCTGTCGCCTGCCTCGAGGATAACGACGTCGCCGGGGACGATTTCACGTGCGGGTATGGTCCGCTCGGCCCCGTCGCGCCGCACGGTCGCGGTTGGCGCCATCATCGAGCGCAGTGCCTCGAGCGCGGACTCGGCGCGCCATTCCTGAACGAAGCCGAGCACGCCGTTCAAGGTGATGACGAGGCCGATCGTGATGGCGTCGACAGTTTCGCCGACGGCGAGCGCGATCACAGCCGCGCCGACGAGGATCAGTACCAGCAGTCCGGTGAACTGACGCAGGAACACGAGCCACGCCGGAACACGCCTCGCGCGCGGCAGCTCGTTCCAGCCGAATTGTGCACGGGCCGCCTCGATGGCGCCTCTGTCGAGCCCTTGAAGAGCGGCTGTCGGGATCGGCGCCTGCTCGGTCATGTCGGCTGCTCTGTGCGGGGCGGCGCCTGTGGTATCAGGCGCCGGCGGTGTCCCGAAGACGGTAGGCGTAGACCCTCAGGACGGCAGCCAGAAGCGCGTGCTCGAGCACGGCGCCGCGGCCGCGTCCGATAAACTCGTCGTTGTCGCGGAAATTCGAATGGCGCAGTTGGCAATGCCAATGCCCGTCCGGCTCCTGCGCACGACCCTCGATGTGGATCGCCCAACCGGGAACCGCCGCGTCCACGATGCGCAGCACGCCGTCCACCGTGTTGATCGCTGTCGGGGTCCCGCCAGGCAGAACGTTCTTTAGCGCAGTGATAACTTCGTCGCGCAGATCCCCGTCGGTCGCCGGTGCCGCTTCGACCTTGGGCGCGAGTTCTTCGAGCTCTGATTGGTTCATGTCCTTGCCTCCCTCTTTCGGGCGAAGTGCCCCAGTGTCCCGTCTATCCCGGCGAGCGGACCCCTTCTTTGACGCGGATCAAGGCGGCTTCCGGCGCAGGCAGGCTAGATCGCCGCAATAAAAAGGGGGAGGATACACCATGGCAGGCGATCAGGTCTTCTGGTTCGAGGACCTCGCACGGGGCGATGTCGCCAAGGTCGGAGGCAAGAACGCCAGTCTTGGCGAGATGGTACGCAATCTCGGGCAGAAGGGCATCAGCGTGCCGCCCGGTTTTGCCACCAGCGCGGATGCTTACCGAGGCTACTTGTCCGAGAACGACCTGAACGCCCGGATCGCCGAGGCGCTCGACCGGCTGGCGACCGGGCGCATCACCCTGCACGATGCGGGCACCGCGATCCGCCGCGCGATCCTCGAAGGCGAGTGGCCGAAGACGCTGCGAGAGGAGATCCTGGCCGCCTATCACACGCTCGGTGAGCGATCGGGTCGGGCCGCGCCATCGGTTGCGGTGCGTTCCAGCGCAACCGCCGAGGATCTGCCGGACGCGAGTTTTGCGGGTCAGCAGGAGACTTTCCTCAACGTCCAAGGAGAGCAGGCACTGCTCGATGCTTGCCGCCGCTGCTTTGCCTCGCTGTTCACTGATCGGGCGATTTCCTACCGTCAGGTGAAGGGGTTCGAGCACCAGAAGGTCGCGCTTTCGGTGGGCGTGCAGTTGATGGTGCGCGCCGATACCGGCGGCTCGGGCGTGATGTTCTCGATCGACACCGAGTCGGGCTTCGACAAGGCGGTGCTGATCAATGCGGCCTGGGGGTTGGGTGAGAACGTCGTGCAGGGCGCAGTGAACCCCGACGAATACCAGGTCTACAAGCCGTTCCTGTCCGACCCGGCGCTGCGGCCGATCCTTGCCAAGGCGCTGGGCGAGAAGGAAAAGAAGATGATCTACGCCGCGCCAGGGGCCGGCGAGACGCGCAACGTCCCGACCTCGAAAGCCGAGCGGGAACGCTTCGTGCTCTCCGATGACGAGATCCTGGAACTGGCGCGGCAGGCGGTCGTCATCGAGGAACACTACGGTCAGCCGATGGACATGGAGTGGGCGCGCGACGGCGATACCGGTGCGCTCTATATCGTACAGGCCCGCCCCGAGACCGTGCAGTCGCGCGCCGACACCGGTGCGATGCGGTCTTACAGCCTCAAGGGTTCGGGCACGGTGCTGCTCAAGGGGCTCAGCGTCGGATCGGCCATCGCCTCGGGCGAGGTCTGCCTGATCGAAAGCCCCGAGGATATCGAGCGTTTCGTGGATGGCGCGATCCTGGTGACGGCGACCACAGATCCTGACTGGGTGCCGATCATGAAGCGCGCCAGGGCCATCATCACCGATCACGGCGGACGCACCTCGCACGCCGCGATCGTCAGCCGCGAGCTGGGTTTGCCTGCCATAGTCGGAACCGGCACCGCGACGCATGTCTTGCATGACCAGCAGGCGGTCACAGTCAGCTGCGCCGAGGGCGACCGCGGGACGATCTACGAGGGCGAACTGGACTACGAGGTCGAGGACATCGCGCTGGGTGATGTGCCCGATACGAAAACCAAGGTGATGCTGAACCTTGCGAACCCCTCGGCCGCCGCGCGCTGGTGGCGTCTGCCTGCGGACGGCGTGGGTCTGGCGCGGATGGAGTTTGTCATAAACAACGCGATCCGCGTGCATCCCTTGGCGCTGACCCGGTACAACCAGATCACAGATGCCGAGGTGCGGGCGCGGATCGACGCGCTGACCAAGGGGTATACAGACCGGACCGAGTACTTCGTCGAAGAGCTCGCCATGGGCCTCTCGCGGATCGCCGCGACCTGGTATCCACACCGGGCCATTGTCCGGATGAGCGATTTCAAGACCAACGAATATGCGCAGCTTCTAGGCGGTACGCAATTCGAGCCGGCGGAAGAGAACCCGATGATCGGCTTCCGCGGCGCGTCGCGCTACTACTCGCCGAACTATCGGGACGGGTTTGCCCTGGAATGCCGTGCGATCAAGCGGCTGCGTGAGGAGATGGGCTTCCGTAACGTGATCATCATGATCCCGTTTTGCCGCTCGACAGAAGAGGCCGAGCGCGTGCTGGAGGTCATGGCCGAGAACGGGCTTGTCCGCGGAGAGAACGGGCTCGAGGTCTATGTCATGTGCGAGATCCCCTCGAACGTGATCCGCGCCGAGGCGTTCGCGGCGCATTTCGACGGGTTCTCGATCGGTTCGAACGACCTGACGCAGCTGACGCTCGGGGTGGATCGGGATTCCGAGGCGCTCTCGGAGCTTTTCCGCGAACGCGATCCGGCGGTGCTGTGGATGATCGAAACGGTGATTGCCAAGGCGCGAGCGGCGGGTTCCCGGGTCGGGCTCTGCGGGCAGGCGCCGAGTAACGATCCCGAGTTCGCTCGGCTTTTGGTGGCGGCGGGCATCGACTCGATCTCGGTGACGCCGGACAGTTTTCTGGCAGTGAAGCGCCACGTGGCCGAGGCCGAGCGGCGGGGCTGAGGCGTCGCTAAATGGTTTGAGAGGCATGATCTGCCGGGCAGGTGGCCGACCGGTCACGGGGCGAAGGAGGATCAGGTGAGCGAGAGTCTCATTCTGGGCGCTGCGGTCGCTGCAGGCGCCTTAATGCTGGTGCCCGGGGTCGCGGCATTGCTGATCCCGGTCAATCCACAGGTGCTGGGGCAATATCATCGTCGCTTCGCTGTTTCGGTGCGTCTGCGGCGTCAGTGGCCGCTTCCTGCAAAGCTAGCATGAGCTTCGCCCAACAGGCTGACTTGGGATCTAGCGTAAGGCCGATACCCTCCCAAGACTGAGCCTCCTCTGACTCATCTCGAAGAAACAGTGTGTCTTACCGCAAGCGTAGTTCGCCCGGTTGAACGCGGCCATGTCCTTAACGAGTTCCGCCCGCGCTTCGAAGTTCGGGCGAGGGTCGAGCTGCTGTGGTGAGCTCAGGCAGAGAACGTCATCTTCACCCTCCAGCACCTCGAAGCCATCTAGACGTACTTCCTCGTCCTCGTCTAACAGGTGGTGGAGACGGACGGCCTCGATCATGGTGATCTGCTCAGAGGACAGCTGGTCAAGCGCTGGTCCTTACTGACCCGCTAACTACAGCATGTGTTCATCAAATTTCTGATCCACCCCGACTGCCGTGATTTGGACCCTACGAACAGCTTTCGCATGGTCCTTGGTCTTCAGCGAGAAGGTTTTTTTTCCCGCTTGCCGTAGGTGGCTGCGATGTCCTGATGAATGGCCGCCCGACCATATTAGGCGGCACAACGGCAGCAGAGCCGGGTATGACGCGGCATCTTTGTAAGGAGCTCCACTGTGACACCTCAGTGTGACAACTTGTGGGGAACACCTTTGAAATTCAGCAAGTTACTGAATTTCTTCCTGATTTAGGGGAATGGTGGAGCCAAGGGGAGTCGAACCCCTGACCTCTTGCATGCCATGCAAGCGCTCTCCCAACTGAGCTATGGCCCCTGAATGAATCACCATCCGTTCGGGTGGGCGTTTCATATGGGTGGGGCGAGGCTTGTGCAAGCCCTAATTCGCCCCGTCCCGGATCAGCTTTCGTCGTCGTCTTTCGCCACGTCCGCGATGTCGTCGAGATTGACATTGTCATCGTCGTCATCGTCGTCCAGCAGATCGTCTTCGATTTCGACGTCGTCATCGTCGTCCAGAACCACGTCGTCGTCGTTCTCGGTGTTGGACGAGACCGAAGCGGGCTCGGGTTCCTTCTTGTCAGGCCGCACGCTCGCGCCCTTCTTCGACAGCAGGCTCTCGAGATCGAACGTCGCGCCGCAGTTCGGGCAGGTCATCGGGTCACGCTGCAGGTCGTAGAATCGCGTCGAACACGACGGGCAGACGCGCTTTACGCCCCATTCATCCTTCGGCATGAGCAAGTCTCGCATCATTGTTGGGCAAGTGACGCCCTCTGCCATAGCATTCTCGTCTTGTCAAACTCGGAAAGCACGCTTTCAGTTTGCGTGTGCGAAATACCTTGATGCGGTGCAGAAGCGGGCTTAGTTCTAAACAGGTAACGTACGCACTAATGCATGAGAGGCCCGGCATGCTGTATCACGCCTACGAGATGACCCATGCTGCGATCTCACCGATGCGCAACGCGGCCCGGATGACGCGCGACATGCTCACCAGTCCGATCAACCCGATGGCGGATACCTACTCGGCCCGTACCACGGCGGCAATGTGCGAGATGTTCATTTCGGCCACGCGTCGGTACGGCAAGCCCGAGTGGAACCTCGAACCGGTGATGATTGACGGGGTTGAAACGCCTGTCGAGCCCGAGCCGGTTTATGAGATGCCGTTCTGTACCCTGTTGCGGTTCCGCCGCGATGGCGCGCACATCTCTCGGCGCAACGATCCCAAGGTGCTGATCATCGCGCCGATGTCCGGTCACTACGCCACGCTGCTGCGCGGTACGGTGCAGTCCATGGTTGCCGAGCATGATGTCTACATCACCGACTGGACCGATGCGCGCGACGTGCCGGTCAGCGATGGTCGCTTCGACCTCGAGGATTTCACCGAGTATCTGATCGAGTTCTGCCAGTTCCTGGGCGAGGATGGCTCGCGGCCGGCGGTTATGGGCGTGTGTCAGCCGGGTGTGCCGGCGCTGGTGGCCGCGACGTTGATGGCAGCCGATGAAGATCCCGCGCGGCCCTCGTCGCTGATCCTGATGGGTTCGCCCATCGACACCGCCTGCAATCCGAAAAAACCGAACGAGCTGGCGACACAGAACCCGCTCGGCTGGTTCGAGCGGAACGTGATCACTCAGGTGCCCTGGCCCAACAAGGGCTTCCTGCGCCGGGTCTACCCCGGTTTTCTGCAGCTGACCGGGTTCATGGCGATGAACCTCGACCGTCATACCGATGCGCACCTTCAGCACTTCAACAACCTGGTGAAGGGCGACGGGGACAGCGCCGCCTCGCACCGGGACTTCTATGACGAGTACATGGCGGTCATGGACCTGGCCGCGGAATTCTATCTGCAGACGATCGAACGTGTTTTCCAGAAACGTCTGCTGGCCACGGGCCGCTATGAGCATCGCGGCGAGCGGATCGATCCCGGCGTGGTCTCGGACATCGCCGTGATGACCGTCGAGGGCGAGAAGGATGACATCACCGGACTAGGCCAGACCGAGGCGGCGCACCGCCTGCTGACCGGGTTGCCCGAGACCCTGCGTGCGCACTACGTCCAGAGCAAGGTGGGGCACTACGGTGTGTTCAACGGCTCTCGCTGGCGCAGCGAGATCCAACCTCGGATCCGCGACTTCGTGCGCAGTCATTATTCCGACGCGGCCACGGCGGGCTCCAACGTGACGCGGTTCCCCGCCGCGTGAGAGCTTTGCTGCGGCGGGCCGAACCGGTTCCACCGGTCATTGAGCTCGACGATCCCCATGTGACCGTCGCGATCCGGCAATCAGCCCGGGCAAAGCGACTGACCTTGCGACTCGCGTCCGGAACCGGGCGATTGACGCTGACGGTACCGCGCGGAGTGCCGGTGTCCGAGATGCGGCGCTTCCTTCATGCGAATCGGCAATGGATCGAAAGCCGGACCGCCGCGCTTCCCGACGTGCAGGTGCCCGCACCCGGGCTCCGACTGACGGTTGGCGGCGAACAGCTCACGCTACGGCAGGGACGCGGGCGTCGGATCATCCGACAAGGGGACGAGGTCTTCGTGCCAGGTGACGACGCCCGGTTCCTGGGTGCTGTTCAGGGGTGGCTGAAGGAACGGATGCGGGAGGAAGCGCGCGCCTCGCTGGATCGGTATTCCGGAGCGCTGGGGCTGCCCTATGCGCGGCTGACGCTCCGCGATCCGCGCTCACGTTGGGGGTCATGCACGTCCGAAGGGAACATCATGTTGTCCTGGCGGCTGATCCTCGCGCCGCCCAATGTGCTGGACTATGTCGCCGCGCACGAGGTGGCGCACCTGGCCGAGATGAACCATTCCCCTGGGTATTGGCGGACGTTGGCGGGTCTTCTGCCGGGATACGAGGAGCCACGGCAATGGCTGCGGGCGCACGGCGCGCAGCTTCACCGCTATCGCTTCCAGTGCTGATCAATTCGCGGCGAGCTGCTCGGGAGTGCTGAAATAGTTGCCGTGAATCCAGGCGTCGGCGTTGCCTTCAATCACGACCTGAACCCAGATCCCGTCTGTCTTGCCGGTGACCGGCAACCGGTCGTTTTGCGTGGCGCGGCCAACCACCGGGAATCGGGTCCCAGGGCCCTTGCGAAGGTTGACCGACTGGCCGGTCACGCGGCCCTTGTCGAGGAGGTCCTGAGGAGCGGGCTGCTGGATCTTGGGCAAACCGGAACTGTCGCCCGCGGTCGTGAAGACGACGGTCTCGAGTTTGGCTTGCTGAATCTGCGGAAGTTTGGCGCGGGTCCGTACAGCTGCTGTTTCGGCTTCCGGCGGTGCCTGATCGGCGACTGAATCGTTGAGGACCGCGCTGATCATCAAGCTGTCAGCTGTACTATCTGCGGCAGCAGCCAGCAGAACAGGCTCCTCGATTTCGGAATCATCTTTTGTAGACAGGTCAGTAGCGCTTAGTATTAATGCACCACCGATGACACTTGCCGTCGTCCAGTTTACGAAGTCGGAATAGAAGTCCGCCATTGTCTTTCCCCACGCCCCTCTTGAAGATACCAGATACCCGCTCGGACCTCATTGATTCTTGTGCCCTGACCTATGCAGGAAATGCGTTATGATTGTGCACACTTCGGGACCATTTAAGTCCGAACGCCCACAAAAGGACAAAGGTTCCACCCATGAGTTGATCTATCGCCGGTTGCGCACGCGTGTGCTGCACGGCGAGGTTCTCCCGGGGGATTCGATGACCATTCGGGGAATCGCGGCGGAGTTCGGCGTCTCCATGACCCCCGCGCGGGAAGCTGTACGGCGGCTGTCGGCGGAAGGCGCGCTGACCTTGTCCAGCACTGGGCGGATCACCACGCCGATCCTGTCGAACGAGCGCATCGAGGAACTGGCCGCTTTGCGCGGGCTGCTGGAGCCGGAACTGGCCTCGCGGGCGCTGCCGCGGGCGCATATTGCGCTGATCGACCGGATGGAGGACGTGAATCGGCAGATTCACGTGGTGCTGGGGTCGGGGGATGCGATCAACTACGTCCGGCTGAACCTGGAGTTTCACCGGATCCTCTACCTGCGCGCGCAGGCCCCGGCGATGCTGGCGCTGGCGGAATCGGTCTGGTTGCAGCTGGGGCCGTCGATGCGTTCGCTTTATTCGCAGGATCGGCGCAGCGTGGTGACGGAAAGTCACCTGAAGATCATCCAGGCGCTGCGGGCCGGGGACGAGCCCGGCCTTCGTGTCGCGGTGCGGGCCGACGTCACCGCCGGCCTGCGCATGCTGCTCAGCTGAGGCGGTTGCCTCAGGCGTGGATCGCGCCGTCGCCGCAGGCGAGTGCTGCTTCGCGCACGGCTTCCGAGAACGTCGGGTGCGCGTGGCACGTCCGGGCGATATCCTCGGCGGCGGCGCCGAATTCCATGCCGACGCAGATCTCGTGGATCAGGTCGCCCGCGTAGGGGCCGATGATGTGCGCGCCCAGAACCCGGTCGGTCTCCTTGTCGGCCAGGATCTTCACGAAGCCGTCGCCCGCGAAATAGGACTTGGCCCGTGCGTTGCCCATGAACGGGAACTTGCCGACCTTGTAGGCGCGGCCCTCTTCCTTCAGCTGCTCCTCGGTCTTTCCGACCGCCGCAACCTCGGGGAAGGTGTAGATCACGCTGGGGATCACGTCGTAGTTCACGTGGCCCGCCTGACCGGCAATACGCTCGGCGACGGCCATGCCCTCGTCCTCGGCCTTGTGGGCCAGCATCGGGCCGACAACCACGTCGCCGATCGCCCAGACGCCCTCGACCCCGGTGGACAGGTGGTCGTCCACCTTCACCTGGCCACGCTCGGTCAGTGCGACGCCCACCTTGTCGAGGCCAAGCCCTTCGGTGTAGGGGCGGCGGCCGGTCGCGACCAGCACGACATCGGCATCGACCGTGGTCTCTTCGTCGTTTTTGCGCGCCTTGTAGGTGACCTTCAGCTTGGATTTCAGCTTCTCGACCGACTGCACGGCGGCGCCCATCACGAACTCCAACCCCTGCTTTTTCAGCATCCGCTGGAAGGTCTTCTGGATCTCGCCGTCCATGCCGGGGGTGACGTGGTCGAGGAACTCAACGACGGTTACGTCAGAACCCAGCCGCGAATAGACCGAGCCAAGCTCGAGCCCGATCACGCCCGCGCCGATGACGACCATTTTCTTCGGCACCGACTTCAGTTCCAGCGCGCCGGTCGAGGTGACGACGCGTTCCTCGTCGATCTCGATCCCCTTCAGCGGCGTCGGCTCGGAGCCGGTGGCGATCACGATGTGCTTCGCCTCGTGCACATCGTCGCCGACCTTGACCTTGCCCTTGGCTTCGATCGTGCCGTGGCCCTTCAGCCAGTCGACCTTGTTCTTCTTGAAAAGGAACTCGACGCCCTTGGTGTTCGATTCGACCGTCGACTGTTTGTATTCCAGCATCTTCGGCAGATCGATCGAGGGCTTGCCGCCCACCAGGCCCATCTCGTCGAAATGGGTGATTGCCTCGTGGTAGTTGTGGCTGGCCTTCAGCATCGCCTTCGACGGGATGCAGCCCACGTTCAGGCAGGTGCCGCCAAGCGTCTCGCGCGATTCGACGCAGGCGGTCTTGAGGCCAAGTTGCGCGCAGCGGATCGCGCACACGTAGCCGCCCGGCCCGCCGCCGATCACGATCACGTCGTAGCTTGCCATGCTGTCTCCTTCCTCCGGCTGGGGCCGGAATTGTGTTCGATTGTCATAATTGCAGGCCATTCAACTTGGAATTGCCTTGAAGTGTGCACGAAACCGGCGAACCCGGTCGTCATACCAAGGTCACAGCGAAACGGAGCGTGACGATCATGGCCTTCTTGAACACCACCACCGCCAAATGGGCCCTGCTGAGCGTCTGTCTTGTTGTCGGTTTTCATATCGGCGGCACCGCGGGCGATGTCATCGGTTTGATCGAGGCGCCAGCTACCACTGAGGCTTCGGGTGCCCCCGTAGCCGAACGGCTTGCCGAATTGCGCGACTGACGCACCGATTTGCCTGCCCGCTACCATAGCGCGACCAAGAGCATCAGGGTGGTCGCGCCCAGCCCCACGGACCAAACCACCGAGCGCCAAGGCGTCAGCCCGAACGCATAGGCTGGGACATAGGCCACCCGCGCCGCGAGGTAGATCCAGGCGCAGGCCAGGGTCAGGGCCGAGCTTTTTCCACTCAGCACCACCACCAGCACGGCGATGGTGAACAGGATCAGCCCTTCGAAGTGATTGCTCATCGCCCGGTGCAGCCGCCCCGTCCGGGGGCTGAGCTGCGAGGCGATTTCGGTGTCGCGCGGCCCGAGGGTGCGCGCGGTGCCCAGTTCCAGATTGGCGGGCACCGCCATGAGGATCACCTGGACCACCTGCCAGAGCGCGGCGAGCGTCAGGACGGTCAGCTCGGGTCCGGCTGTCGTTTCCATGATCTCGCGGCGCTCCGGGCAGAGGGGTCTGCCTTACAGGTCCATCAGCAGGCGGCGGGGGTCTTCCAGCGCCTCTTTCACGCGCACCAGGAAGGTCACGGCGCCCTTGCCGTCGACGATCCGGTGGTCGTAGCTGAGCGCCAGATACATCATCGGACGGATGACGATCTGGCCGCCCACGACCATCGGTCGTTCCTGGATCTTGTGCATCCCCAGAATCCCCGACTGCGGCGGGTTCAGGATCGGCGAGGACATCAGCGAGCCGTAGACGCCGCCGTTCGAGATGGTGAAGCTGCCGCCCTGCATCTCGGCCATGGACAGCTTGCCGTCGCGCGCCTTGGCGCCCAGCTCGTTGATGCGCTTCTCGATGTCGGCAAAGCTCATCTGGTCGGCGTCGCGCACCACCGGAACCACCAGGCCGGTCGGAGTGCCCACCGCGATACCCATGTGGACGTAGTTCTTGTAGACCACGTCGGTGCCGTCGATCTCGGCGTTGACCTCGGGGACTTCCTTAAGCGCGTGGCAGCAGGCCTTGGTGAAGAAGGACATGAAGCCCAGTTTCACGCCGTGCTTCTTCAGGAACAGGTCCTTGTACTCGTTGCGCAGCTCCATCACGCCGGTCATGTCCACCTCGTTGTAGGTGGTCAGCATGGCGGCGGTGTTCTGCGCATCCTTTAGGCGACGCGCGATGGTCTGGCGCAGGCGCGTCATGCGCACGCGCTCTTCGCGGGCGGCGTCGTCGGCCGATACGGGACCGCGCGGAACCGCTGCGGGCTGCGGCGCGGCGGCGGGTGCAGGCGCGGCCTGGCCGGGCTGAGCGCGCAACGCGTCCTCCTTCATCACGCGGCCATCCTTGCCGGAGCCCTGTACCTGGCTCGGGTCGATGCCCTTTTCCTCGAGGATCTTCCGGGCGGAGGGCGCGTGTTCGATGTCCTTGCCGCCGGCGCTGGTCGTCGCTTCCGGCGCGGCTGCAGGCTGCGAGGTTTTCGGCGCGGCTTCGCCCGGCGCGGCACCAGCGCTGATCACTCCCAGCTTGCCGCCAGCCTCGACGGTCGCGCCGTCGCTGGCCAGGATCTCGGAAAGGACACCGGCCGCGGGGGCGGGCACTTCGACCGAAACCTTGTCGGTTTCCAGCTCGCAGAGCATCTCGTCGGCCTGAACCGCATCGCCGACCTTCTTGAACCAGGTTGCGACGGTAGCCTCGGTCACGCTCTCGCCGAGCGCGGGGACCATCACGTCGACCGCGGTGCCGGTGTCGCCCGAGGCGGCAGGCGCGTCGGACTTGGCTTCTTCGGCCTTGGCGGCGGGCTTGGCTTCGCCGGAAGAAGCGCCCTCGGAGACAGTCGCCAGCAGGGCGTCCACGCCGACGGTCTCGCCTTCCTTGGCGACGATTTCCTCAAGCGTTCCTGCGACCGATGATGGTACCTCGACGGTCACCTTGTCGGTTTCCAGCTCGCAGAGCATCTCGTCGACGGCGACGCTGTCGCCGGGTTTCTTGAACCAGGTTGCAATGGTCGCCTCGGTGACGCTCTCGCCCAGCGTGGGTACGCGAATCTCAGCCATCAGTTCAGTCCTTCTTGCCTGTCAGGGCGTCGTTCACCAACGCGTCCTGCTGTGCCTTGTGTTCCCGGGCGAGGCCGGTGGCGGGCGAAGCCGAGGCGGCGCGGCCCGAATAGGCCGGTCGCTTCCACTTGGCGCCGATACGGCCCAGCACCCATTCGATGTTCGGTTCGACGAAGGTCCAGGCGCCCTGGTTCTTGGGCTCTTCCTGGCACCAGACGACCTCGGCCTGGGGGAAGCGCTTAAGCTCTGCCGAAAGGCTCTGTGCGGGGAACGGGTAGAACTGTTCCAGCCGCAGCAGGTAGACATCTTCCAGACCCAGCTCGTCGCGGGCCTCCAGCAGGTCGAAGTAGACCTTGCCCGAGCAGATCACAACGCGGCGGATCTTGTCGTCCTCACGCAGGACGGTGTCGGAGTTGCCCTGCTGCGCATCGTCCCACAGGCAGCGGTGGAAGCTGGAACCGGTCGACATTTCCTCGAGCGTGCTGACGGCTTTCTTGTGCCGCAGCAGCGATTTCGGCGTCATCATCACCAGCGGCTTGCGGAAGCTGCGGTGTAGCTGGCGGCGCAGGATGTGGAAATAGTTCGCCGGGGTCGTGCAGTTGGCGACGATCCAGTTGTCCTCGGCGCACATCTGCAGGAACCGCTCAAGACGCGCCGAGCTGTGCTCGGGGCCCTGGCCCTCGTAGCCGTGTGGCAGCAGCATCACGAGGCCCGACATGCGCAGCCATTTCTTCTCGCCGGACGAGATGAACTGGTCGATCATGATCTGCGCGCCGTTGGCGAAGTCGCCGAACTGGGCTTCCCACAGCGTCAGCGCGTTCGGCTCGGCCAGCGAGTAGCCATACTCGAACCCGAGCACCGCGTATTCCGAGAGCATCGAGTCGACCACCTCGTAGGAGGCCTGCTCGCTCGAGATGTGGTTTAGCGGCAGGTACCGCTCTTCGGTTTCCTGGTCGATGATGCCCGAGTGCCGCTGGCTGAACGTGCCGCGGGTCGAGTCCTGACCGGACAGGCGAACCGGGTAGCCCTCGGTCAGCAGCGTGCCGAAAGCCAGCGCCTCGGCCGTGGCCCAGTCGATGCCCTGGCCGGTCTCGATCATCTCCTGCTTGGCCTTCAGCATCCGCTCGACGGTGCGGTGCGGCTTGTAGCCGTCGGGCAGACGGGTGAGGGCGGCGCCGACTTCCTTCAGGCGCTCCATCTTCACCGCGGTCTTGCCGCGCTGATACTTGGTGCCCTGCTTGTCGAGATGCGACCAGCGCCCGTCCAGCCAGTCGGCCTTGTTGGGCTTGAACTCCTTACCGGCCTCGAACTCTTCGTTCAGGTGGGCCTGGAAGGCGGCCTTCATGTCCTCGATCTCGCCCTCGGGGATCAGCCCGTCACGGATCAGCCGCTCTGTGTAGAGCTGGAGTGTCGTCTTGTGCGTCTTGATCGCCTTGTACATCAACGGCTGGGTGAACATCGGCTCGTCACCCTCGTTGTGGCCGAAACGGCGATAGCAGAACATGTCGAGAACGACGTCCTTGCCGAACTTCTGCCGGTACTCCGTCGCCACCTTGGCTGCGTGGACCACGGCCTCAGGATCGTCGCCGTTCACGTGGAAGATCGGCGCCTCGACCATCAGCGCAATATCGGTCGGGTATGGGCTGGAGCGCGAGTTGTGCGGCGCCGTGGTGAAGCCGATCTGGTTGTTCACGACGATGTGGATCGTGCCGCCGGTGCGATGCCCCTTCAGGCCCGACAGGCCGAAGCACTCAGCGACGACGCCCTGACCCGCGAAGGCCGCGTCGCCGTGCAGCAGCACGGGCAGCACCTGCGTGCGCTCGGTGTCGTTGAGCTGGGCCTGCTTGGCGCGGGCCTTGCCGATCACGACCGGGTTCACCGCTTCGAGGTGGCTGGGGTTCGCGGTCAGCGACAGATGCACCACGTTGCCGTCGAACTCGCGGTCCGATGAGGCGCCGAGGTGGTATTTCACATCACCCGAGCCTTCGACCTCGTCCGGTTTGAAGCTACCGCCCTGGAACTCGTTGAAGATCGCCTTGTAGGGCTTGCCCATCACGTTCGCCAGGATGCTGAGGCGACCACGGTGAGGCATCCCGATGACGATTTCCTTCACGCCCAGGCTGCCGCCACGCTTGATGATCTGTTCCATCGCGGGAACCAGCGCCTCGCCGCCGTCGAGGCCGAAGCGCTTGGTACCGGTGTACTTGACGTGCAGGAACTTCTCGAAGCCCTCGGCCTCGACCAGCTTGTTCAGGATCGCCTTGCGGCCTTCGCGGGTGAAGGCGATCTCCTTGCCGTAACCTTCGATCCGCTCTTTCAGCCAGGCGGCCTGCTCGGGGTCCGAGATGTGCATGTACTGCAGCGCGAAGGTGCCGCAGTAGGTGCGCTTAAGGATCTCGAGGATCTCGCGCAGGGTGGCGGTCTCGAGGCCAAGGACCATGTCGATGAAGATCGGCCGGTCCAGGTCGGCATCGGTGAACCCGTAGGTCTTCGGGTCGAGCTCGGGGTGATCGGTCGGATCGGTCAGGTTCAGCGGGTCCAGGTCCGCAGCCAGGTGACCGCGGATGCGGTACGCGCGGATCAGCATTAGCGCGCGAAGGCTGTCGACAACGGCGCGCTTGATCTGTTGATCGGTGACCTCGACGCCCTTCTCGGCGGCCTTGGCCTGAACTTTCTGGGTCGCATTGCCGACCGGATCCTCGGCCCACTGGCCGTCGAGCGCGGCGGTCAGCTCGTCATTGGGCACCGGCGGCCAGTCGGCGCGGGCCCAGGAGGCACCGATCGCCTCGCGCTGGATGTCGCGCTCGTCCTCGGCCAGCGAGGCGAAGAACTGGCGCCAGCTTTCGTCCACCGCCTGCGGGTTCTGCGCATAGCGCGCGTAAAGCTGGTCGACGTAAGCGGCGTTGTGTCCTTGCAGGAAGGACGAGGAACGGAACGCCTCGTTCGGGGATTGGTCGGTCATTTCGGGGCTCCTGGTATCTTGGCGCCGCTGTCTTCGGGGCGGGGGTCAGGCCGTTGCATGGACAGGCTCCCTTTCCTCGAAACGATAGCCAAAGCGTGCAAGCGCGTGCCGGTGGTCATGGCCCACCTTGGCACGCATGTCGTCGTCGTAATAGGCACTGTAGGGTTCCGGCGGCTTGAACCACTGGGATTTGAACCGCGGCAGCCGCGCCGCGTCGTCAGGCAGGCCGAGCCGCCGGGCGATGCGGGCGACGTCGTCTTGAAGCGTCTCGTAGCGTATCACGTCATGCACCACGGGCAGGCCTGCGATGGTATAGATGTAGCGGTCGGACTTGGCGCGCCGCGCGGCGTACCAGTCGGAAAAGGCTTCGCGCCGCTCGGGCAGGGGCGCGCGCAGAAGCGACTCGTTCTTCCGGTGGAAATAGACGAACCGGGCGACCATCTGCTCGAACGGATTGCGGACGCTGGTGAAGCGGAACGAGCGCAGCCAGCGTGCAATGCCCATGCGCCGCATGACGTCCCAGGCAGCCATGTGGGCGTGCCAGGTCGCGGCCTGTTTCTCGGCCTTGCCCCGCCGGCATCCGATGACGCCGGCGGAGGTCACGATCTCGGGGCAGTATTCCACCGGCTGATGCCGGGCCGGATCGTCCACGCAGTAGCGTTCGAAGAAGGCCTCGATCGAGGTCGAGGCCGTCTTGAACGTCTTGAGATAGACGAACCGGTGTGTATGCGAGACCAGCGTCATGCGCAGGCCCCCTCCCCAATTGCTAGCCGATGGCTTTGAGAACCGCTTCGCCCAGGCCTGCCGGGCTGTCGGCGACGACGATACCGGCGGATTTCATCGCCTCGATCTTGTCCTCGGCGCCGCCCTTGCCGCCGGCGACGATCGCACCGGCGTGGCCCATGCGGCGGCCCGGAGGTGCCGTGCGGCCGGCGATGAACCCGGCGATCGGCTTGGCGCGGCCGCGCTTGGCTTCGTCCTTGATGAACTGCGCGGCCTCTTCCTCGGCGGCGCCGCCGATCTCGCCGATCATGATGATCGACTCGGTCTCGTCATCGGCCAGCAGCAGTTCCAGCGCGTCGATATGCTCCATGCCCTTGATCGGGTCGCCGCCGATGCCGATGCAGGTCGACTGGCCGAGGCCCGCAGCGGTGGTCTGCGCCACGGCCTCGTAGGTCAGGGTGCCCGAGCGGCTGACGACGCCGACGCTGCCGCGGCGGTGGATGTGGCCGGGCATGATCCCGATCTTGCAGGCGTCAGGAGTGATGACACCGGGGCAGTTCGGACCGATGAGGGTCGAGTTCGAGCCTTCCAGCGCGCGCTTGACCTTCATCATGTCGAGCACCGGGATGCCTTCGGTGATGCAGACGATCAGCTCCATCTCGGCGTCGATTGCCTCGAGGATCGCGTCAGCCGCGAAGCTGGGCGGAACGTAGATCGCGGTCGCGTCGGCCTTGGTAGCCTCGCGCGCCTGCGCCACGGTGTCGAAGACGGGCAGACCGATATGGGTGCTGCCGCCTTTGCCTGGCGTGACGCCGCCGACCATCTTGGTGCCGTAGGCGATGGCCTGTTCCGAGTGGAAGGTGCCCTGCGAGCCGGTCAGGCCCTGGCAGATGACCTTGGTGTTTTCGTCGACGAGTACGGCCATGTTGGCGTTCTCCTGATTCTGTGCGCGGCCGAGCCGTGCAATTCGTGTCCAGGCTGCTCGGGAGAGCGCCGCTTAACCCTTGACCGCCTTGACGATCTTCTCGGCCGCATCCGACAGGTCGTCGGCGGCGATCACGTCGAGGCCGGAAGTGTTGATGATCTCCTTGCCCTTTTCGACGTTGGTGCCTTCGAGGCGGACCACCAGCGGGACCTGCAGGCCGACTTCCTTGACCGCGGCGACCACGCCCTCGGCGATGACGTCGCAGCGCATGATGCCGCCGAAGATATTCACCAGGATACCCTTCACGTTCGGGTCCGAGGTGATGATCTTGAAGGCTTCGGTTACCTTGTCCTTGGTGGCGCCGCCGCCGACGTCGAGGAAGTTCGCGGGCTCGGCGCCGTAGAGCTTGATGATATCCATCGTGGCCATGGCCAGGCCCGCGCCGTTGACCATGCAGCCGATCTCGCCATCGAGGGCGATGTAGTTCAGGTCGAACTTGGAGGCGGCCAGTTCCTTGGGATCTTCCTCGGTCTCGTCACGCAGCGCGAGGATCCCGGGCTGGCGGTAGAGTGCGTTCGAGTCGAAGCCCATCTTGGCGTCGAGGCACTTGAGGTTGCCGTCCGTGGTGATGATCAGCGGGTTGATCTCGAGCATCTCCATGTCGCGCTCGATGAACATCTTGTAGAGCGTGTTGACCAGCGCGACGCACTGCTTCACCTGCTGGCCTTGAAGGCCCAGGGCAAAAGCGACGCGGCGACCGTGGAATCCCGAGATGCCGCTGGCCGGATCGACCGAGAAGCTGAGAATCTTGTCGGGCGTGTTCGCGGCGACTTCCTCGATATCCATGCCGCCCTCGGTCGAGCAGACGAAGGATACGCGCGACGAGCCGCGGTCGACCAGCAGCGCAAGGTAAAGTTCGCGCTCGATGTCCGAGCCGTCTTCGATGTAGATGCGGTTGACCTGCTTGCCCGCCGGGCCGGTCTGGTGCGTGACCAGCGTGCGGCCGAGCATCTTCTGAGCTTCCTCGGCAGCCTCTTCGACCGACTTGGCCAGGCGCACACCACCTTTTTCACCGGCCTGCTCTTCCTTGAAGCTGCCCTTGCCGCGTCCGCCGGCGTGGATCTGCGCCTTGACGACCCAGAGCGGCCCGTCCAGCTGGCTGGCAGCGGTCTTGGCTTCCTCGGCGCGCATGACGGGTACGCCTTCCGAAACGGGGGCGCCGTATTCGCGAAGAAGCTGTTTGGCCTGGTACTCGTGGATGTTCATGGGTTGCCGGTCCTCTCGCTTTTTGCGACCCGGCGGGTGGTCCCGCGTGGGTCCTTGGCCCTCCCATAGGCATATAGGGGGCAGCCTGCAAAGGAAAATCCGGCAGCAATTGTGGGATTTGGGCAGGTTTCCGCCCGTTGTGATCACAGGCTGAAATTTTGTGATCACATATCCGACGGATAGTGGCGCGAGGCCGCTTCGGCCGGAGCTGGCGGGGGCGAATCACCTCGCCCCAGCCCGTGTCTCAAATGAAGGGGGCCGCCGAAGCGACCCCCTGGGAAGATCAGGCGAGCGACTCGTCGATTTCCTTGCAGGCCGCGACAAGGCCCTTCACCGAGTCGATCGATTTGTCGAGCATCGCCTTCTCGTCGCGATCCAGCTTGATTTCGATGACCTTCTCGATGCCGTCGGCGCCGATCACCGTCGGCACGCCGACGTAGATCCCCTTAAGGCCGTAGGGACCGTTCACTTCGGCCGCGCAGGGCAGAACGCGCTTCTGGTCCTTGAGGTAGGCCTCGGCCATCTCGATCGCCGAGGCGGCGGGGGCGTAGAAGGCCGAGCCGTTGCCCAGAAGCTTGACGATCTCGGCGCCGCCGTCACGGGTGCGCTGCACGATGGCGTCGATCTTCTCCTGGCTCGACCAGCCCATTTCTACCAGGTCCGGCAGCGGGATGCCGGCGACGGTCGAATAGCGGGTCAGAGGAACCATCGTGTCGCCGTGGCCGCCCAGCACGAAGGCCGAGACGTCCTTGACCGAAACCTCGAATTCCTCTGCCAGGAAGTAACGGAAGCGGGCGCTGTCCAGGATGCCGGCCATGCCGCAGACCTTGTTCGCGGGCAGGCCCGAGAATTTCTGCAGGGCCCAGACCATCGCGTCGAGCGGGTTGGTGATGCAGATCACGAAGGCGTTTGGCGCGTGGGCGGCGATGCCTTCGCCGACCGATTTCATGACCTTGAGGTTGATGCCCAGAAGGTCGTCGCGGCTCATGCCCGGCTTGCGCGGCACGCCGGCGGTCACGATGCAGACGTCTGCGCCGGCAATGTCGGCATAGTCGTTGGTGCCCTTGAGCTTGGCGTCATAGCCGTCCACCGGCGAGCTTTCGGCGATATCCAGCGCCTTGCCCTGCGGCGTGCCCTCGGCGATGTCGAACAGGACGACGTCGCCAAGTTCCTTCATCGCGGCGAGGTGGGCCAGGGTTCCCCCGATCTGGCCCGCCCCGATAAGCGCGATTTTGGCTCGTGCCATGGTGTTCTCTCCGGTAACAGGTTGCGTCGGGGCCTTGGCGTATCGGCAAAAGGTCGTTATCGCAAGACGCATCGCCGTCGCGCCCGCGACGGCACGACCGGGCGTCCTGCCCGAGGGGACATTCGTGGATCTCACGCTGACCTTTTTCCTGGCCACCGTGCCGGCCGTCATTTTGTCGGGCGTTTCCAAGGGTGGTTTCGGGTCCGGTGCCGGCTTTGCCGCGACGCCGCTGCTGGCGCTGGTGCTGGAGCCGACTCAGGCCGTCGTTCTGATGTTGCCCCTGCTGATGATCATGGACGTGACCGCGCTGCGCGCCTGGTGGGGCAAGTGGGACCGGGATTGTGCGCGCCTGCTGATTCTGGGCGGATTGATCGGCATCGCGCTGGGCGCGGCACTGTTCACGGTGATCTCGGACGACGTGTTGCGGGTGCTGATCGGGGTGATCGCCGTCGGTTTCGTCGCGTGGCAGTTGTTGAAATCCCGCCTGTCCGACGAGTTCGCCCAGCGGCGCGCGGGGTCCGCGTCTGGGGTGTTCTGGGGTGCGGTGACCGGCCTGACCAGTTTCGTCAGCCATGCCGGAGGGCCACCGGCATCCGTGTTCCTGCTGGGGCGAGGTCTGGACAAATCGCGGTTCCAGGGCACGACGGTGATCGTATTCGCCGTGGTGAATGCGCTCAAATTTTTCTGCTACATCGCGATGGGCCTGTTTGGCGGGACTACGGCCCTTGCGGTCGCGATTCTCGCGCCAGTGGCGGTCCTGGGCACCATGCTGGGGGTCTGGGCGCACCGGATTGTGCCGGAGAGTGTGTTCTTCATGACGCTCTACGTTCTGCTGGCGATCACCGGGACGCGCCTGATCTGGGTCGGACTGACCTGAGGTCTCACGCCGGTTCGGCGGCCACCTGCTTCACCGCCGGGACGGTATGCCAGGTCGCGCCCGCCGCAACCAGGCAGGCACGACCGTCGGGTCGGGTCAGCAGGATTGTCCAACTCCCGGTTTCCGACGAAGCGAAAACCTCGACCAATCCGTGTTCGCCCTGCAGACCCCCGCCCGTACGCTCCTCCCCAAACACATGTTGCAGGCGGTCGATCACGCCATCCCTTTCACCGCAAGCGTCGGGAGAGGCGAGACCAGGCCCGGCGATACCGGTCACGACGGTGAAAATGATCGGCAGAGAGGTACGCATGTTCGGTTAGCCTTTCCTTGCGGGCGCGGCTGCCCGAGTTGTTCCCAGCCTTGACGCCAAGCTGCGAAATTCCCGTTAACCTTGCGTGCGCTACGCGCCGGATGACGCGATGGTCCCGGCCAAGGACATGGAAACACTTCGTGATGACAACGTGTTATGCGTGTGCGCTGCTTGCATTCGTCTTTCTGGCGGAATAAAATGTTGCACCGCAAAAATTTTGCGGTGCGGCGACACAGTCAGGAGGTCCTGCGGGTGAATCCTTATCGCTCAGTGCTCTACATGCCGGGTTCCAACGCACGCGCGCTGGAAAAGGCGCGCAGTCTTCCGGCGGATGCCCTGATCCTTGACCTCGAAGATGCCGTATCTCCCGATGCGAAGACCGAGGCGAGGGGCCTTGTCGCCGGCGCGGTGGCGGAAGGCGGTTATGGCGCCCGGCGTCTGATAGTGCGGATAAACGGTCTCGATACGCGTTGGGGGGCCGAGGATCTGGAAGCTGCGCTCTCGGTCCGGCCCCATGCGATCCTTCTGCCGAAGATCTCTCGTGCGCGGGATGTCGCGGTGGTCGCGGACACGCTGTCCGCGGCAGACCCGAATCATCCGACGGCCCTTTGGGCGATGATCGAAACGCCGCAGGGCGTCCTGAACGCGGCCGAGATCGCCCGCGCGCCGCGGATGGAAGGGTTCGTCCTTGGCACCAACGACCTCGCAAAGGACCTGCGCTGCCGCACACGTGGCGATCGGCTGCCGCTGATCGGAGCGCTGTCGCAGACCCTTTTGGCGGCGCGTGCAGCGGGTATCATGTGCATCGATGGGGTCTACAACGCCTTCAAGGACGACGCCGGGCTGCGCGCAGAGTGCGAGCAAGGCAGGGATCTGGGTTTTGACGGCAAGACGCTGATCCATCCCGCCCAGATCGCGATCGCCAACGACGTTTTCGCTCCAACCGAGGCCGAAATCGCCGAGGCGAAACGCCAGGTCGAGGCTTTCGACGCTGCGCTAGCGCGGGGCGAGGGCGTCGCCGTACTTGATGGCAAGATCGTCGAGAACCTGCATGTCGAGACCGCCCGCCAGACGCTTGCCAAGGCGCAGGCGATTGCGGATATGGACTGAGAACCGCAAGCGGCGGAGGGTGCGATGGCAGTTCTGATCCTTGGCGTGGCTCTATGGTGGGCGGCGCATCTCTTTAAGCGGGTGATGCCCGCGCAACGCGCCGCCCTTGCGGAACGGATGGGCGATGCGTCGAAGGGGATCGTAGCGGTGGCGTTGCTGCTGTCGGTCGTCCTGATGGTGATCGGCTACAGGTCCAGCGATTTCGTGTTCGTGTGGGAGCCGCCGGTCTGGCTGCGCCATCTGAACAACCTGCTGATGTATATCGCGGTCGTGCTGTTCGGCATGGGGTCGTCGAAGGGCCGGATGCGCGCTTGGTTCCGGCACCCGATGCTTCTGGGCTTTGCCACATGGGCAGGCTCGCACCTGCTGGTGAATGGCGATCTGTCGTCGATAATCCTCTTCGGTGGCCTTCTGGCCTGGGCAGTGTTGGAGATCCGGATAATCAATGCGGCCGACCCCGACTGGGCCCGCCCCGAGCCGGGACCGGCCAAGGGCGATATCCGACTTCTCATCATCGCCGCGGTGCTGTTTGTCATCATCGGCCTGATCCACGGCTGGATCGGCCCCTCGCCATTCGGAGCCTGACATGCGCGCCTATCGCCTACTGACCGAGGAAGACACCTCGGCTTTCTGCCACAAGGTCACAAAGGCCCTCGATCAGGGGTGGGAGCTTTACGGCGACCCGCAATACGCCTTCGATGCGGCAAACGGGATCATGCGATGCGCCCAGGCGGTCATCAAGGACGTCGAGGGCGACTATGACCCTGACGTGAAGCTTGGGAGCCTGTAAGCGGATGAGCAAGACGAACCCCGGTCACTTCTTCGAAGATTATCGACTGGGCCAGGTGTTCGAACATGCCACGCCGCGCACGCTGACCGACGGGGACCGGGCGCTTTACACCGGGCTTTATCCGACGCGCTTCGCGCTCTATTCGGCAGACAGCTTCGCCCATGCCTGCGGCTTGCCCCGGAGCCCGATCGAGGATCTGGCTGTGTTCCACACGGTGTTCGGCAAGACAGTGCCGGACATTTCGCTGAATGCGGTTGCAAACCTCGGCTATGCCGAAGGGCGCTTCCTGTCGCCCGTCTACTCAGGAGAGACGCTGAGCGCGCGCTCGGAAGTGATCGGGCTCAAGCAGAACTCCAACGGCAGGACGGGGATCGTCTGGGTCCGTACCTCGGGCCATGCCGAGGATGGGCGCACCGTGCTGGAATACTGCCGCTGGGTGATGGTCCGCAAACGCGATCCTATGGCGGCTTGCCCCGAGACGCTGGTTCCGACACTTGCCGATGCGGTGCCGGCGCAGGGTCTGGTCGTTCCCGAGGGGCTGGACTTCTCTGCCTACAACGACGCGCTGGCCGGCTCGCCGCACCGGTTCGACGACTACGAGATCGGCGAGCTGATCGACCATGTCGACGGCGTGACCATCGAGGATGCCGAGCACATGATCGCAACGCGCCTCTGGCAGAACACGGCCAAGGTGCACTTCGACACCGGCGTGCGGGAGGACGGCAAGCGGCTGATCTACGGCGGCCACGTCATCAGCCTTGCAAGGGCTTTGTCGTTCAACGGGCTGGCGAACGCGCAGGTGGTGGCCGCGATCAACGCAGGCGCGCATGCAAACCCCTGTTTCGCCGGAGATACCGTGTTTGCCTGGTCCGAGGTTCTAGACAAAGCCGAGACCGCGCGGCCGGACGTCGGCGCGCTGCGCCTACGCCTCGTCGCTACGCGCGGCAAGGCAGAGCCGGGGCAGCTACGTGGGCCGGATGCCAAGTATCTTGGCCATGTCCTGCTTGACCTCGACATTTGGGCGCTGGTCCCGCGGTGACGCGGGGCGCGGGATCCGGGGGCAACGACAAGCCCCGCAAGCGCAAGGTTTGCGTTGTCGGATTCCAGAAGACCGGAACCACGTCGATGGACGTTGCGCTCGGCCGCCTCGGCTATGACGTGGGCGAGGCCTGGCCGGTCATCAACAAAGCCTTGCGAAAATTGGACCCGGAGGATCCGCAGATCGACGAGGTGGTGACGCGCCTGGCCGTGAAACAACTGAAGCGGCACGACGCGATCCAGGATTCGCCCTGTCCCTTCGTGTTCGAGGCGTTCGATAGCGCCTTTCCCTGCTCGAAGTTCATCCTGACCACCCGGCCAGTCGAGGACTGGCTCGAGAGCGTGAGGGATTACTTCCCCGACCGCGCCTCGCCTCTGCGGCGTTGGATGTACGGTGTGGACAACCTGCGCGGGGCGGAGAATCGGCTTGCCGAAGTTTACCTGCGGCAAAACCAGCGCATCAGGGACTACTTCGCGGACCGCCCGGCCGACCTGCTGGAGCTGGATCTTGCGCGGGGCGGCGGCTGGTACGAGTTGGTGGAATTCCTCGGCCCGGACATGCTGCCGCCGTTTCCGAAGAGCAATGCGCGGGCCGGTTGGCTCGGTCCGGAGGCCCGCGCAGTCATGAAACGATTGTGGGCGGCGCTTCCGTGACGTATGACGCATCTGCGAAAAGCGGCTCTCCGTCGCGGGGGCTGCGAATGCGGGACGAATGCACTAATGTTCCCGCAAAATCAGAGGTACAGCCTTTACGGGAGCCCCCATGGCAGACGTGAACCGCGGCAATCGCCCCCTTTCGCCCCACCTGACCATCTATCGTCCGCAGTGGACATCGATGACGTCGATCCTGACGCGGATCACCGGGAACGCGCTGCTGGTGACGGGGCTTCTGATCGTCTGGTGGTTCATCGCGGCCGCGACCTCGGAAAGCGCGTTTGCCACTGCAGACTTCGTCCTGACCTCGTGGTTCGGCGATCTGGTGATGTTCCTGTCGTTGCTGGGCGTCTGGTATCACTTCCTCGCCGGGCTTCGGCATCTCTACTGGGATAGCGGCCGCGGGCTGGAGCTCGAGACCGCCGAATTGCTGGGCAAGGGCTGTGTCATCGGCTCGGTCGTCCTGACCCTGCTCACAATCATTATCGTCTGAGGGGGACCGGATCATGGCATTCCTGACCGCACGCAAGCGCGCCGAAGGCATGGGCGCTGCCGGGGGCGCGACCGAAGCACACTGGAACATGACGATCAGTTCCGTTGCGCTGGCGATCCTGACACCGCTCTTCATCCTCAGCTTCGGCTCGATCCTCGGCGCGCCCTACGAAGAGGTCGTCGCCTATTATTCCCGCCCCTATCCCGCGATCGTCGCGGCGCTGTTCTTCGCCGTCGGCTTCATGCACTTCAAGAACGGCGTGAAGGTACTGATCGAGGATTACGTGGGTGGCTTTGCCCGCGAGGTCTGGATCATCGCCATGACCTGCCTCTCCTACGCCGCGGCCGCGGTGGCCTTGTTCGCCATCGCCCGCCTGGCCCTCTGATTTCCGAAGGAGCATCCCGGGATGTCCGCATACGAATACGTCGATCACACCTATGATGTCGTGGTGGTGGGCGCCGGCGGGTCCGGCCTGCGCGCGACCCTCGGCATGGCGGAGCAGGGGCTGCGCACCGCCTGCGTGACCAAGGTGTTCCCGACCCGCTCGCACACCGTGGCTGCACAGGGCGGGATCGCCGCCAGCCTGGGCAACATGGGCCCGGACCACTGGCAGTGGCACATGTACGACACGGTGAAGGGCAGCGACTGGCTGGGCGACACCGACGCAATGGAGTACCTCGCGCGAGAGGCGCCCAAGGCCGTCTACGAACTTGAGCACTATGGTGTGCCCTTCAGCCGCACCGAAGAAGGCAAGATCTATCAGCGCCCGTTCGGCGGCCACACCACCGAGTTCGGCGAAGGCCCCCCGGTGCAGCGCACCTGCGCCGCCGCGGACCGCACCGGCCACGCCATCCTGCACACGCTCTACGGCCAGTCGCTGAAGCACAACGCCGAGTTCTTCATCGAGTACTTCGCCATCGACCTGATCATGGCCGAGGACGGCTCGTGCCAGGGCGTGATCGCGTGGAAACTGGATGACGGTACCATTCACCGCTTCAACGCCAAGATGGTCGTGCTGGCGACCGGCGGATACGGCCGCGCTTACTTCAGCGCCACCAGTGCGCACACCTGCACGGGCGACGGCGGCGGCATGGTCGCGCGCCAGGGCCTGCCGCTGCAGGACATGGAGTTCGTGCAGTTCCACCCGACCGGCATCTACGGCGCCGGCTGCCTGATCACCGAGGGCGCGCGGGGCGAGGGCGGTTACCTGACCAACTCGGAAGGCGAGCGCTTCATGGAGCGCTATGCGCCGACCTACAAGGATCTGGCGTCGCGCGATGTGGTTTCGCGCTGCATGACCATGGAGATCCGCGAAGGGCGCGGTGTTGGCGATCAGAAGGATCACATCCACCTGCATCTCGACCATCTGCCGAAAGAGGCCTTGGCCGAGCGTCTGCCGGGGATTTCCGAGTCGGCCAAGATCTTCGCCGGTGTCGACGTCACGAAAGAGCCGATCCCGGTTCTGCCGACCGTGCACTACAACATGGGCGGTATTCCGACGAACTATTGGGGCGAGGTTCTGAACCCGGTGCCGGGTGACGAGGACCGCGTTCTGCCCGGCCTGATGGCCGTCGGCGAGGCTGGTTGTGCCAGCGTGCATGGTGCGAACCGCCTGGGCTCGAACTCGCTTATCGACCTGGTGGTCTTTGGCCGCGCGGCCGCGATCCGCGCCGGCGAGGTGGTTGACCGGGACAGCGCGAACCGCCCGCTGAACACGGCCTCGGTCGAGAAGGCGATGGACCGCTTCGACAAGTTGCGCCATGCCGACGGCGCTACGCCGACTGCCGAGTTGCGCCTGACCATGCAGAAGACAATGCAGGAAGAGGCTGCCGTCTTCCGCACCAGCGAAACGCTGAAAGCCGGTGTCGAGCGCATGGCGAAGGTCGCCGAGGGCGTAGCCGATCTGAAGGTCACCGACCGTTCGCTGATCTGGAACAGCGACCTGATGGAAACGCTGGAGCTGACCAACCTGATGCCCAACGCCCTGACCACCGTGGTCTCGGCCGAGGCGCGCAAGGAAAGCCGCGGCGCGCATGCGCACGAGGATTTCCCGGACCGCGACGACGAAAACTGGCGCAAGCACACGCTCGCCACCGTCGCCGAGGACAACACCGTCACGCTCAGCTACCGTTCGGTGCATCTCGACCCGCTGACCGAGGAGGAAAAGGGCGGGATCGAGCTGAAGAAGATCGCGCCGAAAGCGCGCGTTTACTAGGTATATTCGGGCCGTCCGGGCAACCGGTCGGTCCGCTGACAGCAGTGAAAGGATCTTTCAGCATGTTCGCCATCAGCCGTGTCGCCGCCGGGGCAGTTTCCGTCCTGACCCTTGCCGCCTGCGAGCCCATGCCCGCTGCGGATGCCGAAGCACCCGCTGCTGCCGACGCGTCGGCCACGCAGGCCGCCGCCGCAACGGGTGAGGTCCCTATGCCCGCCGGGCTCAGCTCGGACGAGCGGCTGATCTGGAACAGCCTTACGCCGTCGGCGAAACAGGCTGCGGCCGATTACATCGCCTCGGGTGGGACACTGACCCAGTTCGTCGCAATCTGAGGTCTAGGGGCATAGCCATGAAGCCAGCCATAACCGCGTTGATCTGCCTCGCCGTTGCCGCGTGTGGCGGCCCGAAGCAACAGATCGCGTTCACCTCGCAGCAGGAACAGGCCTGCTACGAGCGTGTCAGCGCGAGCCTTCCGGAAGGGCGGACGCTTCAGCGCAATGCCGATGGCTGGTTCATGGAAGTCACGACGGTGAATGCCCAGGTCCGCGATGTCAGGACGTCGGCCGCGTTCAACCAGTGCATGGCGACGATCGTGCCTGAGAATGCGATCTCCGACATGGGCACGATCACCTTCTCGCCGCAGGACCAGGCGATCTGGGACAGCCTGACAGACGACGCCAAGCGCGATGCTCTGATCTATATGCGGGGCGGCGGGACGCTGCAGGAATTCGTCGCTTTGTGAGGTGGAGACCGGTTTGAGCCTGATCACCACGCCACATGACAGCTCCCAGCCAGGAGCGCGCGCTCAGAAGCGTAGCGCTCCGGTTTCGCTTGAGCTGCCGGTACCGGTTGCAGGTCTGGGCCGAGTCCTCGGTCTGCCGCGATCCGGGAACCATGCTGTGATCAAGTGGCTGCTGCGAAATCTGCCACAGAAGAACACCGTATTCCTGAACAACTGCACGCCGTTCGCGGACCCGTTCGCGCACAATGGCGAGGTCGAGGTCAACGGAACGCGCTGCCGCTCGCGGATGCGCGACCTGGGTCACTCCGGCCCCGCAGCGGATGCGATAGAAGGCGAAGCCCCTGCCTTTGTGCTGGTAAGCTATGAGCGCTGGGTTCCGGGGATGGAGACGACCGGCACCGGAGGTCTTTCCGGCGAACTGGACGAGCGTGGCTTCGCCTTCGAGGTGCTGGTCTACCGGGGCTTCCTCAACTGGCTGGCCTCGCTTGTCATGCTGCAGCGGCGCAAAGTCGAGGCAGGAAGGTCCAAGCCAGAGCCTGCCCGGCAGATGATCGAACAGCAGCTTGCGCGCTACGAAGGCGTGCTCCGTTCGGTCGGCGGTGGTCGGGATGACCCGCGCACCCCGGTCTGCTACGACCGCTGGTTCGAGTCCGCGGACTACCGCGCCGAGCGCCTTGCCGCGCTTGGCTTGCCGGTCCGCGACAACCGGCTCGGGCGGGTCAGCCCCTATGGTGGCGGATCGTCCTTCGAACAGGTCAAGCGGGGGCAGGATCTGAGTGCCGGAGATCGCTGGCAGGCGATGATGCCGGACCCGGAATACCGCGCATGGCTTGCAAAGGCGGCGCAGAACGAGTCATTCATGGCGGCGCTGGCTGCCGTTTTCCCGACCGATGCCGACATCCTGTCGGCCGAGCGGGTGTGAAACGAGACGCAGGATCGAGGATCGGACCATGGTCGAATTTACGCTTCCCAAGAACTCCCGCATCACGGTCGGCAAGACCTGGCCGAAGCCCGAGGGCGCGACCAACGTGCGGACGTTCAAGATCTACCGTTTCGATCCGGATTCGGGCGCGAACCCGCGCGTCGACACCTATTTCGTAGACCTCGATCAGTGCGGACCGATGATCCTGGACGCGCTGATCAAGATCAAGAACGAGATCGATCCGACTCTGACCTTCCGCCGTTCCTGCCGTGAGGGGATCTGCGGGTCCTGTGCGATGAACATCGACGGGATCAACACCATCGCCTGTACCTATGGCATCGACGAAGTGCAGGGCGACGTGAAGATCTATCCGCTGCCGCACATGCCGGTGGTGAAGGACCTGGTGCCGGACCTGACGCATTTCTACGCCCAGCACGCCAGCATCATGCCGTGGCTGGAAACCAAGTCGAACACTCCCGAGAAGGAATGGCGCCAGTCGATCGAGGATCGCCGCAAGCTGGACGGTCTCTATGAATGCATCATGTGCGCCTCGTGCTCGACCTCGTGCCCGAGCTACTGGTGGAACGGCGACCGCTACCTCGGCCCGGCCGCCCTGCTGCACGCGCACCGCTGGATCGTCGACAGCCGTGACGAGGCGACGGGCGAACGGCTTGATCAGCTGGAAGATCCGTTCAAGCTGTACCGCTGCCATACGATCATGAACTGCACCAAGACTTGCCCGAAGGGTCTGAACCCGGCCAAGTCGATCGCGGACATCAAGAAGAAGATGGTCGAGCGCCGGCTCTGATCGGCAGCCGATGCTGGACTATCCCGGCTTCTGCTACCTGGACGTCGAGAAGACCGGGTCCACCTTCATTCGCGCGTTTCTCGCGCGGCACGCGAAGGCGGCGCCGCGCTGCGACGTCAAGCACCGCCCTCCGCGCTACGCGCACCGGTGGCGAAAGCTGTATTTCGCCTCGGCGCGGTCTCCGGCGGATCAGTATGTCTCGCTCTACACCTTCGGGTGCGAGGGCAAGGGCATCTTCCGGATCAACCTGGATCGCACCGGGGCGCCGATCGTCGAGGCTTATGATGCGACCCAGGCCGGGTTCGAGCGCTGGATCGATGCTGTCACAGGGCCGGGGCGCCAGGCGCTGCTGCCGCCCTCGCTGCTGCCCTATCATTCGCCCTATCTCGGGATCATGGGTACGCGGTTCCTGAGGCTCTGTCTGCCTCGCGCGCGCCGGCGCATGCCGCGCTTTTCGAATGCCCGGGGCATTGCGGCTGCCTATTCCCGGTCGGGTCTGCCCCGCGCCGTGATCCGGCAGGAGCATCTGAATGCCGGACTCGCCGCGCTGGTGCGTGGGCCACTCGCGCGCCATCTGAAAGACCCGGAGGCGGCGCTGGCGGAACTGGATCGTCCGGAGCGGATCAACAGTTCCGACCGAAGCCAGCCAGTTTCGGTCGAGGCTCTTCCGGAGGAGTTGCGCGCGCAGATTGCGTCAGTGGAGTGGTTCCACCGCGACGTGCTGGGCTACCCGGCGGTCTGAGGCGTAACCATCTCGTAGTCGAAGTTGCGGAAGTCGTCCGCATAGACCTCGTTCACGAACGCCACGTGGTCGGGGTTCTTCATCAGGTCTTCGGCTTCCTTGCGCTTGCGGTCGCCTCGGTTCAGGTCGTGCCGCACCTGTTCGACGGGTACACCCAGTTCCGGCAGGATGCGACGCACGTCATCCTCGTAGTTTTCGAAGCGGATCAGGTGCAATTGCTTGCGCGGGATACCCTGCACGAAGCTGGATTGCGTGCCCAGCCCGATCTCATGAGAATAGCCGGGCATGAAATCGCGCACGAACTCATGGAAGTCTTCGAGCGTGCGCTTCGGCTTCACCTTTCCGAACAGGAAGCTGGTTCCGCGAACGCCGCCGCGGTCCTGGGCGAAGAACTCGCGATAGACCGAATGCGTCCACGTGTAGGGGTTCCGGATCACCGCTAGGAATTTCCACTGGTCGACCTGGTTTCTCAGACGTGGAGGGAAGCCGCCGACGTTCGAGTTGAACTTGGAATGCTGCACGCCGCGGAAGTGCCAGGTGCCCTGGAAGCCTTCGCCGCCTTGCCGCGTTTCCTTCTCGCGAAACTCGGGGTCGGTGTAAGGGGCGAACTGATGGGTCAGTGACGTGCCGCCCGTCTTGTAGATGTGGATGAACGCGAGCTTCAGCTCGGTCATGATCATCATGCTGGTGCACCTCCCGGAGCTGGGTGGGTGACCGGCCGTTCGACACCCTTTCGCGAAAGGGTTTCCGTGAAGTTTCAGCCGATTGCAAGGGCCTGAGGCGTCGGGATGGAGTTTTCCGCCCCTGCCGCAAAGCCCGCGATGTCCATGATGATGCGGTTGAGGTCAAAATCCTTCGGCGTATAGACCCCCCGCACCCCGCGATCCCGCAACGCAGCGGCATCGTCGGTTGGAATGATCCCGCCGACAATCACCGGAAGGTCTGCGCGACCTGCTTCGATCAGCCTGTCCAGGATCTCCGCAACGAGCGGCAGGTGAGAGCCGGAGAGCACCGACAGCCCGAGCACGTGCACGTCGTTTTCGAGTGCCGCGTCCACGATGGCCTCGGGGGTCATGCGGATGCCCTCGTAGAACACCTTGATGCCACAGTCGCGGGCGCGTACCGCGATCTGCTCGGCGCCGTTGGAATGCCCGTCGAGGCCGGGTTTGCCGATGAGCAGACGGATCTGCCCGCCCAAGGGGCCCGCGAGCGTCGCGACCGCTCCGCGCGTTTCGTCCAGCCCCTGGGCCGCGTTTGAGGGCGCCGTGCCAACGCCGGTCGGCGCACGGTACTCGCCGAATGCGGCGCGCATCGCAGCACCCCATTCTCCGGTGGTCGCCCCCGCCTTTGCCGCCTCGATCGAGGCGGGCATGATGTTCTCGCCCGACTTGGCGGCGGTGGTGAGGTGTGACAGCGCCGCCTGCACCGCGGCGCTGTCTCGATCGGCGCGCCAGGCCCCCAGCGCGGCGATCTGCTGTGTCTCGACGGCCGGATCGACCACCAGGATGCCCTTGCCCTCGGCTGTCAGCGCGCTTGGCTCGCCATCCGTGAACCGGTTGACGCCGACCACGGTGGTCTCACCCCGCTCGATCCGCGCCAGCCGTTCGGCATTCGAGCCGACAAGCTGCGTTTTCATATGCTCGATCGATGCAATTGCGCCGCCCATCTCGTCGATGGTGCGCAGTTCCTCACGCGCGGCAGCCTTCAGGTCCTCGACCTTGGCGGCGACGGCCGGGTTGCCGTCGAAAAGGTCGCCATACTCCAGCAGATCGGTCTCGTAGGCGAGGATCTGCTGCATCCGCAGGGACCACTGCTGGTCCCAGGGGCGGGGCAGGCCGAGTGCCTCGTTCCACGCGGGAAGCTGTACGGCGCGGGCGCGCGCGTTCTTGGAGAGCGTAACCGCCAGCATCTCGATCAGGATACGCGGCACGTTGTTCTCGGGCTGCTGCTCGGTCAGGCCGAGGCTGTTGACCTGCACGCCATAGCGGAAGCGCCGGTATTTCGGATCCGCGACGCCATAGCGCTCGCGGCAAATCTCGTCCCAAAGCTCGGTAAAGGCGCGCATCTTGCACAGCTCGGTTACGAACCGGATGCCGGCATTGACGAAAAACGAGATCCGTCCAACGACGCGCGGGAAGTCCGCCGCCGGCACTTGGTCCTGAACCTGGTCGAGCACCGCGATGGCGGTCGCGAGTGCATATGCCAGCTCCTGCTCGGGCGTCGCGCCGGCCTCTTGCAGGTGGTAGGAGCAGACGTTCATCGGGTTCCAGCGCGGCACGTTGCGATAACAGTATTCGGCCACGTCGCCGATCAGCCGCAGCGAGGGTGCGGGTGGGAAGATGTAGGTCCCGCGCGACAGGTATTCCTTGATGATGTCGTTCTGCACCGTGCCCTGAAGGCTGGCCGGGTCGATGCCGCGTTCCTCGGCCAGCGCTACATAAAGCGCCAGCAGCCACGGCGCCGTCGCGTTGATCGTCATGGACGTGTTCATCTGGTCCAGCGGGATCTGGTCGAACAGTGTCCGCATGTCGCCCAGATGGCTGACCGGGACGCCGACCTTGCCGACCTCACCCCGCGCGAGCGGGTGGTCGCTGTCATAGCCGGTCTGCGTCGGCAGATCGAACGCAACGGAAAGCCCGGTCTGCCCGCGCCCCAGGTTTGCCCGGTAAAGCGCATTCGAGTCCCGTGCGGTCGAATGACCGGCATAGGTCCGGAAGATCCAAGGCTTGTCGCGATTCTCGGTCATAGAGCGATTCCCTGTTGCGGCGCAGCGAGCATACATGGACAATTATATTACTCAAGCGGTGATTCAATCGGCATAAAATTACCAAGATGTCCAGGAATGTCATTGAATCCGGGGGTTTCGCGTCCCGCAGTGCACAAGACCAGGGGCTGATCGGCTTAAACCTTGCTGCATCGCGAAAACGACGCTTGCAATCCCTACGAAATAATATTACGCAACAAATAGTCCACAGTGAGCATTGTTGGGCAATATAATTACTCACCGGAGCGCTGAGATGCTGGATACCGAAACCCGCGCCACCGCCGGCGATCAGGCCGGCAAGGACCTGTACGAACTGGGCGAGATCCCCCCGCTGGGACATCTGCCGCCGAAAATGTACGCTTGGACCATTCGCCCCGAGCGGCAGGGCGAGCCCGACAAGGCGATGCAGCTGGAAGTCGTCGATACGCCGAAGCCGGATAGCAACGAAGTTGTGGTCCTCGTGATGGCGGCGGGCGTGAACTACAACGGCGTTTGGGCGGCGCTGGGCCAGCCGATCAGCGTTTTCGACGTGCACAAAGCACCTTATCATATCGCCGGGTCCGATGCCTCGGGCATCGTCTGGGCGGTGGGCGACAAGGTCCGCCGCTGGAAGGTTGGTGACGAGGTCGTCATCCACTGCAACCAGGATGACGGGGACGACGAGCACTGCAACGGCGGGGACCCGATGTACTCGCCCAGCCAGCGGATCTGGGGCTACGAGACGCCCGACGGCAGCTTCGCACAGTATACCTGCGTGCAGTCCCAGCAGCTGATGCCCCGCCCCCGTCACCTGACCTGGGAAGAGTCGGCCTGCTACACGCTGACGCTTGCCACCGCTTACAGGATGCTGTTCGGCCATGCCCCGCACGAGTTGCGACCGGGCCAGAATGTGCTGGTCTGGGGCGCGTCGGGTGGGCTGGGCTCCTATGCGATCCAGCTGATCAACACGGCGGGCGCGAACGCGATCGGGATCATCTCGGAGGAAGACAAGCGCGACTTCGTGCTGGGCCTGGGGGCCAAGGGCGTCATCAACCGGCGCGATTTCGACTGCTGGGGCCAGCTGCCCAAGGTGAACTCGGAAGAGTACAAGACCTGGTTCAACGAAGTCCGGAAGTTCGGCAAGGCGATCTGGGAGATCACCGGCAAGGGCGTGAACGTCGACATGGTGTTCGAGCATCCCGGAGAGGCGACGTTCCCCGTTTCGACCTTCGTGGTCAAGAAGGGCGGCATGGTCGTGATCTGCGCCGGCACCACCGGATACAACCTCACGATGGACGCTCGTTATGTCTGGATGCACCAGAAGCGCATTCAAGGCAGCCATTTCGCCAATCTCAAGCAGGCCGCCGCCGCAAACCAGCTGATGGTCGAAAGGCGTCTTGATCCCTGCATGTCCGAAGTGTTTCCTTGGCAGGCGATTCCCGAGGCGCACATGAAGATGCGCGCCAACGCTCACAAGCCGGGCAACATGGCGGTGCTGGTCAATGCGCCCCGGACCGGCCTGCGCACGATCGAGGACGCGCGCGCCGAGCGTGGCTAAGGCCATTGGGCCAGGAATTCGGGCCGACCCCGGCCCGAATCATCCTTTCGCCGTGGGAATCGGCAACCTATTCCTGAAAATTCAAACACTTGAAGGGCATTCCCCCGCAGTTTCGGGGGGGCCGAATTTCGCGTGTTTATTAATTCATTTTACTCGTGCTAAGGTTGTGTTAACGATCCATTAACCCCTTCTGCCGAGAGTAACGATGTCGCAAGAATGGATGTTGGACCTGCTGTCAGACCTGCGCGGCGTTGCCGAGAAGAACGCCATGTTCGAGCTCTGCGAACATCTCGATGACGTGCTGATCGTCGCCGCCAGGGAGATACGCGCCGCGTCCGTTTGCCAGATCGAGGCGGACGGTGAAGATGGGCTGGGTACAGAGTTTTCTCGATCAGCTGGAGATTACGACCTCACTTGAGGACATCCAGAAGCTGGTCGAAGGGTTGCGGGACGATCTGAACGTCGAGCACGCGATCTATCATCAGGTCGGTGGCACGGGCCGCGAGTACGGTGCGCTGACCTACGATCCGGACTGGATCGACCGCTACAAGACCGAACGCTATTTCAACGTCGATCCCACGGTGCACATGTCGATGCGCTCCACCGGGCCGATCGACTGGCAGGCGCTTGACTGGTCGCCTGCCCCGGCCCGGCGATTGCTGCGCGAGGCGGCGGGTGAGGGGGTCGGAAAACAGGGGTTCTCGGTTCCGATCCGTGGTCTGCGCGGCCAGGTGGCCATGTTCTCGGTCACGTCCTTCGATACCGAGGCGACCTGGGGCCGTTTCGGGCGGCAACATCTGGCGAACCTGGTTCTGGCGGGTAACTACATCCACCAGCACACCGCGCGGATCATGGGGGCGGACCAGCTGGCGCTCGGACCGTCGCTCTCGCCGCGTGAACGTGACGTTCTGACGTTCCTTGCGGTCGGTCACTCGCGCTCCGAGGCGGCGGACAAGCTGGGCATTTCCGAGCACACGTTCCGCGCCTACCTGGATGCGGCCCGGCTCAAGCTGGGGGCGACGAACACCACTCATGCGGTGGTGCTGGCCATGACCCAGGGCCTGCTCATGCGCTGACCCCGTTGCGCGGAATCTGTTCCGGCGCACGGCGAGAAAAGGTTAACCCGGTACGGATTAGGCCAAAGGCTCCACTTGCATCGGAGCCGCGCCATGATCCGTTACCTCTACGCCAGTCAGCTGAAGTCCCACCCCGAGCTTGCGCTTGAAATGTTCCGTGACCGGGCGGCGCAGTTCATCGACAGGCTGGACTGGGACCTTGCCCGCGATGCCGACGGCGGCGAGCGGGACCAGTACGACGCGATGAACCCGCTCTACATCATCCTCGAACGTCCCGGAGGCGGGCACGCGGCCTCGATGCGAGTGATGCCCAGCATTGGGCGGACGATGGTGAACGAGCATTTCCGCCACCTGAACCACGGCATCCAGATCCGCGCGCCCTTCATCTGGGAGTGCACCCGTTTCTGCCTGTCCCCGCGCGCTGGGACCGAGGCGCGCAACTGGGCCGGAACGCTGATGTTGGGCGGGCAGGAGCTGGGCATCCGGTTCAGCCTGACCCGTGCGCTGGGCGTCTACGACGAGCGCATGACGCGGATCTATCGCAGCATCGGCTGGGAGCCGTCGTTCATCGGTGCGGACGGGCCGGACCGCCGCCGGATCTGCCTTGGCCTCTGGCCGTTCGGAACGGCGATCCGCGACAGCATCGCCGCGCGGGCGGGGCTTGATCCGCTGACCGCCGCGCCCTGGTTTGAGGCGGCCTTCCCGACCGCCGGACCCGCGATGGCCGCTTGAGGTCATCCCGACTGTACGCCCCTCTCGGGTCAAGCTAGAAAGCAGCATGGAGAACTTGCCGACCCTCTCGGACGACCAGGCCGAGGCCTACGACGCCGTTGCCGCCGCGCTCGAAGGGGCCGGCGTCAACCTGGCCGACGACACGCTCATGCCGCGTCCCGAGGACCGGCAGAGCACGCTGGCCGTTCTGGGCAAGGCCGGATCGGGCAAGACCATGCTGCTTGCCCGGCTGGTCGACGCGCTGAACGAAGCGGGGGTCGAGACCGTCTCGGGCGACTGGGAGGGGCGGCGGCGTCGCGACAAGCGCACGCTGGCGATCCTTGCGCCGACGAACAAGGCGGCCTCGGTTCTGCGGCAGCGGGGTGTGGCCGCGACGACGATCCACCGGATCCTCTATACCCCGGTCTATGACCCGGAGTACGAGAAGATCGCGATCTGGCTGGCCGAAGGCGGCGAGCGCCCCGAGGTCGAAGGGCTGACCGACGCCGCGCTCGACCGTGCCAAGGCGTTCTTCGAAGTGCAGAAATCCATCCCCGGCGCGCTGGCTGCGGCAGGGTTGCGCGGCTCGGATTTCATCACCGGCTGGAAGCGACGCGACGATCCGCTGGACATCGGTTTCATCGACGAGGCCTCGATGCTGGACGACCGCCAGTTCGAGGACCTGCAGGAAATTTTCTCGACACTGGTATTATTCGGCGATCCGGCGCAGCTGGCCCCAGTGGGGCAGTCGGGCGCGATGTGCTTCGATGCGCTGCCCGAGCCGCGCAAGCTGCAGCTCAGCCGCATCCACCGGCAGGCGCAGGACAACCCGATCCTCGACCTTGCGCACAGCCTCGCCGACCCGGATCTGGAGTTCCACGAATTCGAGCGCAAGCTGGAGCAGTTGGCCGCCGAGGACGACCGGATCGTGATTTCTCCGCGCGTCGATGCGCAGGCGATGGCGCGCTCGCCGGTGCTGGTCTGGCGCAACAATACGCGGATCCGGCTGATCCAGGCATTCCGCGCTGCCTACAACGCGCCCGAGGATGCGCTTTTGCCCGGCGAGCCCCTGATCTGCGACGGGATCGAGCTGCCTCTGAAGCACCGCAAGAAGCGGCTGGACCTCGAGGCGCGCGGTCTCATCAAGGGTGCGCAGGCGATCTACATGGGGGCCGGGCGCAGGCCCGGTTTCGCGCGTCTGCATGTCGTCGGCGCCCAAGAGCCTCAGGTCAACGCCGCGACCATCATCAAGATCGAGAAACCCGGCGAGGAAGAGCCGTTCATCCCCACCGCCGCCAACATGGGCGCGGCCTTCCTGCATGGCGCGGCCTGCACGATCCACAAGGCGCAGGGCTCGCAATGGCCCGAGGTGCAGGTCTTCGCGCCGGACCTCTACGCCGCATCGCGTGCCGGGCGGACCGAGGCGGGCATTCCGCTTTGGAAGCGCCTTGCCTATGTCGCCATTACCCGCGCCGAGACCCGGCTGCTGTGGGTGACCCGCTACCGGCTTGGCCGCCCGGAAGCACCGCTTGGCACAGACGACATCAAGGCGCTGACCCCCGCCCCGCTGGAATTGTCCGCCTCGGCGTGATTCCGCGCGGTCATGGAACCCTCCCGCAGCGGGGCGAGTTGAACCCCCAGTCACGCGGCGAATACCGCAAATCGACTGACTGGAGGCAAGACTATGAAAACCCCCATTTTTGCAGGCGCCCTTGCGGCGGCCATCGGTGTTTCGGGCGCGCTCGCGCAGAACCAGGACCCGGATGGCGGGGGCCTTGAGGCAGGTGTTCTGACCTGTGAGCTGACCGACAAGACGAACTTCGTGGTGATCTCGGACGCTACCTACGACTGCGTCTTCGACACCGCCCGGAATGATCTCCCCGCCGAGCGCTACACCGCGAAGATCAACAAGCTGGGCGTCGATCTGAGCATCGAACGGGCCGAGACGCTGAAATGGGCCGTTCTGTCCGCGACCGGCACGTTCGACGAAGGCCTGATCACCGGCAACTACGTGGGCGCAAGCGCTGACGCCGCGCTGGGCCTTGGCGCCGGCGCCCGCGTCCAGGTCGGTGGCCTCGACGACAGCATCACCCTGCAGCCGCTGAGCGTCTCGGGCCGTCAGGGTCTGGGCATCGCCGCCGGTGTCGAGCAGATGTCGCTTGATTTCGTCGGATCCATGGGCTGAGACCCGCACACGCCTGAGCCTGTGGTTTGACTGGCGCGCCCTATTGCGGGCGCGCCTTTTTGCTTTCTGGGAAACCAGTTCCTCGCGGTCGCGAAACCTTGTGCTATGCTCGCTCCGAGGAGGCTCGCGATGATCAGATGGATCGCTAGTGGACTTTGCCTTTTCGCCGGGCTTGCGGTGGCCCAGGACGCACCGCGCATGCCCGTCGATCTGGAACTGGTCCTTGCCGTCGACACCTCGCGTTCGATGGATTTCGATGAACTTCGATTGCAGCGCGAAGGCTACGCGATGGCGCTCGAACACCCCGCCGTTACCTCGGCGCTGAGCATGGGGCAGTTGGGCCGCGCAGCGATCATGTATTTCGAATGGGGCGGCGTCGGGCGGCACCGGGTGCTGGTGGACTGGACCCTGATCGAAACGCCCGAGGATGCCGCCGCCGCGGCGCGGAAATTGCGCACGCAGCCTCTTTCCGCGCAGCGCGGAACCTCGATTTCCAGTGCGCTGGAGCAGGCGGCCTACTGGATCGAGACCAACGCCTATGACGGGCGACGCAAGGTGATCGACGTCTCCGGCGACGGCCCGAACAACCGCGGACGGCCCGTGGTCGAAGTCCGCGCCGAGGTTGCCGCGCTCGGGATCGAGGTCAACGGGCTGCCGTTCATGCTGAAGGAGCCGACGGGCGTCTACGCGATCCCCGATCTCGACATCTATTACGAGACCTGCGTGATCACCGGCGAAAGCGCTTTCGTGATCCCGATTTTCGAGATCGACCGCCTCGTCGCCTCGATCCGGCAGAAACTGGTGCTGGAGATTTCCGGCAACATGCCGCCACCGCGGCTCAGGCGCGCTTCGGCCACCGATTGCCTGATTGGCGAGAAACTCAGGCGGCAGCAGCAGTTCCAGCGCTAGCGTTTCAGCGCGTTCCCGGCGAAGGTGATGGCGCGCTCGACCGCCTGCGTGGCCTCGGGCACCCAGCCGTGCAGCACCTGGTATGAATGAAGCCCGCGCCGGATCGGATCGAATCGCACGGGCACGCCCTGCTCCCTCAGCCGGTTCCTCATGACTTTCGCGTCGCTGAACAGGATCTCATCGCGACAGGCCTGTATCAGGATCGGCGGCGCGCCTCCGAACACACCGAACAGCGGCGAGGCGTCGGGTTGCCTCGGGTTCGCGCCCTGCAGGTATGTCGCGGCGACCTCGGGCAGGCGCGTGGCGGGGAGCATCGGGTCTCGGTCGGCGTTGGTTCGCAGGCTTTCTCCCGACAGCGTCAGGTCGCACCAGGGTGAGAAAGTCAGCACGGCGGCTGGCCGGGTCAGGCCGCGCGCAAGAATCCGATGCAGCAGCGACAGTGCCAGACCGCCGCCTGCGCTTTCCCCGGCGATCACGACCGGCAGGGCACCCGGCGTCGCGACCAGTGCTGCATAGGCGTCGGTCACGTCGTCGATGGCTGCGGGAAAGCCGTGTTCCGGCGCGCGGCGATAGTCCGGTAGTACGGGCTCGAGCTTCAGCGGGAGCCCGAGGCGCGAGGCGATGCCCTGGTGCGAGCGGCCGCTGAAGAACATGAACGCGCCGCCGTGGATGTAGAAAAGCGTGCCGCGGTACGCCCCGCGACGCCGCCGCACCGGCACGCCGCCGAGGGTTTCGGTTCGGAAGGCCAGCAAGGCGCGGCCCCGGAAAAATACACGCCCGCCAAGCTCCACGCGCAGGCGTTGAAAGTGGTGATTGCGCGCCCGTTCCAGCATCGGGCGCTGGAAGGTGCGCGACAGCCAGCGCGCGGCGTTCAGCCGGCGCGACGCCATCAGGCGCGGCGCGCCTCGATCGCCTCCCAGATCTTCGCGGTGACATTGGTCCCGTCGAAGCGCTCGAGTTCCTGAAGGCCGGTGGGCGAGGTCACGTTGATCTCGGTCAGGTAGCGGCCGATCACGTCGATGCCGACGAAGATCTGGCCCTTCTCGCGCAGAAGCGGGCCGATCGCGGCGCAGATCTCCAGATCGCGCTCGGTCAGCCCGACCTTCTCCGCCCTGCCGCCGACATGCATGTTCGAGCGGGTTTCGCCCTCGGCTGGAACGCGATTAATCGCGCCCACCGGCTCGCCGTCGACCAGGATCACCCGTTTGTCGCCACCCGACACGTCCGGCAGGAACTTCTGCGCGATCAGCGGTTCGCGGTTGATGCCCGCAAACAACTCATGGAGCGAGTTCAGGTTGCGGTCGCCATGCTCCAGCCGAAAGACACCCGCGCCGCCATTGCCGTATAGCGGCTTGAGAATGATGTCGCCGTGCCGGTTCTTGAACTCGCGCAGCGCGGCCAGATCGCGTGCAATCATCGTCGGCGGGGTAAGCTCGGGGAACTGTAGGACCAGCAGCTTCTCGGGGTAGTTCCGCACCCAGAACGGATCGTTCACCACCAGCGTCGTGTCGCGGACCATGTCCAGCAGATGCGTCGTGGTGATGTAGCTCATGTCGAAGGGCGGATCCTGACGCAGCCATACGACGTCGTAGTCGGCCAGGTCCACGGTTGTCCGCTCGCCCAGCGTGAAGTGGTTGCCCTTCTCGCGCCGCACTTCCAGCGGCCAGCCGGTCGCCTTCACCTTGCCGCCGTCGAAGATCAGCTTGTCGGGCGTGTAGTAGAACAGGCTGTGCCCGCGCGCCTGCGCTTCTTCGAGAATGCGGAAGCTGCTGTCGGCGTTGATGTCGATGGACTCGATCGGGTCCATCTGGATGGCGACGTTCAGGGGCATGGGCTGGGTCCGTTGTCGAATGCGCGGTGTGGGTGACAGATTGTGCATCGGGGCGGCGATGGCAAGACGCGGTTAACCTCCGAAGGCGTTCACGATCCTGCGGGCCTCACCGGTGGCGTCCACTGTCACCACGTCGAACCGGCAAGCCGTGAGCGAGGTTCGGCCGGTCTGATCCAGCCAGATCTGGGCGGCGGTGAAGATTCGTTGCTGCTGCCGGGGCGATAGGGATTCGGCCGCTGCGGCGTGGGTCTTGCGGGCCTTCACCTCGACGAAGATCACCTCGTCTCCCTGGCCGACGATCAGGTCGATCTCGCCCGCCTGCGTGCGGGCTCGGCGGTCCAGCTCCTGCCCGCCCTCGGCCTCATAGAGCCGCAGAGCCGAGTCCTCGGCAGCCAGTCCCGAATGATACCGCCCGCTGCCGCTCATTTCCCGCGCAACTCCAGCGCGCGGGCGTAGACCTGCTTGCGGGGCAGGCCGGTGGCCTCGGCCACAATCGCGGCGGCGTCCTTCAGGCTGTTGTCCTGCATCGCGGCGACCAGGGCGCTGTCCAGGTCCTCGGCGGTGGCCTGGGTCTTTTCGGGCGGGCCGACGACGATCACCACCTCGCCCTTCGGCGGGGCCTCGTTGGCGTAGGTCTCGGCCATTTCCGCCAGCGTGCCGCGCCGAACCTCCTCGAAGCGCTTGGTCAGCTCGCGGCAGACCGCGACCTGTCGGGAGCCTCCAAGAACTGCGGCCATGTCCGCGAGGCAGTCCGCCAGCCGGCGCGGGGAGTCGTAGAACACCAGCGTTGCCGGGACCTGCGCCAATTCCCCGAATTCGGTTCTGCGGGCGGCGGATTTCGGTGGCGGGAAGCCTGCGAACAGGAAGCGGTCGGTCGGCAACCCTGCCACGGATAGCGCCGCCAGCACCGCAGACGCGCCCGGCGCGGCGGTCACCGGCAGACCCTCGGCGATTGCCTCCTGCGCCAGCCGGTATCCCGGATCGGCGATCAGCGGCGTGCCGGCGTCCGAGACATAGGCGACCGACTGCCCCTCGGAGACGGCTTTCAGCAGGCCGGGCCGGGCCTGCGCGCCGTTGTGGTCGTGATAGGGGACCACGCGCCGACCGTTCAGCGGAACTCCGTGGATTTCCATAAGCTTGCGGGTATTCCGCGTGTCCTCGGCGGCCAGCATGTCCGCCTCGCGCAGGATGGCCAATGCGCGCAATGTGATGTCGTCCGCCGTTCCGATTGGCGTCGCAACAAGGTAGAGTCCGGGGCGTAGCGCCATGTCGGGGATTGTTCCGTTTACAGGGGCGAGGCTCGGCACTAGTGTGCGCCGAAATCCGGGGGGGCCACAAGGCACGCCCGAACTGGAACGAGCAGCCACAGGGACAGGTTACATGCCCTTCGTTCGAAGCCTTCGCACCATATCGCTACTGGCCGGGCTGGTGCTGGCAGGTTGTACCGTGCCGACGACTGGCCCCGGAACTGGTCCGTCCGTCGATCCCGAAGGTCCCATCCGCGTGGCGCTTCTGACCCCGATCGGCTCGACCGACAGCCAGCGCGAGGCGCTGGGGCAAAGCCTGGTAAACGCGGCGGAGATGGCGCGCGGCGACCTGGCCGGCGTCGATCTCGAGATCAGCGTCTACGCCACCGCCGGAGAGGCCGCTGCCGCCGCGAATGCGGCGCAGACCGCCATCCAGGAAGGCGCGGACGTGGTGCTCGGGCCGCTCTTTTCCGAAGCGACGGCGCAGGTCGGTCCGATCGCCGCGGCGCAGGGGCTGACGGTGCTGAGCCTGTCTAACAACCCCGACATCGCGGGCGGCAACGTCTACGTGCTGGGCGTGACCTTCGACAATACCGCGCGGCGGGTTGTGGATCATGCCGCGAACGAGGGGCTGCTGGACATCGCCGTCGTGCATCCGCAGGGCACCGAGGGAGAGCTTGCCCGCGACGCGGTTGCGCAGGCGGTCCAGGCCGTCGGCGGGCGGTTGGTGGCCGACGCCAGCTATCCGCTGTCGGTTCAGGGCATCACCGAGACCGCACCCGGCATCGCCCAGCAACTGCGCGGTTCGGCGGCGAACGCCGTGGTACTGACCGATGGGCCGACGGGCGGTCTGACCTTCATGGCCGAGACCCTTCGGGGACTGGGCGTGCGCGACAGCCAGGCCCGTTTCCTGGGGCTTCAACGCTGGGACACCAGCGCGCAGGCGATGGCGCAGCCCGGGCTTTCGGGCGGCTGGTTCGCCGCCCCGGACCAGGCGCTCGCTACGCAGTTCGAAAGCCGATATGCGGCGCGCTTCGGGCAAGCGCCGCACCCGCTGTCTGGCCTTGCCTATGACGGGGTTGCCGCTGTCGGAGCGCTGATCGCTGAGGCCCGCTCTCAGGGGCGCGACGATCCGTTCTCGGCGGCACGGCTGACCCAGCCTTCGGGCTTCGCGGGGGTGATGGGGATCTTCCGGTTGCTTCCGGATGGCCGGAACGAGCGGGCGCTTGCGGTCTATGAAGTGGTGGACGGCACCGCGCAGCAGGTCTCGCCCGCCCCAAGGAGCTTCTCTGCAAGTGGGTTCTGATATCGCGCTGCGCGCACCGGGGATCGACCCGGCGGACGTGATCGATGCGGATGCGCTGTTGGCGCGCATCGACCAGATGGACCGGACCGAAGACAACAGCGTTTTGCGCGCCGAGCTGATTTCCCTGCTGGCCGAAGCCAACACCGAAGGCCGGGCGCGCATCGCCGCCGAGTTGGGCGACTATCCCTATGCCGCCCGCCGCGCCGTCCGGTCCTATGCTGCGCTCACCGACCTGCTGATCAGGGCCGCCTGGCGTTTCGTCACCCGCATCGCCGAGCCGAACGCAACCCCGACCGCAGGCGAGCATGTCTGCATCGTCGCCGTTGGAGGCTATGGCCGCGGCGAGATGGCGCCCTATTCCGACGTCGACCTGCTGTTCCTGACGCCCTGGAAGCCGACCGCATGGTGCGAGAGCGTGATCGAGCACATGCTCTACATCCTGTGGGACTTGAAGCTGAAGGTCGGGCAGGCCGTGCGTACGGTGGACGAGTGCATCCGGCTTGGCGCGAAGGACCTGACGATCCGAACGGCGCTGCTTGAGAACCGTTTCGTCACGGGGCACGAACCTCTTTCGGCGGAACTGGACAAGCGCCTCTGGAAGGATCTGTTCGCCAAGACCGGTCCCGAGTTCGTCGAGGCCAAGCTGGAGGAACGAGAGGATCGGCACCGCCGCAACGGCGGCTCGCGCTATCTGGTCGAGCCCAACGTCAAGGAAGGCAAGGGCGGGCTGCGCGATCTGCAGACACTGTTCTGGATCGCCAAGTACCTGAATCAGGCCGTGACGCATGAGGATCTCGTTCGCAGCGGCCAGTTCACCGAAGCCGAGATGAAGACCTTCCTCGAGGCCGAGAACTTCCTCTGGGCGACGCGCTGCCAGCTGCACCTGATCGCCGGGCGCGCGATGGAGACGCTGACCTTCGACCACCAGGTCGAGGTCGCCAGTCGCATGGGCTTTGTCGATACCGAGGGTCAGCGCGCCGTCGAGCGCTTCATGCAGACCTACTTCACCTACGCGCGGCAGGTCGGCGAGCTGACGCGGATCTTCCTCGCCGCGCTCGAGGCCGAGCATGTGAAACGCCGCCCGAGCATGGCGCGCAGCCTTCTGCACCGGTTCAGCCTTGCCTCGGGCAATGCGCCGGAGGGTTACAAGCTGCTGAACGGCCGGCTCGACGTCGCCGATCCGGCCGAATTCCTGGCCGACCCGGTGAACTTCCTGCGGCTGTTCCGCATCGCCATGCGGACCGGCTACATGATCCATCCCAACGCGATGCGGCTGGTCACCGGCAATCTGCACCTGATCGACGACAGCCTGCGCAAGAGCCCTGAGGCCAACGAGCTGTTCATGCAGTTGCTGCTGGACCGCGAGGACCCCGAGCGGGCGCTGCGCCGGATGAACGAGATGGGCGTGCTCGGCGCGTTCATCCCCGATTTCGGCCGCATCGTCGCGATGATGCAGTACAATATGTACCACCACTACACGGTGGACGAGCACACGATCCAATGTATCGGCGTGCTGCACGATATCGAGCGCGGGGCCCTGCAAGAGGAACTGCCGATCGCCAGCGGCATCCTCGAACGTGGTGTCAGCCGGCCGATCCTCTATGTCGCGCTTCTATTGCACGATATCGGCAAGGGCCGCGCCCGACCGCACTCCGAGGTGGGCGCCGAGATCGCCGAGAAGCTGTGCCCGCGCCTGGGCCTTGCCAAGGACGAGACCGAGACCGTCGCCTGGCTGGTCCGCAACCACCTTGTGATGTCCGACTTCGCCCAGAAGCGCGACCTCGCCGATGCGCGCACGGTCCGCGATTTTGCGAACATCGTCGCCAGCCCCGCGCGGTTGCGGCTGCTGACCGTGCTGACCGTCTGCGATATCCGCGGCGTCGGTCCCGGCGTCTGGAACAACTGGAAGGCCATGCTGCTGCGGGATCTCTACCGGCAGGCCATGGACTACATGACCGGCGAGACCGACAGCCAGAGCCGTCCGGAACGGATCGAGGAGGCGAAGGACGATTTCGCCGCCGCGTTGCCCGACTGGAGCGCCGAGGAGATCGCCGCCGAGCAGGGCCGCCACTACGCCTCGTTCTGGCTGGGCCTGACCACCGAAGAGCATGTCGCCCTGGCGCAGCTCTGCCGCGAAGTGTCAGAGGACAAGCCCTCGGTCCGCATCGACCAGGACCCGTCCCGCGACGCGACGCGTGCGAGTTTCGCCATGCCCGACCATCCGGGCGTGTTCGCGCGGATCGCGGGTGCGCTGGCGCTGTCCGGGGCCAATGTGAAGGACGCCCGGTCCTATACCTCGTCGGACGGGATCGCGACATGTGTGTTCTGGATCCAGGACAACGACGGCCACCCGTTCGAGGAATCCCGCCTGCCGCGCCTGCGCCGAATGATCCAGCGCACGCTTTCGGGCGAGGTGGTGGCCCGCGACGCCTTTGCCGAACGTGACCGGCTCAAGAAGCGCGAGAAGGGTTTCGTCGTCCCGACCGAGATCACCTTCGACAACGACGGTTCGGAAATCTACACGATGATCACCGTGGACACCCGCGACCGTCCCGGGCTCCTCTACGATCTGGCGCGCAGCTTGACTGCAACGCACATGCGGATCTCGTCTGCGATCATCGCGACATATGGCGAGCAGGCCGTCGATACGTTCTACGTCAAGGACGCTTTCGGGCTGAAGGTCACCAGCCGAACCAAGCAGAGCCAGATTGCCTCGGTCCTGCGCAACGCCATCCGCGAAGGCGCTGCGAGGGCCGATACGTGAGCGGCACCCGCCGCATGGCGCGCGCCTTCATGACCGTCGGCGCCTGGACGATGCTGAGCCGGGTGCTCGGCTTCGGCCGTGACATCCTGATCGCGTTGTTCCTCGGTGCCGGCCCCGCCGCCGATGCCTTCCTCGTGGCGTTTGCCCTGCCCAACATGTTCCGCCGTTTCTTTGCCGAGGGCGCATTCAACGTCGCCTTCGTCCCGATGTTCTCGAAACGGGTCGAGCAGGGCGACGATGCCGAGGCTTTCGCCCGCGACGCGCTGACGGGCCTTGGCGCGGCAGTTCTGGCGCTGGTTCTGCTGGCGCAGCTTTTCATGCCCGCCTTCGTGCTGGCGATGGCCTCGGGCTTTGCGGCGGACGAGCGGCTGGACATGGCTGTCGCGATGGGCCGGATCGTCTTTCCCTATATCCTCTTCATCTCGCTGGCCGCGCTGGCGAGCGGGGTGCTGAATGCGACGGGTCGGTTCTGGGCCGCCGCTGCCGCGCCGGTGATGCTCAACGTGATCCTGATCGCGGCGATGGGCGGCGCGGCGCTTGCGGGCGCGGACGTCGTCGCGGCGCTGGTCTGGGCAGTCCCGGTCGCGGGCATCGCGCAGCTTGCCCTCGTGTGGGAGGCTGCCCGCCGCGCCGGGATCACCCTGCTGCCGCGCCGCCCCCGTCTGACGCCCGAGTTGAAGCGCCTCGCGGTTATCGCCGCCCCCGCTGCGCTGGCGGGGGGCGTGGTGCAGATCAACCTGCTGGTCGGGCGACAGGTCGCCTCGTTCACCGAAGGCGCGGTCGCCTGGCTGAGCTATGCCGACCGGCTCTACCAGCTGCCGCTCGGCGTTGTCGGCATTGCCATCGGCGTCGTGCTGCTGCCGGATCTCTCGCGCCGTCTGGCGGCGGGGGACGAAAGCGGCAGCGTGGCGACGATCAACCGTGCCGCCGAGTTCACCCTCGCGCTGACCCTGCCCGCGGCGGCGGCGCTGATCGTGATCCCCGGCCCGCTGGTCTCGGTCCTCTTCGAACGTGGCGCTTTCGGCCCCGAGGACAGCGCCGCGACGGCGGCGGCGCTGGCGATCTACGGTCTCGGCCTGCCGGCCTTCGTTCTGCAGAAGGTCGTCCAGCCGGTGTTCTTCGCCCGCGAGGACACCCGGAGCCCGTTCCGCTATGCCGTGGTGGCGATGGTGGTGAACGCCGTGCTCGCCATCGGGCTTGCTCCGGTGATGGGCTATCTCGCCGCCCCCGTGGCGACGACGACGGCGGGCTGGGTGATGTTCTTCCTGCTGCTGCGCGGCGCCCGCCGCATCGAAGGCGGGATCCGCCCCGATGCCCGGCTGCGCCGTTCGGCGCTGGGCATGCTGGCGGCCTCGGCGGTGATGGCGGCGGTGATAGCGGCCATGGCTTGGGGTCTCGGCCCGGTGCTCGAAGCGAGCGGCATGCGCTATCTGGGGCTGGTCGGTATCGTGCTGGGCGGTGCGGTGGTCTACGCCTTGACGGTCCACGGCACGGGCGCGTTCACTGCGACTGACATGCGACAGATGATGCGCCGGGGCTAGCGAACGATACGATTGCTGCGCGGCTCGACGGTCAGCGCGTCGGGCCATCCGATGGTCTTCTCAACCACGACTGCGGCGAGCGTGATCCCCAGGACGATCGCGATCACCAGCGCCTTGTGCGGTGACGGAGGGTTCCGCGCCCAGCGGCTCATCATGATCAGGAAACGCGGCCCCATCGCTCAGCGACCGCGCAGTTTGGCCCGCAGCCTCTGGACCCCGCCCGGCGCGGCAGGGGCGGCCAGCACGAAGCCGGTCACGAAGCCCGCGATCTCGGCGAAGAAACTGTACCACCGTCCCTCGATCACCACGAAGAGCAGCTGCAGACCGACAAGAATGCCGATCAGCTGGAACGCGGCATAGGGATTGCGACCCATCCGGTCCGCCATGGTCCAGAGGCACCAAGTGTACATGCCGATCAGGCCGTAGGCGACGGGATAGGCCCCGTAGAGCGGCGCGCCCGCGTCGCTGGTCAGCCCGAACGCGACCGCGCCCGCAATGGTGCAGGCCACGAGAACCAGCACGAAGGCGACCGGGCGAAATATCCTGGCGGTGAAGTTCCCCAACGCCAGCAGCAGCACGCAGGCGAACAGCGCGTGGGTGAAGCTGGCGTGCACCACCGGGTAGGTCAGGAATCGCCACCAGCTTCCGGCGGGCAGGGTGCCGGTTGCCGTGAAGGAATGCCAGATGGTGTCGTAGAATGCGAAGCTCTGCAGCGCCTGTACCCGCCACTGGATCGCGGTTGGGCCGCCGATCAGGCCGCGCGCGCCCAGCTGAAAGGCCATCTCGACCACGGCGATGATCGCTACCATGCCCAGCACCACCGGCGGGATCGGGTTGATCGGCGAGGCGTTGTGGTTCGGATCGTACATCGGGCGCTCCTTGTAAGCCGGCCTGTTGACGCGGATCGGGCACGGGGCGATAAGCGCCGCGGTTTAATCACAACTCCGGATCGAATTCCATGCGCGAGGCCACCACGGACGAAACGTCCACGGCAAATCACACTCGGCGCGTCTTCTCCGGCGTCCAGCCCACGGGCAAGCTGACCCTGGGCAACTATCTGGGCGCGGTGAAGCGCTTTGTCGATTTCCAGCAGGACGATTGCGAGACCATCTACTGCATGGTCGACTTGCACGCGATCACTGCCGGCTGGCCGGGGCAGCAGGAACTGGCCGACGCGACGCGCGCCGTGGCCGCCGCCTACATCGCCTGCGGGCTCGATCCGCAGAAGTCGATCCTGTTCAACCAGAGCCAGGTCCCGGCGCATACGCGGCTGGCCTGGATCTTCAACTGCGTCGCGCGGATCGGCTGGGCCAACCGCATGACCCAGTTCAAGGACAAGGCCGGGAAGAACACGGAAAACGCCAGCGTGGGACTGTACACCTATCCCGCGCTGATGGCGGCCGACATCCTGACCTATCACGCCACCCACGTGCCCGTGGGCGAGGACCAGAAGCAGCACCTTGAGTTCGCGCGCGACACCGCGGCGAAGTTCAACAACGACTATAGTGCGCCCGACTTCTTCCCTTTGCCCGAACCTATGATCTCGGGCGCGGCGACCCGCGTGATGAGCCTGCGCGACGGCACCAAGAAAATGTCCAAGTCCGACGCCTCGGACATGAGCCGGATCAACCTGACCGACGACGCGGACACGATCGCCAAGAAATTCCGCAAGGCCAAGACCGACCCCGAGCCGTTGCCCGAGACCCTGAAGGGCCTCGAGGACCGGCCCGAGGCGCGGAACCTGGTCAACATCTACGCCGCGCTGGCCGAGACCTCGGCAGAGGCGGTGATCGCGGAGTACGCGGGCGCGCAGTTCGGTACGTTCAAGCCGGCTCTGGCCGATCTTGCGGTGGCGAAACTGTCGCCGATCACCGCGAAGATGGACGAGTTGCTGGGCGACAAGGCCGAACTGGACCGGATCCTCGGCGATGGCGCCAACCGCGCCGCCGAAATCGCCGAACCGATCCTCGACCGGACCTACGAGATCGTCGGCTTCATCCGAAGCCGGTGAGCCGCTTGCGCATCCCGCCCGCTTCGACCACGATGCGCCGGAAGTGAGGGAGACGGGGATGCGCAAGTTTCTGGTGGTGCTCGACGATACGCCCGAGTGCCTCAACGCCATGAGGTTCGCCGCGCTGCGCGCCGCCAAGACTGGCGGCGGTGTGGAACTACTCGGGGTGATCGCCCCAGAGGAGTTCCAGCACTGGATCGGTGTGGGCGAGGTCATGCGGGCCGAAGCCCGCGAGAAGATCGAGGCGCATTTCGAGGTGTTCCGCGACCGTATGGAAAAGGTCGAGGGCGTGACCCCGACGCTGGTGATCCGCGAGGGCGAGAAGGCCCGAGAAATCATCGAGCACATCCGCGAGAACCCGGAGATCGGTGTTCTCGTGCTCGGCGCGGGCACCAAGGGCGACGGGCCCGGCCCGCTCGTGACGGAACTTGCCGGACGCCGGGTCAGCGAAATGCCGGTGCCCGTCACCATCGTTCCGGGCAACATGACCAAGGAAGACATCATCGCGGTGACGTGATCCCGCGGGTCAGTTTAGAAACGTTCCAAGATGCTTGACTTAATTTCTCAAGATGCCCAGATTGGGTGCCTGTGAGATTGGAGGCAGACGATGTTCATCCAGACCGAATCGACGCCGAACCCGGCGACGCTGAAGTTTCTTCCGGGGGAGACCGTCCTGCCCGCCGGGACCGCTGATTTTCCGTCGGCCGAGGCCGCGGGCTCTTCGCCGCTTGCCAGCCGCCTGTTCGGCGTTGACGGCGTGACCGGCGTGTTCTTCGGCCCCGACTTCGTGACCGTGACCAAACAGGACACCGTGGACTGGGCGCATATCAAGCCGGCGATCCTTGGCGCGATCATGGAGCATTACCAGTCCGGTCAGCCTGTGATGCAGGGCGACAGCGGCTCGGTCGGCCATGCGGACCATGACGGCCCCGACGGCGAGATCGTGAGCCAGATCAAGGAGCTGCTGGATACCCGCGTGCGTCCCGCCGTGGCGCAGGACGGTGGCGACATCACCTTCCACGGGTTTGAGCGTGGCGTGGTCTACCTGCACATGCAGGGTGCTTGCGCGGGCTGCCCGTCGTCGACCATGACGCTAAAAATGGGGATCGAGAACCTGCTCAGGCACTACATCCCCGAAGTGACGGAAGTCCGCCCGGTGGCGGCCTGATCCGACGATGAAGATCCTCGCGCTCGACACGGCCGGACCCCATTGCGCGGTAGCCGTGACCGAGCGGGACGAAGTGCTCTGCTCCCTTTCCGAGGGCATGGACCGGGGCCAGGCGGAACGCCTGGTCCCGATGGCCCAGACCGCGCTGGAAATCGCGGGGCTGGGCTGGCGCGAGCTTGACGCGATCGCCGTCGGGATCGGCCCCGGCAACTTCACTGGCATCCGCATCGCCGTCGCCGCCGCGCGGGGCCTCGCGCTCGCACTGGATATTCCATCCATTGGGGTCAGCACCTTCGATGCCCTCGCCCATGAGCACTCCGGGCCTCTGCTGGTCGTCCTCGACGGGCGCCGTGGCCGCTTCTACCTCAAGGGTTACGGCTCGGCCGAGATGAACCCGCGCATCGCCGATCCGATCGAACTGCGCGGGTTCGACCTGCCCGAGAACACGCTGGTTCTGGGCCACAGGGCGCAGCAGATCGCGGACGATCTTTCGCTCAAGGCAGGACCCGACACCGAGGTACCCGACCCCGAAGCCTTCGCCTTCGCTGCGGCGATGATACAGGATCCTTCCGCCCCGGCGCCGCTTTACATGCGCGCGGCCGATGCGGCGCTGCCATCCGAAGCGCCTCCGCCAATTCTCGATGACGCCTGAGGCGCTGGCGGTTCTGCACGCCAAAGCCTTTCCAGGCCCGCCTCGCCCCTGGACCGCCGAGGAGTTCATCGAGTTGCTCGCAAGTCCGTCGGTCCTGCTGCTGACCGAGGACGAGGCCGGATTCCTGGTTGCGCGCATCGCCGGTCCCGAAGCCGAACTGCTGACGATCTGCACCGCACCCGAGGCGCGCCGCCGCGGCGTGGGGGCCGGCCTGCTTTCCCGGCTGGACGAGCACCTCGTTTCCCAAGGCGTCGAGGAACTGTTTCTGGAGGTGGCCGAAACCAATGCGGCGGCCCGGGCGCTTTATGCTGCCGCGGGCTTCGTGCAGCGGGGGCATCGCAAGGACTACTACATTGATCGCGGCACCGTTCGCGTGCATGCGCTGGTGATGGGCAAGTCTTTGGCCGCCAAGCCCTGATTGCCGCAGGGATACGCTTGAAAAGTCATTGACCGGCCTTGGCCTCTCGGCCTTACTGTGCACAGTTTCGCATCCGCCAGAGACACCATCCGCACACGGAAGGGCGACGGCAGAAACCAACTGTGGAGGTTGACCGATGAAATTCGTATCCGCGCTCGTGGGCGCTGCTGCCGTACTGGGCGCGACGACTGCCGCCTACGCGCAGGACTTCAATCCTGCCGTGATCTTCGACCTGGGCGGCAAGTTCGACCGCTCGTTCAACCAGGCCTCCTATGAGGGCGCCGAGCGCTTCAAGGAAGAGTTCGACATCGAATATCGCGAGTTTGAGATCCAGTCGGACGCGCAGCGCGAGCAGGCCCTGCGCCGCTTCGCCCAGCAGGGCAACAACCCGATCGTCGCCGCCGGCTTCGCGCAGCAGTCCGCCATGGAAGCGGTTGCCGCCGAGTTCCCGGACACCCAGTTCACGATCATCGACGCGGTGATCGACCTGCCGAACGTCCGCTCGGTCGTCTTCAAAGAGCACGAGGGCTCTTACCTGGTGGGCGTTCTGGCGGCGATGGCCTCTGAGTCGGGTACCGTCGGCTTCGTCGGCGGCATGGACATCGGCCTGATCCGCAAGTTCGCCTGCGGCTACGTTCAGGGCGTCAAGGCGGTGAACCCGGACGCCACCGTGATCCAGAACATGACCGGCACGACCGGCGCGGCCTGGAACGACCCTGTGAAGGGTGGCGAGCTGGCGAAAAGCCAGATCGATCAGGGCGCTGACGTGGTCTACCACGCCGCCGGCGGCACCGGCCGCGGCGTTCTGCAGGCCGCCGCCGACAACGGCGCGCTGGGGATCGGCGTCGACTCGAACCAGAACTACCTGCATCCGGGTCAGGTCCTGACCTCGATGCTCAAGCGTGTGGACGTCGCCGTCTATGACGCGTTCAAGGCCTCGATGGACGGCAATTTCGAGCCGGGCGTGCAGGTCCTGGGCCTTGCCGAGAATGGTGTCGGCTATGCCGTTGACGAGAACAACGAGGAACTGCTGAGCGACGAGATGACCGCCGCCGTCGAAGAGGCCAAGGCCAAGATCATCTCCGGCGAGGTCGAGGTCCACGACTACACTGCCGACGACAGCTGCCCGGTGAACTGAGGCAGATGAGCGTCACCGAAGACATCTCGGGGCAGCCGGAAACGGCTGCCCCTTCCGCACCCGCCATCGAGTTGATCGGCATCTCGAAGGCGTTTGGCCCGGTTCAGGCCAACAAGGACATCTCGATGAAAGTGGCGCGCGGCACGATACATGGGATCGTGGGCGAGAACGGCGCCGGTAAATCGACGCTGATGTCCATCCTCTACGGCTTCTACAAGGCCGACAAGGGCGAGATCCGCATCGGCGGGGTCCCCACCCAGATCCACAATTCCGACGATGCCATCAAGGCGGGCATCGGCATGGTCCACCAGCATTTCATGCTGGTGCAGAACTTCACCGTGCTGGAGAACGTCGTCCTCGGGGCCGAGGACGGGCGGCTGCTGAAGCCCTCGCTTTCGAAGGCGCGCAAGCTGCTGACCGAACTGGCCCATGAATACGAGCTTGAGGTCGATCCCGACGCGGTGATCCACGACCTCGCCGTGGGCTTCCAGCAGAGGGTCGAGATCCTCAAGGCGCTGTACCGTCAGGCCGACATCCTGATCCTCGACGAGCCCACCGGCGTGCTGACCCCCGCCGAAGCGGACCACCTGTTCCGCATCCTCGAGGGCCTGCGCCGCGAGGGCAAGACGATCATCCTGATCACGCACAAGCTGCGCGAGATCATGGCGATCACCGACACGGTCAGCGTGATGCGGCGCGGCGAGATGACGGCGACGGTCAAGACCTCCGAGACCAGCCCTGCGGAACTGGCCGAGCTGATGGTTGGCCGCCAGGTGCTGCTGCGCGTAGACAAGAAACCGGCGCAGCCTGGCAAGACGTTGGCGGAAATCCGGGGCCTTCGCGTCACCGACCGCGACGGAGTCGAGCGACTGAAGGGCATCGACCTCGATCTGCGCGCCGGTGAAATCCTCGGGGTCGCCGGGGTTGCCGGCAATGGCCAGTCCGCGCTGCTGGAAGTGCTCGGGGGCATCACCGAGGCGTCGGGTGGCACCGTCACGCTGAACGGCGAGACGCTGGACCTGAAGGGCGGCGACGACGGCAAGGACCGCCGCAACCGGGGCATCGCCCATGTCCCCGAGGACCGGCATCGGCTGGGCATGATCATGCCCTTCGCCGAATGGGAGAATTCCTGTTTCGGCTATCATGATCGTCCGCAGTACCAGAAGAACCGCTTCCTGATGGACCGCCGCGCGATGCGCGACGACGCCCGCGAGAAAATCGAGAAATACGATATCCGCCCGCCCAGTTGCGACCTGGCGGCGGCCAACTTCTCGGGCGGAAACCAGCAGAAGATCGTCATCGCGCGCGAGGTCGAGAGCGACCCGGATGTGCTTCTGGTCGGCCAGCCCACCCGCGGTGTGGACATCGGCGCGATCGAGTTCATCCACAACGAGATCGTCGCCCTGCGTGACCGGGGCAAGGCGGTGCTGCTGGTCTCGGTCGAACTGGACGAAATCCTGGGCCTTTCGGACCGGATCGTCGTGATGTTCGACGGCAAGATCAGCGGCGAGCGGTTGCCGTCCGAAACCGACCAGAACGAACTGGGCCTGCTGATGGCCGGCATCGACCCGAAGGAGGGCGCCGCATGAAGACGATGCCGCGCTGGGTGGACCTGTTCCTGATCCCGGCCATCAACGTGTTCCTGGCCTTCCTTGTCGCGGGCCTAGTGGTGCTGTTCATTGGCGAGGATCCGCTGCGGGCCATGCGGATCATGATCCAGGGCGCGCTGGGGTCGGACTATGGCATCGGTTACACGCTGTTCTACACGACCAGTTTCATCTTTACCGGGCTTTGCGTCGCGGTGGCCTTCCACGCGTCGATCTTCAATATCGGCGGCGAGGGGCAGGCCGGCGTCGCAGGCATCGGCGTCGCCATCGTCGCGCTGTCACTGGACCAGACGCACTGGCTTCTGGTTCTGCCGCTGGCGGTCATCGGGGCCAGCCTGTTCGGGGCCGCCTGGGCGGCGATCCCGGCCTATCTCAACGCCAAGCGCGGCAGCCATATCGTGATCACCACGATCATGTTCAACTACATCGCCGCCGCGCTGCTGATCTATGTGCTGAACGCCTATTTCAAGGTGCCCGGCTCGATGGCGCCGGAAAGCCGCCGCTTTGCCGAAGGGGCGCATATCCCGCGGCTCGACCAGATGGCGGACTGGATCGGGATCGAGATGGCGCGCACGCCTGCGAACATAAGCCTGCTGCTGGCACTGCTGGCCTGCTTCCTGCTGTGGCTGCTGATCTGGCGCACCCGCTTCGGCTATGAGTTGCGCGCCTTCGGCCAGTCGGAACCGGCCGCGGTCTATGCCGGTATTGCGCCGTTCCGGATCATCATGGTCACCATGCTGATCTCGGGCGCGCTGGCAGGGATGATGGCGATCAACGTCGTGCTGGGCGAGTTGCAGCGGCTGAACCTCGACAGCGTGCAGGGCGCGGGCTTCGTCGGGATCGCGGTGGCGCTGATGGGTCGCTCGCACCCGGTTGGCGTGATCCTCGCGGCGTTGTTGTTCGGGGTGCTCTACCAGGGCGGCGCGGAACTGGCGTTCGAGATCCCTTCGATCCCCAGCCAGATGATCCTGACCATCCAGGCGCTGGTGATCCTGTTCACCGGAAGCCTCGAGAACATGGTCCGCTTCCCGATGGAGCGTCTGTTCCTGTTCCTGCGCATGCGGAAGGAGGCCAATTGATGGAACTGGCCGAGATATTCCAGCTGTTCGACAGCACCCTGCGCAACGCGACGCCGCTGCTGCTGGCCTGCTTGGCGGGCCTATTCTCGGAGCGGTCTGGGATCTTCGACATCGGGCTCGAGGGTAAGATGCTGGCCGCCGCCTTCGCCGCCGCCGCCGTCGCCGCCTGGGCCGCCGCGCCCTACGTGGCCGATCCGTTCCCGGGTCAGATCTCCGGGCTGGGTCTTGGGTGGACCGCTGCGATCATGGGCGTCCTGGCGGGGATCTTCGCCTCGATCCTGATGGCGCTGCTGCACGGGTTCGCGTCGATCACGCTCAGGGGCAACCAGCTGATCTCGGGTGTGGCGATCAACTTTCTGGCCGCCGGGGCGACAGTGCTGATCGGCGAGTCGCTGTTCTCGATGGGGGGGCAGACGCCGCAGCTGACGGGCAACGCGCGGTTCTCGGGCCTCGACCTGCCGCTGGCGGACACGCTCGGCGGCATCCCGATCCTCGGCCCGTTCTATCGCGACGTGCTGTCGGGGCAGGTGATCCTGGTCTACGTCGCGCTTCTGGCCGTGCCGCTGACCGCCTGGACCCTGTTCTCGACCCGCTTCGGCCTGCGCCTGCGCGCCGTGGGCGAGAATCCCGGTGCGGTGGACACGGCGGGCGTCTCGGTGGTGCGGATGCGCTATTCGGCGGTGCTTATCGCGGGTGTTCTGTGCGGCATCGCGGGGGCTTATCTGTCGATGGGCACATCGGCGGCCGGGTTCGTGAAGGACATGACCGCCGGTCGCGGCTTCATCGCGTTGGCGGCGCTGATCTTCGCCAAGTGGCGGCCCTATCCGGCGCTGGGCGCGTGTCTGCTGTTCGGCCTGCTCGAGGCGATCGGCTCGAAATACCAGAACGTCGATATCGGTCTGTTCGTGATCCCGGTCCAGTTCATGCAGGCGCTGCCCTACATCCTGACCGTGGTGATCCTGGCGGGGTTCATCGGCAAGGCGATCCCGCCCAAGGCCGGCGGCGTGCCTTATGTAAAGGAACGTTAGGATGCAGCAACTGCTGGACACGATCACCGCCAGGGCGGGCAGCGAGCCCGTGCGCCTGGGCCTGATTCTGGGCTCGGGCCTCGGCGGGCTGGCCGACAGCGTGGACGGGGTGGCGATCGACTATGCCGACCTGCCCGGCTTCCCGCATGCGGGTGTCTCGGGGCACTCACCCAAGCTGGTGATCGGCAATCTCGAAGGCGTGCGCGTCGCCGTTTTCGGCGGTCGCGCGCACTACTACGAAAAGGGCGATCCCACCGCCATGCGCCTACCGCTGGAGGTGCTTAAGGCACTGGGCGCCGAGCAGCTGATCGCGACCAATGCCGCCGGTTCGCTGCGCGACGGCATGGGGCCGGGCGAGCTGATGATGCTGTCCGACCATATCAACTTCTCGGGGCTGAACCCGCTGATCGGCGAAACCACCGACGCGCGCTTCGTCAACATGGGCGACGCCTATGACCGGCAGATGCGCGGCGCGCTGGCGGATGCCGCCCGCCGCGCCTCAGTCACCCTGCACACCGGCGTCTATGCATGGTACTCGGGCCCCAGCTTCGAGACCCCGGCCGAGATCCGCGCGTTGCGCATCCTCGGCAGCGACGCCGTCGGCATGTCGACCGTCCCCGAGGTCATCATCGCCCGGTTCCTGGGTCTGCGGGTTGCCGCTGTCAGCAACATCACCAACATGGCCGCCGGCATGTCGACCGAGGTGCTCAGCCACGAACACACCAAGAAGATGGCCCCGATCGGCGCAACCAAGCTGGAGCAGGTGCTGCGCGCCTATCTCAAGCGGCTCTAGCGTTTCGTCGCGGCCAGCAGCCACTCGACATTGCCATCGCTGCCGGGCACCGGGCTTTCCGTGCTGCCCAGCAGCTCCCACCCCTGAGCCTCGACCCAGGCCGAGACATCGTCCAGCGCCTTGCGCCGCAGTCCCTCGTCCTTGACGATGCCGCCTTTGCCGATGTCCTGAGGTGTCAGCTCGAACTGCGGTTTGACCAGCGTGACCAGCGTCGCGCCCTGCCGTGCGGCGGTCAATGCAGGACCGAGAGCCTTGGTCGCCGAGATGAACGATACGTCGCTCACCACCCAGTCGGGATGGCCCAATATGGCCTGATCCATATCGCGGGCGTTCACACCCTCGCGCAAGTCGATCTTCGGGTGATCCCGCAGCTTCGGGTGCAATTGCCCCCGGCCCACGTCCACCGCGATCACATGCGCCGCGCCGCGCGCGATCAGCACCTCGGTGAAGCCCCCGGTCGAAGCGCCTACGTCCACCGCCCGCGCGCCTTGTGGCGACAGCATGAACCGGTCCAGCGCATGGACCAGCTTCAGCGCCGCGCGCGAAACCCACGGGTTGGTCTCGCCGGTCACGGCCACCTTTTGCCGCCCCACCTTGGCCGAGGCGCGCAACACGGTTTGACCGTCCACGGTCACGGCGCCTGCGCGGATCATCTCGGCGGCGCGGGCGCGGCTGTCGGCAAGGCCAAGGGCGACCAGTGCCTGATCCAGACGAACGGGCGGATCGAACGCGTCGTTCACTCGGCAGCCTCCAGGTTCAGGAAGCCGCCCGATTGCCGGTTCCAGAAGCGCGCGTAAAGACCGCCTTTCTTCAACAGATCGGAATGGGTGCCCTCCTCGACCACGCGGCCCTCGTCGATCACCAGGATCCGATCCATCCGTGCGATGGTGGACAGACGGTGTGCGATGGCGATCACGGTCTTGTCCTCCATCACCTGTTCCAGCGCCGACTGGATCTCGGCCTCGACCTCACTGTCCAGCGCCGAGGTCGCCTCGTCCAGCAGCAGCACGGGCGCGTCCTTCAGGATCGCACGGGCCAGCGCGATGCGTTGCCGCTGCCCGCCTGACAGCTTCACGCCGCGCTCGCCCAGGTGCGCGCCATAACCCTCGCGCCCCTGGATGTCGCGCAGGGACTCGATGAACTCGTGTGCCTCGGCGCGGCGCGCGGCGTCCTCGACCTGCTCCGAAGTGGCATCGGGGCGACCGTAGAGGATATTGTCTCGCGCAGAGCGGTTGAACATTGCGGTTTCCTGCGTGACCATCGAGATCTGCGCCCGCAGGCTTTCCTGCTGCACGTCCGAGACATCCCGCCCGTCCACTGTGATATGCCCGCCCTCACGGTCGTAGAGCCGCAGCAGAAGCGAAAGCGCGGTGGATTTGCCTGCGCCCGAGGCGCCGACCAGTGCCACTTTTTCGCCCGGGGCGACCCGAAAGCTGAGGCCGTTCAGCCCGCCACTTTCGCGCCCGCGCCCATAGTGGAAGGTCACGTCATCAAAGACGATCTCGCCTGAAAGCGCGCCGATCTCGACCGCATCGGGTTTGTCGATGACGGCGGGCGGCGGGGTCAGCGTCTTCATCCCGTCCTCGATCTCGCCAATATGCGAGAAGATGCCCATGGCGGTAAAGCTGACCCATCCCGTCATCTGCCCGATCCGGGACGAGATGATCCCGGCAGTCGCAATTTCACCCGCCGTTGCGGCACCGCTTTCCCACAACATCAGCGCACCGCCGATCATCAGCACGGGCAGGGCCCCGGCAATGATGTTCAGCAGGATGCGGAACCGTGTCGACAGCCGCCCGAAGTCCAGTGCCGTGCCTCGAAACCTGCCAATTGACTGGCGGGCGGCATGCTCTTCACGATCCGTGTGCGCGAACAACTTGACCGTCTTCATGTTCGAAAGCGTGTCGACGACCTGCCCGGTCACGCCGGCCCGTGCCCCGGCCCGCGCCTTCGCGCGCGTGCGGATACGGGGAAGGAAATAGGTGATCAGGGCAAAATATGCCGCCAGCCATACCAGCAGCAGGATCGCCAGCCGCCAGTCCATGCCGCCGACCAGCAGCGCGGCGCCGATAAGCGTGGCGCTTGCGAAAACGACCGTGTTGCATATCTCGATCGCCGCTTCGGCTACGGCGCGCGAGGTCTGCATCGCCTTCTGCGAGATCCGCCCCGCAAAATCGTCGTCGAAATACTGGATATGCTGGGCCAGGACATGCCGGTAGAGCCGGGTCAGCACCAAAGGCGTGATATTCGGGCCGAGTGTCAGCGAGGACATCGCTGCGCTCAGTCCCAGGATCGCTGGGCGCAGGAACAGGTAGAACGCGGCGACGGCAAGCAGGATCGGCCATTGCTGGGCCAGGTATCCACCGCCCTCATGCGCCAGCGCATCGTCGATCACCCAGCCGATCAGAAAGGCCGAGGCAATCTCGGTCAGTCCCGAAAGGCCGCTGAGAACCGCGGCCGCGCCGATCCACCGCCATGCACCGGCAAGCGCCCAGGTGACGAATCCCCTGAGACTGCCGCCCGGCGGCGGGCCGTCGGCATATTGGAATGGGGCAATCAGGCTAGAGAATGCGAACATGCGGAAAATTCCGGGCCTAGGGATAGTCAGATTTGGCAGGTGCGGCGTGGCTGGCCGGTCGCTGGCGATCCGCGCGCATTGGGGCGCACGGATCACTATCTAGCGCGGGGCGGGCGGCGTCCAGCCGCCTCACTCGGCAGCCTCGGTCCCAAGGAACCCGCCGGACTGCCACGCCCACAGCCCGGCATAGATGCCGCCCTGCGCCAGCAGCACGTCATGGGTGCCGTCCTCGATCACCCGGCCCTGGTCCAGCACGACGATCCGGTCCATCCGCGCGATGGTCGACAGCCGGTGCGCGATGGCGATCACCGTCTTGCCCTCCATCACGCCGTAGAGCGTGTCCTGGATCGCGGCCTCGACTTCGGAATCCAGCGCCGAGGTCGCCTCGTCCAGCACCAGGATCGGGGCGTCCTTCAGGATCACCCGGGCAATCGCCATCCGCTGCCGTTGGCCGCCCGAAAGCTTCACGCCGCGCTCGCCCACATGGGCGTCATAGCCGCGCCGGCCCTGCGGATCGGCCAGGTCGCGAATGAACAGGTCCGCCTCGGCCCGCCGCGCGGCGCGCATCATCTCGGCTTCGGTCGCGCCGGGGTTGCCGTAGAGGATGTTCGCCCGCACCGACCGGTGCAGCAGCGAGCTGTCCTGCGTCACCATGCCGATCTGCGCCCGCAGGCTGTCCTGGGTGACGTCGCGGATCCGCTGGCCGTCGATCAGGATCTCGCCCCGCTCGGGGTCGCGGAACCGCAGCAGCAGGTTCACCAGGCTCGACTTGCCTGCGCCGGAACGGCCGACCAGCCCGACGCGCTGCCCCGGCTCGATGGTCAGGTCGATCCCGTCCAGTCCGCCCTGGCCCTTGCCGTAGTGGTGGCTGACGCCCCGGAACGCGATCCGACCCTCGGTGACCTGCAAGCGTGGTGCCTCCTGCCGGTCGGTCACGGTGTGTGCATGCGCAATGGAGCGCAGCCCCTCGCGGATCACACCCGAATGCTCGAACAGGCGGATGGTGACCCAGCTGATCCAGCCGCTCATGCCGTTGAGCCGGATCGTCAGCGCCGAAGCGGCGGCCACCTCGCCCACGGTCACGATCCCAGCGGTCCACAGCCACAGTGCCGGGCCCAGCACGCCGACGATCAGCAGGCCGTTCAGGACGGTCAGGCTCAGCGACAACTCGGTCATCAGCCGCAAGAACCGCTGGAACCGCAGCCGGTGCCGCCGCATGGCGGACTGGACATAGCGCTCTTCGCGGTCGCCGTTTGCGAACAGCTTCACGCTTTCGATGTTGGCATAGGCGTCGACCACCCGGCCCGTCACCATCGACCGCGCGTCCGAGGTCTTCTCCGACGCCGAGGCGACGCGCAGCGCGACGGACCGGACGTAGAGCATGTAGATCGCCAGCCAGATCGCCAGCGGGATCGCCAGCCGATAGTCGGTCTCGCCCAGGACGATCAGTGCGCCCAGCACATAGGTGACCGAGAACCAGATGCCCTCGAACGCCATGTAGGTCGAATCCTCGACCGCCGGGCCCATCTGCATGACCCGGTTCGTCAGCCGCCCCGCGAAATCGTTCTGGAAGAACGAGGTCGATTGGCCCAGCAGGTGCTTGTGCGCGCGCCAGCGCACCTGGTCCTGCATGTTCGAGGCCAGCGTCTGGTCCAGCAGCAGGTGATTCAAAGTAATCGCCATCGGCCGCAGCAGCAGGATGAAAGCGGTCGCCAGTAGCAGCTCGAGCCCGTGGGTGGACCAGAACTCGGAGGCGGGCGTCGCCGAAAGCAGATCGACGACCCGGCCGGAATAAAAGATCAGCCCGGCCTCGATCAGCGCGACCAGCGCGCCGGAGAAGGCTAGCCAGACCAGCACCTTGCGGAACGGGCCATACTGCGTTTTCAAGTAGGCCCATAGGGTCGAAGGCGGCGTGTGCGCCTCGAATGGCTGGAAAGGATCGACTAGGTTCTCGAAACGGCGGAACATGACAGACTCCGGACGGGCGGAAAGACGACAGCGGTCTTTGGAAAAAGGCTCAGGTTGATGAAAGAAGGGCGGCGGACGCGCCCCTGCTGGAGCGGCTTGTCAGCGTCGCTTTGGGATCCAGCAGTTTATCATCAACATACCTCCGTCTTGAGTCGATTTGCTGATACACGAAATGCGACGACCTGTCAGCCTTCAATCCGGTTGACAGCGCGCAACCGGCGGACTTGAGTGCCGCCCGATCCGACGGAAGGGGCCGAGCATGACGGAAACCGACATCTTCGACGACCGCAAGGCACGCGCCTCTGCCTGGTTTACCGAGCTGCGCGACCGCATCTGCGCCGCGTTCGAGGCGATCGAGGACGCGCAGGACTGGGGGCCGCACAAGGACCTTCCTGCCGGCCGGTTCACGCGCAAGGAAACCCGCCGCGCCTCGGACGGCGAGGCCGACGCCGGCGGCGGCGTGATGTCCGTCATGCGCGAGGGCCGGGTGTTCGAGAAGGTCGGCGTCAACATCTCGACCGTCTACGGCCAACTGGGCGACCGGGCGCAGAAAAGCCTGACCGCCCGCAAGGAAATCCCCGGTCTCGAGGAGGACCCGCGCTTCTGGGCCAGCGGCATCAGCCTTGTCGCCCACATGCGCAGCCCCAAGACGCCCGCGGTCCACATGAACACGCGGATGTTCTGGACCCCCGGCGCCTGGTGGTTCGGCGGCGGTGCCGATCTCAACCCGATGGTCGAGGACGCCGAAGACACCGCCCATTTCCACGCCGCGCTCGAGGCCGCCTGCGACCGGCACGACCCCGGCTACTACCCACGCTTCAAGGCCTGGGCAGACGAGTACTTCATGATCAAGCACTGGAACGAGCCGCGCGGCGTCGGCGGTATCTTCTACGACGATCACTGCACTGGCGACTGGGAGGCGGACTTCGCCTTCACCCGCGATGTCGGCGAAGCGTTCCTCAACGCCTTCATTCCGGTCACCGAGCGGCATCTGAGGGAGCCCTGGACCGAGGCTGACCGCGAGTGGCAGCTGGTCAGGCGCGGCCGCTATGCCGAGTTCAACCTGGTCTATGACCGCGGCACCCAGTTCGGCCTTCACACCGGGCACAACCCCGAGGCCGTACTGATGAGCCTGCCGCCCGTCGCGAAATGGCCCTGACCCCCTCACCATAAGCTGTGGAACCTGTCGCGGGGGCTATGGTCCTCGACACTTGGTAGCCCCATGTCCTTGCGCAGGTACGGGTCCAGCCTGGATGCACGCACCAGCGTGCGCCGGTGGCGGCGGCGTGCCACCCAGTCCTGCAAGAGGGTCACGAGCCATGCGGTCCAGCCGAAGCGGGCAGGGCGGCTGCGGGCGACATGCGTCATCGGAATGCTCCTTGCATCGAATCGTTTGGCGGGTAACCTGCTTCCTCAAGTCCACTTGAGGTCAAGCGTCTTTGCCCCGGAATGTGTCCACGAAACGCCGCAGCGCCGATCTTTCTGTCGGAGAGCTGGGCGCCCGCACCGGTGTGGCGGTCTCGGCGCTGCACTACTACGAAAGCCTCGGCCTGATCCGCAGCTGGCGCACGGCGGCCAACCACCGCCGCTATGACCGGGCGATGCTGCGTCATGTCTCCATCATCAAGGTCGCGCAGAAACTGGGCGTGCCGCTGGCCGAGATCGGCGAGGCGCTTCAGGCCTTGCCGCAGGACCGCACCCCCGACACCCACGACTGGAAGGCCATGTCGGAGCGCTGGGGTGCGTCGCTGACCGAACGCATCGACAAGCTTGTCTGGCTACGCGACAAGCTCGACTACTGCATCGGCTGCGGATGCCTCTCGGTGAAGCACTGCCCGCTCTACAACGCGGACGATCATCTGGGCACGGAAGGGTCGGGCCCCCGCAGGCTGGACCCCGACCCGCAGGGCTAGACCTGCATGTAGAACGCCTCGTGCGCGATCTTGCCCTTGTCATTCAGGGTATAGACCGCGACCTCCTTCATCTGGGTGCGATTGCCCGACGCCTTCTCGGTCGCGTCGATCTCGAAGATCACCGAGAACTGGTCGTCGCCATGCAGGTAGGGGCCATCGACACTGCCGCCATGCACTTCGAAATTCTCGGCCCACCAGGCGTGCTTGCCGCGAATACCTTCAAGGCCCTTCGTTTCACGGCCCGCTCCGCTGAAATCGGACGCTTCGACCGATACGGCGTCCGAAGCGTAAAGCTCGTTCAGGCCCTTTTCCTCGTTCTGGGTGCGGCAGTTCTCGACCAGCTGATTGGCCACGGATTTCAGAGTATCGCTTGGCATCGTATCCCCCATGATTAACGATGTTCGCTATATGTTCACGCTACCCGATGCATGCGATTCGAACAACGGCGAAGCGGCTTGACCCAGATCATGGGGGACCGGATTGGCATCTGTACTGTCACCCCCTGACAGCCGAGGGGGACGGAATGACCGACATCGTCATCATACAGGGCCATCCGGACAGCACGCATCCGCACTTCTGCCACGCGCTGGCCGAGGCCTACCGCAAGGGCGCCGAGGCGGCGGGGCATGGGGTCACTATGCTCGACGTGGGCGCAGTCGATGTCGTGCCCTTGCGCGATCCGGCGGAGTGGAAGGCGGGCGGCGGTCCGGACTACGCGGCCGAGGCGCAGCGGGCGATCATCGCCGCGCAGCATGTCGTCCTGATCTATCCGCTCTGGATGGGAACCATGCCAGCGCATCTGAAGGCCTGGCTGGAGCGTGTCTTCACCGAAGAGTTCGCCTTCGACATCACCGCGAAAGGATGGACGCCGAAGCTCAAGGGCCGCTCGGCGCGGGTGGTGGTGACGATGGGCATGCCGGCGTTCTTCTATCGCTACTTCTTCTTCGCCCACAGCCTGAAAAGCCTGCGCCGGAACATCTTGGGCTTCGCCGGGTTTGGTCCGATCCGCGACTCGCTGGTCGGTACCGTCGAGGCCGAGGACCCCTCGGGTCGCCAGAAATGGCTCGATCGGATGGAGGGCTATGGCCGCCGCGCCGCCTGAGCCAGCAGCGCCGCCTTGTCCAATGTGAACTGGCTTTCGACCCAGGCTGAATGCAGGCGCTTCAGCTCCGCGCCAAGCTCCGGCCCCGGGTGGTAGACATCCATCAGGTCTCGCGCCGACAGCGGGAAGACCGCTGTAGAGCCGACCTCGATTCCGTCGCGCCAGTCCGGCGGCAGCGGCATTTCAAGCGAAGCGGTGCGGATCAGCGCGGCATCCTCGGCGACCTCGGCCCCGAACCGTTCGGCGGCGGCGTGGTCGGGAAGGGCGCCGTCAAGGCACTCCCGTACATGCTCCAGGTACCGGGCATCGGCGCGGGACAGGCGCAGCGCATCGGCCCGGTCGCCATTGCCCAGCGACGCCAGTCGCCGGAGCCAGCGGATCGGCACCCCGGCCCGCCCCTCCAGATGCACCAGCACCGGCAGGGTGTCCGCGACGGCGCCGGGCAGCGCCCGCGCCAGAATCCCGGTCTGCGCCATGGCGGCGACAGCGGGAGCCGGGTCTTCCGCGCCCAGCAGCTTCGCGACCTCGCTGCCGATTCGCTCCCGGCTGACCGGGACCAGTGCCTCGTCGGCCTCGGCCACGGCAGCAAGCCCCTCGGGGTCCAGCCCCTGCGCCGGATCGCCGTAGATTGCGCTGAAGCGGAAGAAGCGCAGCACGCGAAGGCCGTCCTCGGCGATGCGCTCGGCAGCGTCTCCGATGAAGCGCACGCGACGCGCATTGAGGTCCGGCAGTCCGCCGATCGGGTCGACCACCGTGCCCGTTCCGTCGGCGTAGAGCGCGTTCATGGTGAAGTCCCGCCGCGCGGCGTCCTCGGCGATATCCTTGGAATAGGCGACGACCGCACGCCGCCCGTCGGTCTCGACGTCGCGGCGGAAGGTGGTCACCTCATGCGGCTCGTCGGTGACCAGCGTGACGGTTCCGTGGTCGATGCCGGTCGGCACCGCCTTGATCCCGGCAGCTTCGGCCAGTTTCAGCACCTGCTCGGGGTGGGCGTCGGTGGCCATGTCGATGTCCGAGACCGGGCGTTCCAGCAGTGCATTCCGCACGCAGCCGCCCACGAAATACGCCTGATGTCCGGCGTCCGTCAGCACCCGCATCACCGAGGACGTGCCGGGGGCGGTCACCCAGTCTGCGGTGATCCGCGTCACGACGCGTTGACCCGGTCCGACAGCGTCTTGAGGATGCGGGCGGTCGCGCCCCAGATGTAATAGGGGCCATACGGCACAGCGTAGTAGGCGCGCTTGCGGCCCTGCCAGTCCCGCTCGTGCACCTGGAAATTGCTCGGGTCCAGCAGGAAGGCCAGCGGCACCTCGAACACCTCGGCGACCTCGGCCTCGGCCGCGCGCACGGCAAAGCCGGGGGCAACGCGGCCCACGTGCGGTTCGACGTCGAAGCCAGTGACGGTCTCGTGTCGCGGCATCACACCCAGCGAGGTCACGAGGGTCGGGTCCAGCCCGATCTCTTCCTCGGCCTCGCGCAGGGCGGCGGCCCAGTTGTTGGCGTCGTCATCGTCCACGCGTCCGCCGGGAAAGGCGATCTGCCCCGGATGCGCCTTCAGGCGGCGCGAGCGCCGGGTCAGCAGAACCCCGGGCCCGTCCGGGCGCTCGACCAGGGCAATCAGCACGGCGGCGGGCTTGAGTTTGCGATTGGGGGGCAGGGCGGCCTTCACGTCCGGCGCCAGGTCGAAATCCGAGGAATCGCCGGGCCAGGGACCGCGCAGCGCGCGTTCGAGCGTGCGGAAGTCCGGCGCGACCGAAGCCGCGCCGGAAACGGGGGCGGCCATTCGGGCGGCCCCGCTCATGTCACTCTTTCGCTTCGAACCCGAGCGTTTCGGGCTCGAATTCATAGTGTGCGCCACAGAACTGGCAGTCGGCGGTGACCTTGCCCTCGTCAGTGGTCATATGGGCGATGTCCTTGGCCGAGTAGATCGACAGGGACTGCACCACCTTCTCAGGTCCGCAAGTACAGCCGAAATGCACCGGCTGCACGTCGAAGACGCGCGGCTGTTCTTCGTGGAACAGCCGGACCAGCAGGCTGTCGGGCGTGACATGCGGCCCAATGAGCTCGGTCGTTTCGGCGGTGTCCAGCAGCGTGTTCACCCGGTTCCAGTTCTCGGCATCGCCACCGTCCAGCAGGTCGTCCCGCGTCAGCAGGCCGCCCTCGCCCGAACCTTCCTGCGCGACCGAGGGCGAGGCCTTGGGCATGTGCTGCACCATCACCCCGCCGCCGCGCCACGCGGCCTTGTCGCCACCGGGTACCGAGGCCTGCGCCATCGCCAGCGCGAACCGCGTCGGCAGCTGCTCGGACTGCGCAAAATAGGTCTCGGCGCAGGCGGCGAGCGAGCCGCCCGTCAGTGGCGTGATCCCCTGGTAGGGCACCATGCCTTCGCCCTGATCGATCAGGATCGCGAACATGCCCTTGCCCAGCATCTCGAACGGCTCGCCGGGGTGCAGCGAGATCAGGCTTTCGTCATAGCTGGCATAGGCGCGCACGCGGCCCGGCTGGCCCTCTTTCTTTGGGCCGAAATAGTCGGTCGCGATCAGCCGGATCGGCCCGTCGCCGCGGATCTGCAGCGACAGCTTCCAGCGCAGCTTGATGGTCTGCCCGATCAACGCCGTCAGCAAGGCGGCCTCGGCCACCAGCGCCTCGACCTGCACAGGGTAGCTGTGCTGGTCCAGGATCGTCTGCAGCGAACGGTCGAGCCGGGCCACCCGGCCGCGGATATCCGCCCGGTCAAGTTGGAACGGCAGGACGGTGTCGTCCCACGCGATGGCTTCTGCGGTGGTCATGGCTAAGCTCCTTACTGGCGCAAGATCGCCAGGAAGTCACCCAGATAGTAACCTGAGAGCGGCTTGCCAACCCTTGCGCCGCGGGCAGGTTCGGGGCACAGGCTTGCGCCATGAGACGTTTCGGCCAGCCCCCAAGACCGGGCATCCGCTACACCGACCGCCCCGGTGCATACGGCATCATCGCGGGCCGTGAGGGCCTACTGGTGACCGAACAATCGCAGCCTTGGCTCGAGATCCAGCTGCCCGGAGGCGGGATCGATCCGGGCGAGACGCCCGTGCAGGCCCTGGTCCGCGAAGCGCGCGAGGAAACCGGCTGGACGATCCGCATCCGCCGCCGCCTCGGCATATACCAGCGCTATACCTGGATGCCGGAGTACAAGCTCTGGGCCCGGAAGGTCTGCCACGTCTACCTGTGCGCCCCTGGCCTGCGCCTCGGCCCGCCGCACGAGGCAGGCCACCGCGCGCTCTGGCTCGACCCCGCGCACGCCGCCGAGGTCCTCGGCAGCTCGGGCGACGCCTGGCACGTCGCCCGTCACTTCCGCCTGGGCTAGGACTGCCGTAGCAGCATTTCCAACCGGTCGAGAAACCGCGAGCGGTCCGCCTTCGAGAATGGTCGCCCGCCGCCCTGCAGGAACGGGTCCGAGGCCCTCAGATCCGCCATCAGGTCCCGAGTCGCCAGCCGCGGCCCGATGTTCTTCTCGGTCAGCAGCTCCCCGTCATGGGTAATGACCCTGGCGCCCGCCTCGATGCAGCGGGCGGCCAGAGGCAGGTCGGCGGTCACGCACACGTCCCCCGGCCCGGCATGATCGGCGATCCACTTGTCGGCCTCGTCCGGTCCGTCGGGCACAACGACCACCTGAACCAGCGGATCGGCGACCGGCCGAAGCCCGCCATTGCAGACCAGTTTCACGGCCCGCTTGTGGCGCGCGGCCACCCGCTGGACCTCGGCCTTTACCGGGCAGGCGTCGGCATCGACGTAGATCGTCACCCGTAAAGCGCCTCGGCGTGGAACGCCATGTGGTCCGAGAAGAACGACGACATGAAGAAGTAGCTGTGGTCATAGCCCTTCTGCATCCGAAGGATCGCCGGCTGGCGGCGTTCCGCAATCGCGGCGGCCAGCGCCTCCGGCTTGAGGAGGTCGAGAAACTGGTCGTCGGTGCCCTGGTCGATCAGCAACGGCAGGTCCAGGCCCCTCTCACGCATCAGCAGGGTCGCGTCATGCGCCGCCCATTTGCTCTCGTCCGCGCCGAGATAGGCCGAGAACTGCTTGCGCCCCCAGTCCGAGGCCGTCGGATGCGCGATCGGCGCGAACGCCGAGACCGAGCGGAACCGCTCGGGCTCGCGCAGGGCGATGGTCAGCGCGCCGTGCCCGCCCATCGAGTGCCCGCAGATCGACTGCGCGCCCTCTTCCAGGTCGAAGTTCCGGAACAGGATCGTTGGCAGCTCCTGGGTGATGTAGCTGTACATGTTGAAATGCGGCGCCCAGGGCGCCTCGGTCGCGTCGACGTAGAACCCCGCCCCCTGACCCAGATCGAACGCGGTGTCGTTGGCGATCTCCTCGCCGCGCGGCGACGTATCGGGAAAGACCACGGCGACGCCATGCTCCGCCGCCCAGCCTTGCGCGCCTGCCTTTGTCATGGCGTTCTCGTGCGTGCAGGTCAGCCCCGACAGATACCAAAGCACGGGCACCGGGCGCAGCGCGGCCTGGGGCGGCAGGTAGACCGCAAAGGTCATCGGGCAGCCGCAGACGTCGCTGTCATGGCGATAGACGCCCTGCACGCCTTCGAAACAGCGGATCTCCGAAAGGGTTTCCATGGGCAGGCTCCTTCAGTTCACCAGCGCGATCACCGCCGACAGGGTGACGACGCTGATCGTCGTGGACACGAGAATGGTGGACGAGGCGCGCATCGGCGCAACCCCGTAATGCTGCGCGATGATATAGACGTTCCCTGCGGTCGGCATGGCGGCGGCGGCAATCATTACCCCGACCAGCTCGGCGGGCAGCGCGAACACGTACCAGGCCAGCGCCCCGACGGCGAGCGGATGCAGCGCCAGTTTCGACGCACTCAGCCAGAGCGCCACGCTCAACCGCTCTGCCGACTGCGCAGCGAGCGAGGCGCCGATGGCAAACAGCGCACCAGGGGTCGCCGCGCCGCCCAGAAGGTCCAGGAAATCCGCCGCCGCGCCGGGGATCGGCAGCGCCAGCGCAGACCAGAGCAGGCCCGCCGCCATCGACATGACCATCGGGTTCTTCAGCAGGCCCGTGATCACGCGACCCGCCAAAGCCAACCCGACGCCCCCGCGCGCGGCGACGAGGATCACCACGATCAGCGAACCGAAGAAGATCAGATCGACGCTCAGGATCATCAGGATGGGGCCGGCCGCTTGTGGGCCCAACAGGACGGTGAGCATCGGCAGGGCAAGGAAGCCCACGTTACCGATCACGCCGCACTGCGCCTCGATCGCGGCCTCGGCGAAACCGACACCCCGGCGCAGTGCGACCACGGTGACGACCAGATACAGCGTCAGAGTGGCGAAGAAATAGGCCAGCGCGAGGTCGCGGTTGAAGATCTCCTCAAAGGGCAGCTCCGAGGCGAAGTTGAACAGCATCGCCGACAGCGCGAAGTAGAAGACGAATTTCGTCAGCGCTGCCACCTCGGCGGGCCCGAACAGCCGGATCCGCGCCGCGCCATAGCCGCAGCCCACCACCAGGAAGAAGGGCAGCGTCTTGAGGAAGATCTCCAGCATGTCAGCCGCCGGACTTGCGCCGGCGCGGCTTCAGCTTGACGTAATGGGCATTGCCCTCCGAGCGGACCTCGTACTCGTTGGCCGCCCGGACCAGGTCGATCAGCTTGCGATAGCCATAGGTGCGGGGGTCGAAATCGGGATAGCGCTTCGACAGCTGCTGCCCGACGACCCCGAGGTTCGCCCAGCCCTCGTCATCCTCGACGTCGCGGAAGGCGTTGCGCAGAAGTTGCAGGCCGCGCGCGATGGTCTCGCCCTTTGTGTCGGGCGCAGGGGCTTCGGACTGCCCACCGAGGTTCTCGATGAAGATGAAGCGCTTGCAGGCCATGCGGAACGCCTCGGGTGTCTTCTGCTGGCCGATGCCGTAGACATCCTTGCCCTGCTCGCGGATGCGCTGCGCCAGCCGGGTGAAATCGCTGTCCGAACTGACAAGGACGAACCCGTCGAACCGCCCGGTGTGCAGCAGGTCCATCGCATCGATCACCAGCGCGATGTCGCTGGCGTTCTTGCCGACCGTGTTCGCCGGCTGGTGATGCGGCACGATCCCGAGCGCGGCCTGCTCGTTCGACCAGCCGCGCATCGCCGAGGACGAGAAATCTCCGTAGATCCGCCGCACACTCGCTTCGCCCAGCGTTGCGATCTCCTCGAATATCGCGGTCGCGGCCTTGTACGAGGTGTTGTCGGCATCGATCAGGACCGCAAGCAGCGGAGTGGGTTGGTCAGCCATGGGTGCCATCTCCCGAAGGTTCGCATGTGGCAGTCGCGCCGCCGCCTCCGGCGGGGATATTTGTAGAACATGGAAGGCGGTAACGCGCTGTTAAGTAAACGCGGGCAATGCTGAGACTGCGGTACAGGCGGGGACGCCGATGACCGTGAACGTGGAAGGCGCCCCCGGCCATAGCGCCGCGGGGGGCCGACCGCGCCCCGCCTTCCATGTTCCGATAAATATCCCCGCCGGAGGCCCCCGTTTCAGCCCGCGCGGCGCAGATCAATAAAGTACCACCGATCGGATGCTCTCGCCCTTGTGCATCAGGTCGAAACCCTTGTTGATGTCCTCCAGCGGCATCGTGTGGGTGATCATCGGATCGATCTCGATCTTGCCCTGCATGTACCAGTCGACGATCTTCGGAACGTCGGTCCGGCCACGCGCGCCGCCGAAGGCGGTGCCTTTCCAGACCCGGCCCGTGACCAGCTGGAACGGGCGGGTCGAGATCTCGGCCCCTGCCGGCGCCACGCCGATGATGATGCTCTCGCCCCAGCCCTTGTGGGCCGACTCGAGCGCCGTGCGCATGACGTTGACGTTGCCGGTGGCGTCGAAGGTGTAATCCGCGCCGCCCTTGGTCAGGTTCACCAGGTAAGCCACCAGATCGCCTTCGACCTCTGCAGGGTTCACGAAATCGGTCATGCCGAAGCGTTCCGCCATCGGCTTCTTGTCGGCGTTCAGATCAACGCCGACGATCTGGTCCGCGCCCGCCAGCCGCAGGCCCTGGATCACGTTCAGCCCGATACCGCCAAGCCCGAAAACGATGGCGCGCGAACCGATCTCGACCTTGGCGGTGTTGATCACCGCGCCGATGCCCGTGGTCACGCCGCAGCCGATGTAGCAGATCTTGTCGAAGGGCGCGTCCTCGCGCACCTTGGCCAGCGCGATCTCGGGCACCACCGTGTGGTTGGCGAAGGTCGAGCAGCCCATGTAGTGGAAGATCGGATCGCCATCGAGCGTCCGGAACCGCGAGCTTCCGTCGGGCATCAGGCCCGCGCCTTGCGTCGAGCGGATCTTCTGGCAGAGGTTCGTCTTGGGGTTCAGGCAGTACTCGCACTCGCGGCATTCGGGGGTGTAGAGCGGGATCACGTGATCGCCCGGTTTCAGGCTGGTCACGCCCTCCCCGACCTCGACCACCACGCCTGCGCCCTCATGGCCCAGGATCGCGGGGAAAATGCCTTCCGGATCCGCGCCCGAGCGGGTGAATTCGTCTGTATGGCAGATGCCGGTGGCCTTGACCTCGACCAGGACTTCGCCGGCGCGGGGGCCGTCAAGCTCGACCTCGGTTATCTCGAGCGGGGCTCCTGCCTGGGTGGCGATGGCGGCACGGGTTCTCATGGCGGCTCTCCCTTTCCGGCGCGTCAGTTGCGGGCACCCTGCCGTGCCGGGCCGAGATTGGCAAGCGACGGAAACCCCGGCGGCCTCCGTAATACTCCATGCAAGCGGCGGGCAGTGCCGGCCGCGCAAACTGGAGGACAAGACCAATGAAGACCTATCGCAGCATCCTTGCCGTCACCGCTTCGGCCCTCGTGATCGCAACCGCCGGATTCGCGCTTGCGCAAGACCGCGACGGCCCGCGCGGCGGTGGCGAACGGATGGCGCACGCGGCGCAGGATGGCGGGCACCATGGCGGCCATCGCGGCGGCAAGGGCATGCGCGGCGATCGCGGCGCCATGATGATGGAGCGTTTCGCCGAGCAGTTCGACACCAACGGCGACGGCGACATCACCCAGGACGAGATCGACGCCGCCCGCGCCGCCCAACTGGCCGAGTTCGACGCCGACGGCGACGGATCGCTGAACCTGCAGGAGTACGAGGCCCTTTGGCTCGACGCCATGCGCGAGCGCATGGTGGACCGCTTCCAGGCCCATGACGACGACGGCGACGGCGCCGTGACCGTCGAGGAGTTCGGCGAGGAGTTCACCAACATCGTCGAGCGCCGCGACCGCAACGGCGACGGTGTGCTGAACGCCGATGACATGCAGCGCCGCGGGCCGATGAACCGCGGTGTGCAAGCCGCCCCCGCCGAGTAAGCCCTGCCGAGAAAGGCAGACCTATGGGCAGAAAACCTGAAGGGGGCCGTCCGCGGCCCCCTTCTTCGTGGCGGCCACTAGTCCGGATCGACCTTGCCGCGCAGGTCCTTTATGACGCCGCGCCGCGCCTTGGCCTCGAGCCTCCGACGTTTCGAGCCCAGCGTGGGCCGCGTCGGGATCCGCTTCTTGGGCCGCGTCAGCGATTTCTTCACCAACTCGGCCAGCCGGTCCCGCGCCTCTTCGCGGTTGCGCGCCTGACTACGGTGGGTGTCGACGAAGATCACCACCGCGCCCTCCTTGGTCCAGCGGCTGCCGGCCAGCCGGCGCAGCCGGGCCTTGGCATGCTGCGGCAGGCTGGGCGAACGCTCGGCCTCGAAGCGCAGCTCGACCGCCGTGGACACCTTGTTCACGTTCTGCCCGCCGGGCCCGGAAGAGCGCACGAACTGCTCGGTCAGTTCCCAGTCCTGGATCTCGATATCGTCATTGATGCGCAACATGGCCGTGAACATATCGCCGCCGCGGCAAAAAGAAACAGGCCGCGCACGGGGCGCGGCCTGTCATTGGCTTGAGTTTCGGAGGCAGGGCCTGGCAGGTCGTACCTTAAGCGGCGCGGCCAGAACTGCCGGAGCTGTCCGTCAGGACGACCACTCCCGCTTGAACCCGACACCTTGCTCCAAAATCTCAATCGACATTGGATCACCTCCTTTCAGCTGTTGCGGTTGCCTTCAGCCTTGCACAGGTGATCCGAATGTCAAAACGCTTTTTCGCGCGCCCCGTCAGACGGCCGCGGGACGCAGGCGAAGGACGACCGCGCGGAACGGGACCAGCGCCACCAGCGCCACGCCCAGTTTCACGAAATAGTCCGCGACCGCCAGCGAGACCCACAGCGGCGCGACCGGGCCCATGCCCAGCAGCGGCAGCGCCTCGTTCGCCCAGGACACGTCCTCGGCCGGGTTGATCGCCGTGTACTGCGCCGAAAACGCCAGCGAGAAGAACAGCGCCGTATCCACTGCCCCACCGATCACCGACGAGACCAGCGGCGCGGGCCACCAGGCCCCCTTGCGCAGGGCGGCGAAGATGCCGACGTCCATCATCTGCGCGACCAGGAAGGCCGTGCCCGAGGCGATGGCGACGCGGAAGCTGACCAGCGGGCCGAACTCGCCCGGGATCTGGCTGCCGATGATCGAACAGACGACGCCCACGGCGAACCCGACGAAGACCACCTTGCGCGCGGCGGCGGTGCCATACAGGCGGTTCATCAGGTCCGTCACCAGGAAGGCGAACGGATAGGTGAACGCACCCCAGGTCAGCCAGTCGCCCAGCAGGATCTGCACGAGGATGTTGGATAGTACGACGATCGCGGCCATTGCCGCGACGCCGGCCCAAAGGCCCTTGTTCATGGATTTGGTTTCCGTTTTTTAGAAGGTTGCGGAGACTTCAGGCGCGCCGATTACCGTAATCGCCCCGTTCCCGCAAGCTTTACCGGCGAAACTTGTCCGCCAACTTCTGCAGGGGCGAGCGGTCGTCCACCTCAGGCTCGGGCGTCTTGGGCTTGTCCGCCTTCGGTGAGGGCTTCGGCCCGGCTTTCGGCGCGGCGTTGCGGTCCTTGCCCATGCGCAGCGCGATAGCGTTTATGAACTTGCCGCTGTCGCCCGAAGCCAGCGCGGGCGCGCCGTCGGCCACGCCGCGCAGCAGATCGTCCAGCCAGTCCTGCTCGGCCTTGGCGAAATCGTTCAGCACGTAGTTCGAGACCAGCTTCTTGTCGCCCGGATGCCCGATCCCCAGCCGCACGCGGTGATACTCGGCGCCGAGGTGCTGGTGCATCGAGCGCAGCCCGTTGTGCCCGGCATGCCCGCCGCCAGTCTTCACCCGGACCTTGCCGGGGGCAAGGTCCAGCTCGTCATGGAACACGGTCACGTCTGACGGTTCCAGCTTGTAGAACCGCATTGCCTCGCCCACCGACTGGCCGGAAAGGTTCATGAAGGTCTCGGGTTTCAGCAGCAGCACCTTCTCGGTGCCCAGCCGCCCTTCGGCGACCTGCCCCTGGAACTTGGACCGCCAGGGCTGGAACCCGTGGGCCTCGGCGATGGCGTCGACGGCCATCCAACCGATATTGTGCCGCGTCCCGGCATATTTCGGCCCGGGATTGCCGAGCCCGGCGAAGATCAGCATGGTTTCCTCATCCGGATTTTGTGCGTGGGTATACAAGTTTGCGGCCGTCGCGCAATCTTCGAAGCGGTTGCGAGCCGGTCGCCCGACTGCAATCTTCGCCGGCAGGCGCGGCGTTCCGGCCGTGCGCCAGAGGGATACGCCGCCGCGGCGCGCGAGACGGGGAGCGTGATTGCAGTATCGGGCTGACATTGACGGGCTGCGCGCGGTGGCGGTTTTACCGGTGGTGCTGTTTCACGCGGGCTTTCCGGGGTTTTCCGGAGGCTACGTCGGCGTTGACGTCTTCTTCGTCATTTCTGGGTATCTCATCACCTCCCTGATACGCGAGGACGTGGCGGCGGGCCGTTTCACGCTCGCCAACTTCTACCGCCGGCGGGCGCGGCGGATACTGCCTGCACTGGCGGCGGTTGTCGCGTTCTCCCTGCTGGCGGGCTATTTCCTCTTGCTTCCCGGCGACTTCAACGAACTCGGATCGTCGGCACTCGCTACGGGACTGTTCCTGTCCAACGTCTATTTCCTGAACAGTCTGGACTACTTTGGCACCTCTGCCGAATTTGCGATCCTGCTCCACACTTGGTCCCTCGCGGTCGAAGAGCAGTTCTATATCTTCTACCCGCTGCTGCTGGTCGCGCTTCTGGGCCGGTATGGCCGCGCGGGCGCACTCTGGAGCATCGCGGGCCTCTCCGTGTTGTCGTTTCTGGCAGCAGTCGTGGCATTGCCTCGGATACCCGACTCGGTCTTCTACCTGATCTTCTTTCGCGCCTGGGAACTCGGGGCGGGCGCGTGCGTGGCCCTCGTCCGCGCTGGTCCGCCCCGACGCCGCCGGGTTCGGTTCTGGCTCGGGCTCGTGGGTCTGCTGGCGATCCTCCTGCCGGCGACGCTCTATGACGCGAGGACTCCGTTCCCTGGGCTGGCGGCGCTGCCGCCGGTCCTCGGAACCGCCGTCCTGATCTGGGCTGGCGGAAACGGCAAGCCGAGCGGCATTGTCACCCTTCTCTCCTGGCGCGCGTTTGTCTGGGTGGGTCTCATCTCCTACTCGCTCTACCTCTGGCATTGGCCGATCCTGGCCTTCCTCAGGAACGCCTACGGCGGCGTGTTCCTGCCCCTGACGGTCAAGCTTGCGGCAGTCGCCGCCGCGTTCGCGGCCGCATGGCTGTCCTACCGCTACATCGAAGCTCCGTTCCGGCACCGGGACCGTCCGGTGCGCAAGGCCGCCGCGCCGATGATCGCGACGGCCGGTGCGGTGGTCATGCTCGCCGGTGGCATGGTCTACCTGAGAACCTCGGGGGCGGCATTGCCGGACAAGGCGTCCGCCCTCGACATCATCGCCGCAGCCGAGGATCGCAACCCGCGCCGGGCCGAGTGCTTCGGCAAACTGCCCGAGGTCGGGCTCTGTCAGATCGGCGTCGCGGGCGAGACCGGTGCGCCGGTCGATTTCCTTTTCTGGGGCGACAGCCACGCCGCAGAGATGCTGCCGGGGATAGACCTTGCGGCCCGAAACGCGGGACGGCGCGGGCTCTTCGTCGGTCAGATCGCCTGCCCGCCGATTCCTGCTGTTCGGCGCCAACCGGCAGATCGCGATTGCTCGGCGATGAACCAGGCTGTGGCGCAGTTCCTCGCCGAACGAGACGATCTGGGCCTCGTCATACTGGCTGCGCGCTGGCCATTGTCCGTCGAAGGCGAGACTTACGGCGGCGAGGCCGAGCGGACGGTGGTTCTGGAATGGGCGGGCGACCCCAAACACGCCCCGGCTGCCGATGGCAATCCGGCGCTGGTGGAGGCCGGGCTGCTCGACCTCGCCGAGAGCTTGCGCCTTGCGGGGCGGGATGTCGTCTTGCTCGGGCCGACGCCGGAAGTCGGCTGGAACGTGCCGCGGGTCACGTTTCTGAACAGTCTGCTGGGCTGGCCGGAACTGGGAACCCTGAGCCGGTCGGACTACGACAGGCGGGCGGGGCGCTCCGAGGCAATCCTGGCACGCGTCGCGGCCTCCAACCCCAACGTCGAATATGTCTCGCTGGCCGACCTGTTCTGCGACCAGTACGCCTGCGCCCTCCACGACGAGCATGGTGTGCCGCTTTTCGTCGATGACGATCATATCAGCAGTATGACCGCTCGCCGGCTGCTTCCAGCGGTTGGGCCCAAGATTTGGGAAGGGCCAGAGGGCTGAACCGCCCCTTTGAGACCCGCAAAAGAAAATGCGCCGCCCAAGTATGGGCGGCGCATCATCGATTCTCGTGGTCTCAAAGACCTCAGCCCTCGGCGGGTGCTTCTTCCGCTTCGGCTTCGGCACCTTCGCCATCTTCATCGTCGTCGGCAGCAGCCAGGCCCGACGGAGCCGAGATGTTGGCGATCATGAAGTCGCGGTCGGTGATCATCGGGCGAGTGCCTTCCGGCAGATCGATCGCCGAGATGGTCAGCGTGTCGCCGATGTTCAGGCCAGCCAGGTTGGCGGTGACGCTCTCGGGGATGTTCCCGGCGGTCACTTTCAGCTCTACCTCGTTGCGCACGATGGTCAGCACGCCGCCCTTGCGCAGGCCGGGGCACTCGTCTTCGCCCACGAACTCGACCGGGATCAGCAGGTTGATGCGCGAGCGGGCGCTCAGGCGCAGGAAGTCGACGTGAGTCGGCAGGTCCTTCACGACGTCGCGCTGGACGTTGCGGCAGATGACCTTCTCTTCCTTGCCGTCAACCGAGATGGTCAGCAGCGTCGACAGGAACTTGCCCGCCTTCAGACGCTTGAACAGCTCGTTGTACTTGACGTTGATCGGCTGCGGATCGGTCCCGCCACCGTAGATCACACCGGGCACAAGGCCCTCACGACGTGCCGAGCGGGCGGCCCCCTTGCCTGTCCCCGCGCGCGCCGTGGCGTTGAGAACGTTGTTCTCGGCCATGGTCTTACCTCCAGAAATATGACGACGCGAGGCCCTCCAAGGGTGGAACCCTCGCGCGAAGGCTGCCTTTTACGCCATCTCCGCCGGATTGCAAGGCGGATTCGCCGCGCCCGCCGCTTCTTGCCTTCCCCCGCTGCCGGGCGCAGGATGCGCGCGTTTCAGAAAAAGGCCGGCCGGGAGGACGATGACCATGCCCGTCATCACATGCATCGAGGATCTGAGAAAGCTGGCCGAACGCCGCGTGCCCCGCGTGTTCTACGATTATGCCGACAGCGGCTCCTGGACCGAGCAGACCTACCGCGAGAATTCCTCGGATTTCAGCAAGATCCGGCTGCGCCAGCGAGTTGCCGTCAACATGGAGCGGCGCGATCTGGCGACCACGATGGCGGGGCAGGCGGCCTCGATGCCGGTGGCTCTGGCCCCGACCGGCCTGACCGGCATGCAACACGCCGACGGCGAGATCCTCGCCGCGCAGGCTGCCGAGGCGTTCGGCGTACCGTTCACCCTGTCCACCATGTCGATCTGCTCGATCGAGGATGTGGCGGCCGCGACCTCCAGCCCGTTCTGGTTCCAGCTTTACGTGATGCGCGACCGCGAGTTCGCAGCGAGCCTGCTGGACCGCGCCAAGGCGGCGGGCTGTTCGGCGCTGGTGCTGACGCTTGATCTTCAGGTGCTGGGGCAGCGGCACAAGGATCTGAAGAACGGCCTCGGTGCACCGCCCAAGCTGACGCTGGCCAATCTCGTGAACATGGCGATGAAACCGCGCTGGTGCCTCGGCATGGCGCAGACCAAGCGCCGGAGCTTCGGAAACATCGTCGGCCACGCCAAGGGGGTCGATGACATGGGCACGCTGGCGGAATGGACTGCTGCCCAGTTCGACCCGACGCTGACCTGGGACGATATCGACTGGATCCGCGACCACTGGGGCGGCAAGTTCATCGTGAAAGGCATTCTCGACCCCGAGGACGCCCGCATCGCCGCCGACAAGGGCGCGGACGCGATCGTCGTCTCGAACCACGGCGGGCGGCAGCTCGATGGCGCGATGTCCTCGCTGACGGTGCTGCCGCAGATCGTCGACGCGGTGGGCGACCGGACCGAGGTGCATATCGACGGCGGGATCCGCTCGGGGCAGGACGTGCTGAAGGCCGTCGCAATGGGCGCGCGGGGCACCTATATCGGCCGCGCCTTCCTCTACGGGCTGGGCGCGATGGGCCGCGAGGGCGTGACCCGCACGCTAGAAGTCATCCGCCGCGAGCTGGAACTGACCCTCGCCCTGTGCGGCCGGAACGACGTTCACGACCTCGACCTGTCGAACCTGATCTTCGAGCACCAGGTCCCGGCGCCGCTGGGCCCGATGCAGTGGCAGCCACACGGCAAACTGGCCGCCGAGTAGGCATGAAAACGGGGGTTTTCATCGTGAAAACCCCCTTAAGCCCATGATATTTAAGTTGAAAACTTCCTGAAAACTTCGTTAACGCGCCACGGCGCCACTTTCGGGGCCCGAAATCCGGGCGCGCGCCCGCCTTCCACTTTCCGAAAAATATCCCCGCCGGAGGCCCCCCGCCAGCCCAGCGCGCGGCCTCAGCCCTTGTGGGCGCCGTCGGCCAGTGTCCTGACAAATGCCAGCACCTCGGCCGGGGATTTTCCCGCTGCCAGTTCCTGCACGATGGCCGATCCGACGACGGCGCCATCGGCGACCGAGGCCAGTTCCTGCGCCGCCTCGGGCGTGCGGATGCCGAAGCCCACGCAGACCGGAAGGTCGCTGGCGGCCTTGATCCGGGCGATCTCGGGGCCGACCTTGGCGGCGTTCGCCGCCGCCGCGCCGGTGATCCCGGTGATCGAGACGTAATAGACGAAGCCCGAGCTGTTCTGCAGCACCTTGGGCAGGCGCTTGTCGTCGGTGGTCGGCGTCGCCAGCCGGATGAAGTTCAGCCCGGCTTTCGCGGCGGGCAGGCACAGCTCGTCATCCTCTTCGGGCGGCAGGTCGACGATGATCAGCCCGTCGATCCCGGCTTCTTTCGCTTCCACCAGGAAGGTCTCGACGCCCATCGAGTAGATCGGGTTGTAATAGCCCATCAGCACGATCGGGGTGCTGTCGTCCTGCTCGCGGAAGGCGCGGGCCAGATCGAGCGTCTTCTTCAGGGTCATTCCGGCTTCGAGGGCACGGCTGGCCGCCAGCTGGATCGCCGGCCCGTCGGCCATCGGGTCGGTGAACGGAAGGCCCAGTTCGATGATGTCGACCCCGGCGGCGGGCAGGCCGCGCACGACTTCCAGCGAGGTCTCGTAATCCGGATCGCCCGCCATGACATAGGCGACGAAGGCCTTGCGCCCGTCGCGTTTCAGCTCGGCGAAACGTGCCTCGATCCTGCTCATGCCCGGCCCTCTTGGTTGGAACCTTGGCGGTTTGCGGCATGACGCGCGGAAAATCAAGGTGGCGATGGGCCTCGCGTGGTCCGCACGGCTTGCCCGAGCGCGGATTGCGGCTAGGCTGCGCGCGGAATGGAAAGGCTTTTGGGGGGCTGGCGATGACTGGCGGGCACGTTTCGATCAACCGCGACTACTGGAACAGCTATGCCGGGCACTGGGTCGCCCCCGGCGAACGGCTGTGGGCCGCGCCCGCGCCGGAATGGGGTTTCTGGGGATGCCCCGAGACCGAGCTGGAGATGCTGCCCGCCGACATGACCGGTATGCGCACGATCGAACTGGGCTGCGGAACGGGCTATGTCTCGGGCTGGATGGCGAAGCGCGGCGCGTCGGCGACCGGCATCGACGTGTCGGCCGAGCAGTTGTCGACCGCGCGGCGGCTGGCCTCCGAGCATGGCGTGGACATCACTTTCATCGAGGACAACGCCGAGACGGTGCCGCTGCAGGACGGGGCGTTCGACTTCGCGATCTCGGAATACGGCGCGGCGATCTGGTGTGACCCGGACCTGTGGATCCCCGAGGCGCACAGGCTGCTGGCCCCCGGCGGGCGGCTGGTGTTCATGGCCAATCACCCGCTGGCCTATGTCGGCACGCCGCCGAATGGCGATGCGGTCGAGCCGGTGTTCCACCGGCCCTATCGTGGCATGAACAGCGTCGACTGGACCGACGCGCTGGTCGAGCCCGGCGGGGTGGAGTTCAACCGCACCATCGGCGACTGGTTCGCCCTGTTCCGCCGCATCGGCTTCGAGGTCGAGGACTACCGCGAGGTCTATGCCCCCGACGATGCGACCGGCGTGACCTTCGCGGTCCCGGCGGACTGGGGCAAGCAGTACCCGGCCGAGCAGGTCTGGAAGCTGCGCAAGCGGTGAGCGCTCTTGCCCTTGTCGCTAGCTGCCCTTAGGTAGGCGCGTCAGTTTCCGGGAGACGTAGCATGGGTTTCAAGATGGGTATCGTCGGCCTGCCGAACGTCGGCAAGTCGACCCTGTTCAACGCGCTGACGCGGACCGCCGCGGCGCAGGCCGCGAACTTCCCCTTCTGCACCATCGAGCCGAACGTCGGCGAGGTCGCGGTGCCCGATCCGCGTCTCGACAAGCTGGCCCAGATCGCCAAGTCGCAGCAGATCATTCCGGCGCGCATGACCTTCGTGGACATCGCGGGCCTCGTGAAGGGTGCCAGCAAGGGCGAGGGTCTGGGCAACCAGTTTCTGGCCAACATCCGCGAGTGCGACGCCATCGCCCATGTCCTGCGCTGTTTCGAGGATGACGACATCACCCATGTCGACGGTCGGGTGGACCCGATCGCAGATGCCGACGTGATCGAGACCGAGCTGATGCTTGCCGACCTGGAAAGCATCGAGAAGCGCATGGCCGGGCTGGTCCGCAAGATCAAGGGCGGCGACAAGGAGGCCGTACAGGCCCAGTCGCTGCTGGAGCGTGCCAAGGCCGCCATCGAAAGCGGTCAGCCCGCGCGCACGGTCGAGGTCTCGGACGAGGAGCGGAAGGCCTGGAACATGCTCCAGCTGCTGAGCGCGAAGCCGGTGCTTTACGTCTGCAACGTCGAGGAGGCCAGCGCGTCGGAGGGCAACGACAAGTCCGCTGCCGTCGCGAAGATGGCCGAGGAACAGGGCGCCGGGACGGTCGTGATCTCGGCCGCCATCGAAGAAGAGATCGCCCAGCTCGACGACGAGGAGCGGCGCGAGTTCCTGGACGAGATGGGGCTTGAGCGCGCGGGGCTCGACCGGTTGATCGAGGCGGGTTACGCACTGCTGGGCCTTGCCACATACTTCACCGCCGGCCCGAAAGAAGCCCGCGCCTGGACCATCCCGCAGGGCGCCACCGCGCCGCAAGCCGCAGGCGTGATCCACGGCGATTTCGAGCGCGGCTTCATCCGGGCCGAGACGATCGCGTTCGGCGATTATGTCGCCAACGGCGGCGAGTCCGGCGCCCGCGAGGCCGGCAAATTGCGCGCCGAGGGCAAGTCATATGTCGTCAAGGACGGCGACGTGATGCACTTCCTGTTCAACACCTGACGGGCGCGAATTGAGGATTCGTTAATCTTCAATTCGACGGAGATTTAAGGTGACCGAAAGCTTCGGTTAGGCCGGGCTTCAGTCTTGGCGCGGACGATCAGACCCACAACCAACAGGTCGTGGGGGCATCGTGTCGATCGTGGAGTTCGGGTTCGTCCTGACCGCTGACAGCAGCGCGCCGATGATGGGCGTGGCGGATGTCGAGTATGTCTCGACCGACGGGGGCGACTTCCTGTTCGTCGGCTCCGGGCTGACCGGGGCCATCGTTTCCTACCGGATCGCGCCGGGTGCATTTCCCGAACTCGCCTCGGTGCTGAAACCGGAGGATGCCTTCGGGACCGAGGGGTTGAGCGACCTGGTCCAGGTTGGTTTGGACGGGTCGCAGCATCTCCTGCCTCTCGGCCGATATGGCGATAGTTTCGCGCTCTATGACGTCGATGAGGCCGGGGCTCTTGTCGAGCTTGCCGTTTTGACCGGCGACCCGATCTTTGAACGCGGACTGACGGGCGAGACCGTCACCATAGATGGTCGGACATACCTCTACACATCCAGGTTCGGTGCGGGAGGATTCGACGAGTACCGGGTGTTCAACAACGGGGCATTCAAGTTCAAGGGCACGGTTCACGACACGCCCTGGCGGGTGCTGGGTGACGTGACAGCGCTCCATGTAACGTCGCTGCACGGTATCGACATGTTCTTTGCTGCCTCAGCGCTGGATGGCGGGATGCATTCCCACCTGCTCGGCACTTGGGGAGCCACCTCGCTAGTGGATCGCTTCATTCCTTACGTCGGTGATCAGTTCGCTGCGCCTCAGGACATCGAGTCGGCACAGATTGCCGAACGGGCGTTCGTCTTGATGGCCTCGGCACAGTCGGACACGATTTCTGTGGTGCGGGTCTCTCAGGCCGGAATGATGAAGCTCGTCGACGAGGAGGAGGATACGCTGCACACCCGGTTTGAGGGCGTGCACGAGATCGAGGTGTTCGAGGCGGGCGGACGGGTCTTCGTTGTCGCCGCCGGCTCGGACGATGGCATTACCTTGTTCGAGCTGAACTATCGCGGGCGGCTGGTGCACCTGGAATCGGTGCGGGACGAGTTCTTCACGACGCTCGCCGATGTGTCGTCGCTGGAGGTGGTCGTCGACGGTGAGACCGCGCATATCTACGCCGGGTCTAGCGCCGAGCATGGGGTCACGGAACTCATCGTGGATCTTTCGCGCTCGGGCGAGGTCGTGCACGGTGGCCCGGTGCCCGAGGTGCTGCACGGAACACGAGGCGACGATGTGATCTGGGGCATGGGCCGGTCGGACGAGCTGTTCGGCGGCGCCGGTGCCGACAGGCTGGTGGATGGCCGCGGTCGCGACCAGCTGACCGGCGGGCCCGGCCCGGACGTGTTCGAGTTCATCCCCGACGGTCGTACCGACTGGATCCTGGACTTCGAGCCTGGGGTCGACCTGATCGATCTGAGCAACTTCGACCGGGTCGATCATCCCGACAGCGTGTTCCTCGGCGACCGGATCAACGGCGCGGTGATCATCGTGGGCGAGGATATTATCCGCCTGACCAACCCCGAGGGCGGACGTTGGTACCTTGAGGACTTCAAGGACGACATGTTCATCTTCGGCTGAGCGTGTGCCGTCGCATCCGATGGCTGCCGACCGAAGGGCTCGCCGAAGGAGCTGGTCAGGCCTAAGGTTGGCACAGGGCAAAGCCGGCGCTTCGCGGCGGCTGGCGGCCCGGGGGAGGTCGAGATGGTGACGACCGACGGCCTGACGCTGCAAGGCGTGCGGATCTCGAACGCGGGGCGGGTGGTGTTCCCGAGGGCCGGGTGCACAAAGGGCGATGTCGCGCGTTACTATGATGCGGTCGGCGGGCGCATGCTTTGGGGAATGGCCCGTCGGCCAGTGTCGCTGCTGCGCTGCCCCGAGGGGATCGACGGCGCCTGCTTCTTTCAAAAGCACGCGGGCAAGGGATTCCCGGCCGAGGTGGGACGCGTTGCGATCGAGGAGGAATCTGGCACCACGGCAGACTACCTGATGATCGACAGGCCCGAGGGGCTGCTCGCCGCGGCGCAGATGGGGGCGATCGAATTTCACGTCTGGCCCGCCCGCATCGACCGACTGGATCGCCCGGACCGGTTGGTGCTTGACCTCGATCCGGACGAGGGGCTGACGTTCGCTGAAGTGCAGGCGGCGGCGCAGGAGATCGGGGATTTTCTGGCGGAGATCGGGATCGAAACCCGGCCGCTGCTTACCGGCGGAAAGGGCGTGCATCTAATCGCTCCGCTGCGGCGGACCGTCAGCTGGGACAGGCTGAAGTCCTTCGCGAGGACCGTTGCGCAAGGCTTCGCCGAGGATCAGCCGGAGCGGTTCGTCGCGACGATGTCCAAGGCTCGTCGCAAGGGGCGGATCTTCATCGACTGGCTGCGGAACGAGCGTGGCGCGACGGCGGTTGCGCCCTGGTCCGTGCGGGCGCGCCCCGGGGCTCCGGTTGCGGTTCCGGTCGGCTGGGACGAACTTGCGATGCTGAAAGCCCCAAACGGGTTCGACATGAACGCTGCTAAAAAGCGGGCGGCTGTCGCAGACCCGCATGAGGGTCTGGCCGCACAAACGCTGACCGTGACCATTGTGGAGGCGTTAAACGACAGGTTCTCGAAACAATGAGCTTTAATCCGGACGGAGCCGGTAAATGGTTGTTTCAAGGAGATGCGTAGCCCGGGCGCTCCCCACAGCGCCCGTGCGCTCCGGGCGAACCGGCCGAGCCGGTCCGCCCGGATGACCTCAGTTCATCCCGAGGATGTCCTTGATCGAGTGCTCAAGAGTATCGGTGTTGCCGCTCGCGGCCTGCTCCGACTCGAGCAGTGCCTGGATCTGGGCCAGCTGCTCGGGCGTGACATCATCCGGCAGCGTGATGTTGACGCAGCACGACGCGATGTCGTTCTGCACCTGGTTGATCTGAGCCGGCGACGCAGCCTGGCCAAGCGCGAAAGTGAACGACACGCAAGTGATGGCCGTAGCGAGCGCGATGGTCTTCATGATGGTATTCCCCCTGGTAATTTAGGGCCGGCCCAACGTGGATCGGCTTGAGAAGCTTACATGATTCGTTGATTTGCTGGAAAAATTTTTACACCTGCGTCACTTGGACACTTTCCATCGCCGATTTACCGCTGCGGCGATTGGCCCTTCGGGCGCGATTGCGCAGCCGCGCGGACCTCTGCAGGAATAGCCCTCGTGACCCATCAGGAACCTCCTTCACGCGCGGTCGCTCGGGCGCGCGCACGGGCGCGGATCTTCGATCCGGTGGCGCCGGTTCTGCGCCGCGCGGGCGCGGTATCGCTCGCCTCTGGCGTGTTGTGGCCGGTACAGGCGGCGGCGCTCGCCTGGGCGGTGGATGGGTGGGTGTCCGGCGCCTGGGCGGAGCGGACCATTTGGGCCGCGCTCGGCTTCCTGCTGGCCGCGGCGCTGCGGGCTGCGCTGGAGCACCGCGCCGGGGCGTTGTTGTTCGAGGCCGCCGACCGGACCATCGCGCGGGAGCGTGCAGCCCTTCTGGCGCGGGCGGCACGCAGTCCGGGACCCGATGGGTCGGCGGCGATGGCCGCGCTCATGGTGCAGAAACTGCCGATGCTCCAGCCCTGGATCACGCGCTATCACGTCGCGATGCTCCGGGCCTCGGTCCTGCCGCTGCTGCTGCTGGCGCTGGCGTTCTGGCACTCCTGGGCCGTGGGGCTGGTTTTGCTGGTCGCCGGGCCGCTGATCCCGGTGTTCATGGCGCTGGTCGGCATGGCCGCCGAGGACGCCTCGCGCCGGCAACTGGACGAGATTGGCGGCATGAACGCGATGCTGATGGAACGGCTGAGCGCCCTGCCAGACATCCGCCTTCTGGGCGCCGGAGAGCGCGCTGCCGGGGATTTCGCGGCGCGGGCCGAGGCGCTCAGGCAGCGGACGATGGCCGTGCTGCGCATCGCCTTCCTGTCCTCGACCGTGCTGGAGCTGTTCGCCGCCATCGGTGTCGCGATGGTCGCGGTCTTCGTCGGGTTTTCGCTGCTGGGCGAGCTGAATTTCGGCACCTGGGGGCAGCCGATGACGCTGGCCTCGGGGCTGTTCCTGCTGCTGATCGCACCGGAGTATTTCCAGCCCTTGCGCGATCTGGCCGCCGCCTGGCACGACCGGGCGGCGGGCTTTTCCGTGGTCGCGGAACTGGACGCGCTGGACGCCGCGCCCGGGGCGCGCTTGCTGGGCGACGGCGCTGCCGCGAGGCCGTTGCCGGGGCCCTTGTCGGTGCGGCTGACGGAGGCGGTGGCGGACCTGCCGGGCGGGCTTCGTCTGCCGGAGTTGCGGTTGCGCGCGGGCGAAGCCGTGGCACTGACCGGGCCGAGCGGGGCGGGAAAGACGACCGCGCTGCAGGTCATCGCTGGGTTGGTGCCGCTGGCCGAAGGGCAGGTCGAGGTCTGTGGCGTACCTTTGAGTGCTGGAAACGCGGATGCGTGGCGGGCGCGGCTTGCGGTTCTGCCGCAGCGGCCGCATTTCCCGGACCGGCGGCTGGCGGACTGGCTGGATCCGCGTGGCACCGGGGACGACCCCTGGCCGGCGCTGGGGCTGGCCGGGGCCGCGCATGTGGTCGAGGCTTTGCCGGAGGGGCTCGAAACCCGGCTGGGCGAGACCGGCAGCGGTGTTTCCGGTGGCGAGGCGCGGCGGCTCATGATCGCCCGCGCGGTCATGGCCGGTGGCGATCTGCTGCTGGCGGACGAGCCGACGGCGGACCTTGATGCCGACACCGCGCGGGCCGTCATCGAGGCATTGGCACGGCTGCGCGCCGAAGGCCGGACGCTGCTGGTCGCGACGCACGATCCGGCGTTGATCGCCGCCATGGACCGCGCGGTGGAGGTCGGCGCATGACCCCGCTGCTGCGCATCCTTCGGCTGCTGCTGAGCGCTTCACCCTGGGCGATGGCGCGGGGCGCGGCGCTGACCGTCGTGGTGCTGCTGATGGGTGCGGCGCTGCTGGGCCTGTCGGGCTGGTTCATCACCGCGACGGCGCTGGCCGGTGCGGCGGGCGTGGGCATCGCCTTCGACGTGTTCCGGCCTTCGGCGGGCGTTCGGATGCTGGCGCTGGGCCGGACCGCCGCGCGCTATGGCGAGCGGGTGCTGACCCATGACGCGACCCTACGGGCGCTTGCGGTGCTGCGTGTCGACCTGCTGCGGCGGCTGGTACGCCGCGACGCGCGTGAAATGGAGCGGCTGCGCAGCGAGGCGGCGCTGACGCGGATCGTCTCGGACGTGGATGCGCTCGACGGGCTGGTGCTGCGGCTGGCGCTTCCCGCGGGGGCCGCGCTGCTGACCTTCGGCGTGGCGTTCTTCATGCTGGCCTGGCTTGTCGGCTGGCCGATGGGGTGGACGGTGGTGTTGGGCTTCGTTCCGGCCTCGGTTCTGGTGCTGGCATGGCTGGGGGTGCGCAGCCGCGACTCCTCGGCGCGGGCTGAGGCCGAGGCGCAGGCGCTGGGCCGGGGCGTGATCGACATGGTCCGCGACCGCGAGGCGCTGATCGTCGCGGGGGCGCTGCCCGCGCGCGAGGCGGAACTGGCAGCGACCGAGGCGCGGGCTCGTGCGGCGGCGCGGGCGCTGGACCGGCAGGAGCGGGTCGCGTCGGCCGCGCTGGCACTGGTGATCGCGGTAGCGGTGGCGCTGGCGCTGCTGGTCGGGGGCGGGATGGTGGCCGGCGGCGAAGCTGGACCGGCGGCGGCGGCGATTGGCTTTTTTGTCGCGCTGGCGCTGGCCGAGGCGGTGCTGCCGCTGCGCCGAGGCGTGGCGGAACTGGGCCGGATGAGCGCGGCCGCGCGGCGGGTGGCTGGGGGCGGACCCGAGAGGGTTCCCGGCTCGGTCCAGGTGCTGGCGGAAGGTACGGCTGTCGAGGTGCCCGGGCTGCTCTCGCTGGCCGCTGGCGAGACCGTGGCGCTGACGGGACCAAGCGGGGTCGGCAAGACGACACTTCTAATGCAGTTGGCGGGGTTGCTGCCCGCGCCGCAGGGAGTGCGGGTGCTGGGCCATGCGCCCGGTGACTGGGACGAGGCGGCCCTGCGCGACCTGCTGGCGATGGTGCCGCAGCGCAGTGCGCTGCTGGCCGGAACCGTGCGCGACAATCTGGCGCTGGCCGGGCCCGCAGAGGATGCGGCGATGTGGCAGGCGCTGCGCGCGGTGGCGCTGGAGGCCGCTATCGAGGCGCGGGGCGGGCTGGACTCGCGGCTTGGCGAGGGCGGCTCGGGCCTGTCCGGCGGGCAGACCCGGCGGCTGTGCCTGGCCCGTGCGCTGCTGCGCAAGCCATTGATATTGCTGTTAGACGAGCCGACCGAAGGGCTCGATGAGGCAACCGCGTGCCGGGTCCTTCATGGCATTCGGCAGGAACTGCCGCGGGCGGCGATACTGGCAGCGCTGCACCGGGGCGCCGAGCACGCGGTATTCGACCGGAGCGTTGCCCTGTCTTCGGCGGCACCCGGCCCTGTGTGACCATGTCACCGTGACTCACCCCACACCGCCGCCATGGGTGCTACCGTGAAATCGCGCGCGAGTCGGCGGGGGATCGGCTTGCGCATTGAACCAGGAGATTTCGGATGGAGCTCGACGTCGTCGAACTGTCTCGCCTGCAATTTGCGATGACAGCGATGTATCATTTCCTTTTCGTGCCATTGACGCTGGGGCTGTCCGTCGTCGTGGCCATCATGGAGACCGTTTACGTCATGACCGGCCGCCCGATCTGGCGGCAGATGACCAAGTTCTGGGGCACGCTCTTCGGCATCAACTTCGTGCTGGGCGTGGCCACGGGCATCACGATGGAATTCCAGTTCGGCATGAACTGGTCCTACTACAGCCACTATGTCGGCGACGTGTTCGGCGCGCCGCTGGCGATCGAGGGCCTGATGGCCTTCTTCCTCGAAGCCACCTTCGTCGGCCTGTTCTTCTTCGGCTGGGACAGGCTCTCCAAGGTACAGCACATGGTGGTGGCCTGGCTGGTCGCCATCGGCTCGAACTTCTCGGCGCTGTGGATCCTGATCGCCAACGGCTGGATGCAGAACCCGGTGGGGGCCGCGTTCAACCCCGACACCATGCGGATGGAGATGACCAGTTTCTACGAGGTCATGTTCAACGAGGTGGCGCAGGCCAAGTTCGTGCACACGGTATCCGCCGGGTATGTCACGGCGGCGGTGTTCGTGCTGGGCGTCTCGTCCTGGTACATGCTGAAGGGCCGTCACGTGGAACTGGCGAGGCGGTCCATCGCCGTGGCTGCGTCCTTCGGTCTCGCCTCGGCGCTGTCGGTCGTGGTTCTGGGCGACGAGTCGGGCTACTCTGCGACCCACAGCCAGAAGATGAAGCTGGCCGCCATCGAGGGCATGTGGGAGACCGAGCCGGCCCCGGCCTCGTTCACCGCCTTCGGCTTTCCCGACACCGAGGCGCGCGAGACGCATTACGCGATCCACGTTCCCTATGTCATGGGGTTGATCGGTACCCGCTCGCTGACCACGGAAATTCCCGGGATCAACGATCTGGAGGCCGAGGCCGAAGATCGCATCCGCTCGGGGATCATCGCCTATGACGCGCTGATGACCATCCGCGAGCAGCGGGACGAGACCCCGCTGGAGGTGCGCCAAACCTTCGAGGCGCATGGCGGCGACCTGGGCTACGCCTTTCTGCTGAAGCGCTATCTCGACGATCCGCGCGACGCCTCGGACGAGCAGATCGTTCAGGCCGCATGGGATACGGTGCCGACGGTCTGGCCGCTGTTCTGGTCGTTCCGGATCATGGTCGGGCTCGGGTTCCTGTTCATCGCGGTGATGGCCTATTTCTTCTGGCTGTCGAGCTTCCGGCGGGGCGAGTACCCGCGCTGGGCGCTGCGGCTGGCTGTGGTCATCATCCCCGCGCCCTGGATCGCCGCCGAGATGGGCTGGTTCGTGGCCGAGTACGGCCGCCAGCCGTGGACCGTGGACGGCGTGCTGCCAACGGCGATGTCGGTCAGTCACCTCAGCGTGGGGGACCTGCTGCTGACGTTGGCGGGCTTCGTCGCCTTCTACACCGTGCTCTTCGTCATCGAGATGGCGCTGATGCTGAAGTACATCCGCAAGGGTCCGTCCGAGGACGTGGACGCGACCGAGACCTGGATGCAGCGCCACGAGCAGCGGCTGACCGCCCGGCGCGGCATGCCCGAAGCCGAATACACCCCGGCGGAGTGAGATCATGATCCTTTACGAATTCATCGACTATGACGTGCTTCGCGTGATCTGGTGGACCCTGCTGGGCGTGCTGCTGATCGGGTTCGCGATGACTGACGGGTTCGACATGGGTGTCGGCGCGCTGCTGCCCTTCGTCGCAAGGACGGATGTCGAGCGACGGGTGGTCATCAACACCGTCGGCCCCGTGTGGGAGGGAAACCAGGTCTGGTTCATCCTCGGAGGCGGCGCGATCTTCGCCGCCTGGCCTCCGCTCTACGCGGTCAGCTTCTCGGGGTTCTACCTGGCGATGTTCGCCATCCTCGCAGCGCTGATCCTGCGGCCCGTAGGCTTCAAGTACCGGTCGAAACGCGAGGGTGAACGCTGGCGGCGGAACTGGGACTGGGCGCTATTCGTCGGCGGCGCGGTGCCGGCGCTTATCTTCGGCGTCGCGGTCGGCAACGTGCTGCTAGGTGTGCCGTTCCGGCTGACCCCGGACCTGTTCTCGATCTACGAGGGCTCGTTCTACGGCAAGTTCCTCGGCCTGCTGCGGCCCTTCGCGCTGCTGACTGGGCTGGTCTCACTCGCGATGCTGGTCACCCATGGCGCGGCCTGGCTGTCGCTGAAGACCGAGGGCGTCATCGCCGAGCGGGCGCGGGCGATCGGCACGCGGACCGGGCTCGTGACCATGACGGGCTATGCTCTGGCCGGGCTTTGGCTTGCGGTCGGGATCGACGGCTACACGCTGGTCGGCGACGTGACCCCCGACGGGCCGTCGAACCCGCTCTACCACGAGGTGGTGCGCGGTGGGACCTGGCTGGCCGCCTATGCCGAGCGGCCATGGATCGCCATCGCCCCGGTGTTGGGATTCCTGGGGATGGGCATGGCGGTGCGCGGGCTGCGCGAGGGGGGCGAAGTCTCGACCTTGCTGTGGTCGCAGCTGGGGATCTTCGGCGCGATCTCGTCTGTGGGGCTGACCATGTTCCCGTTCATCCTGCCGTCGAACGTCGACCCTGTCAGCTCGCTGACGGTTTGGGATAGTTCGTCCTCGCACCAGACGCTGTTCGTCATGCTGGTCGCGACGGTGATCTTCCTGCCGCTGATCCTGCTTTACACCGCCTGGGTCTACAAGGTGCTGTGGGGCAAGGTCACCGAGGACGACGTCACCGCCAACAGCGGCACGCTTTACTGAAGGAGGATCTGACAGATGTGGTATTTCGCCTGGATCCTGGGACTGCCCCTGGCCGCGATGTTCGCCGTGGTCAACGCCATGTGGCTGGAAATGCAGCGCGATCGCGAGATGATCGAGCGGGGCGACGAGGCGGACGATCCAAGCCGCCGCGCCTGACCGCGGGGACTTTATGAGTTGCCGGGGGCGGTCTAGGATCGCCCCCGGTTATTGTCGTTGCGGGGACTACCGATGAGCACCACGACCTCCGAGAGCTGGATCGACCGCTTCCAGGGCCTGTCCAAGCTGCCTCCCGACCTGCGGCGGGAGCTGATCGACGGCAGCCAGATCGTCGAGGTGCCCGCCGGCACCCAGGTTTTCGCGCCGGGCCAGTCTGCAGACAATCTGCTGCTGCTGCTCGAGGGCACCGTGCGCGTGCAGCAGCAGTCCGACACCGGGCGCGAGGTGTTTCTCTACCGGGTGCACGCGGGGGAAAGCTGCGTGCTGACCACCGCCTGCATGCTGGCGTTCGAGGATTACTCGGCCGACGGCGTCGCCGAGACCGACGTGCGCGCCGTGGCGATCCCGCGCGCCACCTTCGACGCGATGGCCGGCAAGTCCGCTGAGTTCCGGCAGTTCATCTTCAAGGCCTATTCGCGCCGGATCACCGATCTTTTCACGCTGATCGACGATATCGTCTTCCAGCGCATGGACGTGCGCCTGGCCGCGCGCCTGCTGGAGCTTGCCGACAAGGACGACGTGGTGCACGCCACCCACCAGTTCCTGAGCACCGAGCTGGGCACCGCGCGCGAGGTGATCTCGCGCACGCTCGCGGAATTCCACCGCCGCGGCTGGGTCGAACAGGCCCGGGGCGAGATCCGTCTGGTCGGTCGCACCGGACTGGAACGGCTGGCACGCTCGGCCGGAGAGAGGTGATTTCCGGTTAGGTGACCAAGTCACCGTCGGTTCCGGACCCCATGTGAGAAAAGACCGTCATCGCTGATTCCCGAGGAGGAAAAGATGACGACGAACATGGGTAAACTGGACCGCGTGATCCGCCTGATCGTGGCGGCTCTTCTGGTCGTTGCCGCCTTCGGCTCCGGCATCGCCGCCGCGGGCATCCTGCATTGGCTGGCTCTTGCCGTGGCGGCGGTCTTTACCGTCACCGCGCTGATCGGCAACTGCCCGCTCTACTCGATCATCGGCATCAAGACCTGCAGCGCCAAGTAAGCGCCGCGGGACAAGGAGGATTTGCCATGCCTTATGACGTGAACACCGAAGTCAAACCCGAGGTCACCGGCTTCTTCGATCCGGCGACCAACACCATCAGCTATGTCGTGAAGGATCCAGGCTCGAACGCCTGCGCGATCGTCGATTCGGTGATGGACATCGACTACGCCGCCGGGCGCATCAGCTACGAGCACGCGGACGAGATCATCGCCTACGTGAAAAACAACCATCTGAAGGTGGAGTGGCTGATCGAGACACATGTCCACGCCGACCACCTGTCGGCCGCGCCGTACATCCAGGAAAAGGTGGGCGGCAAGCTGGGCATCGGCCGCAACATCACCGTCGTGCAGGACACGTTCGGAAAGATCTTCAACGAAGGCACCGAGTTTCAGCGCGACGGCAGCCAGTTCGACCGGCTGTTCGACGATGGCGACACCTACCGGATCGGCGGCATGACCGCCTTCGCGATCCACACGCCGGGCCACACTCCCGCCTGCATGACGCATGTCATGGGCGATGCGGCCTTCGTCGGTGACACGCTGTTCATGCCGGACGGCGGCTCGGCCCGCGCGGACTTCCCGGGCGGCGACGCGGCCACGCTCTATGACAGCATTCAGAAGGTGCTGGCGCTGCCGGACGAGACGCGGCTTTTCATGTGCCACGACTACGCCCCCGGCGGCCGCGAGATCCAGTGGGAGACTACCGTGGCCGAGGAGAAGGCCAACAACATCCACGTGGGCGCGGGCAAGACGAAGGAAGAATTCGTCAAGTTCCGGACCGAGCGGGATGCCCAGCTGGACATGCCCAAGCTCATCATTCCCTCGCTGCAGGTGAACATGCGCGCGGGTGAGCTGCCGCCCAAGGACAAGGACGGTCGCACGTTCCTGAAGGTGCCGGTCAACACGCTCTGAGGGCGAACGGCCGCGGCGGATCCCCTGCCGCGGCCCAACACTTGTGAGGGAATGCAAATGGACATTCGCAGGATCGACGACCGGCTTTCGGTGTCGCCCCAGATCTCCCCGGCCGAGTTGACGGAACTTCGCGAAGCGGGGTTCCGCGCGGTGATCTGCAACCGCCCCGATGGCGAGGGTGCAGACCAGCCCAGCCACGAGGAGGTCGCAACGGCCGCCGCCGACGCGGGGCTGGAGTTCCGCTATCTGCCCGTCACCCCGGGCGTGGTCACGGACGAGACCGCCGCCGAGTTCGGCAAGGCGCTCGACCAGCTTCCCGGTCCGGTGCTGGCCTATTGCCGCACGGGCACCCGTTCGGCGACGCTCTGGTCACTGTCCGAGGCTTCCGACCGTCCGTTGCCCGAAATCCTCGGAGCGACGGCGGCTGCGGGCTATGACATGAACGGCGTCGCGCGGCGGATCGCCAACGGCGGCAAGACGCCAACGGACACCGGCGATGCGAAATTCGACGTGGTGATCGTCGGCGGCGGCGCCGGCGGCATCTCGGTGGCGGCAAGCCTGAAAGCTCGCAAGCCGAGGCTGGAGATCGCCGTGATCGATCCCGCCGACATCCACTATTACCAGCCCGGCTGGACCATGGTGGGCGGCGGCGTCTTCGATCCGCAGGACACCGCCAGAACCATGGGCAGTCTGATCCCGCGCGGCGTGCACTGGATCAAGGCAGCGGTCGCTGCCTTCGAGCCCAAGGACAACGCCGTGGTGCTGGATGGCTGCCGGGTCGTGAAATACGACCGGCTGGTGGTCTGCCCCGGTCTGAAACTGGATTGGGAGGCCGTCGAGGGTCTGGAAGAGACGCTCGGCCGCAACGGCGTGACCTCGAATTACCGCTACGATCTGGCGCCCTATACCTGGAAACTGGTGCAGAACCTCGTTTCGGGGACGGCGATATTCACGCAGCCGCCGATGCCGATCAAATGCGCGGGCGCGCCGCAGAAGGCGATGTACCTGTCGGGCGACGCCTGGCACCGCAAGGGCGTGCTGAAGAATATCGACATCCAGTTCATGAACGCTGGCGGTGTGCTGTTCGGCGTTAAGGACTATGTCCCGGCGCTGATGGACTATGTGCAGAAGTACGACGCGAAGCTTAACTTCTTCCACAACCTCGTCGCCATCGACGGTCCGGCCCGCAAGGCCACCTTCGAGGTGAAGGAGCCCGAGACGGAGCCGCGTCGGGTCGAGGTCGAGTTCGACATGATCCATGTCTGCCCGCCGCAGACAGCGCCGGACTTCATCCGCGTCTCGCCGCTGGCGGACAAGGCCGGGTGGGTCGACGTGGACCAGGCGACGCTGCGCCATGCCACCTATGACAACGTCTGGAGCCTGGGCGACGTGATGAACGCCCCCAACGCCAAGACCGCGGCGGCGGCCCGCAAGCAGGCGCCGGTGGTGGCCGAGAACATGGTTGCCGACATCGAAGGCCGCAATCCGGTGGCGCAGTACGACGGCTACGGCTCCTGCCCGCTGACCGTCGAGCGCGGCAAGATCGTCCTGGCCGAGTTCGGTTATGGCGGGGTTCTCAAGCCCAGTTTCCCGGCATGGATGGTGGACGGCACCAAGCCGACCCGTGCCGCCTGGCTGCTGAAAGAGAAGATGCTGCCGCCGATCTACTGGAAGGGCATGCTGCGCGGCCATGAATGGCTGGCCAAACCCGAGAAGATCTCGGTCGCGCCGAAGGCCGCAGAGTAACAATCAGGCCGGGCGGATACTTCCGCCCGGCACGTTTCAGGACGTAACCCATGACCCGCTATCTGCCGATTCTCGACTGGGGCCGCAGCTACAACCGCGGCGCGCTGTCCAATGACCTGCTGGCCGCCGTGATCGTGACGATCATGCTGATCCCGCAGTCGCTGGCCTATGCGCTGCTGGCCGGTCTGCCGCCCGAGGCGGGGATATATGCCTCGATCGTGCCGATCATGCTCTACGCGGTGTTCGGCACCAGCCGCGCACTGGCGGTCGGGCCGGTAGCGGTGGTCTCGCTGATGACTGCCGCCGCGATCGGACAGGTGGCCGAGCAGGGCACGGCCGGGTACGCCGTCGCCGCGCTGACGCTGGCGGGGCTGTCGGGCGCGATGTTGCTGGTCATGGGTCTGTTCCGGCTGGGGTTCCTTGCGAACTTCCTCAGCCATCCGGTGATCGCGGGGTTCATCTCGGCCTCGGGGATTCTGATCGCCGCCAGCCAGCTGAAGCATATCCTGGGCATCTCGGCCGAGGGGCACACGCTGATCGAGCTGGTGCGCTCGCTGATTGCGCACATCGGGCAGCTGAACCCGATCACGCTGCTGATCGGCGTGCTGGCGACCGGCTTCCTGTTCTGGGTTCGCAAGAACCTCAAGCCGGCGCTGTCGCGCATGGGTCTCTCGCCGCGTCTTGCCGACGTGATCGCCAAGGCCGGGCCGGTGGCCGCCGTCGCCGCAAGCACCGCTGCTGTCTGGGCCTTCGGGCTGGACGGGCAGGGGGTAAAGATCGTCGGCAGCGTCCCGCAAAGTCTGCCGCCCTTCACCCTGCCGAGTTTCGCGCCGGAGCTTGTGCAGCAGCTCCTGCTGCCCGCGCTACTGATCTCGATCATCGGCTTCGTCGAGTCGATCTCGGTCGCGCAGACACTGGCCGCCAAGCGCCGCCAGCGGATCGATCCGGACCAGGAACTGATCGGCCTCGGTGCCGCCAACATCGGTGCGGCGTTCACCGGCGGCTACCCGGTCACCGGGGGCTTCGCGCGCTCGGTGGTGAACTTCGACGCGGGCGCCGAGACCCCGGCGGCAGGTGCGTTCACCGCGGTGGGCCTGGCGATCGCCGCCGTCGCGCTGACGCCGCTGGTCTACTACCTGCCGAACGCCACGCTGGCCGCGACGATCATCGTCGCCGTGCTGAGCCTGGTCGATCTGTCGATCCTCAAGAAGACCTGGGGCTATTCGAAGGCCGATTTCACCGCCGTCGCCGCGACCATCGCGCTGACGCTGGCCTTCGGGGTCGAGATAGGCGTGTCGGCGGGCGTGCTGGCCTCGATCATCCTGCACCTGCTGAAGACCTCAAAGCCGCATGTGGCCGAGGTCGGGCTGGTCCCCGGCAGCCAGCATTTCCGCAATATCAATCGGCACAAGGTGAAGACCGATCCCTCGCTGGTGACCCTGCGCGTGGACGAGAGCCTCTATTTCGTGAACGCCCGGTTCCTCGAGGACCTGCTGGTGCGACGTGTGGCCGAGGGCCCCGAAATTCGCAACGTCGTACTGATGTGCTCGGCCATCAACGAGATCGACTTCTCGGCGCTGGAAAGCCTCGAGGCGATCAACGAGCGGCTGACCGAGCAGGGGATCGGCCTGCACCTGTCAGAGGTGAAGGGCCCGGTGATGGACCGGCTGAAGTCCACGCACTTCCTGGAGCATCTGAACGGCAGGGTGTTCCTCTCGCAATACGATGCCTGGGCGGAGCTGACCGGTACTGGGGGCGTCAACCGCGCGGCGGAGTGACGAGGTGCCGGCCACAGGCCGCCCATGCAGAACGGCCGCCCCGGGGGAAGGGCGGCCGTTCGTTTTTGCGGATGGGCGGATCAGGCGGCCTTGATGACCTTGGCGTCGATATCGGCGGCGCTGTGACGCTCGGGCACCTGCTCGGACTCGTCGCCCCACGGGCGGTTTACCATCCGGCCGCGCTGGACGGCGGGGCGGGCTGCGACGCGGTCGACCCACCGGCGCAGGTTCGGGTAGTCCTGGACCGACAGGAACTCGGCGGCGTTGTAGACCTCGTTCAGGACCAGCCGGCCGTACCAGGGGAAGATCGCGATATCGGCGATCGAGTACTCGTCCCCGGCGATGTAGTCGCGGTCGGCAAGCAGCTTGTCCAGCACGTCCAGCTGGCGTTTCACTTCCATCGAGAACCGGTCGATCGGATATTCGATCCGCACCGGCGCATAATGGTAGAAGTGGCCGAAGCCGCCGCCCAGGTACGGGGCCGAACCCTGCAGCCAGAACAGCCAGTTCATCGCCTCGGTGCGCTGGGCTGGGTCCTTCGGCAGGAAGGCTCCGAACTTCTCGGCGAGGTAGAGCAGGATATGGCCGGATTCGAAGACCCGGATCGGCTCGTCACCGCTGCGATCCACCAGCGCGGGGATCTTGGAATTCGGGTTGATCTCGACAAAGCCGCTGCCGAACTGATCGCCGTCGGCGATCTTTATCAGCCAGGCATCGTAGTCGGCATCGGCATGCCCCGCTGCCAGCAGCTCTTCCAGCAGGATCGTGACCTTCTGGCCGTTCGGCGTCGCCAGCGAATAGAGCTGCAAGGCATGCTCGCCGACAGGCAGTTCCTTGTCGTGGGTCGCGCCCGAGACGGGGCGGTTGGTGCCGGCGAACTGGCCGCCATTGGCTTTTTCCCAGGACCAGACTTTCGGCGGAGTATAGTCGTTAGCGGTCATTCAGGCCTTCGCTTTCCTAGATCATCTTGTGGAACGGACGCGGCGGACGCGCGCCCTTTGACGCGTGATAGCTGTGCAGGATCGGGCGGTTTTCAACCGATTGACCGCTCAAGCATTCCGCGCGGCGGTTCACGTTGAGGTCAACATTGCTACATGGGTAAGCGTTACAGTGGATCGGTGCGGTGCAGTGTCACCTTAAGACCGCCGTGCGCCACTTGCGGCCCCGACGGCAGGAACGGCAGGCCGGTCGCCTTGGCCAATCCGCCGTCGCTTGTGACGATGCCGACGCGCCAGCCCTTGAAGCGTTCCATCAACACCTGCCCGAGCGAGCCGTAGAGCCCGAAAAGCTGTTTGCGGTTGCCGATCCGCGCGCCGTAGGGCGGGTTGACGATCACCAGCCCGGCAGGGCCTTCGGGGCGCACCATCTCGCCCACCGGGCGGCGCTGGAAGTCGGTGACATGGGCGACGCCTGCCCGCTCGGCGTTCTGCGTCGCCGCACGGATCGCGCCATCGTCCCGGTCCGAGCCGTAAAAGCGCAGGCCGGTCTGGCGCGGCGTGGTCTCGGCGCGCATCTCGGCCCAGGCGTCCGGATCGAAGCTGGCAAGCTGCTGGAAGGCGAACTCGCGAGCGCGGCCGGGCTTCAGGCCGAGCGCGATCTCTGCCGCCTCGATCGGGAACGTGCCCGAGCCGCACATCGGGTCGAGCACCGGCTCGGCCCCGTCGTAGCCGCATTCGCGCAGGAACAGGGCCGCCAGCGTCTCGCGCATCGGAGCCTTCACGACCGCCTGCTTGTGGCCGCGCTTGTGCAACGGCTCGCCAGAGGTGTCGATGCTCAGCTGTACCCGGTTGTCGTCGATCCGCGCGCGGACCGTCAGGGGCGCATCGGCGGCGATGGTGGTACCGAGGGTCTCGGCGATGGCCGTCTCGATCCGGCTTTGCGCCGCGCCCGCGTGGTAGATCTTGGACTTGCGGGTAGTAACTTCAACGCGCACGGGCACGGTGGGGCGCAGCACTTGGGCCCAGGCCACCTTGCGGGCGCGCTTGTCCAGTTGCGCAGGGTGGAAGGCCATGAACTCTGCGAAACGGGCCAGGACCCGGCCCGCGCCGCGCAGCTCCAGGTTGGCGCGCCAGACATCCGGCCAGCCGCCCTGGAAAGTCACTCCGCCGGGGACGGTCTGCGGATCGGGAAAGCCTGCCGCGCGGGTCTCGTCACACAGGGCTTTCTCCAGCCCCGGAGGGGCGGACAGGAAGATCTCGAAGCTCATTGCAGGCCTGCACGATCCAGCACGCCGCCCCGGCACCCGCGCGAAACGGAGCGGGCGTCGCGCAGCAGGTCGCCGAGGTCCGCGCCCTCGTGGATCCGGCCGCGCGTGTGCAGCTTGACCTCGGAGATCAGCGTGCGGCCCCCGTCGCGGTCGCAGTCCACCTGCACCCGGTCGCCCGCGCCGCGCCCGAAGGCGCTGTCGAACACATCGCGCAACTCGTCGGTCTCGACGTATTCGCCCGAGCGGCGCTCGAGGAAATCCGCCACCTCGGAAGCCTGAAGCTGGTCCCAGAGCAGCAACGTATCGGTGAAATATTCCTCGGCCCCTCCCGCCGCACGGTGGCAGGTGCCGTGCTTGATCCATTCGTGGCGGTGCAGGTAGCTTTCGGCGCCCGGCATGGCGCGGACCAGCCGCTCGGCGGTGCCGCGTGTGATCGCGAGGCGCGGCAGGTCGCGCCAGCGACCATTCTCGTCAGTGGCGCGGTCGCGGCGCGAGACGCCGCAATACTCGCCCTCGGGCCAGAGCCCGTGGACCGACAGCCGCACCGAAGCATCGGGAAGGCGGCCGGAGTTCAGCCGCTCGCACTCGGGCACTCGGGTGCGGTACTCGCAGAAGGCCGGCTGCCAGCTAAGCGCCAGCACATGCGTACGCGCTTCGTCCGGGGCCGCAGGGGCCGCGGGCGCGGCCGAGGCCTCGCGCGTGCCGCACTCCACATGCACCCAGCGTTTCTCGGAAGTCGGCGCATCCGGCACCAGTACCTGGTAATGATCGCCGCCCTTGGCGTTAAGCCCCAGCAGAGCATAGTCCTGCCCCGGCTCCAGCCGCACATCGCCGGGATTGGTGCCCTTGTTCTTCGACAGGAAAGCCTCGCAGGCACCTGTGGCGGTCAGCTGGCCTTCCAGCGCCTCGAAGGCGGCGGCAGGCAGGGGCATCAGGGCGATCAGCAGGGCAAGCAGGCGCATCGGCTCTCCGGGTCGGTTCGGGCCAGCCATAGCGCAGCGGGCGTCCGCGCGCCATTGCCTGTCCCGCCCTGCCGCCCTAGGATCGCGCCGAATTTGCAGGAGAGCCCATGCGCGCCATCGTCATCCACGCCGCCAAGGATCTGAGGATCGAGGATCAGGACGCGCCCGCGCCGGGACCGGGCGAGGTTTCGGTCACGCTGGCGACCGGCGGCATCTGCGGCTCGGACCTGCATTACTACAACCACGGCGGTTTCGGCACCGTGCGTCTGCGCGAGCCGATGATCCTGGGTCACGAGGTCTCAGGCCACATCGCGGCACTGGGCGACGGGGTGGACGGTCTGGCGGTCGGCGATCTGGTCGCCGTGTCGCCCTCTCGGCCCTGCGGGGTGTGCAAGTTCTGTGCCGAGGGTCTGCCGAACCACTGCCTGAACATGCGCTTCTATGGCTCGGCAATGCCGTTCCCGCATATCCAGGGCGCGTTCCGCCAGCACCTTGTGGCCGATGCCGCACAATGCGTGAAGGCCGACGGGCTGACTGCTGGGCAGGCCGCCACTGCCGAGCCGCTTTCGGTCTGCCTGCACGGGGCGAAACAGGCGGGCGACATGCTGGGCAAGCGGGTGCTGGTCACCGGCTGCGGGCCGATCGGGGCGCTGATGATCCTTGTCGCGCGCCGCGCGGGTGCCGCGCAGATCGTGGTCACGGACCTGTCGGACAATGCGCTGGAGTACGGGCGCAAGGCCGGGGCGGACCTGGCCCTGAATACCAGAGACGAGCCCGGCGCGCTGGAGCCGTTCACCGCCGACAAGGGCCATTTCGACGTACTGTTCGAATGCTCGGGCGCCGCGCCCGCGCTGGCCGCCGGGATTTCCGCGATGCGGCCTCGGGGCGTTATCGTCCAGCTGGGTATGGGCGGCGACATGGCCCTGCCGATGCAGCAGATCACCGCGAAGGAGCTGATGCTGAAGGGCTCGTTCCGCTTTCATGCCGAGTTTGCCACCGCCGTCGCGATGATGCGCTCCGGGCTGCTCGACACCGCGCCGCTGATTTCGCATACCCTGCCGCTGGACCGCGCCGGCGAGGCGTTCGAGCTGGCCTCGGACCGTGCGCAGGCGATGAAGGTACAGATCGACTTCGCCTGACCGGGCGACAACACCAAGAGGAAAGACATGGCCGAGATCGGATTGGTAGGGCTGGGCACCATGGGTGCCGCGCTGGCGTCGAACATTGCCGAGAAGGGGTTCGACATCGCCGTCTACAACCGCACCACCTCGGTCACGAAGGAGTTCGTGGCGGGGGCGGGCGACCTGTCGTCCAAGCTGACCGGCACCGAAACGCTGGAAGAGTTCGTCGCCGCCATCGACAGCCCCCGCGCGATCATACTTATGGTCCCGGCGGGCGAGGCGGTCGACGCGATGATGGCCCAGCTGCGCCCGCTGCTGAATGACGACGACCTGCTGATCGATGCGGGCAACGCCAACTTCCACGACACCCGCCGCCGCGCAGCAGACGCGAAGGAACAGGGCGTGCCCTTCCTTGGCATCGGCGTCTCGGGTGGCGAGGAAGGCGCGCGCCATGGCCCGTCGATCATGGGCGGCGGTGCGAAATCCGGCTGGGACCGGGTTGCGCACATCCTGACAGCGATCTCGGCCAAGTTCGGCGACGCGCCGTGCGCCACCTGGATGGGCGAGGATGGCGCGGGCCATTTCGTCAAGACCGTGCACAACGGCATCGAATACGCCGACATGGAGATGATCGCCGAGGTCTACGGCATCATGCGCGATGGTCTGGGCATGGATGCAGCCGCGATTGCCGAGGTGTTCCAGCGCTGGAACGAGGGGCCGCTGGCGTCGTACCTGATCGAGATTTCGGGCAAGGTCGCGGGCACCACCGACGCCACGTCGGGTAAGCCGCTTCTGGACGTGATCCTCGACAGCGCGGGGCAGAAGGGCACCGGCCGCTGGACCGCGATCGAGGCGCTGCATCTGGCCGCGCCCGCAACCGCGATCGAGGCCGCCGTCGCCGCGCGCAACCTGTCGTCGCGGCTGGAGGAGCGCAAGAAGGGCGAGGCGATATTCGGGGCCGCTCCGCAGAAGATCGACGGGGATATCGTGGACGATCTGGAGCAGGCGCTGCTGGCGGGCAAGATCGCCTGCTATGCGCAGGGTTTCGGCCTGCTGTCGGCCGCGTCCGAGCAGTTCGGCTGGAACATCCCGCTGCCCGAGGTGGCGCGGGTCTGGCGCGCGGGCTGCATCATCCGCTCGTCGATGCTGGACGACATGGCCACCGCACTGACCGAGACCCCGGACGAGAACCTGATGTTCGCGCCCTTCTTCGCGCAGCGGCTGAAGGACAGCCACGGTGCGCTGCGCAAGGTCGTCTCGACCGCCGCGCTGTCGGGCAACCCGGCCCCGGCGCTGGGCGCTGCGCTGGCCTATTTCGACACCATGCGCACCGCGCGCGGCACGGCGAACATGATCCAGGGGCAGCGCGATTTCTTCGGCCTGCACAGCTTCCAGCGGCTGGACGCAGAAGGCGCGCACCACGGCCCCTGGGCAGGATGAGCTTGAAAGGATCGGTGCAGGATCGGTCGCGGCGCTGCCGGTCCTGATCGGGGCTCAGCCGAAGCGGCGGTAGGCCTCTTTCTCCATCGCCAGCCGCATCTGCAAATCGGCCAGCACCTTCATCTCGGCCTTGCGCTCTGCCGGGTCGTTCAGGGTCTTGAGCCGGGCCTGCGAGGCCCGGATCTGCTCCATCACGGCAACGGCCGCTGGTTTCACCCGCGATTCCGTCATCAGACGGTTGAGCACGGCGTCCCGCGGGTTGCCCCGCTCAGGCAGAGGCTTGCCCGCGCCCTCGAGGTCGCTGAGCTCGCCTTTCGCGGCCATCCGCCCCAGGAACCGGTCGATCACGCTGTTGAGCGGGTGAGACATGGCCCCGGCTCCTTCCATGTGGTTTCCGGGAAAACTTGGTGGCGGGGCGGCGGCGATGCAAGCGGTCGTGGTTCAGGAAAGGTCCTTGAGCGCGGTGTAGGCCGCGCGATAGCGCTCGTGCGCGTCGGCGAAGGCGGGGGCGAGGGCCTGCACCGGTTCGACGGTGCGGGCGATCTGCGGCGGGGTGGCGATCTCGGCACCTGCGCCGGTCGCCGCCATCAGGCCCAGCCGGGCCGCGCCAAAGGCCGCTCCGAAATCACCTGCCGCCGGAACTTCGACCGGGACGCCCATCGCGGTCGCGATGGCGGCGAGCCAGTAGTCCGAGCGGCTTCCGCCGCCAACAGCGATCAACCGGTCGATCCGGGTGCCGGTCGCAGCCAGCGCCTTGTGGCAGTCGGCCAAGGCGAAGGTGACGCCCTCCAGCACGGCGCGGGTCAGCGCCTGACGGTCTGCGGCATGCTCCAGCCCGATCATCGCGCCGCGCACCTGTGCGTCGTTGTGCGGCGTCCGCTCGCCACCGAGATAGGGCAGGAACAGCGCGCGGCCGGGGGCTTGCAGGTCGCCCAGGCTGCCGGTCAGGTCGGCGGCTGTCGCGCCGGTGAGCTTCGCGTACCATTCCAGCGCGTCGGTCGCGGCGAGGATCACGCCCATTTGGTGCCAGGTCCCCGGCACCGCGTGGCAGAACGTGTGGACGGCCGTCGCCGGATCGGGGCTGTACGCGTCCGAGGCGGCGAACAGCACGCCCGAGGTTCCGAGGCTGACGAAGGCCTGCCCGGCATGGACCACGCCCACCCCGATGGCCGAGGCCGCGTTGTCGCCGCCGCCGCCCGCGACGACGACCTCTCCGGTCATGCCCCAACGCTCGGCCAGGGCCGGGCGCAGCGTGCCGGAAACCTCGGACCCCTCGACCAGCCGGGGCATGTGATCGCGCGACAGGCCTGATTTGGCCAGCAGGGCCTCGGACCAGTCTCGAGCGCCGGTATCCAGCCAGCTTGTCCCGGCGGCGTCGGACATCTCGCCAACCGCCTCGCCGGTCAGCCACAGGCGCAGGTAATCCTTGGGCAGCAGCACCTTGGCAGTGCGCTCGAAGATCTCGGGCTCGTTACGCCTCACCCACTCCAGCTTGGGCGAGGTGAAACCCGGAAAGACGATGTTGCCTGAGACCTGCCGCCAGTCCGGATCAGCGTCCATCTCGGCGGCCTCGACATGGCTTCGGGTGTCGTTCCACAGGATGCAGGGGCGCAGCACCTCGCCCGAGGCGTCGACCAGCGTCGCGCCGTGCATGTGCCCCGACAAGCCGATGCCGCGCACGCCGTCTAGCGGATGCGCGGCGGCCAGCTTGTCCAGCGCCTGCGAGACGGCATCGACCCAGTCCGCCGGGGCCTGCTCGGACCAACCCGGGTGAGGGCGCGAGACGGTGAGCGGCGCGTTCGCCTCGGCCAGTGGCAATTGATTGACGTCTATCAAGGCGGCTTTCACGCCGGAGGTGCCAAGGTCGATGCCTATGAACATGTCTTGCTTTCCTTGCCCTAGAACCCGTCTGCCGACGGGAAGCCCCGGTTCGGGGTCAGTGATCCACGCGCAGCCCGCTGGGAACGGTATCGGGTATTCCGAGGCGGCCGCGCAATGCCTGTTCGTCGTCCAATGCATGCAGGAAGGCGATCAGCGCATCAACCTCGGCGTCGCTCAGATGAACCGCCGGGCGCGTGACCGCCCCGGCGATGGCTGCGCGCTCCGCCTGATCGTCCGCCACGCGCCAGTCCTCGGCCTCAAACGCGGGCAGCATCGCCGCCGCCCGCTCCCAACGCTCCAGTGCCCGGGCGGGGTCGAGGTGGTCCACCACGAACGCCCGCAGGTCCGAGTGCGCCCCCGCATGCCCCCAGGGCCCGGTCGCGGTGACATTCCTGAGCGACGGCGTGCGGAACGCGTAGGCATCCGCCGGATCGCCGGTCACCCGCATCCGCCCTACGTCGCGGGCGTGATCCTCGAACCGCGCCGCCTTGCCGGGGCCAAGCTGAGGCGCGGCCATCGCGTGGAAATCGTGGTCAGTCTGAAAGGCGCCTGAATGGCAATCGCCGCAGCCCGCCTTGCCGTAGAACAGGTCCATGCCCTCGGCAGCCGCGCCCTGTAGTGGAGCCTTGCCGCGCAGATGGGCATCGAAGGCACTGCCGTCCGAGCGCCATTCGAAGGCGACGAAGGCCGCGATGGCGTTGGAGATGTCGGTGAACGCGATCTCCCGCCCGTCGGCGATCTCGGGGTAGACCTCGGCAAAGCGTACCGCGTATTCGGGGAGTGCCGCGACGCGGGCCGAGATCAGATCCCAGGCGCCGTCCTCGCCGGTGATCCGGCCCAGCCGCACGGCGCTGGAGATCTCGTTCTCGCTGTAATGCCCGGCCATTTCGTCGCCGCTGAGGACCGGGAACATGGTCTGCGCCGAGAGCACGCCGGAAAAGCCCAGTGTCATGTCGTCCTCGAGCGGTGTGCGCAGCCCGCTGGCGCGCGTCGGGTCCGCCTCGATCCGCCCGTCGTGGAACAGCACGGTGAACTCCCGCGCACCGAGGTTGAACAGCGCCGGCGCGTTCCGCGGGATCCGCTGCTCGGGCAAGTTGTCCGCATCCGGCACCCGATCCGGCCCAAGGCCGACGCCGCCCTCGCCCAGCCCAAGCGAAACGCCGTCCCCGGTGCCGAAGCGCGGATGGTGGCAGGTTCCGCAGCTGATGTTCCGGTTGCCCGACAGGATCGGGTCCCAGAACAGCAGCCGGCCCAGCGCGACCTCGGCCTCGGGCGTCTCGACATACATCGCGTCGGTCACGGGGGGGGGCGGCCCGGCAAGTGCGGGCCCCGCAAGCGCCAGAAAAAGGGCGGCTGTTCGCATCGGCAAGTCCTCCGCCGGGCAGACTAGCGGCGGAGCGGGAGGCGCGAAAGCCTCAGGGTTCGCCGTGTTCCAGGATGACCGGTACGACGATCTCCTCCTCGTCGGTAAGGTGCCGGTCCAGAAGCCTCGCAAAGCCACGCACCCGGCCGTGGAACGCGCCCGCCGCCGCGTCCGCCGGCCGCCCCTCGGACAGCGCCGCCAGCAGCGCATTCGCGTCGCCCGCCATGTCGTGCAGCATCGGGTCGATGGCGTGGTGATCCGCGTCCAGCAGATCGAAGGCGGCCAGCAACCGCGGCTCCTTTGCGGCGAGCATCGGGAAGTAATGCGCATCTTCGATCTGATGATGCCCGTGCAGCTGGGTGATGAACATGCCGCCCAGCCGGTGCACAGCGCTGCCGAAGGCCCGTGGCTCGATCTGGCCGTCGAGGAACCCTTCGGCGGCCTGCTCCAACCGCGCCTGCAACTCTCGGAACATCAGGTGACGGTCCAGCCAGAAGCTGGTCATCCCCGAAAAGTTCGGATGCCCCGTCCACATTTCGCGCGGGTAGCGGTCCGCCAGCACGCGCAGATGCGCGGGCAGCCCGGTCCGACGGTCCAGCGCCAGCTCGTCCATCCGCCTTCAGCTCTCGGCGCGCTCCGCCCAGCCGGCGAAGATCTTCTCGAGCAGGACGACGATGTAGTAGAGGACGATGCCAAGGAACGCCAAGGCGATCAGAACCGCGAACATCAGCGGGTAGTCGGCGCTGATCTTGCCGCTGTCGAACAGGTGGCCGAGGCCGCGGCCATGCGGCTCGACGATCTCCATCAGGTTGGTGCCGATGAAGGCCAGCGTGACGGCGACCTTCAGTGCGCCGAAGAACTCGGGCAGCGTCTTGGGCAGGGCGATCTTCCAGAAGATCTGCATCTTGCTGGCGCCCAGCGCCCGCAGGATGTCACGGTACTCCGGCTCCAGCGTCGACAGGCCGATCGAGATCGACACCGCGATCGGAAAGAACGAGATCATGAAGGCGATCAGGATCGTGTTGAAATCGTGCATGCCCACGAACATCAGCGCGATCACCGGAACCACGGTCGCCTTGGGGATCGCGTTGAACCCCACCAGCAGCGGGTAAAGTGCCTCGCGCATGGTGCGCGAGAAACCCATGACCACGCCAAGCGCGACGCCCACGACAATGGCCAGCAACAAGCCGACGACTGTCCGCCACAGCGTGTCCCAGCCGTATTCCAGAAACAGCCAGCGGAACTTCCAGAACGCGGGCCCCAGGTCCGACGGAGACGCCATCTTGTAGTTCGGCCAGCCGTTGACCCAGACCAGCCATTCCCAGAAAAGCAGGAACACGATGATCGCCGCCAGCGGCACCATTGCCTTGCGCATGCCGCTCATCGCGCGCCCCCGCCTTCCACTTTCCGAAAAATATCCCCGCCGGAGGCCCCCGCTTCAGCCCGCGCCACGCAAGCCCCGCTCATGCCGCCGCTCGCCCCTGCGCGATCCGGATCTGGTCGCGCAGGATGTGCAGGTTCTCCGCCGACTCGGGCGTATAGAGGTCATCCAGCGCCCGCTCTCGGCCCAGGGGGACGTCCATGACGTATTGCACCTTCGCCGGTCGGCCCGAGAGCACGACGATCTGATCGCCAAGGAACAGCGATTCGCGCAAATCGTGGGTGATCAGGACGCAGGTGAAGCTTTCGGCGTGGCGCAACTCGTGCATGGTCTGCCAGAGGTCCTCGCGGGTGAAATTGTCCAGCGCGCCGAAGGGCTCGTCCAGGATCAGCACCTCGGGGCGGTGCACGATCGACCGGCAGAGCGAGGCCCGCTGCCGCATCCCGCCGGACAGTTCCGACGGGCGCTTGTCTTCGAAGCCTTCCAGCCCGACCAGTTTCAGCAACTCGCGCGCGCGGTCTCGGCGCTGCGCCTTGCTCAGGTCGCTGCCGACGATCTCCAGCGGTAACAGCACGTTGTCGAGGATCGAGCGCCATTCCAGCAGGACCGGGTTCTGGAAGGCCATGCCGACGGTCTTGCGTGGGCTGGTGACCTTCTCGCCGTGCAGGCGCACCTCGCCCTGGTCGGGGAACATCAGCCCGGCGATCAGCCGGGTCAGGGTGGACTTGCCGCAGCCCGAGGGGCCGACGACGGCGGTGAAGCTGCCGGCCTCGGCGGTGATGGTCAGGTGATCGAGTACCGGCAGCGGGCCGGCCTGGGTCTGGTAGGCGTGGGTTATGTCGAGAAGCTCGATCAGGGGCTTCGGCAGCGATTCAGGGGTGTCGGTCATGCGGCCTCCGGGGATGCCCGGCGCGTGGGTCGCGCCGGGCACAGGGTTCATTCCAGCGACAAGCTGCCGTCGGTCGGCAGGTAGGCGTCGGTGAAGTAGAGGCTCGCGTCGGGTGCGTTCTGGAACTCGTAGGTCTCGGCGATCTGTTCCAGCGACTTCTCAAGCCGGGCGGGGTCGATGTTGCCCAGACCGTTGGCTTTGGTCCAGTCGGTCACAACGTTCGCGTCGATCGACAGTTGCAGGCGGCGCTGCTCCAGATCCGCATCGGCGGCGGGGTTGCGGTCGACGACCATCTGCGCCCCGGCGGCGGGATCGGCGATCACGTCCTTCCAGCCCTTCGCGACAGCGCGCAGGAAACCGGTGACAAGCTCGGCGTTCGCTTCGGCGAAGTCGGTATTCACGATAATCGCGTTGCCATAGAGGCTGAGGCCGTAGTCCGCCATCAGGATCGTCGTGATGTCGTCCTCGGGCACGCCCAGGCGCACCAGGTTCAGGTAGGACGAGAACGAGAAGCCGGTGATCGCGTCCACCTTGCCCTCGGCCAGCATCGGCTCGCGGGTCGGGAAGCCGACCGGCTCGACGGTGATCTTGGACATGTCCAGATCGTTCGCCGTGGCAAAGGCCGGGAACTGCGCCCAGGCGCCGTCGGGCGGTGGAGCGCCGAGGATCTTGCCTTCGAGGTCCTTCGGCTCGGACACGCCCTGGCTGGCGCGGCCCACGACCGCGAAGGGCGGCTTGTCGTAGATCATCATCACCGCCGTCACCGGCGCGCCGGGGTTCTGGTCGAGGAACTTGATGAGGCTGTTGATGTCCGCGAAGCCCATCGCGAAGGCGCCGGTCGCGACCTTGGGGATCGCGTCGAGCGAGCCGGTCCCGGCCGAGATCTCGACCTCCAGACCTTCCTCGGCAAAGTGGCCGTTGTCGACGGCGGCGAAATAGGCGGCGGACGGTCCCTCGAACTTCCAGTCGAGCGCGAACGGAACTTCGGTCTGTGCCGCGGCCACGCCGACGGACAGCACCGCGCCGGCAGCGGCGAGCGCCAGTGATTTCAGCATGAGAAGGCTCCCTGTTTTTGGTCGTTATGCCTTGTCCAACTCTTCGCTTGCTTGCCGTTCGGGTCAAGACGTAAGCGGTAGGGCCTGAACGGTGGGGGTAAGGTGCCTGAAATTGCGCCAGTTCTTCCGGCGTGCGGATCAGTCCGCAGGCAGGGTGAAGGGGAAATCGGGGCCTGCGCCGTGCACCGAGTCCTCGGCGCGCAGGATCACCTCGGTCGTACCTTCGGGGATCGAGACGCCGGACAGGCTGCGGGTGAAGGGCTGTTCCTCGACATGCGGGTGCAGCAGTTCGCGGTAGCCGAGTTCGGTGCCGTCGGGCGCGAAAATGCGCCAGCCGTCGGCGTAGTGGTCCCACCCGGTGTCGTCGTGGCGGACGGTTACGTCGAACCGCCAGTTGTCGCCAGACTTGCTGGCGGAGACCTGCGTGATCTCGGCCTCTCCGGCGACGGCGGGCAGGGCGATCAGCGCGAGGGCGAGGGTGCTGCGGAACATGGGGCCTCCTATCGGTTTGCGGTGAGGGTAGCGCTCCCGGGCGCATGCGTCTGCCGGGGTGGCGGAAACGTGATCCCGGCGGGACAAGACCAGGGATTTGGGCGGCGGCCCTTTTCAATCCGGGAAGGAAACGCTAGGTGTCCGCCCACTCATTCCCACAAACAGGAGACCAAAGTGGGCTATCGTATCGCCGTCGTCGGCGCCACGGGCAACGTGGGCCGCGAAATGCTGAACATCCTGGCCGAGCGCCAGTTCCCCGTGGACGAGATCGTGGCCCTGGCCAGCCGTCGTTCGCTGGGCACCGAGTGCAGCTTCGGCGACAAGACACTGACCACCGAGGACCTGGACACGTTCGACTTCACCGGCTGGGACATGGCGTTGTTCGCCATCGGCTCGGACGCGACGAAGAAATACGCGCCCGTCGCCGCCAAGGCCGGTTGCGTGGTAATCGACAACTCGTCGCTCTACCGCTACGACCCGGACGTGCCGCTGATCGTGCCGGAAGTGAACCCGGATGCGATCGACGGCTATTCCAAGAAGAACATCATCGCGAACCCGAACTGCTCGACCGCGCAGATGGTGGTGGCGCTGAAGCCGCTGCATGACCGTGCCAAGATCAAGCGCGTCGTGGTGTCGACCTACCAGTCGGTTTCCGGCTCGGGCAAGGACGCGATGGACGAGCTGTGGAACCAGACCAAGGGCATTTTCGTGCCGGGTCAGGAGGTCGAGCCGAAGGTTTATCCGAAGCAGATCGCGTTCAACGTGATCCCGCATATCGACGTGTTCCTCGACGACGGCTCGACCAAGGAAGAGTGGAAGATGGTCGCCGAGACAAAGAAGATCGTCGATCCGTCGATCAAGGTGACTGCGACCTGCGTCCGCGTGCCGGTCTTCGTCGGCCACTCGGAATCGATCAACATCGAGACCGAGGATTTTCTCGACGAGGAAGAAGCTCGCGAGATCCTGCGCGAGGCGCCGGGGATCATGGTCGTCGACAAGCGCGAGGACGGCGGCTACGTGACCCCGGTCGAGTGCGTCGGCGATTTCGCGACCTTCATCAGCCGGATCCGGCAGGACGGCACGATCGACAACGGGCTGAACTTCTGGTGCGTCTCGGACAACCTGCGCAAGGGCGCGGCGCTGAACGCGGTTCAGATCGCCGAGCTTCTGGGCCGCCGGGTGCTGAAGAAGGGCTGAGGCCCGTCGGGGTGAAAACGGGGGATTTCATCGTGAAAACCCCCTTAAGCCCATGAAATAAAAAGTGAAACGTTTCTTGATGGAACGTTAAAGCCGGAAAAACGCGTGAAGCGGCGGTCCTGAGGGGCCGCCGTTTCGCGTTCGGGGGTATGGCGAGACGGGCGCGGCGCTCGCTCCTGCGGAGCGTCGCCCCGCCCGCCGTCCCGTCCGGGTCTGGTCCGGACGGTGGGTCAGGCCGCCCGGCGGACCATCGCGTCGAAATTGGGTGGCAGGTTCGGGCGGCGGGGTATCGCCCGTGGCGGTTTGCGCCGGGTCAGCCGGCGTTCGAGCCATCGGGTCGGTGAGAACGGCATCGCGAAGGGCAGGCGCATGGATCAGCCCACCACCTTGTGGCCGCGTCCGCGCATGCAGGCGATGACGATGGCCTTCTTCCTGTCCTGCGCCTCGACGCCGCCCGCGACGCCGCCGATCAGCGCGCCCGCGACGGCTCCGCCGAGGGCGTCGTCGGCTTCGCCGCCGTCCGCAAGCCCGACGAGTGCGCCGACGCCCGCGCCCAGAACGGCTGCGGCCTTTGCTTCGTTGTCATATTGCCGCTGGCTGGCTGCGAGGCCTTGGCAGGCGCCGAGGTCGGAGGCGAAGGCCGGGCTTTTGCTGCCGTCGATGATAGGCGTGTAGTTGGCCCCGGTGTCCGCGCAGGCGCCGAGCACCAGGGCGAAGGATATGGCGTGGAGTGACGGCTGGAACGTCATGGCGGTGTCCTTTGTGTCGGGATGGCCGCGCGATGCGGCGATGCCGGCTCGATAGCGCGGCGCGGTCTGCGGGCCGATGGCCGTGGAGATCAAAGCGTTGGCTTTGGGGATCATCCTGCTAATCAGGAGGCGGACGATCGGGGGGATGCGGTGAAACGGGGATCGGTGGCGGCAGGGCTGGTGCGCGGCTTCGTGGATTTTGCGGAAAGCCGGGGCGCGGCGCGTGCCGGGATGCTGGCGGCGCTGGGCGCTGCGGCGCAGGAGCTCTCGGACCCGGATGCGCGGGTGCCGCTGGAGGCCTATCGCGCGGCGATCCGGGCGGCGGCCGGCTCTTCGGGCGATCCGGCGATCCTGCTGCGCTATAGCTGCGGGACGAAACTGCAGGAGGTCTCGATCGTCGGATTGATCGTGCATTCCTGCGCCTCGATGGCCGAGAGCATGGCGCAGCTGAACCGCTACAGCCGGTTGATGGTCGAGGTCGACGTGATGCCCGAGGGGCCGCGTTTCGCGGTGGAGCCGGGCGCGGGCGGGCTGTGGCTGATCGACCGGCGGCCCGATCCGGATGCGTTTCCCGAGTTGACCGAAAGCGGGTTCGCTCGGTTCATCGGTGAGTTTCGACGCGAGTTCGGCGTGCCGATGGCGCGGGAGTTGCGGATGACCCATGCGGAGCCCGCGCATGGCGCGCTGGTGCGGGAAATCCTGGGCGTGCCCGTGGTCTTTGGGGCCGAGCGCAATGCGATGCTGATGGACCCCGAGTGGCTGGCGATCGAGTATGACGAGGGCGACCGGTCCTATGTCTTCGGGATCTTCGCTGAGAAGGCGGATCGGCTGATGGAGGAGCTGGCGCGGGATGCGACCGTGCGGGGTCGGGTCGAGGCGCATCTGTTGCCGCTGCTGCACCGGGGCGAGGTGCCGATGGAGGCGGTCGCCGGGGCGCTGGGCATGAGCCGGCAGACGCTCTACCGGCGGCTGCGGGACGAGGGCGTAAGCTATGCCGGGGTGCTGGATGCGCTGCGGCGGCGGATGGCCGAGGACTACCTGGGCGCGCGCAGGCTGGCGGTCGGGCAGGTGGCCTACCTGGTCGGGTTTTCCGAGACCTCGTCCTTCGTGCGGGCCTTCAAGCGGTGGACCGGAATGGCGCCGGGGGTCTGGCGGGACGGGGAGGATGGAGGGGCGCGCTCGCTCCTGCGGAGCGTCGCCCCGCCCTCCATCCCGCAGGGGTAGGGGTCAGGCGGTGGTTTCGATCTCGCCGAGGATTTCGTCGGGGTCCAGACCGCGCGCCTCGGCGCTGGCACGCACTGCCTCGCGCAGGCGGGCGTTGCGGGCGAGAAGGCGGCGGAAGCGGTCTTCGGAGAGCTCCAGCAGGGTGCAGGGGGCGATGGCCTGCGCCTCGGTCTTGCGGGGGCGCTGCTGCAGCATGGCGATCTGGCCAAACATCTCGCCGCGGCCGAGCCGCCAGGTCTGGCCCGCGACGCGCAGTTCCACCGCGCCCGAGGCGATGAAGAAGACGCTTTTCGCCGGGTCGTCGCGGCGCATGATGACGTCTCCGGGGCGGATGCGCCGGGTCCTGAGGGCGCGTTGCAGCCGGCCGAGGGCGGCGTCCTCCATCCCTGCGAAGAGCGGGACCATGCGCACGAGGTCGGATTTGCGCACCGCGATATCGAGGCTGAGGGGTTTCTCGGCGCGGTTCCGGCGCAGCGCCACGCCCTGCATCAGCGTCAGGTGCAGTTCGGAGCCGATCAGGCCGTCGGCGCGCATCGTGTCGTATTCGCGCTCCTCGAGCCGCAGCGCCATGCGGCGGATGAATCGCCGGTCGAGCGATTCGGCATAGCCCGGGTATTGCAGGCGCAGGCCGTCGAGCCACTGGTTCACGGATTCGAGCCGCCGGTCGAGCAGGTCGTGCAGCACGTCTGCCACCCGGCGGCCGTGGATGCGGCGGATGCGGCCGTCGATGAACCCGTGCAGGTCGCTGAGGATCAGGCGCTGGGCGAGCAGGATCTCGAACCGGTCGGCGGTCATGCGGGCCAGCGGCCGGGAGTAGCGCAGGCGGTTGCGCAGCACCCAGGCAAGCCGGAAGGCGTTGCCCTTGAACGGGTCGCGCCGCGCCGCGCGCATGTAGCCGGTGCGCCCCCCGGTGCGGGCGGCTTCGATCAGGCGGTCGGCGTCGGCGAGGATCGCGTCGGACAGGCGCGGCGAGATCACCCGTTCGCGGAACCGGTCGAGGATCATGTCGCGCTCGGCCCCGGCAAGGGCGATCAGGCCCAGGGTGACGCGGTCGCGGGCGAGGATTTCCTCGCTGGCTTCGGCCTCGGCCACAGCAATGTCGAGCCGTTCGGCGAAGCGCTTGGCCTCGGCACGGACGGTTTCGCGGGGCAGCTCGTAGATTTCGGTCGCCTTGGCCACGTCCTCGCGCACCTGCTGGAGCGCGACGGCGACGACCTGGTTCGAGAGTGCCGCGTCGATCGGCGAGAGCCTGTCGAGGCCGAGCCGGCCGATCACCCAGCGCAGCGTGGTTCCCTGCACCAGCAGCGTGTAGAGCGTGAAGCCGGTGGCGATGATGCCGGTCATCCGCTTGACGGTGTCCGGCACCAGCAGGTTCTCGGTCACCGCGAGGGCCAGGGCGAGGGTCACCGCGCCGCGCAGGCCGCCCCAGAGGATCGCCGTCCGGTAGGGCCGCTCGACCGGGGGCGAGAGCCGCGCCAGCGTAAGCAGCGGCAGCAGGGCGTAGAGGATCGCCGCGCGCGCCGCGAGCGCCGCCGCCGCCGTTACCGCGATCAGTCCGAGGTCCACCGGCCGCACCTGGCCCAGAAGGCGCGGGATCAGCAGCGCGGCGAGGATGAAGATCAGCGCGCCGGCCCAGTGTGCCAGCAGGTCCCAGGTGTCGCGCAGGCCGGTCCAGGCGGCGGGCTCCAGCCGGCCCGGGCCCATCAGGTTCAGGGTCAGCCCCGCCGCCACCACCGCGATGACGCCCGAGGCGCCGACCAGTTGCTCGGCGCCGATGTAGGCGAGGTAGGGAAGCGCCAATGAGATGGTGATCTGCGCCAATGGCGTGCGGCGCATCAGCGACATCAGCCAGACCGCGAGCCGCGCCGCGAACCAGCCGACCGCCGCGCCGCCGAGGATCAGCATCGGGAACTGGCCCAGCGCCGAGCCCAGCGTCGGGTCCGGCACGCCCGCCATCACGAAGCCCATGAAAAGGCCGAAGAGCGCGATTGCGGCGGCGTCGTTCAGCAGGCTCTCACCCTCGACGATCCTTGCGAGGCGCCGGGGCGCGGCGAGCGAGCGGAAGATGCCGACCACCGCCGAGGGGTCCGTGGTCGAGACGATCGAGCCGATCAGCAGGCACGCCATCAGCGGCAGCGGGCTGGCCCAGTAGAGCGCATAACCGATCACCAGGGTCGCCATCGCAACCGCGACAACCGCCAACACCAGGATCGGAACCCAGTCGTCGAGCATTCGCCTCAGATCCATGCCCAGTGTCACCTGGAACAGCAGCGTTGGCAGGAAGACGTAGAGGAACACGTTGGCGCGGATCGGCAGGTCGAGAATCGCCTCGGCCACCGAGTTGAGCGCGTCGGTCAGCTCGGTGTTCAGGAAGAAGGCCGCGCCGCCGCCGATGGCGATGCCGACGACAGCGAGGATCACGCTGTAGGGCAGCCGCAGCCGGCCGGCCAAAGGCTCGGCGAGGCCGATCACCAGGAACAGCCCGGCGATGATTGCTGTGACGACGACGATCTCCATACGGCCTTATAATCAGGGTCTTGTGGCGGACGCCATTGCCGATCCCGCGGTCATCGGCGGAGGTTCGCTGTTTTGGAGCGGTCCGAGAGGCCTCCCCGGCAGGTGGAGCTGGTCACGCTGGAGGTTCAGGGGATTCGCGACGGCCCGCTGCATGCGTTCATGGCTCATTTGCTGCTTCATGCGACCGGCGCGCGCCTCAGGGCACGGCTCTCGGACGAGGTGGATTTCCTGGGGGAGGTCGCGGGACCGCTATCGGCGGGGTTGATTGGGTGGATCCTCGGGCTGTCCGAACAGCGGATGGCTCAATTCGCGGCATGTAAGTGCGCTCACCGCAGGTGCTGGTCGAGGCGGCGCGGGACATGGGAGCTTTGGCAGGGGAGTTCGAGGCGTTGCTTGGCGACCGCACGCGCGGTTTCCCGGGCCGTCCGCAAAGCTCTGGGGCCGCGGGGCGGTGCGCCGGTGCGCGAGGCCGACCGGCTCAGGGCCGCGTTCTGGGCCTTGGTCTTTCCGCCTCAGACAGCGCGGAAGCTGTCCGTTTCGGGGTCGTAGCACTCGAGCCCGCCAGAGCCGATGTCGTGCCAGAGACCATGCAAGGCGAGCGTGCCGTCCTCGACCCGCTGGGCGACCTGCGGGAAGGTCATCAGGTTGTCGAGACTGGTCAGCACGGCCTCTTTCTCGAGGGCGCGTAGCTGTTGCTGGCGATCGCCCGTGCCCTTCACCCGGTCGTAGCCGTCGCGGAGCATGTCCATCCAGCGGCCGACGAAACTCGATTCGCTTTCCAGTTCGGGCGCATTGCCCTCGCACATGTCGAGGCAGCCCTGCACGCCGCCGCACTGCGAATGGCCGAGGACCAGCAGGTTGGCGACGTTCAGCGCGCCGACCGCGTATTCGACCGCCGCCGAGGTGCCGTGAAGGTTGCCGTCCGGGCTGTAGGGGGGCACCAGGTTGGCGATGTTGCGGTGGATGAAGAACTCACCCATCTCGGCCCCGAAGATCGAGGTCACGTGCACCCGGCTGTCGCAGCAGGAGATCACCATGGCGCGGGGGCGCTGCCCCTCGTCCGCCAGGCGCTGGTACCAGGCGGAGCTGTCGGCGTAATCGGTGGCCTTCCAGCCCTTGTAGCGCTGGATCAGGTACTTCGGCAGGGGACGTGCGGCGTGTTTCATGCGGCGGAATATGCACTTGCGGGAGCGCGTGGCAAGAATTTCCGTTCGCGGCCCGCGCTCTATACCTGTTGTTCAGGGTTTGCCGCGCATCTTTCCCCGAAATCGCGAGGAAGGAGGCGTGGATGACCCTGGTACTGGCTCTGCCCGTGGCCGAGACCGGCCGCCTGGATGGCGGGGTGATTGCACGATTGCGGGCGGGCGTCGGGGCGGAGCGCTGCCGCCAGGTGGTGGCCGACGCGACCTTCGAGATCGCCGACCGGCTGGTACGGTTCGACCGAGTGGTGGCCGAGGGCGACGTGCGCAGGGCCGCGCGGCTGGCGCGCGGGATCGCGGCGCTGTCCGACGGGATCGGCGCGCTGGAGCTGTCGGCGGCGGCGCGTGCGGCGGCAGACTGTCATGCGGGCGGCGACCGGGTGGCGCAGGCGGCTACCGCGCAGCGGCTGTCGCGTTGCGGCGATGCGGTGATGGACGCGCTGCTGGGCGCGGCGCTGGCCGCCGATCCCTGAACTGCGGCTTGGCAAATCCGCCGGAATCACTAGGGTCTGGGCAGTTTCAAGGAGTTTCCCATGACCGCCCGGTTCGCCGCCCAGACCGTCGACGCCATTTCCATCCACGTCCTGCCGCCCGAAGACGTCGAAGGTTTCGCCTCCGGCCTGCCCGCGCCGCTGCGCGCGCAGTTGGCCGTTCAGCCCTTCTCCGGCAAGCTGGGCGAGGTGCGGCTGCTGTTCTCGGCCGAGGGCGGATTGGCGATGGTTCTCGCGGGTTGGGGTACGGCGAACGACCGGGCGCGGCATCAGTTCCCTCTGGGAGGGGTGGCGGCGGCGGTACCGGCCGGGATCTACGCGCTGAAGGGCGATCTGGACGCGGCGGCGCTAGAGAACGCGGCGCTGTCCTGGCTGCTCTCGGCCTACCGTTTCGACCGCTATTCGGCCAAGCCCCCGCAGGAGGCGATGCTGGTCGCCCCGGACGGCGTCGATGCGACCCGGTTGGAAGAAGAGGCCGCCGGTGTCGCGCTGACCTGCGATCTGATCAACACGCCCGCCAACGATATGGGCCCCGACGAGCTGGAGGCCGCTGCCCGCGCCTTGGCTGGCGCCGAAGGGGCGGAAATCTCGGTGATCCGCGGTGACGATCTGCTGGAGCAGAACTTCCCGATGATCCACGCGGTCGGACGTGCCTCGGACAAGGCGCCGCGGTTGATCGACATGCGTTGGGGCGACGATGGCGCGCCGGCCGTCACGCTGGTCGGCAAGGGCGTGTGCTTCGACACTGGCGGGCTGAACATCAAGCCGGGCGGTTCGATGGCGCTTATGAAGAAGGACATGGGTGGCGCGGCGACCGTGCTGGGCTTGGCGCGGATGATCATGCGGCTCAAGCTACCCGTGCGCCTGCGGGTGCTGATCCCGGCGGTCGAGAACTCGATCTCGGCGGGCGCGTTCCGGCCCGGCGACGTGCTGACCGCCCGCAACGGGCTGACGGTCGAGATCAACAATACCGACGCCGAGGGGCGGCTGGTGCTGGCAGACGCACTGGTGCTGGGGGCCGAGGAAAAGCCCGGGCTGATGGTTTCGATGGCGACGCTGACCGGGGCCGCGCGGGTGGCGCTGGGCCCGGACATGCCGCCGGTCTACACCGACGACGAAGATCTGGCCGCCGCACTGGCCGGGGCTGCCTCGGGGCGGGCCGATCCGCTGTGGCGGATGCCGTTCTGGGCGCCCTACGAGGAAATGATCGAGCCCGACATCGCCGATCTCGACAATGCGCCGAAGGGCGGGTTCGCCGGATCGATCACCGCCGCCCTGTTCCTGCGCCGCTTCACGTCCGGCGCCGGAGCATACGCACATTTCGACGTCTACGGCTGGACGCCTGCGCCCAAGCCCGCGCGGCCCAAGGGCGGTGCCTGCCAAGGCGCGCGGGCGCTGCTCGAAGTGCTGATCCGGCGGCACGGGACGGCGGCGTGAGCCTCGATCCGCGCATCACCCCGGCGCGCGCCGACCTCGCGGCCGAGCATCTGCGCGGCGTGGTGGAAGCGCCGGCCTATGCGCGGCCAATGCCGATGCGGGTCCGTGCGCCGCTGCTGGACGTGTTCGGAGCGCCCGACCGCCTCGGCGGGCTGACGACGCAGTTCCTGCATGGCGAGGCGGTGGACCTTTACGATGTCGACGCGAGCACCGGCATGGCCTGGGTGCAGAACGCGACCGACGGCTATGTCGGCTATGTCGCCGCCGATGGGCTGGCCGAGGCGGGCGGCGCGACCTCCGATGCGCGGATCGGGGCGCGCGGTACGCAGCTTTATGCCGGGCCCGGCCTGAAGCAGGCCCCGGTCGACGCGCTGCCCTGGCTCGCCCGGGTGCAGGTGACGGAGGAACGGGACGGGTATGCGCGGCTCTCCTGCGGGCGCTGGTGTCCGGCGCAGCACATTGCACGGGTGGGCGAGGCCGAGGATTTCGTCTCCATCGCCGCCCGGCTGATCGGGGTGCCCTATCTCTGGGGCGGACGCAGCCAGGCCGGGCTGGATTGCTCGGCGTTGGTACAGTTGTCGCTGGATGCGGCCGGGGTCGCGGTGCCGCGAGACTCAGACCAGCAGGAAGCGCTGGGGACCGAAGCGACCGGCCCGCACCGCCGGGGCGATCTGCTGTTCTGGCCTGGTCACGTGGCGATCGTGATGGACGAGGCGACGCTGCTTCACGCCAACGCGTACCACATGGCGGTTGTGGCCGAGCCGCTCGAGCCTGCGCTGGCACGGATCGCGGCCACCTCCACCGGCCCGGTCCGTGCGGCGCGCCGGCTGGCCTGAGCGCTACCCGTCTTCCATTTTCTTTAAGTATCCCCGCCGGAGGCTCCGGCGTCAGTCCTCGACGGCGCGGATGAGTTTCTTCTCAAGCACCCGGAGCACGGTGCGCAGATCGTGCCCGCGCTTGAGGATCTGCCCGTCCATGCCGATCACCGAATACTGCCCCTGCCGGTTGGCGAGAGCGGGGCGCTTCTCGATCCGGTAGAGCGGGTGCTCGGCGGCGCGGCGGAAGATCGCGAAGACGGCGACGTCGCGCAGCATAGAAATGCCGTAGTCGCGCCATTCGCCCAAGGCGACCATGCGGCCGTAGATCTGAAGGATCGCGGACAGCTCGCTTCGGTGGAAGCTGACCTGTCGCGGGGCGGTGTTCAGGCGGGTGACGGGAGCGCCGGTGGACTGGACCATAGGGAAAGCTTTCCCGAAGCGCGCCCGGTTGGCAAGCGTTTCGGAGTGCATCTGCCCGAAACTGACCAAGATTCCAGCAACCGCTTGCCATAGTGATTCGTGCATATGTCCCCTGTTGCTTTAGCGAGCTTCGCACCGGTGTCGCCGGGTCCGGCCCCCAAGTGGCCCGACGGCACCGGCAGCAACGCTCGGGGCAGGCGGTTCCTCCTGACAAGATCGCGGCAATGCGCTAGCCCTCTGGGGACACAGCAGTCCCGGAGCCCTTTTCATGCGCGATTTTCACCAGCCGAACCGGTCCCTCGTCTATGGCAGCAAGGCGATGGTGGCGACCTCGCACCCTCTGGCGAGCCTGGCGGCGCTGGACATGCTGAAGGCGGGCGGCAACGCGGTCGATGCGGCGATCGCGGCGGCGGTTCTGCTGGGCATCTGCGAGCCGCAGTCGACGGGCATTGGCGGTGACATGTTTGCACTGGTCAAGCCGGCAGGCGGCGAGCGCGTTCTAGGGCTGAACGCCTCCGGGCGGGCGCCCGCGGGGCTCGACCCCGAGCGGATGCGCGCCGAGGGGCTGACCGAGATCGCGCCGGGTGACGGGCGCTCGGTGACGGTGCCGGGGGCGATCGACGGGTTTGTGCGGCTGTCCGAGGATTACGGGCGGCTGGGGCTGGAGCGGGTGCTGGCGCCCGCCATCGACCATGCCGAGGGCGGCGTGCCGGTCGCGCCCCGCGTCGCCTTCGACTGGCGTGAGGCGCAGGGCACGCTGCAGGGCGTCGCGCGGGATCTGTTCCTTGACGGCGGCAAGCCACCTGCCGAGGGTGCGCTGTTCCGGGCGCCGAAACAGGCGGCCCTACTGCGGCGGATCGCGGCGGAGGGGCGCACGGCCTTCTACGAGGGCGCGGCGGCGGCGGACATGGTTGCCGCGCTTCGGGCTGCGGGCGGCGATCATGTGGAGGCTGATTTCGCCGCGCAGTCGAGCGACTATGTCGAGCCGATCCGGGGCAGCTATCGCGGGGTCGAACTGGTCGAGCTGCCGCCGAACGGACAGGGGGCGACGGCACTGCTGTTGGCCGCGATCCTCGAGCACTTCGACCTCGCGGGCCTCGATCCGCTGGGCGCGGCGCGGGTGCATCTCGAGGCGGAGGCCGCGAAGCTGGCCTATGACGCGCGCAACCGGTTCGTCGCGGATCCGGCAACGGCGGAAGAAGCCGTGGCGCGGATGACCGATCCGGGCCTTGCCGAGCGGCTGGCTGCGTTGATCGACCCGGACCGGGCGCTGCCCGAACCCGCGAAAGCGGCGGGCTCGGCGCACAAGGACACGGTTTACCTGTGCGTTGTCGACGGCGACGGCATGGTGGTCTCGCTGATCTACTCGACCTTCCAGAGCTTCGGTTCGGGCATCGCGGCGCCGGAGACCGGCGTGCTGTTCCACAACCGCGGTTCGGGGTTCTGCCTGGAGCCGGGGCACCCGAACGAGGCCGGGCCGGGCAAACGCCCGCTGCATACGATCATCCCGGCGATGCTGGTCGAGGACGGGCGTGTAAGCGCCGCCTTCGGGGTGATGGGCGGCCAGTACCAGGCGGCGGGGCATGTGCGCTTTCTGTCGAACATGCGGGACTTCGGGATGGACCCGCAGGCGGCGATCGAGGCGCCGCGCTCGTTCCCGCAGGACGGAGAGTTGCGGCTGGAAGCCGGGTACGCGGCGGCGCAGCACCCGCTGCTTGCGGCGAAGGGACACCGTGTGACGGTGCCGGTCACGCCCATCGGCGGCGCGCAGGCGATCTTCATAGATCATGCCCGCGGCGTGCTGATGGGCGCGTCGGATCCCCGCAAGGACGGCTGCGCGCTGGGTTATTGAGGGAGGCTCCCGCCCGGCCGGGCGCGATCCTGCGGATCGCTTCGGCCCGTTGGGCCGGGCCCGCGCTGCGCGCGGGTCCCGGGCGCTGTTCGACCGCCGGGCGGCTCAGGCGGCGCCGGATTGCAACTGGTGCAGGTTGAGGTAGAGCCCGCCGCGGTCCAGCAGCTCATCATGGCGGCCCTGCTCGACCACCCGGCCCTGGTCGATCACCAGGATCTGGTCGGCGCCGCGGATCGTCGCCAGCCGGTGCGCGATCACCAGCGTCGTCCGGCCCTCGGTCAGCCGGCCCAGCGCCTCCTGGATCTTCGCTTCGGCCTCGGCGTCGAGAGCGGAGGTCGGCTCGTCGAGCAGCAGCACCGGGGCGTCGCGCAGCATCGCGCGGGCGATCGCCACGCGCTGCCGCTGGCCGCCGGAGAGGTTCGCGCCGCGCGGCCCGGCGGGGCTGTCGAGCCCCTCGGCCATGCGGTTCGCGAACTCCATGACCGTGGCGCGTTCGGCCGCCGCCACGATCTGCTCATCGGGGGCGGAGAGGTCGCCGAGCAGGATGTTCGCCCGGATCGACTCGTCGAAGAGGGCGGCGTCCTGGGCCACCATGGCGAAATGGTTGCGCAGCGCCTGGTCGTCGATCTCGGAGATGTCGGTACCGCCGATGGTGATGCGGCCCGATTGCGGCTCGATCAGCCGGGTCAGCAGGTTGAACACCGTGCTCTTGCCCGCGCCGCTGGCACCGACGAAGGCAGTGGTCTCGCCCTGGCGGGCGGTGAAATCGAGCCCGCGCAGGACCTTCTGGCCGCCATAGGCGAGGTGCACGTCCTCGAAGCGGATATCACCCGACGGCACCGTGTGGATCAGTCCCGGCGTCGAGGGCGGTCGCGTCACCACCTCGGGCTTGGTGTCGAACAGCTGGTAGAGGCGCTCTAGGCTTGCGTAGGCCGCGTGATACTGGCCCGAGACATTCGACAGCCGCCGTAATGGGTCGAGCAGCAGGCCGACGGCTGTGAAGAAGCTCATGAACTCGCCAACGGTCTTGTCGCCGGCGATGATCTCCTGCCCGCCGTAGAGCAGCACGCAGGCGAGGCCGATCGCGGCGAGCACGTCGATCGTCGCCGGCAGTGCCGCCTGCGCGCGGCGGGTGCTGCTGCTGGCGCGGTAGTAGCGCTGGATGTCGCGGCCGAAGAGCTCGCGCTCGTGTTCCTCGAGGCGGTTCACCTTGATTGCGGTGATGCCGTGGAAGATCTCGTCCAGCCGCGAGGAGATGTCGGCGGAGGATTCGCGTGCCGACCGGCTGCGGGCGCGGATCACCCGTTGCAGCAGGATGACCGGCAGCACGATCACCGGCACGCCGACAAAGACCAGAATCGCCCAGACCCAGTCGATCCAGAGGATCACGGCGAGCAGCGAGATCATGCTGACCGAGTCGCGGCCCGTCGTGGTAAGCGCGGTCGAGGCCGCCTGTTGCAGTGATTGCGCATCGCCGCGCACGCGCTCGATCAGCCCGCCGGGCGGGTTGCGCAGGAAGAACGAGGTATCGAGAGACAGCAGGTGCGCGGTTAGGTCCCGCTGCATACGGGTCACGACCTTCAGGCCGACGCCGACGATGATCGAGCGTTGCAGGTAGCCTGCGATCGCACGGGCGGTGAACATGAAGAACACCGCGACCACGATGAACAGGTGCAGGTTGCTGTCCGCCTCGACGAAGACCTTGTCGAAGAGCGGCTTCACCATGTAGCTGAGCAGGCCCAGCATGCCGCCCTCGATCGTCATCATCGCCAGCGCGACGAGCAGGATCGGGATGTGCCGCTTGAGGTAATCGTGCCAGACGCGCGAGAGCAGGCCCGCGCTGTCGGCTTCGGTCTGCGGGGTCATGTCGCTACTCCCGCCGCAGGATCGTGCTGTTGAGGAATTCCGCCGGCCCGCTGGGCTTGAACGTCGCGTTCAGCGCGTCGGGGTCGTAGTGGTTGTCGACCCAGTCCATGAACGGCGTCGGGGTGCGGGCGTCGAACTGGCGGTAGCATTCCACGAAATGGTCCAGGATGCCGGTCTTGGAGTGGTCGAGATGCAGGTAGCGCAGGCTCAACTGGCGCGCGGCATCCTCGGCGGAGGCGCCGTTGAACAGCAGGAACAGCGCCGAGGCGATTCCGGCCCGGTCGGCGCCGGACTTGCAGTGCATCAGAAGCGGCCGCTCGGCGGTTTCGAAGATCCGCCGCAGGCCGTGGATCTGTTCGACCGTCGGCAGCGCGCGCGAGGTCATCTTGAAGTCGATCAGCCGCAGCCCTTCCTCGGCGCAGGTTTCCCGTTCCAGTGCGTAGGCGCCGATCGAGGTGGCACCGCGCAGGTTCAGCACCGTGCGCAGGCCCTGGGCCGACAGCCAGCGAAGCTGCCGCGGCGAGGGCTGGTTCGAGCGCCAGATGCCCGGCGCGACCTCGTCGCGATTGGTCCAGATCGCCCGGACGAAACCATGATCGGAGAAGTGAAGATCGCAATAGGCGTACAGCCGGGCGCGAGGGTGGGCCATGTCGTGAGCCCAGTGGTGGCGCCAGCGGCAGTAGCGGCGCAGGAACCAGCCGTGACGCGGGTTCGCTTTGTAGACGGCGTGCGCCGCTTCGCAGAGCCGGTGCTTTTCGACGTTGGGCCCCTTTGGCGGCGGGATGGTTTGGGTACATGGCGGCCCGGAAGCCTGTGGTTTCACTTGCTGCGGCGTGGCGTCGCGAACCGGCACCGGGGTGCCGGTCAGGGCCTCGCTCGAGGGGCTCAGTGTCAATGAAGCAATCCGTCCAGGTCGTACTTGCCGTCGTTGAGAAGACCGAACATCTCGCCCACCTCGGGGTGGTCGACCGGATCGCCGCTGTCGTCGCGGACCAGGTTCTGTTCCGAGACATAGGCGACGTAATAGGACGTCTCGTTCTCGGCCAGCAGATGGTAGAACGGCTGGTCCTTGGACGGCCGGTTCTCGGCCGGGATCGAGTCGTACCATTCGTCGGTATTGCTGAAGACCGGATCGACATCGAAGATCACCCCCCGGAACGGGTGGATGCGGTGGCGGACCACTTCTCCGATGGTGAATTTCGCGCGCGACGTCAGCATTTCGAAACCTGTGGGGTTGTGTTTCATTCCTAGACCTTGAAGGCATCCGAGTCCATATCGGCCCCCACGTGCCGGAAGACAATGGGCGCGGTGCAACACTATGGGGAACACTGTCATGGAACTGGTCCTGCAGGTGCTACAGATCGTGGCGCCGGTGTTCCTTCTGGCGGGCATCGGTTGGGGCTGGGTCCGCATGGGCCTGTTCTACGACGTCGAGTTCGTAACCCGCCTGGCAATGAGCCTTGCGATGCCCTGCCTGATCTTCGTTTCGCTGATGCAGACCGAGATCGACCCCGCCAGCCTGCGCGACGCGGCCTTCGCGACGATCGCCAGCTACGGGGTGATCGCGCTTGCCGTAGCGGGGACGCTCTGGGCGCTGGGCCTGAACCAGCGGACGTTCTTTTCTCCGATCACTTTCGGCAACACTGGCAACCTCGGCTTGCCGCTGGCGCTGTTCGCCTTTGGCGAGATCGGGCTGGACTACGCGGTGGTGATCTTCGCCCTGATGACAGTGATCTATTTCAGCCTCGGGCTCTGGGTGGTCTCGGGGAGCGCGAACCCGGCGCGGATCCTGCGCGAGCCGATGCTCTGGGCATCGCTGCTGGGCGGGCTGTTCATGATCCAGGGCTGGACATTGCCGGAATGGACGGTGAACTCGCTGTCCCTCGTCGGTCAGATCGCCATCCCGATGATGCTGATCACGCTGGGCGTGGCGATTTCCCGCTTGCGCCCAGGCGGCATTGGTCGGGCGATATGGCTGTCGGCGGCTAAGCTGGCGCTGTGCCTCGGAGTGGGGCTCGCAGCGGCGCGTTGGTTCGAGCTGGAGCCTCTGGCCACGGGAGTTCTGGTGATCCAGCTGTGTACACCGGTCGCCGTCACCTCGTTCATGCTGGCCGAGAAGTATGGCGCGGACTCGGACGAGGTCGCCGGCATGGTGGTGGTTTCGACCCTGATGGCGGTCGCCGCGATCCCCGCACTTCTGGCAATGTTCATCTGAGACTGGAAAACGTCACGCTTCTTTGGCATTCTGCCGGACATACAAGTGCACCAAAGCACGGATCGAGCAGTCATGACGAAGAAATCGGCGAGGACGATGTCCCGTTACGCCCTGTTGCTGGCACTGGCCTTGACCGCCTGTTCCAATGCTAGTCAGGGTCCGCCCAGCCGGGCCGACAACGCGTGCGAGATCAAGCGCGAGCGGCCGTCCTGGTTCAAGGCGATGGAAAAGACCGAGAAGCGCTGGGGCGCTCCGGTCCCCGTTCAACTGGCGACATTCTACCAGGAAAGCTCGTTCGAGCCGCGCGCCCGCACGCCGCGGACCTACGCGCTGGGCTTCATTCCGACGGGCCGCGTGTCATCGGCCTATGGCTATGCGCAGGCGATCGACGGCACGTGGGAGTGGTACCAGGACGAGACCGGGCGCAATTATGCCAAGCGGCACAAGTTCCACGACGCCTCGGACTTCATGGGCTGGTACATGGCCAAGACCGTGAAGACCAATGGCGTGCACCCGAACGACGCCTACCGTCAGTACCTCGCCTATCACGAGGGGCACAGCGGCTATGCGCGCGGCAGCTACAACAGCAAGGCCTGGCTGCAGAACGTCGCCGCGAAGGTCCAGCGCCGGGCCGACACCTACGCGGAACAGCTGCGGTATTGTCCCTGAAGCGGCGTCAATTGTCGCCGCCATCTTGAATAATGTCCTCTCCGGCATGAAATATCGCCCGATAGTTACGCCGGGGTAGATTTATGGACAGGTTGAGCGAGATGGAGGCCTTTGTCTCGGTCGTGGACCAGGGCGGGTTCACGGACGCGGCGAAGAAGCTTGGGATGTCGAAATCGGCCGTGTCGAAGCACGTCTCTGCGCTCGAGGCGCGGCTGGGTGCGCGGCTTTTGAACCGGACCACGCGCCGGGTGAACCCGACCGAGATCGGCCTTGCCTACTATGACCGCGCCACCGTGGTGCTGTCGGGCGCGACCGAGGCGGACGAGATGGTGAACGCCATGCAGACTGCGCCGCGAGGTGCGCTGCGGGTGTCGACGCCGGTAAACTTCGGGATCAGCCAGGTTTCGGGACTGGTCGGCGAATTCCTCAAGGAATTCCCTGAGGTTTCGGTCAACATGGTGCTGGACGACCGGTTCGTCGAACTGGTCGCCGAGGGGTTCGACGTCGCGATCCGTATCGGCAAACTCGAGGACAGCAGCTTGCGCGCCCGCAAGCTGACCGAAAGCAGCGCCTTCCTGGTGGCGAGCCCGGATTACCTCGAGCAGAACGGCGCGCCGGGCAACATCGACGACCTCTCGGATCACACGCTGCTGCACTATTCCAACCTCTCGACCGGCAATTTCTGGCGGCTGAAGGCCAAGAACGGTGCCGAGCGTCATGTCCGAGTCGGCGGCCGGCTGACCGCGAACAACGGCGAAAGCCTGCGCCGGGCGGCGGAGAGCGGGCTGGGAATCGCCCTGGTTCCCGCCTTCCTGCTGGGAGATTCGTTGCAGACGGGCCGCTTGACGCGGGTCCTGCCCGATCTCGACCTTGACCTGCTGGGCATCTATGCGGTTTATCCGCCGGGTCGCTACACCCAGCCCAAGCTACGGGCATTCATAGATTTCATGGCTGACCGATTGAAGGGACGAGGGCCGGACAACTGGCCGATTTGACCTCTTCACCGATTCGTCATGCATGAACCCTTGTCGGCGGCGCTGCGGCGCACCATAATTTGTGCACTGCAAAAAGAATTGAGCCAAGAGCCGTTTCGGGGGTGCGCGGCGTATCGTTCTGGTAACCGAGGAAAGTCATGGAACTTTCATCGCATATGATTCTGTTCGCCCGCGTCGTCGAGAAGGGCAGCTTTTCGGCCGCCGCGCGCGAAATAAGCCACTCCCCCTCGGCCGTCAGCAAGCAGATTGCTGCGCTCGAGGATCGTCTGGGCGTGCGCCTGCTCACGCGGACGCAGCAGGGCATCTCGCTGACCGAAGAGGGGCGTGTCTTCTATGACCGCTGCGCCGAGGTGGCGCAGACCGTGTCGGAAACGCAGGAATTGCTCGAGTCGCTGTCGGCCAGCCCGCGCGGCAAGTTGCGGATCTGCGCGACGGTGGCCTTCGGCAAGGCGCAGATCCTGCCGATCCTCCCCAATTTCTTGGCGCAGGTACCGGATCTGAGCGTGGATCTGGAACTGACCGACCGCAACTCGGACATCTTCACCGAGGATATCGACGTCGGGATCCGCTTTTCCGAGCAAATCGACAGCAGCCAGGTCATCGCGCGCAAGCTGGCGCCGAACCGGCGGATCTTCGTCGCCGCGCCCAGCTACATCGCCCGGCATGGCCTGCCCAAGACCCCCGCCGACCTGGCCGAGCACAACTGCCTGCGGCTGTCGACGGTCGAGAAGTGGAACGAATGGCGCTTCGGCGACGGTTGCGACGTGGACAAGATCCGCGTCACCGGCAATTTCGAGGCGAACAGCGCCGATGCGGTCTACCACGCCACGCTGGCGGGCATGGGCGTGTCGCGGATTTCGACCTACCTGGTGAACGAGGACATCGCCGCCGGCAGGCTGGTGCATGTCCTGCCGGAGCATGTGCAAACCAGCTCGGCGATCTACGCGATCTATCCCGAGCGGCGGAACATGGCGCCGAAGATCCGCTCGTTCCTCGACTTCCTGACCGCTCATTTCGGCAAGGTTCCCCCGTGGGAGCGCCCGGCCGAGAAGGCGAGCGCCTGACGCAAGGGGCTGTGACGAGAGGGAACAACCGGTTTTCCCAATCGGTCAAGGACAGCCGGAACAGCGTTTGTTATCAAGTCTATGTCGCTTCGGCGACGTGCCCGTTCCGGGCATTTCCTCCCTAGACTTGGGCCGCGTTTATTCGCGGCCCTTTTTTTATGTCTCAGCGATGGCGTGGGTTTGTTGCGGTGCCGCAAATCATGTTGCGGCGCAACAGTTTAGCGCAGGATCGCCTCGACGCGGCGGTTCCGGGCGCGGGCCTCGTCGCTGGTGTTTGGCACCAATGGGGCGAGGAAACCGGCGCCGGCGGCCTCGATTCGATCGCCCCCGATTCCGAATCTGTCGATAAGCACCTGCCGAACCGCCTGCGCCCGGGCGCGGGACAGGGCGATGTTCTGCTCGAGACTACCGGTGTCGTCGGAGTGCCCAACGAGCATGATCCGAAGCTCCGGCTCGGCCTCCAACGCCGCGGCCAGCGGGGCGAGCGCCGCGATGGCATCCTCGGCCAACGTCCGCGTGCCAGAGGCGAAGGTCACGCCGTCCAGCACCACCCGCCCGCGAATGCGGATGGTCTCGGCCAGCGGATCGTCCGAGATGGCGGGCGCGGCTTCGGCCGTTGGTCCGCTGGGCGGCTCGGCGGGCGGCGCGTCCAATTCGATCGGCGCCGCGCCGGAGGGCAGCACCTCGATCGCCTGCACCCAGCCTCCGCCGCCGGTCTGGCTGACCAGCAGGTTGATGTGGCGCGGTGGATCGTCGGAGCTACGGGCCGAGACAACGCGGAAGTCCGTCAGGTTCACCTCCATCGCCGGAGGCGGGACGACCCGGGTGCCGATGCGGTAGTCGAAGCCGCCACACGCCTCGGTCGCGCAGTCGAAGAGGATCTCGTACCCGGCCTCGGCGAGTTGCGGGCGCAGGGCTCGGATCATGGATAGCGTGCCTGCGCCGCCCTCGGGCAGACGCCAGGTGCGAATTTCGATGCGCCCTTCGAGCGGCTCGGCGGAGGTCTCGCCGAAGGTTATCGGGCCGGTTGGAAGGGCGTACTGGCCGGGATCCTCGACAGTCTGATGGGTGCGGACGGCGCCAGCGGGGAGTTTGAGCGGAGTCTGCGCCGAAACCGCGCCGACGGTGATCAGCAATGCTGCCAGCGTCCGGATCATTCCGGCGCGATGCGGTAGTGGTAGTGCGTCACCGGCCGCATTCCCAACTGGCGATAGAGTGCGTTCGCGGGACCGTTGACGTCGGTGACGGCCAGGCCCAGGGCCTCTGCGCCCTCGTCCAGTGCCCATTGCGCTGCGGCCGCGAGCAGCGCGCGTCCGTGTCCCTGGCGGCGGAATTCCGGCGCGACCTCGACCGCGTGGATCATCGCCAGTCCGTCCCAGCACGAAACGAAGGCGACCCCGGCAGGAGCATGGTCTTTGCGCACCAGCAGCCAGCAGCGGGGCGATGCGGCGCGCGCCATCACCGCAAGCCGTGCCGGGCCGATCCCTGCTTCAGCCCATAGGGTCTCCATCACTGCCAGCGGGAAATCGCAGCGGATGACCGGATCCTTCGGCGCGGCGGCGCTTGCGATGTCCTCGGCCGGACCTGCGTAGATCGTCACCGGGTCGATCACCGCGTAACCCCGCTCGGCCAGGGCCGAATCGAGGGCGCCGTCCTCAGGGCGCAGCATGAAGAGCGCTTGCTGCCCGGCGGCGCGCATCGCGGCCTCGGCAACTGCGATGTTCGCGCCGGGATCCGTGGGCGTTGCCGCTGAGACGCGCTTGCCACCGCCTGGATCGAGGCGAAGGGTCCAGCCAGCCACCGCCGTCCGGCGTTCGGCCGGCCATGTTCGCTCCATCGCCTCGAGGGCGCGTGGCGCGTCGATTTGAACAGTTTGGGCGGTGTCCGGCACGGGTATCGCGGCTCCTCTGCAGGCAATCATGGCGAGGCAGACATGGATTGGAAAGGGTCGGCCGTCCAGTCGTGAAACTTTCATTTGACGCAGCGCGGAAAGATTGCCATGTTACCGCTAACAAAGCCGGGCGTGCCCGGCAGTAACAGGGGGCGCGGCCTTATCAGGGCCTTGGTCGCTGCCTTCCTTCTGCAAGGGGTGCCTCGTGCGGCTCTCCCCGGACACATCCCTTGCAGGGCCTTTGATGCGCTGTGGCGTCGCGCTTGCAGGACGCGCACAAGCGTGTAGTTAGTCGGGCGCGTCCCTTTGAAAGGGGCGCGCCCGAGATGTTTCAGCGACAACGTCCGGCCACGCATCCGCCGGACGGCAAGTCCAGGAAAGGATCCCAGATGACGATCAAGGTAGCGATCAACGGGTTCGGCCGCATCGGCCGCAACGTACTGCGGGGGCTGATCGAAAGCGGCCAGACCGATGTAGAGGTCGTGGCGATCAACGATCTGGGCCCGGTCGAGACCAACGCCCACCTGATGCGCTATGACAGCGTGCACGGCCGGTTCCCCGGCGAAGTGAAAGTCGACGGCGACACCATCGACGTCGGCCGCGGCCCGATCCGCGTCACCGCCGAGCGTGACCCCAAGGCCCTGCCGTGGTCCGATGTCGACATCGCGCTGGAGTGCACCGGCATCTTCACTGCGCGCGACAAAGCGGCGATGCACCTCGAGAACGGCTCCAAGCGGGTGCTTATCTCGGCCCCGGGTGCCGAGGCCGACAAGACCATCGTCTATGGCGTCAACCACGACAGCCTGACCGCCGAGGACACCGTCGTCTCCAATGCGTCCTGCACCACCAACTGCCTGGCTCCGGTCGCCTATGTTCTGCAGAAGGCGTTCGGCATCGACCACGGCTACATGACCACGATCCACAGCTACACCGGCGACCAGCCGACGCTGGACACGATGCACAAGGACCTGTACCGCGCCCGCGCTGCCGCGCTGAGCATGATCCCGACCTCGACTGGTGCCGCCAAGGCCGTAGGCCTGGTGCTGCCGGAACTGAAGGGCAAGCTGGACGGCTCGGCGATCCGCGTGCCGACGCCGAACGTCTCGGTCGTGGACCTGAAAGCGGTCGTCTCCAAGTCGGTCACCGCCGAAGAGGTGAACGCCGCGATGAAGGCCGCCGCCGAGGGCGAGCTGAAAGGCGTGCTGGGCTACGAGGAAGGGCCGCTGGTGTCCTCGGACTACAACCACGACCCGCGCTCGTCGATCTTCGCCGCGCCGCAGACCAAGGTGCTTGAGGGCACGATGGTCCGCGTTCTCAGCTGGTACGACAACGAGTGGGGCTTCTCGAACCGGATGCTCGACACCGCCCGGGCAATGGCCAAGCTGATCTGATCCGATCCATCGGATTTTAGGCATCCGGGCCCGCGCGGCCCGGATGCCATTCACCTCTCCTCAAGATTCGGGCGCGATACCTCAGGTCTGAGCGCGGCATGGGCCGCCATGGACATGAGGGACGAACGTGCCGGAGCAGGGGCTCTCCAGGACAGATGCGCTGGTCACGCTGCCGGCCGATGTGACGCTCGATGCAGCAGACGCGCTTGGCGCGGCACTGCGCGGCGGCGCCGGGCCGTTCGTGATCGACGCCAGCGCGGTGGAGCGGATCCGCACACCAGCAGTCCTCTGGCTGGTCTCCGCCGTGCGATCCGGCGCGGGCGTTGCCGTCACCGGCGCGTCCGAGCCATTCATCGAAGCCTTCGGTGACCTCGGGTTCCATGCCGACCTGATGCGGATGGAGTTCCGCTGATGAAGGTCCTGGCGGTGGACGATACCCTGGCCCTGCGCGCGATGCTCACCGACTGCCTGAAGGGTGCGGGCCACACGGTCTCGACCGCCTCGGACGGGCACGAGGCGCTGGGGGTTCTGCGCACGGACCGCCCGGACATTGTCATTACCGACCTCAACATGCCCGTCATGGACGGGCTCGATTTCCTGGCTAAGGCGCGTAGGGATCCCGCGGGACGAGGACTACCGATCCTGTTGCTGACCTCGGAAACCTCGCCCGACCTGCGGCGCAGGGCCGAGCAATTGCGCGCGACCGGTTGGCTGCCGAAGCCCTTCGATCCGGCGCAAATCCTCTCGCTTGTTGCGCATCTGGGGTGAGCGATGGACGAGGATGAGGATTTCCGCAGTCTGTTCTTCGCCGAAGCGAGGGAGCTTCTGGACGCGTTCCAGGACCATATCGGCACGCTCGACACCGGATATGGCGATACCGAAACAGTGCACGCCGCATTTCGTGCCATGCACTCTATCAAGGGCGGCGCGGCGGCTTTTGGTTTCGAGCGCCTGATCGGCCTCGCCCACCAGGCGGAAACCCTGATGGACCGCCTGCGCGAGGGAGAGGGTGCGACACCCCACGTTCTGCAGGCGCTTGTCCGGGCGGGTGACCTGCTGCTCAAGCTGCTCGACGCCGAGGAAGGCGGGCCGGCTGTGCCAGAGGCGGACCTGGCAACCGTTTTGGCCGAACTTGTGGGGAAAAATCCCGCTGCTGCAGCGCGCCGCGTTGTCCGCATCACCCCCGGTCCGGATTTCGACGAAGCCGGGTTTGACATGCTACGCCTGATCCGCGCCGCCCGCACCTGCGGGCTGACAGAGGTGACGGTCGAGGGCGTGCTTGCCGCACCCGCCGGGCTCGACGCTGCTCGCCCCGGCCTGACCTGGGTGCTCACGTTTACCGGCGATGAGGACCTCGACGCGTTCTTCTGGATCTACCGCGATCGAGCCGGGATCGAGGGCGACCTTGGGGCAGCCACGGCGCCACCTGCCGAACCGGTGTCAGAGCCAGCACCGACCGCCCCGCCCCCTGATCAGGCGCGCAGCCTGCGGGTCGAAACCGCCCGGATAGACCGGCTGGTAAACCTCGTGGGCGAAGTGCTGATCGCGCAATCGGTGCTGGCCCAGCGCGTGGCCGACACCGGCGCTCGGCCCGGCAGCGACCTTGTGCGGGCACTCGACACCAGCTCGCGGCAGTTGCGAGAGCTGCAGGAACGGGTGATGGCGATCCGCGCGCAACCGGTGGACGCGGTGTTCCGCAGGATGCCGGCATTGGTCCGCGACCTCTCGCGCAGCCTTGGCAAGCCGGCCCGGCTGACGCTCGAAGGTGGCCGGACCGAGGTCGACGCGACGGTGATCGCCGAACTCAGCGACCCGCTGACGCACATGATCCGCAACGCGATGGACCATGGGCTGGAGCCATGCGACGTACGCCGCGCCGCCGGCAAGCCGGACGAGGGGCAGGTGCGCCTCACCGCTTTGCATCGGGGCGATCACGTCACCTTGACCGTGACGGACGACGGCGGCGGTATCGACCGTGACCGGGTGCTGGCGAAGGCGCTGGAGCGGGGCATCCTGACATCCGGCGACCGCCCTACACCCGAGGAGATCGACGCACTTGTCTTTCATCCGGGCTTCTCGACGGCAAGCGATCTCTCCGAGGTTTCGGGCCGCGGTGTCGGAATGGATGTCGTGCGCCGCCGGATCATCGCGCTGGGCGGGCGCTGCGCCGTCTCCAGTACGCCGGGGCGCGGTACCCGGTTCACGATCACCCTGCCGCTGACCCTTGCGGTGATGGACGGCATGACCGTCCGAACCGCCGGACAGAAATACGTCCTGCCCCTTGCGTCCGTGTGCGAGGCGGTCCGGCTGGGCGACGCCTGCTCGGAACACCGGCTTCCCGATGGCAGCCGCATGCTCAAGCGCCGCGGTGCCTACATCCCGCTCTTCAGCCTCGCGGACGCTCTGAATCGCGGCGGGGCGGACGAGCGCGTAGCCTTGATCATCGACACCGGCGAGGGTGGCAGCCTGGCCGTGGCGGTCGAGGAACTTATTGGCCAACGACAGGTCGTCCTCAAATCGCTCGAAGGGGCGCATACGCCGATCGCGGGCGTGTCGGGCGCGACCATCCTCGGCGATGGCCAGGTCGCCCTTGTCCTCGATGTCGCCCGGATCCTGAATCGGCGGATCCCCAGTCCAGAGGCAGTATCATGACCACGACCCCGGGCCCCGCCAGCGCACCCCGGACGCTGCGCTTCGTGACCTTCCTTGTCGGCGATGCCGTCTATGGCGTGCCGATCACCGAGGTCCGCGAAATCCGGCAATGGTCGCCGGTAACCGCGCTGCCGGATCAGGCGGCGCACATGCTGGGCCTGCTCAACCTGCGCGGAACGATTATCCCGGTGCAGGACCTTCGGGTTCGCTTCGGCGCTCCGGCACCCGCCCCGCAGCCCGGAAATGTGATCGTGATCGCCTGGATCGCGGAGCGCCCGGTCGGGGTACTGGTCGATGCCGTTTCGGACATTCTGTCGATCCCCGAGGCCGAGGTTCAGGCCGTGCCACCAGGCCCCGACCGAGCCGCCGCCGGCGTGACCGGGCTTGTGACCGCCGACGCCAGAATGATCGCATTGCTCGACCTTTCAGCCATCTTCCAGGCAGAGCCCGCATGACCGCCTCCGCCCCGATCTTGTCGCCCCCGCCAGCGTTGAGCGAGAGCGACTTCGGCCGTATCGCCCGCCGGATCGAGGAAATGGCGGGAATCGTGCTGGAGCCGCATAAGGCCCAGATGATCCGCACCCGGCTGGAACGTCGCCTGCGCGACACCGGACTGCGGCGGATGAGCGATTATCTGGACCTGCTCGACGACCGTGCGAACCGGACGGAACTACAGGCCTTCGTCGACGCCCTGACAACGAACCAGACCGCGATGTTCCGCGAACCGCACCACCTGGCGCACCTGGAAGGCACGGTCCGGGCGATGCGATCCGGCACATCCCTGCGGATCTGGTCGGCAGGCTGCGCCAGCGGAGAAGAGGCATACTCCATCGCCCTGACGGTCATGGGCGCAAGGGGGTTCATGCCTCCCGGAACGCGGATCCTGGCGTCTGATATCGACAGCAAAATGGTCGAAACGGCACGAACCGGCACCGTCGATTCAACCCGCTGCACGGGCATGGAGGAACGGCACGTGGCGCTGATGCGCGCATCGCCGGGGGGGCGAAAGGCGCCGCCTCACGCGGCACTGCAAGCGATCGCCTTCCGGCGGCTCAACCTTCTCGAACCCTGGCCGATGCGCGGACAGTTCGACGCGATCTTCTGCCGCAACGTGATGATCTACTTCTCGGCCGCGACCACGGCCCGCTTGCTGGAACGGTTCACGGCCCAACTGGTGCCCGGCGGCTATCTCTATCTTGGCCACGCCGAGGCGCTGCTGGACCGGACGCCCGGCCTGCGATCCTGCGGCGGAACCATCTATCGCAGGGAGGAAACGCCATGACCCGGCATTTGCAACGCACCGCACCGGTGCGGGCCCTGGTGGTCGACGACAGCCGACTGATGCGCCGGATGCTGACCGCAGCGCTCGAGGCCGAGGGGACGATCCAGGTCGTCGCCGACGCAGCCGACGCGACCGAGGCGCGCGCCCTGATCCGCGCTCTGGAGCCTGATGTGATCACGCTGGATGTCGAGATGCCGGGCATGGACGGGCTGGCGTTCCTGCGACGGATCATGGACCTGCGGCCGATGCCGGTGGTGATGGTCTCGACCTTGACCGCCCATGGCACCGACACAGCGCTCGAGGCTTTGCGGATCGGCGCGCTCGATGCGATCCCCAAACCGGCGGGTCGTGCGGCGATCGCGCCGTTCGCTCAGCGTTTGCGGCGGATGGTCGAGGTGGCGCGCGATGCGAGGGTGCTGCCGGGGCGTTCCCCGGACAGCGGACCCCTGGCGCATGTCAGCGTCACGGTTCGACCGGAGGTGATCGCCATGGGCGCCTCCACCGGTGGTGTCGCGGCGCTGGCGACGGTACTCGCGGGACTACGCGCGGACGGACCGCCGGTCGTGGTCGCGCAGCACATGCCCGCGAACTTCACGGCGCGGTTCGCTTCCCGGCTGGATGCCTTGTTGCCGCAAGACGTGGCCGAGGCGCGCTCTGGCGAGGTGTTGGCGGCAGGCCAGGTCCGGATCGCACCCGGTGACCGCCATCTTTGCGTCGATCGCCGAGGGATCGGGTTGGTGCTGCGGCTTGACGGTTCGGGGCCGATCTCGGGGCACCGTCCTTCGGTCGATGTGCTGTTCAACTCGGTGGCCGCCTCCGCAGGGCGCGGCGCTGTTGGGGTGCTGCTGACAGGCATGGGGCGCGACGGGGCAGCGGGGCTTAGCGCGATGCGCAACGCGGGCGCGTGGTGCATCGGTCAGTCCGAGGAGAGTTGCGTCGTCTACGGCATGCCGAGGGCGGCGAAGCTGCTTGGCGCGAGCCACGAAGAACTTGGACTCGAGGCCATCGCCGAGCGGCTGCGAGGCCTGACCGGGGCGCATGTTCGCGCACCACAGTCGTCGGTGTGAACCCGATGTTGGACGGAAGGCGTGAGATACCCCTGCGCAAGTACGGGACACAGGCCCAGGCGCGGCAGTCAACAGTAAGTCCGGCGGGCGGGAGCCTCCGGTGGTCAACGCGAAAGGAGGCGGCAGGATGCCGGCGGTGAGTGCGCTGAGAATATTGGTGGTCGACGACCAGCAGAGCATGCGGGGCTTGGCGCGCCAGTGCCTCAAGCGGCTGGGAGTGCTCGACGTGGCGCTGGCTGCCTCGGCCGAGCAGGCGCTGGAGGTTATGGGGCAGCAAAAGTTCGACGCTGTGATCTCGGACCTGAACATGCCGGGCATGACCGGCGTGGAGCTGGCGCAACGGATCAAGGCTCATCCGGTGCTGAAAGGAACGCCGGTCTTCGTGGCGACTTCGGAATCCTACCGGGATCGGGCGAGCGACGAGGCGGTGGACCATTTTGTCGCGAAGCCGTTCAGCCTGAACGACATGCGCGACGCGCTGGAGGAACACCTGGGGATTCTCAGTTGACGGAGCCTGGTTAGGGCCAACGTCAGGACGGTAGCTTCAGTCAACTTCGGCCTTCCTGAGAAAACGGGCCAACGGTGCGAAGATCGCTGGCCCATCACGTTGCGCATTGGGGGCGGACCGGGGTCAGGCCGCCGCCAACGCCGGATCGGTCGCAGGCTCGCCAGCCGGGCGCGCGGCACTTTCTTGCGGCGTCTGGAACAGCCGCCGTGCCCAGGTGGGCTGGCCTGACAGCGCCCAGGACAGAACCGGGGCGATCACCAGCGAGGCTCCGATCGGCAGCAGCCACAGGGTCAGCTCGCCCATTGCGAACAGCGCGCACATCGCCGTGCCAAGCGCCAGTTCGGCGCCGTGAAAGCGCAGGCAGGTGCGCAGGTCGGGCGCATCGCGCCCCGCCGGTTTCCAGCCGGTATCGACCCCGGCCAGCGTGCGGGTGACGGCAACGACGTGCTGGACCATCATCATCGGCGCCAGAAGGATCGAGAGCGCCATCTCGGCGAGGATCGAAAGGACGAACCGGCCCGCGCCTCCGACCGCGCGCAGCGACGGATCCGTCGCCCAGTAGCGCAGCGCGCCCAGGATCTTGGGCACGACGAGCATTCCGTAGATCAGCGCCAGGATCAGGATCCGGCTGACGATGTCCATGTCCGGCCACGCAGGGAACAGTGGGTTCGCGTCCGAGAAATAGCGGATCGGCCCGTCCCCCTGACCGGAGCCGACCAGAACCCAGCAGATCATCAGCGCCAGCCACAGGATCGACGACAGGTAGCCGACCGCACCCTGCAGCATGTGCACGCGGCTGAGCGGGTGCAGCCCTGCCGCACCCAGCAGGCGCAGGTGCTGCAGGTTGCCTTGGCACCAGCGGCGGTCGCGCAGGATATGGCCGATGGGCGTCGGCGGGGTTTCCTCGAAACTGCCGTCGGCGGTGGGCAGGAAGCGCACACGCCAGCCGGCGCGGCGCAGCAGCGCGGCCTCGACGAAATCATGGCTCAGGATCAGCCCGCCGAAAGGTCTACGACCCGGCAGGTCAGGAAGTCCGGCGCAGTCGGCGAACGCGCGCACGCGGATCATCGCGTTGTGGCCCCAGTAGTTCGCCGCCGACCCGGACCAGAGCGCCAGGCCCCGGCCCAGCGTCATACCGTAGATCGTGTTCGAGAACTGCTGCGTGCGCGCCCAGAGCGTCTGCGCCCCGATCAGGCGCGGCACGGTCTGGACCAGCCCCGCCTCGGGTTCCGAGGCCAGCGCGTCGGCCAGGTCCAGAACGGTCTCGGCGGTCATCACGCTGTCCGCGTCAAGCACCAGCATCGCCTCGTGCGCACCGCCCCAGCGGGTGACCCAGTCCTCGATATTGCCGGCCTTGAAGCGCGTGTTCTGCGCCCGATGCCGGTAGTGTACCGTCGTGTCCGGCAAGCTGGCATCGAGCCGCGCGACCGCCCGGGTCTCGGCGATGACCTTCTGCTCGTCTCGCGTGTCCGAAAGCACGTAGAGAGTGAACCTATGCCCGCGCGCGTTCTGAGACAGGTCCTGCAACAGGGGCCGCAGGTTGCCGCAGACCTGGTGCGCGTCCTCGCCATACATCGGCATGAGGACGGCGACGTCCATTGGCGCGACCGGGCCGGGCGCGCGCTGCGGTCGGGCGGGCAGGCAGCCCAGCACCGCGGTCGCGACGGAAAGCGCGATCCAGAACGCGGTCGCCATGCCGCAGGTTATGATCGCAAGCTCGACCCAGGACAGGCCCGAGAGCTTGAACCAGTCGTAGATCACAAGGCCGAGGGCCGCCGTTGTCAGGCCCGCGAAGCCGAAGACGAAGGCCCGCGCCGCTTGCACGGCCCAGCCGTCGCGCGACAGGCGCGGCGCGGCAGGCGCCCGGCGCAGGTCCTGCGGGGGCATTGCCAGCGGAGCGTCTTCCGGGGGCGTGGGAATGTGGGGCATCTGCGTCACTGGGTCCACCTGTAAAGCCAGACTTCCGAGACCGGCTCGCCGTCGGTGACAAGCTGCGCGCGCAGCTCCATCGGCCGGCCCTCGTCGGGCTCGAAGCCGAAGTCCAAGCGAACGCCGCCGGTCTCGGGGTTGTGTTGCAGGATCGGGTCGCTGACGGTCCCGAGGTTGGTCGAGGCATGCGCCGTGACCCGCGAGAGGTCTTCGGGCAGTCTGGGATGCGGCGCGAAGTCGATCGCGGCCAGCAGCCGGCCTGAGAAACTGGGGCCCATGCGGGTGTTGATCACATGTGCCCGGTCGGCCTCGACCGGCGCGGTGTCGCACCAGTGCAGCCGATAGGTGAAACGGTGCTCGGCGCCGGGGGCCAGCGGCTCGCGCGGACGCCAGTAGGCGACGATATTGTCATAGACCTCGCGATCCGTAGGGATCTCGACCAGCGTCACAGCGCCCGGACCCCAGCCCTCGGCGGGTTCGACCCAGAGGCCGGGGCGCTGATGGTAATGCGCCGAGAGGTCGGCAAACTCGGAGAACCGGCGCGCGCGCTGCATCAGGCCGAAGCCCTTGGGGCTGTCGTCGACGAAGGACGAGATCTGCAGCTCGGCCGGGTTGGCCAGCGCCCGCCACAGGCGCTCGCCCGCGCCGTTCCAGACCAGCAGCCCGTCGCTGTCATGTACCGCGGGGCGGTAGTCGGCGAACCGGTCGCGGTTGGTCTGGTCGAAGAAGAACATCGAGGTTTCCGGCGCAATGCCGACATTCGCCAGCTCGCGGCGTGGAATCAGCGTTGCCGAGACGTCCATCACCGTGGTCTCGCCCGCCTCGATGCGGAACCGGTAGGCGCCCGCGACCGAGGGGCTGTCGAGCAAAGCGTGCACGACGACATCCTGCTGTCCGGCCTCGGGGGTTTCGATCCAGAATTCGCGGAACTCGGGGAACTCCTCGCCTTCGGCTGCGGCTGTGTTCAGTGCCAGCCCGCGCGCCGACAGGCCGTAGGTCTGGCCTGCGCCGATCGCCCGGAAATAGCTGGCGCCCTGAAAGACGGTGTATTCTTGGTAGATCCCGGCCTTCTCCAGTTCCGCGTGCAAGCGAACGCCGGAATAGCCCAGCGTCTCGTCCACCGGCAGATCGGGGAACTTGTCGGTCTTGTCGAAGACGCGCATGTCGAACAGTACCGGCCGCGCCTGATCGCCCTTTTCCGAGACCGCGTGCACGTGGATCGGCGTAGGGAAATAGAGCCCCGGCGCAAAGAACTCGGCCTGCACCGGACGCCCCTCGCCTCGGAAAAGGGCGTTGCGGGTGTCGAACCAGATCGAGCGGTATTGGTCATAGCTCAGATCCAGCCATTCCTGCGGTACACGGGCCGGCGCCTCGTAGGGCTTGGCGGCCAGCGCGTGGGCCTTCTCCAGCACGAAATCGGGACCGAAGGGCGAGGCTTCGCCCAGGGTCATCCCCGGCTCGTCCGTGCCGTTGGCGCGGGCAAGGCCCGGCATGGCGGCAAAGGCTGCCGACAGCGCGAGCGCCTGGCGTCGAGTCAGTGCACTCATGCCGCGCGACCTCCGGTGATCGTGGTCATGGTCGCGCCTGCGGTCCCGGCGGGGGCCGGTGCAGGCGCCGGTCTCCGCCAGGGTTGGCCCTTGATCCAGGCAACCAGGTACGCGGTCGCAATCAGGATGCCGAAGCCGATCAGGTTGATCAGCGTCACGGTGACGAAATTGTTGTCCACCACGTCGAAGGCGATGCCCAGGAAGCGCGCCAGCACCAGCGAGGTCACGAAGACCGCCAGTGACTGCTGCCCGACCTTGCGGATCACGCCGACCACGGCCGTCCATGCGCGCCCGATCGACAGCCACGCGCCGCCCGGCCCGGCGCAGACCCAGGCGACATAGGCCAGCGCGAGGAAGTGGACGTAGCGCAGTACGCCGAAGTTGGTCTTGCCGAACAGGAAGCCCCACTCGGAACGCCAATCGCTGATCCAGGTCACCTCGCGGATGATGCGGAACCAGGCGAAGGGGATCGTCAGCAGCACCACGGCGACGGCAAGCGCGACCAGCCACCAGCGCACCGGCGGGGCGGGGATCCAGCCGCGCATGAAGGCGAAGCCGGTGAAGAAGACCAGCTGCCAGGCGAACGGGTTGAAGAACCATTCCCGGATGTTGTTGGGCGGCTCGAAGAAATATTGCGCGGGCAGGTGCAGGAAGGATAACGCGTCCGCGGCAGGCTGGAGCGCGGTCGCCCCGGCCTCGGCCACGCCGGCGACGTTGGCCATCGCCCACAGCGCGCCCATCGCGACGAACACGGCCAGGACCGAAATCCGGGAAAGCGCGATCGCGAAAGGGATCATTGCAAGGATCACCAGGTACATGGGCAGAATGTCGAAGTAGTTGGGAACGTACGACAACGTCATCAGTCCCAGAAGGTTCCCCTCGGGATTGCGAAAAAACGGCCAGAGGTTTAGCTGCCCGACATAGTCCTTGGTTCCGATCCCGGCGGCGTTCACCGCCAGCATCGACATCGCGATCACGAAGAACGTGGCGATATGCGCCCAGTAGACCTGCCAGACGCGGTGGGCGATCCGCACCGCCCCCATGAGCCAGCCGGCCCGGTCGAAAACACTGCCGAAAGCGATGGCCGACGCCATCCCCGAGCAGAACACGAAGATCTCGGTCGCGTCGGAAAATCCGAAGCGCGCGGGGATCCAGAGAGCCCATACGTTCCCCGGCGTGTGGGCCAGAAGAATGATGAACATGGCCAGACCCCGGAAAAAATCCAGTCGCGGGTCACGGGGTCTGGAAGTGGTTGTTGTCATTCTATTCCTTGTGCGGCGGCCCTCAGGCGCGCCGCTCTTCAGCATTGCGGTGCAGCGCGTTTTGTCGCGCCGCACAAATCAAGTCCATACGTCTTGATGTATATCCATCTACCGCGCCGCCACGTTTCCGGGTCCGGTCGGCAAGCATCCGCTCAGCAGCGTTAAGGTAACCGCCCCGAAGTGCCGCTTCTATGGTCAAACGCTCGAAAACATCGCGTTGAGCGTGACTTCCGCCGATCGATTGCATGTCGCGCCGCGCCGCGTTGAGGTTCAGGAATGCCTCGGCGTACTGGCCTTCGCCAAAGGCTTCGAGCCCGTTGGCGGCCGACAGGCCCGGCCGTGCCATGAGTCGCTCGATTTCCGATTCTCCCCGGCCTGCGTCGCGTGCCATCCGGCCCAGCAATTCCGCTTGCGCGTGCTCGCGATGGCCGCCGATCAGGGCGAGCATGTAATGCAGGTCCGCGAACACCAGCGAGCCATCGTCGGTGCGGTGCGCGGCCAGTTCCGCCAGTTCCTCCCAGCGGGTGCCGACGTCGACGCCCTCGATCTCGAGACGCGACAACAGCGAAGTCGCGTTCGAGATGTCGCGGTAGTCATCGGTCCGGTCGGCGCGGATCTTGCTATCGTAGAGATCCAGTGCAGAGGCGTAGTCACCCTGGTCGAGGTGCATCAGCGCGATATGCCACCAGACGTGGTAGCGGAAGTTGTTGCAATGTTCCCAGGCGTCGGTCTGCCCGGACAACCAGTACAGCCCGTCGCCCGCCCGCGCCGTCATGTCGTAGACATGCGCCACCGCGTGCAGCCCCCAGGCATCGTCGCGCGCCAGCAGCAGGCCCTCGCGCCCGGCGGTCTCGGCGGCGGCATAGTCGCCGGTCTCCTCCAGTGTGAAGGCGTAGCACCCCTTCAGGTAGCCCAGCGCCGGGTGGTCGGCCCAGGCGTTCGAAATTCCCTCGATCGAGCGGCGCATCGCCTCGGGCTGGCCCAGAACGAAGCGGATCGCCTGAACCAATTTCATCGCCAATGCATCGCGCGGATGGCCCGCCAGCACCGCCTCCAGCACCGCCGCCGCCTGCGAGGGGCGGCCCGAAAGCCAGGCCTCGAGCGCGGTGACATAGGCCCCCTCGCGCGCGTTCGGCGGCACTCTTCGGGCCGCGTCCTGCGCTGCCGACAGGCAATCGCGGGCGGTTTGCACCAGTTCGCGCCGGCCGAGCAGCAGGCTGAACAGACCCTTCGCGGCATGCCCCTGAGCGAAGTCCGGGGCGGCCTCGAGCGTTCGTCCCAGGTGCTGCGGTGTCGCCGCGCCATGGGCAAGAAACGCATGGACGGTTTCGTTCCAAGGGGTCACGGCCGCCGTTGGAAGCGTCGTCTCGCAACCGCCTAGATCCGTCGTATGCGCCATGTCGTGCTCCTGCAGCGATGAACAATAAGCTGGAAAGTCGGCTAAGGGTTCCGGCGAGCGAACATTTGAGCAACTCACATGGCCGTCATGTCACGAAGCTGTTATTCGTGGTTCGGTACGCTTTGATGGAGAAACTGCGCCATGACGCAGAGAAAACAAGTCCTCCCGGTCGCGATTTCGGCGATCGGCCTTCTGGCCGTGGCAGGCCTTGCGTGGAACGCCTCGGGGATCAAGCTGGCGCTGGCCACGCTGGTCGGCGGACTTGCGGGCGTCGGGCTTTATCACGCCGCCTTCGGCTTCACCGCCGCTTGGCGCCGCATCGTCACCGAAGGGCGTGGCACAGGCCTGCGGGCGCAGTTCTTGCTGATCGGGCTGACGATCCTGTTCTCCTACCCAATGATCGCCTGGTACGGCGCCTATGCCTGGGTGCAGCCGATGAGCGTCGGCATGCTGGTCGGTGCGTTCATGTTCGGCGCCGGCATGCAGATCGGCGGCGGCTGTGGCTCGGGCACGCTGTTCACCGTCGGCGGCGGCAGCACGCGCATGGTGATCACGCTGACCTTCTTCATCATCGGTACGCTGATCGGCGTCGCGCACCTGCCGTTCTGGCGCGGCCTGCCCTCCGCCGGGACCTATTCGCTGGTCGAGAACCTGGGCGTCTTTCCCGCGCTCGTCGTCATGCTGGGCGTGCTGGGCGCGCTGGCCTATGGCACCGTCTGGTACGAGCGCCGCGAACACGGCAGCCTCGAGGAGGCCCGGAAGACCGGCTCGATCCTGTGCGGTCCCTGGTCGCCCTGGCTCGGCGCGATCACCCTGGCCGTGGTCGGCGTGCTGACCTTCCTGGTGCTGAACCGTCCCTGGGGCATTACCCAGGCGTTCGGCCTCTGGGGCGCCAAGATCGGCAACGCCATCGGAGTGCCCCGTGAAAGCTGGATCATGGCGCCGTGGTCGGACCAGACGCTCGCCCGCTCGGTCTTCGCCGACAGCACCTCAGTCATGGATTTCGGCATCATGCTCGGCGCGCTCGGCGCCGCAGGCATGGCCAGCCGCTTCGCCCCGGTCTGGAAGCTCAGCTTCGAGCAGGTCTGGACCGCCGTTCTGGGCGGGCTGATGATGGGCTACGGCGCACGCCTCGCCTATGGCTGCAACATCGGCGGCTACCTCGGCGGACTCGCTTCGGGCTCGCTGCATGGCTGGGTCTGGGCCATCGCCGCATTCGCTGGCTCCACGCTCGTCGCCCGGATGCGCATGCCGCGCCCGCCGGTTCCGCGCGCGGCCCAGGCCTAGCGCCCGCCTTCCACTTTCTTCAAATATCCCCGCCGGAGGCTCCGGCCCGCAAGGGCCGGATCTCAGAATGTCCCGTCATAGGCGCGCCGCCCGATCCTGCAGGCGAGGATTGTGAACCCCTCGCGCCCCAGTGCCACCTCGGTCTCGGCGCGCAGCGTGTCCACGTCGTCCACCCAGACCCCGTGCCCGCCCAGCGCGGCAGCTACTGCGGGAAAATCCGTGCCGCCGAAGTCGACGCCGAGGTTGGGCCGTTGCGAGCCGCGTTGCTTCAATTCGATCAGCGCGAGGCTTTCGTCGACCAGCACCACGATCACCACCGGCAGGCGCAGGTCGCGGATCGTGGCCAGCTCGCCCAGCCCCATCTCCAGCCCGGCATCGCCGACGAAAGCGATCACCGGCCTGTGCGGCGCGCCCAGCTTGTAGCCCGCTGCCAAAGGGACCGAGCAGGCCATTGTACAAAGCGCCGTCGACTGCAGCATCGCGCGCGGGGCCGAGCAGTGCCACATCTGGCTCAGCAGGATCCGGTGCGCGCCGCTGTCGGCAGTAATGACGGTATCCTCGGGGGCGATCTCGCGCAGCGTGTCGAAAACCGCTGCGGGCCCCCAGTCGCTGGGCGCGAAGCTTTCGGCCAGCGCGCGGCGCGCGTCCGCCGCCCAGTTCGGCGCGTTGGTCGTTGCGGGCGCCAGCAGTGGTAGCGTATCTGCCAGCGTTCCGGTCAGCAGGTGGCTGGCTGTATGCATGCCGTGGACGCGCGGCGCGTTCGCGATCTCGATCACCGTGGCGCCTGCTGGCCACGGGTTGCGCCAGTTCGCGCGCATCTCGATCGGATCGTAGCCGAGCAGCAGGATGCAGTCGGACTGCGCAAGCAGCGGCAGCAGGATCGCATCGGCTTTTGGCGAGAGGCCTGCGCCGCCGAGGGCAAGCGGGTCGGACTCGTCCAGCAGCCCCTTGCCCTTGTAGCTGGTGATCAGTGGCACCGCGCGGGTGCGGCAGAAGGCGGCGATGGCCTCGGCCGCCTCCTCGTTGACCGCGTCGACCCCGGCGATGGCGATAGGCCGTTTCGCCGAGGCCAGCGCGGTGCGTGCGGCGTGCAGCGTGTCTCCGGCGGGCGTGACCGCCGCGGCGCGCGGCTGCGCCGGGGCTTCGGGTTCGTCCGCCGCGCCTTCGGCCACGCCGATCGGCACGTCGATGTGCACCGGGCCTGGCTGTCCCGAGGTGGCAATCGCAACCGCTTTGGCCATCATCGCCCCCAGCGCGCCTTTCGACGCGCGGAAGCTGGCCTTGACCACGGGGCGCAGCAGCGCCTGGTGGTCGAAGACCTGGTGGGTGTAGGTCTCGGCCACATCCGCATCGACGCAGCCGGTCAGGAAGATCAGCGGCACCCGGTCCTGGTGGGCGTTGGCGATCACGTTGACCGCGTTGGCGACGCCCGGGCCGATGGTGGCGACCAGAATGGGCAGGTCGCCGGTCGCGTGCCAGTGGCCCTCGCCCATGAACCCGGCGGCGTTTTCGTGCTTGGTCAGCGTGAAGCCGATCCCGGCCCGGTCGAGCCCGTCCATCAGGGCCAGAACTTCGCCCCCCGGAACGCCGAACGCGCGGGAGGCGCCGGCGGCGGCAAGCGCGCGGGCGATGATGTCGGCGCCAGTGGTCTGGGTCATTGCTGGTCCTTGTCAGTCGAGCCGATCACGCCGGAAGCGGCCCAGTCGGAGAGTTGCTTGTCGTCCGCGCCCAGCAGGTCTGCCAGAACCTCGGCGGTGTGCTGGCCCAGCGTGGGCGGGGCGTTGCCATAGTCCACGGGCGTCTCGCTCATGCGGATCGGGTTGCCGATCAGATCGACGCTGCCTGAGACCGGGTGCGGCAGGGTGATCTTCATCTCCCGCGCCTTTGCCTGCGGCTGGTCGAACGCCTCGGCGAGGTCGTTGATCGGTCCGCAGGGCACGGCCTGGTCGTCGAGCGCGGCGATCCAGTCCGCCGCAGGCCGCGCGGCGGTGATCCCGTTCAGGATCGGGATCAGCACGTCGCGGTTGCGGACGCGGTCGACATTGCGGGCAAAGCGCGGATCCTCGAAAAGGTCCGGGCGGCCGGCGATGGCGCAGAATCGGGCAAATTGGCCGTCGTTTCCGACAGCCAGGATGAACGGCTTGTCGGCGCCGGGAAAGGTCCCGTAGGGCACGATTGTGGGATGCTCGTTGCCGCGCCGGGGGGGAACCTTGCCGTCCATCAGGAAGGCCGAGCCCTGGTTGATCAGCCAGGCCATCTGGCTGTCCAGCAAGGCGACGTCGATGTACTGGCCCTTGCCCGACGCGTGGCGCGCGTGAACGGCGGAGAGGATCGCGGTGGCCGCGTACATGCCGCACATCACGTCGGCGATGCCGACACCGACCTTCATCGGCTCGCCGTCCGGGCTGCCGGTCAGCGACATGATCCCGCCCATGCCCTGGATCAGGAAGTCGTAACCGGCGCGGTGCTTCAGCGGTCCGGTCTGCCCGAACCCGGTGATCGAGCAGTAGATCAGCCTCGGGTTCAGATCCTTTAGGCTGTCGTAGTCGAGCCCGTACCTGGCCAGCCCGCCGACCTTGAAATTCTCGATCAGGATATCGGCGGTCTTGGCAATCTCGCGGATTATCGACTGGCCCTCGGGGGCGGCGATGTCCACGGCGACGGACTTCTTGCCCCGGTTGGCGCAGAGGTAGTAGGCGCTCTCGCGGGTGTCGTTGCCATCCGCGTCCTGCAGGAACGGAGGGCCCCAGCCGCGGGTGTCGTCGCCGGTGCCGGGGCGCTCGATCTTGATCACCTCGGCGCCGAGATCGGCCAGAAGTTGCGTGGCCGAGGGGCCGGCGAGGATGCGGGACAGGTCGAGGACGCGCAGTCCGTTCAGGGGGGCGCTCATACGGCCGCTGCCTGGGTCATGTTCATCCGGTCCAGCCCTTGATCTCTGCCAGTTCGTCCCATCCCCGCAGCAGCCATTCCGAGCGGATCGAATGGCCGCCATCGTGCAGGCACAACTCGATAACACCGTTCGAACAATCGCTCCAGCGTTCGCAGGCGAGTGCGCCCTCGGTGCGGGGGACCGGTGTGCCGCAGGCGGCCTGGGAGGTCCATTGCGCGATGCTCTGCCGGACATCTCCCTGATGGGCGGGGCCAATGGGACGTCCCTGCATCGGCACGGTACGGTCGGCGGTGCCGTGGATGTGCAGGAGAACCGGTGCGGGGGAGGGGCAGGTGTCCGGATGCGGCCGCCAGTAGGCGCCGGCGATGGGCGCGAACCCTGCGAAATCGGCGCCGCGATAGCAGGCGGTTTCCCACGCCATGGTGCCGCCGATCGAGAAGCCGGTAACCATGATGCGGTCCATCGGCAGGTCGAAACGGGTTTTGAGGTCGGCTATAACCTCGTCGAGGAACGCCATTTCGTCGCGACCGTCGCGGGGCGCGCCGTTGAAGGCCCAGGTCTTGCCGATGCCCTGCGGGGCGACGAAGGCGAGGCCCTCCGACAGAGGGCCTTCGGCGAGGCCGCCGGGGCGCGCGGCGGCCTCGGCGGTGCCGTTGTAGCCGTGGAAATAGAGTACGACACCTTGCGGTTCGGCGTCGGGCAGGGCGATGCGGTAGGTACCTGAGGGCGTCTCGCAGTCGGTGGCGCGTCCGCAGGCCTGGGCCTGCTGGGCGAGGGCGGCAAGGAAGAGGGCGGCGATCCAGCGCACGGGCGGCTCCTGTTCTGACAGGACCTGCTTGGCATGCGGGGCGCGGTCTGGGAAGTCACAGGCGCTTGAGGCAGCTTGTCCTGCGGAGGCGCTGGCGCGCCAGGTCCATCAGCTCCGGCCCCGCCTTTAGCGGGATCCGGAGCGGTGGTGTTGCTCAGCCCACGAAGGCTTTCTCGAGCACGTATTCGCCGGGGGCAGAGTTGGAGCCTTCGGTCAGGCCTGCCTTTTCCAGCAGCGCCTTGACGTCGGTGTTGAGGCCCATCGAGCCGCAGATCATGACCCGGTCGGTGGCCTTGTCTAAGGCCGGCAGGCCGAAGTGGTCGAACAGCCTGCCGCTTTCGATCCAGTCCGTGACGCGGCCGGTGTTGGCGCTGTCTTCCTGCGTCGTCGTCGGCAGGTACTTGAGCTTGTCGCCGACGAACTCGCCGATCAGCGGGTCAGTTGGCAGCGAACCGACGAGCCGGGCGCCGTACTCCAGTTCCGCCTTCTGGCGGCAGGTGTGGGTGATGATGACCTCGTCGAACTTCTCGTAGACCTCGGGGTCCCGCATCAGCGAGGCGAAGGGCGCGATGCCGGTGCCGGTGGCGATCATGTAGAGCCGCTTGCCGGGCAGCAGCGCGTCGACGACCAGCGTGCCGACCGGCTTGGGCCGCAGGATCACCTGGTCGCCGACCTCGATCTTCTGCAGTTTTGAGGTCAGCGGGCCGTCGGGCACCTTGATCGAGTAGAACTCCAGCGTCTCGTCCCAGCTGGGCGATGCGATGGAATAGGCGCGTAGCAGCGGTTTGCCGTTGTCGCCGGGCAGGCCGATCATCACGAACTCGCCGGAGCGGAAGCGCAGCGACTGGGGCCGGGTCAGGCGGAAGCTGAACAGCCGGTCGGTCCAGTGGCGGACCTCGGTCACGGTCTGCGCGTCGGGCAATACGGGGGCGGCGGCTTTTGCCGCAGTCTGCACGTTCATGGCGGGAATTCCTGTCTTATTCGGCGGCGAAGAGCCGTGTCTGGTAGCCGTCGAAATGCGGCACGGCGAGCCATTGGCCTTCGGGGTTGCGGGCGGCCTGGTCGTCCGGGATCGCGACCTGGTCGATGCCTACGCGCAGTGCGGCGCGGAACTGGTCGACCAGCACGTGGCCCTCGGCGCGGATCGTGCCGGCGTAGCCTAGCTGGCGCAGCCGTTTCGCCAGGCTGAAGCCGCGGCCGTCGGCGCTTTTCGGGAACGGCACGACGATCATCGACATGGTGTCGAACCACGGCACCAGGTCGGCCGGGTCGCTGTCGACCTCGAGCCGGACGCCGATCGGGCGCTCGATGGGCAGGTCCTGGCCGTTCCAGAGCGAGTCGAAGCTGACGATCACGCCGGTTTCGGGCCAGGTTTCGGGCACGAAGCCCTCGCGGGTCACGATCTGGGTCACGATGCGATCCTTTCCACGCGGCCATCTTCTCCGAAATGGATGCCGCATTCGTCCTTGTCTGTGCCGCGCCAGCGACCGGCGCGCGCGTCCTCGCCCTCGGCGACCTTGCTGGTGCAGGGCACACAGCCGATCGAGGGGTAGCCTTCCTTCACCAGCGGGTGCCGGGGCAGGTCGTGCCGGTCCATGTAGGCGCCCAAGTCGGCGGGTTTCCACGCGGCCAGCGGGTTGACCTTCACGCGCCCGGCGCTGTCGGTCTCGAACAGCTGCATCTCGGCCCGGCGCCCGGTCTGGAAGCGTTTCCGCCCCGAGATATGTGCCGTGAAGCCCTTCAGCGCGTTCTCCAGCGGCTCGACCTTGCGCAGGTGGCAGCAGGCGTCCGGATTGGCGAGGTGCAGTGCGCCGTAGGGGTCGCGGCGCTTCAGCTCCTCGGTCGTGTGGCCGATACGGCGCACGTCGGTCAGGCCGAAGAGTTCCGTAAGCTCCAGCAGGTAGTCCAGCGTCTGCGGGAACAGCATCTGCGTGTCGATCATCAGCACCGGCGTGTGCGGATTGATCTGGCTGACCATGTGCAGCAGCACCGCCGACTCGGCGCCGAAGGACGAGACCACGGCAATCTGCCCGGCATAGAGCCGGAGCGCGGCGTGCAGCGCGTCCTCGGGCGGCGCCTGCTCGTAGCGCTCGTTCAGAACGCCCACGCCCTTGTCGGGCGCGAAGCGAAAGGATGGCTCAAGCAGCATCTGCCTTTTCCTCCTCGCCGTAGAGCGCGGCCTTGAACGGCTCCATGCCCAGGCGGCGGTAGGTTTCCAGGAAGGTCTCATCGGCGGTCTCGCGGATATCGAGATAGGCTTCGATCAGGCGCTCGACGGCCGGAACGATCTCGTCATAGGCGAAACCGTGGCCGGTGCGGGTGCCGATGGTCGCGGTCTCGGTCCCGTCGCCGCCCAGCGTCAGCTGGTAGTTCTCGACGCCGGCGCGGTCGAGGCCGAGGATCCCGATGTGGCCAACGTGGTGATGGCCGCAGGCGTTGATGCAGCCCGAGATCTTGATCTTGAGCGGGCCGATGTCGCGCTGGGCGTCAAGGTCGGCGAACACCTCGGAGATCTGCTGGGCAATCGGGATCGAGCGGGCCGTGGCCAGCGCGCAGTAGTCCATGCCAGGGCAGGCGATGATGTCCGAGACCAGCCCGATGTTGGCAGTTGCCAGCCCCGCCTCGCGCAGTGCGGCATAGACCGCCGGCAGGTCGGCGCGGTGGACATGGGGCAGGATCACGTTCTGTTCGTGGCTGATGCGCAGCTCGTCGTGGGAGTAGCGCTCGCCCAGGTCGGCCAGCACGCGCATCTGCTCGCTCGTCGCATCGCCCGGCGTGCCGCCGGTGGGCTTCAGCGAGACCGAGACGATGGCGTAGTCGGGCCGCTTGTGCGCCACCACGTTGGTGTCGATGAACGAGGCCAGACCCGCGTCCAGACGTGGCGCGTCGGGTACCGGGCGGTCGGCCCACTCGGGCGCAGCAAAGGCGGCCTCGATCCGGGCGACGATGGCCGCGTCCACGTCGGGCAGCAGGCGGCGGTTGCGCTGGAAGGTCTCTTCGATCTTCGCGCGCAGCTCGTCGATGCCGGTCTCGTGGACAAGGATCTTGATCCTGGCCTTGTACTTGTTGTCGCGACGACCAGACAGGTTGTAGACCTGCAGGATCGCTTCCAGATAGGCCAGCAGATCCTGCTTGGGCAGGAATTCCCGCACGACCTTGCCGATCATCGGCGTGCGGCCCAGACCGCCACCGATCACCACCTCGTAGCCGGGTTCGCCGGCCTCGTTGCGGACCATGCGCAGGCCGATGTCGTGCGCCTTGGTCACCGCGCGGTCGTTCGGGCTGCCGGTCACGGCCACCTTGAACTTGCGCGGCAGATAGGCGAACTCGGGGTGGTCGGTGGACCACTGGCGGATCAGCTCGGCGGTCGGGCGCGGGTCCTCGATCTCGTCGGCGGCGGCGCCCGCGAAATGGTCGGCGGTCACGTTGCGGATGCAGTTGCCCGAGGTCTGGATCGCGTGCATGCCGACATCGGCCAGCGCGTCCAGCATCTCGGGCACGTCCTTCAGCTTCGGCCAGTTGAACTGGATGTTCTGGCGCGTGGTGAAGTGGCCGTAGCCTTTGTCCCAAGTATCGGCGATATAGGCCAGCTGCCGCATCTGGCGGCTGTTCAGCGTGCCGTAGGGGATCGCGATCCGCAGCATGTAGGCGTGCAGCTGCAGGTACAGCCCGTTCATCAGGCGCAGCGGCTTGAACTCGTCCTCTGTTAGGCTGCCGTCCAGGCGGCGCTCGACCTGGGAGCGGAACTCCTTCACCCGGTCGCGGACGAAGGCGGCGTCGAAATTGGTGTAGCTGTACATGCTCAGACCTCTGCCTGTTCGGCCTGCTTGCCGTGGAAGTAGTTCGAGGGGCCGCGGGTGCGGAATTCCTCGCGGAAGTGGACCGGGGCGGGGCGGCCGTCGACGATCTGCGCATCGGCGAGGTACGGCCCGACGACCTGAAGCGGAAACTTCTCGGCGGCGGCCAAAAGGGCGTCGGCGGCCTCGGGCGTCTCGGCGACTGCGGCCTCGGCGTGCTCGCGGGTCCAGGTGTTATCGGCGGTCAGGTAGATCACGTCGCCTTCGAACAGGTCGTTGGCGGTGGCCACCTTGGGCAGGAACTTGCGGGCCATCAGAGCGCCTCACTCAATTGGAATTCGGGTTCGCGCGCGGCGATTTCCGCGGCGCGGGGGGTAAGGCCCAGGAACAGCATCACCGGGCCTTGCGGCGCGGCGGCTTCCAGGGCCTCGGGCAGGTCGATCAGGGTGCTGGCGATGACGCGCTGATCGGGGCGGCTGGCGTTCTCTATCGCGGTGATCGGGGTATCCTCGGCGGCGCCGTGGATCATCAGCCGCCCGCGCAGGAAGGCCGAGGCGCGCACGCCCATGTAGATCGCGGCAACCGCGCCCGGCTTGGCGAGGTCGCGCCAGTCATGCTCGGCAAAGCCCTTCACGTCGTGGCCGGTCAGGATCCGCAGGCTGCCGTTGCGGCCGCGCTTGGTCAGGCTGACCTTGATCGAGGCGGCGGCCGCCGAGGCCGAGGTCACGCCAGGCACGATGTCGAAGGCGACGCCTGCGCGGTCCAGCGCGTCCATTTCCTCGTCCAGCCGGCCGAAGATGCCCGGATCGCCGGACTTTAGGCGCACGACCTGAGCGGTGCGGCCATGCTCGACCAGCAGATCGTTGATGTCTTCCTGCTTCCAGGACTTGCCGTAGGGGATCTTGCCGACCTCGATCACCGTGGCCTCGCGGCGAGCGAGCTCGAGGATCGGCTGCGGCACCAGGCGGTCGTGAATCACCACGTCGGCCTCGTGAAGCAGGCGACGGGCCTTGAGCGTCAGCAGTTCGGGATCACCGGGGCCGGTGCCGACCAACCAGACATGGCCTTCTTCGGGGCGGGCGGCGAGTTCCTCGGACAGCAGCTCTTCCAGCGCCAGCTGCGCGGCGTCCTCGCCCTGTTTCAAAGCCTCGGGGCCGCGCTCGAAATAGAAGCGGGACCAGAAGTTGCGACGCTTGCGGCCCATCGGCAGCGCCTCGGCGCGGGGGCGGAAGGCCTGGCCGATGCGAGTCAGCAGGCCCAGCGATGCGGGCAGACGCTCTTCCAGATCCGCCTTGATGCGGCGCGCCAACACGGGGGCGGCGCCCTCGGTGCCGATGGCGACCGTCACCGGATCGCGGTCAACAATGGCGGGCGTGATGAACTCGCTGTCGTCTAGGTTGTCGACGATGTTGGTCAGCGCACCGGCGGCCTTGCCGATAGCGACGGCGCGGGCGTCCTCATCCGCATGCTCGTTCGCGCCATAGACCAGTGCGGCATCGTCGGCGTCTCCGTCGCGGATCGCGCGCTCGGTAAGCGTCAGGCGGCCTTCCTCGGCCCACTGGCGCACCAGCGGGTCGGCGTCGGTGCCATAGACCGCCAGCTCCGCTTCGGTCTTCATCAGCAAGCGCAGTTTGGCGACGGCACACTCCCCTGCGCCGGACACGACGACACGCCGACCGCGAAGGTTCAGGAAAACCGGAAAATGCCGCATGATGGGAATCCCTTCTTTCTTGAGGCTCAATATAGGCAAATGTTCCTGAAAAACGCGATATGGGCTTGAAGATAAGGAAATTGTCCCACTATGTTGGGCGCAGAGGGACGCTTGTCCGGGATCGGAAGGAAGTTTGGAATGGCTGTCGCGCTGGACGCCCTGGACCGGAAAATTCTCGAGGCGCTGCAGCAGGATGCCTCACGCTCGCTTGAGGAGCTGGCCCGCGAAGTGGGTGCATCGAAGACCCCGGTGTGGAACCGGATCCGCAAGCTGAAAGAGGCTGGGGTGATCCGGCGCGAGGTCGTCGTGCTGGACCCGGACGCGCTGGGGCTGGACGCCTGTTTCTTCGTGTTAATCCGCACCTCGGAACACGACGCCGGGTGGCTGGGCCGGTTCCAGCAGGCGATCCTGAACCGCCCCGAGGTGCTGGAGGCGCATCGGTTGGCCGGCGATATCGACTATATTCTGAAGGTGCGGGTGACGAACCCGCGCGCATACGACGACTTCTACCGGGCGCTGATCAAAGAGGTCAGCATCTTCAACGTCACCTCGACGCTTTCGATGGAAGAGATGAAGAACACCACCGTCCTGCCGTTGCCCCCCGGCGACGCGGACTGACGCTTGCGGCGCACCGGGCGCCGTTCTTTACTGGACTCAGGCGGCCCGAAGGCCGTCACGCATAACCGAGGGAATGCCGAACATGTCAGACTTCGCGGGCAAGGCCGTCATCATCACCGGGGCAAGCCGGGGCATCGGGGCGGCCGCCGCACGGGCCTTCGCCAAGGCCGGGGCGCATGTCCTTCTGTCGGCCCGCAGCGCCGCGGCGATCGAGACCATCGCCGGGGAGATCCGCAAGGACGGCGGCAGCGCCATCGCTCAGGCCGCCGACGTATCGTCCTGGGCCGAGGTGCAGGCGCTGGTGGAAACCGCGCGGCGTGAATGGGGCCGGCTCGACGTTCTGGTGAACAACGCCGGCGTGATCGAACCCATCGGCCCGCTAGCCAAATCCGACCCTGAGGCCTGGACCCACGCGACCGACATCAACTTCAAGGGCACCTACTACGGCCTGCGCGCGGCGCTGCCAGTGATGCAGACGCAGGGCTCGGGCGTGGTGATCAACCTTTCCTCCGGCGCGGCGAACAGCCCGCTCGAAGGGTGGAGCCATTATTGCTCGTCCAAGGCCGGTGCCGCGATGCTGACGCAATGCGCCGACCGCGAGGCGCAGGGCGACGTTCGGGTCGTGGGTCTGTCCCCGGGCACAGTCGCGACCGAGATGCAGGTGCAGATCCGCAAGTCCGGGATCAACCCGGTCAGCCAACTCGACCCTTCGGCGCACATTCCGGCGGAATGGGTTGCGCGTGCGCTGGTCTGGCTGGCGACCCCGGATGCCGCCGAATTCGCCGGAACGGACGTCTCGCTGAGGGACGAGGCGATCCGCGCGCGGGTCGGCCTGACCGCATGAGCGGGCGGTCAGGCGGTTATCATTACAGATTCTCTGCGTAGCAGGCGACCTGGTCGGCCATCTCTTCCGCGCTGATATCTCGGCGGAAGAAGTTCAGCAGGCCTTCGCCGGGCGCCATCAGGTAGGTGAAGGTCGAGTGGTCGACGAGGTACTCGTCGCCCTCCGACCCGGCGGCCTTCGCGCCGTAGGCCTTGTAGGCGGTCTTGGCCACGTTCACCTGCTCAGGCGTGCCGGTGAGGCCAACCATCCGCGGGTGCATGTACTCGGTGAACTCTGCCATGACCTCGGGCGTGTCGCGCTCTGGGTCCACGGTGATCATCACCGGCTTCACCATGATGCCCCGGCTTTCGAGGATGTCGGTCGCCTCGGCGTTGCGGGCGATGTCGAACGGGCAGATGTCCGGGCAGTACGTGTAGCCGAAATAGACGAGCGTCAGGCCGTCTATCACGTCGGCCTCGGTCACTTCCGTGCCGGTCTGGTCCACCAGCGTGAACGGCCCGCCGATCGCGGCGCCGCCGCCCGCGACCGAGGACTCTCCGCAGCTGGCGAAACGATCCTCGGCGGAATTCGACATCCAAACAACGGTGGCGGTGCCGGCCAGCAGGCCGACGAGCGCCGCGCCAGCCAGCAGTGCGATTGTGCGTGTCATGGGTTTCTCCTTTGGATCGGTTTATCGCGCGCCGACGCCAGGCGGGGCAAAATAACATTTTGTCGCGTGCACGGGCGCGTTATGACCCATGGTCATGGAGATCTTCGACCGCCTGTCCGGGCGCGGCCCCGCGCGCACCAACTGGGTGCGGATGCGCACCTTGATCTACCTGCGCTGGCTGGCCGTGGCCGGTCAGACGACAGCGGTCATCGTCGCGACATGGTACCTGGATATCGCCCTTCCGCTCGATCTCTGCGTCATGCTGATCGGACTTTCGGCGGCGTTCAACATCATCACGACGCTGCTCAATCCGAAGAATCAGCGGTTGAACCAGCGCGCGGCTCTGCTGACGCTGCTCTACGATCTGGGGCAACTGACGGCGCTGCTGTACCTGACCGGCGGCATCGCGAACCCGTTTGCGACGCTGATCCTGGCGCAGACGATCATTGCGGCCACGGTGCTGACGCTGGATGCGACGGTGATCCTTGGCGCGTTCAGCCTTGCCGCCGTGGCCTTCCTGTCGGTGTTCCACCTGCCGCTGACGCTGGCCGACGGGCAGGTGCTGGCGGTGCCGCCGCTGCTTCTGGTGGGCTCATGGGCGGCGCTGTCGCTGTCGATCATGTTCATCGGGGTCTATGCGCGGCTGGTCTCGACCGAGACCTTTTCGATGTCCGAGGCGCTGACCGCGACGCAGCTGGCGTTGGAGCGGGAGCAGAAACTGACCGCTCTCGGCGGGCTTGTCGCCGCTGCGGCGCACGAGCTGGGAACGCCGCTGGCGACGATCATGCTGGTATCCTCCGAGCTGCGTGACGAGCTGGACGACCGCCCCGAACTGGCCGAGGACGTCGCCCTGATCCGCGCGCAGGCCGAACGCTGTCGGGACATCCTGGCGTCGATGGGCCGGTCGGGCAAAGAGGACGTACACCTGCGCCACGCGCCCTTCTCGGCTGTGGTCGAGGAGGCCGCCGAGCCACACCTGAGCCGAGGCAAGCACATCGTGTTCCGGGTTGCGGGCAATCCAGAAATCCCGGCCGAGCAGCCCGAGATCTCACGCCGGTCCGAGGTGATCCACGGCGTCCGCAACCTGGTGCAGAACGCGGTGGATTTCGCGCGGGACACGGTCTGGATCGACCTGGATTGGACGGAGGCCACGCTGACCCTGCGGGTCGGCGATGATGGTCGCGGCTACCCACCCGAGCTGATCAGCCGGATCGGCGATCCGTTTCTGCGCCGCCGTGGCGGGCGCGGTTCGCGCGACCCCGAGCGGCCGGATTACGCGGGGATGGGCTTGGGCCTGTTCATCGCCAAGACCCTGCTCGAGCGGACAGGCGCGCGGCTGACGTTCGCTAACGGCGTACACGGTGCCGATCTGGCGCCGGAGCGGGCGCAGCCCAGCGGTGCCATCGTCGAGGTGGTGTGGCCGCGCGAGGATCTCGAGGTCTCGCGCAGCGAGGCACGAGCGGCGCTGGGCGACAATATCCCCCTGGATGCGCACTAGCTACATCCAAGCGACTGATTTCTTTCCGGGTTTACGAGTTGTTAACCTTGCGCCCGCAGTCTGCGCCGGACTGTTCCCGAATCCCGGCACAGGAGCGCTCCGGTGCAGATCCTTTCTTTCCTCTGGCAAGGCTTGACGCGCCATTCTCCGTTGCGTGGACGGGACACTGCGCCAGGAAGACTCGACCTTTGGATAAGTGGGGACCGGATCACCGTGGCCACCGGCAGCCTGCCCAATACCGCGCGGCGGGCCGGAACCTTGGTTGGCACCAGTGCTGGAGGGTTGGCTGATGTACTGTGTCTCGGCCCTGAGATCTGCGCGCAGCTCGATGCCCTGATCGCCGAGGGACGCGGATTCGTCGCTCATCACAGCATGGCGGGGTTTGGCCTCTGCCGGATTAGCGGACGGACCGAGGGGCTGAGCGCGCGGATCACCATCACCCCCGCCCCGCCCGGCGAACTGGCGCTGCACGATCGGCTGACGGCGGCTTCTGCAACTCTGGACGAGCTGAAAACCGTGTCGCGCCGGGCAGAGCTGTCGCCGGTGCCGGCCTTCGAAAGCGACGCCTCGGGGCGGATCACATGGCACAACCGTGCCGCGGGGCCGATGGTCCGTATGGCTGGCGGGCTGGGCGCGATCCCCGGCCTGATCGCCAGCGGTGATGGTGCCTCGCAGCTTTGCGCCTCGGACGGAACGCGGATGGGCTGGGGCCGGATCACCACGGTACCCAATGACAGCGGCGGCCAACTTGTCTTCGTCGAGGATATCGACGCTCAGGTCCGCGCCGAGGAGGCGCTGGACAGTTTCACCTCGACCCTGACCGACACGTTCGCCCATATCGACACCGCGCTCGCTGTTTTCGACCGTGAGCGGCGGCTGAGCCTGTTCAATCCGGCGCTGCATGACCTGTTCGGCCTCGATGCGGTCGGGCTGGCGCTTCGGCCCAGCTTGCGGGAGTTCCTTGAGGCGCTGCGCCAGCGCCGGATGGTGCCCGAGCAGACCGACTTCGCCGCGTGGCGGCAGCGGATCACGGCGGCGGCGACCACCGTATCGGAAACACCTTACGAGGAAGACTGGCCGCTGCCCTCGGGCCGGATCCTTCGGGTCACGGCGCGCCCGCATCCGCGCGGCGCGGTGGCCTTCGTGTTCGACGACATCTCGGACTATGTCACGCTCGAGCAGCGCTACCGTGCCGAGATCGAGTTGGGGCACGCCATGCTCGAACGGCTGGACGAGGGGGTGGCGCTGTTCGACAGCTCGGGCCGGGTGCTGTTCACCAATGACGCATTTGCCCAAGCGCTGCGACTTGACGACCTGCCCGAGTTGCTGCTGGCGGGCCTCGATCCGCTCGCGGTGGCGGCGGGCGAGACATGCCGCGATCCCGGCATCTGGCAGGGCTTCAAGGCCTTCGCGCTGGCGGCCGAGCGTAGCGAGCATTGGGAAGGTGTGGCCGAGCTGGGCGCGGGCGGCAAGCTGCTGTTGCGGGCCAGCGCCATGCCCGATGGATCGACCTTGCTTGGCGTCATCGACCGCCAGTCCGCCGTCGCGCCGCGCACGTCTGCGCCGGATCCGGCCTGGCGTCGGGTGAACTGTGCCTGACTGGCCCCGCTTGCGCGAAGGCGCTTGAATCCGGCCGCTTCGGCGGTCAGAATCCCGCGCGAGGCACGATACAGGCGCAAACACCGTGGACGAGACCCGCATCTTGCATTCGCAGGCCGAGACCGAGTCGCTTGCCGCTGCTCTGGCACGCGCGCTGAGGCCCGGTGATGCCGTGCTGCTGTCTGGCCCGGTCGGTGCCGGGAAAAGCGCCTTCGCCCGCGCCGCGATCCGCGCCCGGCAAGCCGCCGAGGGCCGCCAGCCCGAGGAAGTCCCGTCCCCAAGCTATACGCTCGTGCAGGCCTACGAGGCTGGCCCGGCAGAGATCTGGCACGCCGATCTCTACCGCCTTGGCGACCCGGACGAACTGGTGGAACTGGGCCTCGACGAGGCGTTCCAAAGCGCAATCGTCTTCCTCGAATGGCCCGAACGTCTGGGCGAGGCTGCGCCGGTTCGCGCGTTGCGCCTCCACCTCGAACCCGACCCGGACATCGACGAGGCCCGGCATCTGACCATCCGAGCCGAAGGCGGAAATTGGGAGGCTGCGCTGACCGCGATGACCGGAGTGCCCGCCGCATGATGACCGCTGACGCCACCACCCGGGAGAACCTGATCGATGCGTTCCTGTCCCGCGGGCACTGGGCCGCAGCCCGGCGGACGCATCTTGCGGGCGATGCCTCGAACCGGCGCTACGAACGCCTGCTGCTGGAGGGTGATGCCCCGACGGTGCTGATGGACGCCCCGCCCGAGAAAGGCGAGGATATCCGGCCCTTCGTGGACGTAACCAAGCGCCTGCGCGGGGCCGGCCTCTCGGCCCCAGAGATCCACGCGCAGGACCCCGAAACCGGCCTGCTGTTGCTCGAGGACCTTGGCGATGCGATCTACGCCCGCGTGCTGGAGGCTTCGCCGGGCGACGAGGATGAGCTCTACTCTGCCGCTATCGACCTGCTGGCGGCGCTGCACCGTCTGCCGCAGGCTGCCGCGGGTCTGCCGCCCTATGACGCGGCAGTCTACAGACGCGAGTCGGCGCTGGCGACCGACTGGTACATGCCCGCCGCGACCGGCGCGCCCACGCCCGACGACCTTCGCGCCGAATACCTCGACCTGATCGAGGCCGCCTGCGCGCCGCACGTTCCTCAGACGCCCGTCTGCGTCCTGCGCGACTACCACGCCGAGAACCTCGTCTGGCTGCCCGAGCGGGACGGCCATGCGCGCGTGGGCCTGCTCGACTATCAGGACGCGTTGGCCGGGCATCCGGCCTACGACGTGGTTTCGCTGCTGGAAGACGCGCGGCGCGACACGTCGGACGCGCTACAGCAGGCGATGATCGCGCGCTATGTCGCGGCTTCGGGCGCGGACCCGCGGGCGTTCCGCGCCGCCTATTCGGCGCTTGGAGCGCAACGGAACCTGAAGATCGTCGGCATTTTCGCCCGGCTCTGGCTGCGGGATGGCAAGCCGCAGTACCTGGGCCTGATCCCGCGCGTCTGGGCGCATGTCGAGCGGGACCTCAGCCATCCCGACCTGGCGGCGCTGAAGGCGTGGGTCGCGCGCAACCTGCCGCCGCCTTCGGCCGAGGTGCTGGCCCGGTTGCGCGCCGCCTGGACCGAATGAGGCCTGCGTGATCCCCGATATCGCCATGCTCTTTGCGGCCGGACGCGGCACGCGGATGCGCCACCTGACCACGGACCGCCCCAAGCCGCTGGTGCCTGTCGCGGGACGCCCGCTGATCGACCATGCTCTCGATCTTCTGGCGGGCGGAGGCGTTCGGCGGGTGGTGGTGAACACGCACTACCTCGGCGCGCAGATCGCCCGGCATCTGGCGGCGGAGATGCGGATGAGCATCGACCTCTCGCCCGAGGATGGCGAGTTGCTGGAAACCGGCGGTGGCCTGCGACACGCCGCGCCGCTGCTGGGTGATGGCCCGGTCTGGACGCTGAACCCGGACGCCATCTGGCGCGGGCCGAATCCGCTGAAGTCCGTTGCGGGCGCCGTTCCCGGCGGCGCGCGCCTGCTGCTGGTGCCGCGTGATCGGGCGATCGGGCACAAGGGCGTCGGCGATTTCTTCCTTGAACCGGACGGTCAGCTGCGCCGCCGAGGGCAGGCGGATAGCGCGCCCTACGTCTATACCGGCCTGCAGATCATCGACCCGGCGCCTGTGGCGCGGATCGATCAGCGGGCGTTCTCGTTGAACGTCGCCTGGGATGCGATGCTGGCCGAGGGGCGGCTCTACGGCGCGGTCTACGATGGTGAATGGTGCGATGTCGGCCAGCCCGAGAGTATCCCGCTGGCCGAGAGCCTGCTCGCCGATGCCTGAGCTCAGCGTGAAATCCGGCGTCTATGGCTTGCCTCCCGGTGTCGATTTCGCCGCCGAGGTTCTGAACGGCCTGCGCGCGCGCACCGCCGCGTTGCCCCCCGAGGACTGCGCCCGGATCGAGCTTTGGGTAAACACCGAACGCGCCCGCCGCAGGCTGCTCTCCTTGCTTGAGGATCATCCGGTCGGCCTGCCGCCCCGCATCCGCGCGCTGTCTGAACTGGTCGACGACGCGCCCGACCTGCCCCCGGTGATGCCGCCCCTGAAGCGACGGCTGGAACTGGCGCGGCTGGTCCGCGCACTGATCGCCGCCGCGCCCGATACGGCAGGCCGCACAGCCGCCTATCCGCTGGCTGAGGGCCTGTCGGACCTGCTGGCCGAGATGCACATCGAGGGTGTGTCCTTCGGTGCGGTCGCTGGCCTCGACGCGCCGGATGACGCCGGTCACTGGCAGCGCGCGCTGTCCTTCCTGCGCCTGATCCGCGACGTGCTGGATGCCCCGGACGGGGACGGCGCTGATCCCGATCGCCGCATGGTGCTGGCGATGGCGGCTCGCGTGGCGCACTGGGCGGTCGAGCCTCCGCAGCACCCGGTGCTTATCGCCGGTTCTACCGGCTCGCGCGGGGCGACAGCCGGGTTCATGCGCGCGGTCGCTGCACTGCCGCAGGGCGCGGTGATCCTGCCCGGACTGGATTTCGACCTGCCGCAATATGTCTGGGAGCGGCTGGAGGATCCGCGTCACGCTGCCGATCACCCGCAGTTCGGCCTCGCCGCTTTCTGCCGCGACCTTGGTGCCGAGCCCTGGACGCTGCCGCGCTGGACGGACACCGAACCGCCCAGCCCGCCCCGCGCGGCCCTGGTGTCGCTGGCGCTCCGGCCCGCGCCGGTCACCGACCAGTGGCTGGCCGAGGGGCCCACACTGACGCCGACGCTGGCCGAGGCGACCGAGGGCCTGACCCTGCTCGAAGCGCCAGACCCGCAGGCCGAGGCGCAGGCCATCGCCCTGATCCTGCGTGAGGCGGTCGAGGAGGGCACTCCGGCCGCGCTGGTCACGCCCGACCGCACATTGGCGCGGCGCGTGACGGCAGCACTCGACCGCTGGGGGATCGAGCCAGACGACAGCGCCGGGCGGCCGCTGGACCTCACGCCTCCGGGCGCGTTCCTGCGGCTCTGCGCGCAGCTGATGACCGCGCCGCCGGATCCGGTGACGCTGGTTTCACTGCTCAAGCACCCGCTCTGCGCCGCCGGGCAAGGTGGGCGCGGCGCGCATCTTGATCAGGTCGAGAAGCTGGAGCTGAAGGTCCTGCGCGACGGCGGCCCGGTGGTCACGCCACAGGTCCTGCGCGACTGGGCCGGGCAAGGCGACGACGCGCGCGCGGCCTGGGTCGACTGGCTTGCGCCGTTGCTGGCCGATCCGCAACGCACACCGGCTCCGCTGGAGACACTTGTCGAAAAGCACCTGGCGCTCGCGACCGCGCTGGCGGCGGGACCCGGAGGCACCGATCCCGGCCCGCTCTGGCAAGAGGACACCGGCAAGAAGGCCGCTACCGCGATGGCGGACCTGCTGGAACATGCCCCTGCTGGCGGCACGTTGGAGCCGACCGAATATCCGGCGCTGCTGCGCGGCGTGCTGGCCGGTGTCTCGGTGCCGCCCGCGCCCTTCCGACCGCATCCGGGCGTTGCGATCTGGGGCACGCTCGAGGCGCGGACCCAGTTCGCGCCGCTGACCATCCTTGGCGGGCTGAACGAGGGCACTTGGCCGCGCCTTCCGCGCCCCGACCCGTGGCTCAGTCGCGAGATGCGGGCCGAGGCGGGGCTGCCGCTGCCGGAGCGGCAGATCGGCCTGTCGGCCCATGATTTCCAACAGGCTGTCGGCGGTCCGCGCGTGATCCTGTCCCGCGCCCTGCGCGACGGCGAGGCGCCGACCGTGCCCGCCCGTTGGCTGCTGCGCCTGACCAACCTGGCCGAGGGTCTTGACCCCGGCGGAGTGGTTCCGGCGATGCAGGCGCGAGGGGCGCGCTACCTCGACATCGCCGCACGGCTGGATGATGCGCCGCGCGTGGACCCGGCGCCGCGGCCCGCGCCACGGCCGCCGGGCGAGGCATTCCCCGAACGGCTCTCGGTCACGCGGATAGAGACTCTGGTGCGCGACCCCTACGCGCTCTACGCCGGGCATATCCTGAAGCTGCGGCCGCTGGCCCCGCTGGCCCGTACCGCCGATGCGCTGCTGCGCGGCACCAGCCTGCACGCGGTTGTAGCGCGCTTCCTCGACGAGACGCAGGACGGTCTGCCCGAGGATGCCGCGGACCTGCTGACGCGCCTCGCGGCCGAGGAGATGGCGCGCACCGTGCCCTGGCCCGCCTCGCGGGTGATCTGGCGACAGCGCATGGCAGGCATCGCGCCGTGGCTGGCGGAAACGGAGGTCGAGCGCCGCGCCACCGCCAGCCCCTGGCTGCACGAGGATCAGGGCGAAGTGCAGGTCGACGGCCTGCCGAGTCCGTTCCTGCTGCGTGCACAGGCAGACAGGGTGGACCGTGACGAAAGCGGCGCGCTGGCGATCTATGACTACAAGACCGGAAACCTGCCCAGCGCGAACCAGGCAGCGCAGTTCAACCAGCAGCTTCCGCTCGAGGCCGGGATCGCCCTGCGCGGTGGCTTCAAGGGCTGGACTCCGCGCGCCATCGTTGCCCTGCAGCTCATCGGGCTGAAGGGGCAGCTTCTGGACTTCGACCCAACCACTGACGCGCTCAACGAGACCTGGGACCGGTTCCGCGAGATGATCGCCGCCTACCAGTCGGGCGATCTGCCATATCCCGCCCGGCTGCGGCCGAAGCTTCTGTTCGACAAGGGCGATTACGACCAACTGGCCCGCCGGGGCGAGTGGGTCGACGGCGATCCCTACAAGGCGGAGGATGTGGCATGAGCGGGCGCGACGCCGCCACCGAGGCGCAGGTCCGCGCCGCACGGCCCGACGCCTCGTCCTGGGTGGCGGCCAACGCGGGCTCGGGCAAGACGCGCGTGCTGACGGACCGCGTGGCGCGGCTGTTGCTACATGGCACCGACCCGCGGCGCATCCTGTGCCTGACCTTTACCAAGGCCGCCGCCGGCGAGATGCAGAACCGCCTGTTCAGCCGCCTCGGCAAATGGGCAATGCTTGAGGACGAGGCCCTGCGCGCCGAGCTTCATGCGCTCGATGAAACCGCGCGGGGGATTTCGGACCGGGATCTGGCGGCGGCGCGGACTCTGTTTGCCCGCGCGCTGGAGACGCCCGGTGGGCTGAAGATCCAGACCATCCACGCCTTCTGCGAGGCTCTGCTGCGGCGGTTTCCGCTGGAAGCTGGAGTCTCGCCTCAGTTCGAGGTGCTCGAGGACCGGCGCGGCGCGCAGTTGCGCCAGACACTGCTCGAAGAGCTGGCCGAGGATCCCGCTAGCGGCTTCGCGCAGCTCGCGCCCCATATCCTGTCGCTGGAGTTCAGCATCGACGGGCTGCTGCAGGACCTGATCCGGCAGCGTGACCGGTTCGAACACGATCCGGCCTCCTCCGCCATCGCCGAAGCCTTCGGGCTGGGCGATCCGCCCCCGCCTCCGCTGGATGGCATCGTGCCGTCCCAGATCGAGGCGCTGCTGTCGGCGCTTTCCGGCGTCGGCGGCAAGACCAACGACAACACGCACGCCGGGCTGTTCGCGCTGGCGAACGGAACTGACCCTTCGGACCCGGCGGTGTGCGAGGCCTTCCTGACCAAGGACGGCAGTCTGCGCAAAAGCCACTGCACCAAGCCTGTGATTGCCTCGCTGCCCGACGCGGCGGAGCTTCTGGCCCAGATCGGCGCGACGGTGCTTGAGCACCGGGACCATGCCCGAAACGTCCGCGCTGTCCAAAGTACCCGCGCGCTGACCCGTTTCGCCCGCGCCTTCATCGCCGCACATGACGCGCGCAAGCAGGCACTGGGCGCGCTGGAGTTCGACGACCTGATCCAGAAGGCGCTGGCGCTGCTGACCCGCTCGGACGCGGCCGAGTGGATCCGCTACCGGCTCGACGGCGGGATCGAGCACGTGCTGGTCGACGAGGCTCAGGACACCAGCCCGACCCAGTGGGCTGTGATCGACGCGCTGACGCGGGAGTTTTTCGCCGGCGATGGCATCCACGAAGGCCGCCGCACGGTTTTTGTCGTCGGTGACGAGAAGCAGTCGATCTATTCGTTCCAGGGCGCCGAGCCGCGCGAGTTTGGCCGCCAGCGCAGGCGCTATGCCGACGCGCTTCAGGACGTGGCGCAGGAGCTGCAGGACTGCGCGCTGCTGCATTCCTTCCGCTCGGCGCCGCCGGTGTTGCGGCTGGTGGACGCGGTATTCGAGGGACGCGAGCCGGCGCAGGGCGGGGCCGAAGGGCATGTGCCGTTCCATGAAACCCGCCCCGGCCGGGTCGAACTGCTGCCGTTCCTTACTCCCGAAGAGCCGGGCGAGCCCGAACCCTGGTACCTGCCTGTCGATCAGCCCGCCGCGACCGATCCGCGTCTGGTGCTGGCCCGACAGCTTGCGCACCGGGTCCGCGATCTGCTGGCCGAGGGGCGCCCGATTCCCGGCACCGACCGGCCGATCTCGGCCGGGGACATCCTGTTCCTGGTGCAGGGCCGGGGGCGGCTGTTCACCGCGCTTATTTCGGAGCTGAAGGCCGCCGGCGTGCCCGTCGCCGGGGCCGATCGCCTGAAGATCGCCGAGGTGCTGGCGGTCAAGGACCTGTTGTCGCTGCTGCGCGCGGTCGCCACAGACGCCGACGATCTGTCGCTGGCCGAGGCGCTGCGCTCGCCGTTGATGGGCCTTTCCGAGGCTGATCTGTTCCGGCTGGCGCATGGCCGCTCGGGCACGCTGGCCGCTGCGCTTCGGAACCGCCGCGCCGAGTTCCCGGGCGCGTGGGCACTCTGGGACGATCTGCGGAATCAGGCGGACTTCCTGCGGCCGTTCGAGATGCTGCAGCGGATCCTCGTGCGGCATGGCGCGCGTGCCCGGATCCGCGCCCGGATGGGAGCCGAGGCGGACGAGGCGGTCGCGGCGCTGCTGGACCTCGCACTCGACTACGAGCGGGTGGAGCCGCCGACGCTGACCGGGTTCCTCGACTGGATGGGCAGCGGCGATCCCGAAGTGAAGCGCCAGCTCGACAGTCGCTCGGGCGAGGTGCGGGTGATGACCGTGCACGGCGCGAAGGGACTCGAGGCTCCGGTGGTGATCCTGCCCGACACCGCGGCGCCGGGCGGCAACCGGGGCGGGCCGCCGCTGCGGGCGCTGGGCCCGGATGTCGCTGCTTTGGCCGGGGCCAAGCCCGATCGTCCGCCCGCGCTTCAGGCCGCCGAGGACATTCGCACCGCGCAGGAGGCCGAGGAGCGTTGGCGCCTGCTCTATGTCGCGCTGACGCGGGCCGAGCGCTGGCTGATCGTCGCCGGGGCCGGGCCGAAAGTGCCCGACGACCCCGAGAAGGCCTGGTATGCCGCGGTCGCGCAAGGCATGACCCGGCTGGGCGCCGAGGAAGCCGCCGACGGTGCGCTGGTGTTGGCCGAGCATTGGGAGCAGGGCGCTGCGATGGGCGCAGCGGCAGAGCCTGCAGCCCCGGCGCCGCTGCCCGCCTGGGCCATGACCCATGCCACGCCGCCGCCCGAGCCGGTGAAACCGCTTGCCCCCTCTCGTGACGGCGGCGAGCATGTGGCCGACACCGACCTGCCCGCCGGTCCGCTCACCGCCGAGGAAGCGCGGGAGCGTGGTCTGCACCTGCACCTGCTGCTGGAGCACCTGCCGGGAACCGCGCCGGAGCTACGCGCCGCCTATGCCGACTCCCTTCTGCCCGATCTCGAACCCGAGGCCCGCACGGCCCTACTCTCCGAAGCCGAGGCGCTTCTGGCGGACCCGTCCCTCGGCTGGATCTTTGCCGAGAATGCGCTGGCCGAGGTGCCCGTGGTGGGCCGTGTCGCCGCTCTTGGAAACAAGGTCCTGCGCGGCCAGATCGACCGGCTGATCGTGACCGGTGGCGAGGTCTGGGCCATCGACTTCAAGACCGATGCCACCCCCCCGCCCGAGGGCGCGCCGTTGCCTGTCGCCTATGCGGGACAGCTTGCCATGTACGTCTCGGCGCTTGCCCAAATCTACCCCGGCAAGTCGGTTCGTGCGGCCGTCCTGTGGACCGGCGCGCGGCGGCTGACCGAGCTGGACCACGAAGCCGTGAGGGCTGTCGAGGCCGAGCACTCGGGGCATTGACCCCGGGCACCGGCGACCATAGCTTCGGTCCCTGACGCAAAGACGCAAAGCGATTGGAGGCCAGCGATGGCGACTGTGAAAGTGACCGACGGGACCTTCGAGGCCGAGGTCGTAAACTCGGATATCCCCGTGGTCGTGGACTTCTGGGCCGAATGGTGCGGCCCCTGCAAGCAGATCGGCCCGGCTCTGGAAGAGCTGTCCCAGGAATACGAAGGCAAGGTGAAGATCGCCAAGGTCAATGTGGACGAGAACCCGGGCGCGCCCAGCCAGCTTGGCGTGCGCGGCATCCCGGCGCTGTTCCTGTTCAAGAACGGCCAGGTCGTGTCCAACAAGACCGGTGCCGCCCCCAAGGCCGCGCTGCAGGGCTGGATCGAAGACTCGATCTGATCCGCGACGAATGACGTCCAAAGGCCTCGGCACCCGATGCCGGGGCCTCTTTCGTGTGCGGATCCGGCCTGCGTGAAAAAGAGCGCCTTAAGTTAATCGGATACAAAGAAAAATCGTCCAGACACGGAACCAGCCGGCGTTTGGTGCGTTCTAGGTGTGTAGTTGGACGACAGCGGCGGTTCTCTCCGCTGGTTACCAGCAAATTTGTAACGAGTGCCGTCGGCCCTTTTCTAGGGCCTTCCGCGTGGGGATTGCGGGGGTCGCGCGGTTCGAGTCGAGTGTGGCGTATAGCCTGTCCGCTTGGGGGAGCATGGGCAGGCGCGTTAAAAGTGGCGCGGATCGCGTCAACGGGCCGCCGGGTACCTGTACCGGCGGTCCGTTGCTTTGTGGGGCGCCGCCTTAGAGGCGGATCCGCGCTCAGCCGTGATCGCGCAGGACGACGCCGGCAAGGTAGAGTGACCCGCAGATCAGGATCCGCGCCTCGGGCGCTTCCGACAGGATGGTCCGGACAGCCGCCTCGACACTCTCGGCGGAGGCGACCCGGTCAAACCCCGCTTCGCGCGCGAAACCTGCGGTTTCCTCGGCTTGCAGGGTCGCGGTCTCGCCCGGAATTGATACCGCATGCAGGCTTTCGGCGGCCTGGGCCAGCGGCGTCAGGTAGCCGCGCACGTCCTTGGTCTTCAGCATTCCGCAAACAAGATGCAGTGGGCGCGGCGTCAGGCGCGTGACGGCCTCGGCCAGTGCATGGCCTGCGGCGGGGTTGTGACCGCCGTCGAGCCAAAGCTCGGCATTCTCGGCCAATTCGACCAGCGGGCCGCGCTTCAGGCGTTGCAGACGGGCGGGCCACACGGCTTCGGTCAAGGCACGCTCGGGATCGCCCTCGCCCAGCAGGCGCAACGTTGCCAGCGCGGTGCCCGCGTTCGTCACCTGGTGCGCGCCGATCAGGCGCGGAAGCGGCAGGTCCAGCAGGCCGTGCTCATCCTGGAAGGCGACGCGGCCGTGCTCCTCCCAGATCTGCCAGTCACGGTTGCCTACGGACACCGGCGTTCCGCGTCGCTCGGCAGCGGCGAGTATGACCTCTTCGGCCTCGGGCACTTGCGGTGCGATCACCGCGGGAACACCCTCTTTCAGGATGCCAGCCTTCTCGCCCGCAATCTGCGCGACCGTATCGCCGAGGAAAGCCTGGTGATCCGCCGAAACGGGCGTGATGACCGAGACTTTGGGCACCACCATGTTCGTCGCGTCCAGCCGCCCGCCAAGGCCCACTTCAAGCAGAGTGTAGTCTGCCTCGGCGCGCGAGAAGGCGAGGAAGGCGGCGGCCGTGGTTATCTCGAAATAGGTGATCGGGCGGCCTTCGTTCGCCAGTTCGCACTCGGCCAGGATTTCGGTGAGGTGCTGTTCGGCAATGGTCTCGCCCGAGACGGTGATCCGCTCGTGGAAGCGCGCAAGGTGCGGCGAGGTATAGGTGTGCACCGTCTTGCCCGCACCCTCCAGCCCGGCGCGGATCATCGCCAGGGTCGAGCCCTTGCCGTTGGTCCCGGCGATCAGCACCGCCGGGGGGATCTTCTGCTCGGGGCTGCCCAGCGCCCGCAGGATGCGGCTCATGCGTCCCAGGGACAGGTCGATGACCTTGGGATGCAGTTGCATCATGCGCGACAGAAGCGTGTCGCTGGACTCGGGCGTCACGGCTTGGCGTCCGCTTTCGCGGCAGGCTGCGACTTGGAGGCGGCGTCGGCAGGCTTGTCATCCACCGCCTTCGCTGGCTTGGCCTCGTCGACCGGCGGCTCCGGAGGCGGCAGTGCCGCGTCGGGGGCGGGCAGATCGCCCGTCACCATCGGCGGGGCCTTCATCAGCATGTGCAGCACGCGGCCCAGTTCGACCCGCAAGTCCTTGCGGTCCACGACCATGTCCAGCATGCCGTGATCCAGCAGGTATTCGGACCGCTGGAAACCTTCGGGCAGCGTCTCGCGGATGGTCTGCTCGATCACGCGGGGACCGGCGAAGCAGATCAGCGCGTTCGGCTCGGCGATCTGAACGTCGCCCAGCATCGCGTAACTGGCGGTCACGCCGCCGGTGGTCGCGTGGGTCAACACGACGACGTACGGCAGCCCGGCTTCTTTCAGCATCTGCACTGCGACCGTGGTGCGCGGCATCTGCATCAGCGACAGGATGCCTTCCTGCATCCGCGCGCCCCCGGCGGCGGTGAACACGATCAGCGGCGCTTTCAGCTCGACCGCGCGCTCGGCGGCCGCGATGAAGGCGTTGCCGACATACATCCCCATCGAGCCGGTCATGAACTTGTAGTCCTGAATGGCGACGACGGTCTTCATCCGGCCGATATCGCCCTCGGCGACCAGCATGGCATCGGGCGCCTCGGACTCGCGCCGGGCATCCTTCAGCCGGTCGGTGTACTTCTTCTTGTCGCGGAAGTTCAGCGGATCGACGATCGGCTCGGGGACCGGCACATCGACATAGAGCCCGCCATCGAAAAGCGACTCGAACCGCCGGCGCGGCGAGATGTACATATGGCTGTTGCAGTTGGTGCAGACGTACAGCGCATCCGACAGTTCGCGGTGGAACAGCATCTGCCCGCAGTCGGGGCATTTGGTCCAAAGGTTCTCAGGCACCTCGCGGCGCGAGAACAGCGAGTTGATCTTGGGCCGGACGTAGTTCGTGATCCAGTTCATTCCCGGCTGCCTCCGTTCTCGTTCAGGGCCGTGGCTGGCGGTTACTTAAACACGTCCGCCGGGCGTTGCAATCCGGCGCGGCGCGGTGGGACCAGCGCCAAGAAGGCGATGTAGGCGAGGCCGAGGAATGCCAGGTTGCCGATGATGAACGGGCGCACGGTGGCCACGTCCTGGATGTCGAACGGGTGCAGGAACAGGCTCAGCTGTCCGAACGGTCCGGGCACCGCGACCAGCAGCAGGCCCAGTGTGTTGTTCGCGAAATGCAGGCCCACGGCCGGCCCGAGGTTGCCGGTGCGGATCGTCAGGTGCGCTGCCATCAGCCCGATCAGCGTCGGTGCCAGAAGCACGATCCAGGCGTTCGCTCCGAAAGCCGCCGCGTTCGAGGCATGGGCCGCGCCGAAGATCAGCGTCGGGATACCCACGAAGATCAACGGGCTGCGAAAGCGGGCGGCCAAGTGCGATTGCAGGTATCCGCGGAACAGCAGTTCCTCGGCGAAGACCTGCACGAAGGTCACCACCAGCGCGGGGGCCACCCAGACCAGCCAGCGGCTCATCGGCAGGTTCCGCTCCAGCCCTTGGAGCGGCAGCGTCACCAGGAAGGCCGCGACGCCCAGGACAAGGAAGATCGCCGCCGCCCGGTTGAAAAGCGCGATGTCGAGCTGCCCGGAATGCCCCATCAGGATGCCCGTGCCCGCCTTGTGCAGCCAGCGCATCGCAAGCCAGACCCCCAGAATCGGACCGATGAAGGTCAGCAGCACGGCGATCAGCGAGCCGGGCGATCTGAGCGCCCCCGCGCGATCGAGCGCCTCTCCGAACCCCATGTCGGTTGTCGCACTCGTCACCACGGCATAAAGCGCGAAGATGACAACTGTCGCGACGATCTGCCCGGCAACGGCGAACGCGAGCCCCAACAGGATCCGCCAGATCCCGGCGCGCGGTCGCAAGGGTGCGACATCGTTGAGGTACTGGGCAAGCGGCGTCGTCATGGAGCGTCCTTGATGGTGGCGACCGGGCAAGGCATATCAAACCTGCACGCTGCGTGCTAAACTAATCCGGTAGAAGTAACTTCCGATTGTCTGGAGAGACCGTGAGCCAGAGCTCCGAAACCGGCGTCGCCGATGCGCTCGTGGCGTTCCTTGATCTGTGTGCCAAGGCCGCATGGACCGAGTCGCTCTGGTTCGCCGCGATCGAGCATTTCCAGACCGAGGGTTTCGACACGCTGTGCTACCAGCATCTGCCGCCGCTCGGCGCGCCTGATGAGGACAACATTCGCGTCGCCTCGTGGGGCTACCCCAAGGACTGGGAGCAGCGCTATATCGGCGAGAAGCTGTTCCGCACCGACCCGATGCCCGCTCAGGCGCTGACCGGCGAAGAGCCTTTTCGCTGGGGTGACATCCGCCAGCTTCGCGACATGACCCCGGCCGAGAAGTCGACGCTGGATCTGCTCGAGGGCTGCGGGCGGCTCGATGGCATCGCCGTTCCAGTGTTTGGTCCCGGCGGGCGGAACGGCTATTTCGGGTTGGGCGTGAAGCGCGAAGAGCCGGAGTTCAACCAGGGCGACCTGGTGCGCTACCAGGCAGCCTGCCAGGCGGCGCACCTGCGTTACTGCCGCATAGTCCGGACCCAGATGCAGAGCCTCCCAGTGCTGTCGACCCGCGAGCGCGAGTTGCTGGGCTGGGTCGCCCGAGGCAAGAGCAACAGTGTTATTGCTGAGATCATGAACATCTCGCCGCACACGGTTGACGCATACCTCAGGCGTGTGTTCTACAAGCTGGGCACAACCGATCGGATATCCGCGGTGGTGAAGGCGCTGGGAAGCGGTCTCATTCGCGGATATTGACGGGCCGCTCGCCGCAAGACCTTCCGTCTTAACAAAATCTTCCGTCGTAAATCCGTAAAATTTCAGGTTCTCGCCACGTGATCGCGGGACACCGACTTCGGGGATTGGACCCCCGGTTTGCAACCGATAAACCCCGCAAACCCGCCGACCCGAGCGACCCCAAGCTCTGGCGCGGAATGCTTTTTGGTCAACGCCCACTCATCCCCCCCGAGTGGGAAGCCGCAAAGGCAGACCGATCGAGCATAGTGCCGCCGACCCCGCTTTTCGGGCGCGGCGGCACATTCTGACCCTGACCCATCCCTGATGGGACGAGGGGTCCAGGCACGGGTCCCCGCCCCCCAACGGGGACCCGTCGCCGCCTTGGCTCTCACCTTGCTTCGCCTTGTGCTTTCCCCCGCGCTCCCATAATCCTGACGCGCAACGCATCAAGCCACGTTCGCCTTAGGGAGGCCGCCCGATGGACGCCAGCCGTTACGACAAATCCAAACTGCCCAGCCGCCATGTGACCGAGGGTCCGGCCCGCGCGCCGCACCGGTCCTACTATTACGCGATGGGCCTGTCCGAGCAGGAAATTCACCAGCCCTTCGTCGGCGTGGCGACCTGCTGGAACGAGGCGGCGCCCTGCAACATCGCCCTCAGCCGCCAGGCGCAGGCGGTTAAGCTGGGCGTCAAGTCGATGGCCGGCACCCCGCGCGAGTTCACCACCATCACGGTGACCGACGGTATCGCGATGGGCCACGAGGGCATGCGCTCGTCGCTGGCCAGCCGCGAGGCGATTGCCGATACCGTGGAACTGACGATGCGCGGCCACGGCTATGACGCGCTCGTCGGCCTTGCCGGTTGCGACAAGTCGCTGCCCGGCATGATGATGGCGATGGTTCGCCTGAACGTGCCGTCGGTGTTCATCTACGGCGGCTCGATCCTGCCGGGCCGGCTCGACGGCAAGGACGTCACCGTGCAGGACGTGTTCGAGGCCGTGGGCCAGCACCAGGCCGGCAACATGTCGACCTGCGAGCTGGAAAAGCTGGAAGCGGTCGCCTGTCCCTCGGCCGGGGCCTGTGGCGGCCAGTTCACTGCCAACACGATGGCCTGCGTCTCCGAGGCGATCGGCCTTGCGCTGCCCAACTCCTCGGGCGCACCGGCCCCTTACGAAAGCCGCGACCAGTATTCCGAGGCGTCGGGCGCCGCGGTCATGCACCTGATCGAGAAGAACATCCGCGCCCGTGACATCGTCACCCGCAAGTCGCTGGAAAACGCCGCGCGCGTCGTCGCCTGCACCGGCGGCTCGACCAACGCCGGCCTGCACCTGCCGGCCATCGCGCATGAGGCGGGCATCGACTTCTTCCTGCAGGACGTGACCGACATCTTCCGCGACACGCCCTATTTCGTCGACCTCAAGCCGGGCGGCCAGTTCGTTGCCAAGGACCTCTACGAGGCGGGCGGCGTGCCGGTCGTGATGAAGGAACTGCGCAAGGCGGGCCTGATCCACGAAGATTGCATGACCGTCACCGGCCGCACCATCGGCGAGGAAATCGACCGCGTCGAGCGCGAGGCCGACGGCCGCGTGATCCATCCGGTCGAGACGCCGATCTCCTCCTGGGGCGGCGTGGTCGGCCTGAAGGGCAACCTGGCACCCGACGGCGCCATCGTGAAGGTCGCCGGCATGACCGAGGACCAGATGGTCTTCACCGGCCCCGCCCGCGTCTTCGAATGCGAGGAAGACGCCTTCGCCGCCGTGCAGGCGCGCGAGTACAAGGAAGGCGAAGTCATCGTGATCCGCAACGAGGGCCCCTCGGGAGGCCCCGGCATGCGCGAGATGCTGGCCACCACCGCCGCGCTCTCGGGGCAGGGCATGGGCAAGAAGGTCGCGCTCATCACCGACGGCCGCTTCTCGGGCGCGACCCGCGGCTTCTGTGTCGGCCACGTCGGCCCCGAGGCCGCGCATTGCGGCCCGATCGCTCTGCTCAAGGATGGCGACATGATCACGCTCGACGCCAAGCAGGGCTCGATCAGCGTGGACCTGTCTGACGAGGAACTGGAGAAGCGCAAGGCCGACTGGAAAGGCCCGCGCGAGACCATCTACACCTCGGGCGCGCTGTGGAAATACGCACAGCTGGTGGGCGAGACCTACAAGGGCGCCGTCACCCATCCCGGTGGCGCGAAAGAGGCCCATGTCTACGCCGATCTCTAAAGCGGCGCGCGCAGGCGTCGCTGGCCTTCTGGGCCTGCTCGCCGCCTGCGCGACAAGCCTGCCGGCCGCGGACCGCGCCGAGGTCCGCGTGCTGGGCGAGACGGTGACCATCGTCGCGCCCGCAGGTCTCTGCGTGGATCCGGCCTCGCTGGATGTGGGCCGCGCGGGCGGCTACATGCTGATCACCGGCTGCGACGTGCTGGGCGCGACCGCGCCGACCGCCGGTCCCGGCCTGCCGGGTGTGCTGGCGGTCAGCGTCACCAGCGGCGATCTGCCCGGCTCGCTGGCGGATCTGGAAACCTTCCTCACCGGGCCCGGCATCACCACGCTTGGCAAGAGCGGCCAGCCTAACGCGATCAGCATCCGCGCCCGCAGCCGCACGTCGGATGCGCTTTACATCAAGGTGCGCGACACCGGTCCGCAGCCGATCCCCGGCGCTTCGGCTGAATTCTGGCGCGTGTTCTTCGATGCCGGCCCCCGGCTGGTCAGCGCCTCGCTCACGGGGTTCGCCGACAGCAGCATCTCGGACGCGCAGGCCCGCGCCGTGCTGACCGAGCTGGTCGCCCGCACCCGTGCGGCCAATGCCGTGGCGGCACCTGCCGCCGCGTCGCAGGTGACACGGGCCGCCAGCCAAGGCTAACTGCGCTCTCGGACGCCGGAACGACGCCGAAACGGAGGCCCGCGTGACGCACGATCTGTACCCGAACCTGTTCGCGCCCATCGACCTGGGCCATGTGACGCTGCCCAACCGGGTGCTCATGGGCTCGATGCACACCGGGCTGGAAGAAGTCGGCGACTGGAACCGCATGGGCGCGTTCTATGCCGCCCGCGCCGCTGGTGGGGTCGGGTTGATCGTGACCGGCGGCATGGCCCCAAACGCCGAGGGCGGCGTGATGCACGGCGCACCGGGCCTGTTCGACGCGCAGGACGTGGCCAACCATCGGATCGTCACCGACGCCGTCCACGCCGAGGGTGGGCGCATCGCCATGCAGATCTTGCACGCGGGTCGTTACGCCTATTCGCCAAAAGCCGTCGCGCCCTCGGCGATCAAGTCACCGATCAGCCCCTTCGCCCCGGCGGAACTGGACGAGGCGGGCATCCTCAAGCAGATCGACGATTTCGCCACCAGCGCCGCCCGCGCCCGCGAAGCCGGGTACGACGGGATCGAGGTGATGGGGTCCGAGGGCTATTTCCTCAACCAGTTCCTTGTCACCCATACGAACAAGCGCACCGACGCGTGGGGCGGAGCCTACGAGAACCGCATGCGCCTACCTGTCGAGGTCGTGCGCCGCTGCCGCGAGGCGGTGGGCGAGGACTTCATCCTGATCTACCGGCTGTCGATGATCGATCTGATCCCCAACGGCTCGACCTGGGACGAGGTGGTGACGCTGGCCAAGGCGATCGAGGCCGCTGGCGCGTCGGTCATCAACACCGGTATCGGCTGGCACGAGGCGCGGGTTCCGACCATCGCGACGTCGGTGCCGCGCCGCGCATTCGCGGACGTGACCAAGCGGATGATGGGCGAGGTGTCGATCCCCCTGATCACCTCGAACCGGATCAACACGCCCCAGGTCGCCGAAGAGGTGCTGGCCGAGGGCTGCGCCGACCTGGTCTCGATGGCCCGCCCGTTTCTGGCGGACCCTGATTTCGTCGCCAAGGCCTGGGCCGGGCAGGCGGAGCAGATCGCGCCTTGCATCGCCTGCAACCAGGCCTGCCTCGACCACACGTTCCAGATGAAGGTCTCGACCTGCCTGGTGAATCCCCGCGCCTGCAACGAGACCGAACTGGTCTACACTAAGGCCGAGACACCGAAAACCGTCGCCGTGGTGGGCGCCGGTCCCGCCGGGCTGATGACCGCGATGGTCGCTGCCGAACGCGGCCACGCCGTCACCCTGTTCGAGCGGGGCGCGGCCATCGGCGGTCAGCTGAACATGGCGCGCCGCATTCCGGGGAAAGAGGAATTTCACGGCCTCGTCGACTGGTTCGGCGAAGAAGTCTCGCGCCTTGGTATCGACCTGCGCCTGAACACCGAGGCGACGCCCGAGGCCCTCTCAGGCTTCGATGAAGTGGTTGTCGCCACCGGCGTTGCGCCCCGCGATCCGGGGATTCCGGGGCAGGATGCGCCGAACGTTCTGCGCTACATCGACGTGCTCGCGGGCGGCGCACCGGTCGGCAAGCGGGTCGCCATCATCGGTGCGGGAGGGATCGGCTTCGACGTCGCGACCTACCTTGCCGAGGAGGGCGAAAGCGCCACGCTCAACCCCGGCGAATGGGCCGAGGAATGGGGCGTCAGCCGCCCGTGGCAGGACCGCGGCGGCCTGACCGCACCTCATCCGGAACCGGCGGCGCGGCAGATCACACTGCTGCAACGCAAGGCGCAGAAACCGGGCAAGAGCCTCGGCAAGACGACCGGCTGGATCCACCGCGCGTCGCTGCGCGCCAAAGGGGTGCAGATGCTGGCGGGCGTCAGCTACGAGGGCATCGAGCCCGGCGGCATCCGTCTTGGCCGGGGCGAAGGGACCGAACTGCTCGAGGTCGATACCATCGTCCTGTGCGCCGGGCAGGAGCCCGAGCGTTCGTTGGCCGACGCACTCGAGGCGCAAGGCCGCAGCGTGCATGTCATCGGCGGCGCGGACGTCGCGGCTGAACTCGATGCCAAGCGCGCCATCGATCAGGGCGCGCGTCTGGCCGCGAAACTCTAGAAGTAAGGTGCGCGCCAGCCCGCGGCGACCGCTTCGGCCTCGGTGCAGAACCAGCGCTCGCCCTTGGCGGTCGAGACCTTGGTGCGCCCGTAGTGCCGTGAATAAGGCGTGTGATAGATCCGCTCGCCCTCGCCGTTGATGTTCCCCTTGATCGGGCAATCCTTGCTGGGCGCGGCCTGATCGCCGGCGCTCCACTTGGCAGAACGGAACTCGGCGGGGCGGGTGAAACTGCCCGCCCACATGCCGCGCTGGGCCTCCATCGCCGCGATCTCGGCGTCGAGATACTCGTCGCCATAGCGCAGAAATGCGACCGCGAGGCCCTGTTCCACCAGCGCGCCGCCAAGATCGACCCCGCCTGCCGCGCAGTGCGCCAACCTCCGGCCGTAGGCGTCGGTGCCGTCCACATCGCAGGCCACGCGTGCGCCCGAGACCAGCTTGCGCAGCGCATTCGCGGCGGCCTCTCCGCAGCGCCAGTCGGCGCCGTTCGCCTTGCGGCAGGTCTGCCCCATCTCTGGCGCATCCATGTTCAGCAGCCGGTAGCGATACTCGCCCATCTCGAACGTGTCACCGTCGATCACCCGCACCTCGGACGACAGACCCGCGACCGAGGATGCCCGGCCCGACAGCGTCAAGGCCGCCAGTCCCGCCAGTGCCAGACCAATCAAGCCAATGAAAACGCGCATGAAAATCCCTTCTCCCGCAAAGCCGAACTGCGGGTATAGGGGATCCATACGCGAGAAATTAGGAAAGATTAAGGAAGGGTTAACAGAACCTTGCCGGCCGGTTCAGGCCATGTGCCGTTTCAGCCGCTCGGTTCGGTCCTGATCGCGCAGACGGTCCATGATGCCGACCAGTTCCTCGGAGATGCCGGGCTCGGACAGCGCATGCCCGGCGTCCGGGATCATCGTCAGCCTCGAGCCGGACCAGGCCTCATGCACCCGCTGCGCGGTGGAGGGCGGGCAGACCATGTCGTAGCGCCCCTGTACAATATGACCGGGAATGTCCTTCAGCAGGCCCATGTCGCGGTGGATCTTGCCGTCCGCGTCCAGAAAGCCGTCGTTGATGAAATAGTGGTTCTCGAGACGGGCGAAGGCGCGGGCATAGGCGCCCGAGGGCGTGCCCCGCGGCCCGTTCGGCGACAGCACCGCCAGCGCACTTTCCCAGCCCGCCCATGCACGGGCGAAACGTGTCTGCTCGGCGATGTCCTCGCTGAACAGTCGCTTGTGGTAGGCCCCGATCAGATCGTCGCGCTCGTCCTTCGGCACCATGTGCGAGAATGCGCGCCACTGCTCAGGCCAGAATGCGCCCGCGCCGCCGCCGTAGAACCAGTCGAGCTCGGCCCGCGTCATGGTGAAGATGCCACGCAGCACCAGCGCCTCGACTTGCTGGGGATAGGTCTGCGCATAGACCAGGGCCAGCGTTGCGCCCCAGGAGCCGCCGAAGACGATCCACTTGTGGATGCCCAGCGCTTTTCGGATCCGCTCGATATCCTCGACCAGGTCCCAGGTGGTGTTGTTCTCGACGCTCGCATGCGGCGTCGATCGCCCGCAGCCGCGCTGGTCGAACAGCACTGCGCGATAGTGCGAAGGATCGAAGAATCGCCGCATCCCCGGCGAGCAGCCTCCGCCCGGACCGCCATGCAGCACGATCACCGGCTGTCCGTTGCGGATGCCGCATTCCTCGACATAGACCCGGTGGCCGCCCGGCATGTCCATGACCTGCTGCCGAAACGGCTCTCGGGGCGGGTAGAGGGTGCGCCTTGGCGCCGCGCCGCTCGGGGATTGGGTTTCCGGCATGGACCTTCGTGCTAAATCTATACGTCGACAGCATCGCAGGTTGGAAACATGAGTGCAACGACCCAGACCGCCCCGACGATGGGCACCGTCGACCCCGCCGAGGTCGCCAAGTTCGAGGCGATGGCCGCTGAATGGTGGGATCCGAACGGCAAGTTCAAGCCGCTGCACATGCTCAACCCGTGCCGCCTGGACTACATCGTCCAGCAGATCAGCGCCGAGTTCGGCCGCGACCCGGACGGCGAGCGTCCGTTCGAGGGCCTGCGCCTGCTGGACATCGGCTGCGGCGGCGGCCTGCTGTGCGAACCGATGGCCCGGCTTGGCGCAACCGTGATCGGTGCCGACGCCGCGGCCCGCAACATCCCCGTTGCCGAGGTGCACGCCGCCCAGTCGGGGCTCGAGATCGACTATCGCCACACCACCGCCGAGGCGATGGCCGACGCGGGCGAGCAATTCGACGTGGTGCTGAACATGGAAGTGGTCGAGCATGTCGCCAGCCCGCTCGACTACCTCACCGCCTGCCGCACACTGCTGCGGCCCGGCGGGCTGATGATCTGCTCGACGATCAATCGGAACCCGAAAAGCTACATGATGGCCATCGTCGGGGCCGAGCAGATCATGCGTTGGCTGCCCAAGGGCACCCATGAATGGCGGAAGTTCATCACTCCGGACGAGCTGTTCGACCTGCTTCGCAAAGCCGGGCTGGACCCGGTGGACCGCAAGGGTTTCGTGTTCAACCCGCTCAGCTGGGACTGGTCGATCTCGGATCGTGATCTGAGCGTCAACTACGTCACTGCCAGCGTGAAGCCTGCCTGACGCTGGCGGAACGCACCGATGCGCCGTAGAATAACCCCATGGTAACGCTGATCGTTCTTACGCTGTGTCTATGGGTTGCGCTTCGGTCCCGCTGGCAGGATGACCGCGATCTTGCCTTCTGGCGGTCCATCGGCGTCGAAGACTAGCCCTCGGTCGACAGCAGCGTTCTCAGCCGTCGCAGCACCGGCAGTGCTGCGCGGACGTTGTCCGCCCCAAGATCCTTCATCGCGTCGTCGAACACCGGGACGATCATGCTGACCGCGTGATCCCGCGCCCGGCGCCCCGCCGGGCTGATCGCCACGAACTTCTGCCGCGCGTCGTCCCAATCGGGGCGGATGTGGATATACCCGGCCCGCTCCAGCCGGCTGAGCGTGTTGGTCATCGCCGCGCGCGTGACATGGAAGACCCGTGCCAGCTGCGCCGGCGTCCGTTCGGCGTGGATGCCGGCGAGGTAGTTCAGCAGGGTGAAATGCGACAGCTCCATGCCCTTGGGCAGCGCCTTGGACAGGCGTGCGCGCATCAGCTGATCGACAGTCGCGATTTCGGAGAAAAGGCCGATGGCCAGCGGATCGGTCGAGACCGGCTCAGTCATGGCTAGGCCCCGTGAACGGGCGGTCATGGGTCAGGCTGGGCACCCGCGCGCGGGCCTTGTCGACTGCGCCAAGGTCGAGATCGACACAAGCGAAACCCGGAGCTTCTCCCATGTCCAGCACCACCTCGCCCCAGGGCGCGACGGCCATGGAATGCCCCCAGGTGGTGCGCGCCTTGCCGGTTTGCGAGGGGTGTTCGCCCGTTTGCGCGGGTGCCAACACCCAAGCACCGGTCTCGATTGCGCGGGCACGCAGCAGCGGCTCCCAATGCGCGGCGCCGGTCGGGCGGGTGAAGGCCGAGGGGATCGCGATCACGTTCGCGCCGGCCTGGGCCAGCACCCGGTAGAGCGCTGGAAAGCGCAGGTCGTAGCAGATCGATAGGCCAAGGGTGACGCCGTCCGGCAGTCCCGCCGTTTCCGCCTGCTCGCCGGAGCGGTAGCCGTCGGATTCGCGGTAAGCCTCGCCATTGCCGAGGTCCACGTCGAACATGTGGATCTTGTCGTACCAGGCGGCGATCCCGCCATCGGGCGCGATCAGGTACGAACGGTTGGCGAAACGCGGCCCGCCGGTCTTCACGGCCAGCGAGCCGATCAGCAGATGGATGCCCAGATCGGCGGTGAGCTCGCGCAGGCCAGCCAGTACCGGATCGTCCTCGGGAAGCGACAGGACCTCTTCCTGCCGCGCACGCGAGGTGGAGACGCAGTTCGTGACCTCGGGCGTCAGCACCAGCCGCGCACCATCGGCGGCGGCGTCCCGGATCAGCGCAGAGGCGGCGGCGAGGTTGTCTGCCGGAACATCCGAGGATGTCAGCTGGATCAGCCCCGCCCGCATGCCGCTCAGTCGGCCAGCAGCGCGTCGAGCTTGCCGGCGCGGTCCAGCGCAGCCATGTCGTCGAAGCCGCCGACATGGGTCTCGCCAATGAAGATCTGCGGGACGGTGCGGCGGCCGCTGGCACGCTGGGTCATCTCGCTTCGCCGCTCCGGCGTACGCATCACGTCGATCTCGGTGTAGTTCACGCCCTTGCCCTTCAGCAGGTGCTTCGCGGCGGCACAGTATCCGCAGATCGGGGTTGTATAAAGAGTTACGGGTTTCATTGCCTGTCGTTCCTCATGGATCGACGCGATTAATTAAGCATGAAATCCTCTCTTGCAACTCGCGCGACGACCAGCACGTCAACGGCTGTGGCCCCGGCGTCCCGGCAGGCTTCGGCGCAGGCGGACAGCGTGGCCCCGGTGGTCATCACGTCGTCGATGAGTAGAACATGCTTTCCGGAGATAAGCGCTGCGCGTCGTGGGGAGACCTCGATCGCCGCGCGCAGGATCGCGTGCCGCTCGTCCCGCGTGGTGCCCTTCAGCTGCCGGGTGGCACGTGGACGCCGCAGCAGGTCCGGCACCACCCGCGACCGCGCGCCCAGTTCCGGCCGCCGCGCCAGTTCCGCCGCCTGGTTCGAGCGCCGCTTCAGCAGCCGCGTCCAGTGCAGCGGCACCGGCGCGATCAGGTCTGCTTGTGCCAGCAGCGGCGCGCCCGCCCGCGCCAGCCAGCGCGCCAGCACCGGAGCCAGGTCCAGCCGGTCCGCGTGCTTGAACTTCAGGATCACCTCGCGCGCCGCGCCCTGGTAGAGCACTGCCGCGCGGCCTCGGTCCCAGGCGGGTGGGTGGCTGGTACACCCCTCGCAGCGCAGATCATCGCCGGGGTTGGCGGTCGGCACCGGCATCCCGCAGCAGCCGCACGCGGCGCCCGTGATAAACGCGGTTTCCCGCCAGCAGGCCGGGCACAGGCCATAGTTGCTGTCGGTCAGCTCCCTGCAGCGGGCGCATTCCGGCGGGTAGACGAGGTTCAGAAGCGATCCGGGCAGCAGTCCCATGCCAAACCTTCCCTTCTGGCGCCTGGGCGCCTAAGTCACGCGCATCCCCAAGCGACGAGGTGACCCTTGCCCCAGCCGCCCAGACTGACGGACCGCGCCGCGCTCGCGCTGCACCGCGAGCGCGCCGGACGCGACCCGGCGGATTTCCTGCACCGTGCGGCGGCGCAGGAAGTCTCAGAAAGGCTGGCCGAGGTTAACAGGCGCTTTACGCGGGCCGCGATCATCGGGCCGATGGCGGGTCTATGGCGCGATCTTCTGGTTGCGGACGGTGTAATCGAGGCCGCGACCCTGGCCGAGGACAGCGAGGTTTTGACGCTGAAGCCCGAAGCGCATGACCTGGTGATCCATGCGCTTGCCCTTCACTGGGCGGACGATCCGGTGGGCCAGCTGGTGCAGATGCGCCATGCCCTGCAGCCCGACGGGCTGATGATCTCGGCCCAGTTCGGCGGGCGTTCGCTGCAGGAACTGCGCGCTAGCCTCGCCGAGGCCGAGGTGGCGCTGCGCGGCGGGCTCAGCCCCCGCGTCGTGCCGATGGGCGAGATCCGCGACCTTGGCGGTCTGCTGCAACGGGCAGGCTTTGCCCTGCCGGTGGCGGATTCGCTGGTGCTGCCGGTCAGCTATTCCGACGCGCTGGCACTGATGCGCGACCTGCGCGCCATGGGCGAGACCAATGCGCTCGCGGCCCGCGACCGCCGCCCCGCCTCCCGCGCGCTGTTCGCGCAGGCCGCAGCGCTCTACGCGCAAAGCTACCCCGATCCGGAAAAGCCCGGCCGGATCCGCGCCACTGCCGAGATCGTCCTGCTGACCGGCTGGAAACCCGCGCCCAACCAGCAACAGCCGCTGCGCCCCGGCTCGGCCCGCAGCCGGCTGGCGGACGCGCTGGGCACGTTCGAGTTGCCCGCCGGCGATCCGACCGGGCGCGACAAAGACGGCAGTTGAAGCCTCAGGTCTGAGGTATAGTTTCCGCGCGATACCGGACGAAAGGGGAACGACATGTTGGATGGCGCGCAGACCTACCCGCTCGTGCAGCCTGGCGAGGGCCGACTGGCGCATGCGCAGCCCGACCACCCGCCGGTCGCCAAGGCGCGCGTTGGCGTGATCCTGTCGAACCTCGGCACCCCGGACGGCACAGATTACTGGTCGATGCGCCGCTATCTGAACGAGTTCCTCTCGGATCGCCGCGTGATCGACTACGCGCCATGGAAATGGCAGCCGCTGCTGCAGCTCATCATCCTGACCAAGCGCCCGTTCAGCTCGGGCGAAGCCTATCGCAGCATCTGGAACACCGAGGAAGACGAGGGTCCGCTCCTGACCTGGACCCGCAGGCAGGCGCAGGCAGTGGCCGCGCAGGTGCAGGAGAAATGGGGCGACGGCGTGCTGGTCGACTTCTGCATGCGCTACGGCAATCCCTCGACCGATTCGGTGATCCGCCGGATGAAAGAGCAGGGCTGTGAGCGGATCCTGTTCTTCCCGCTCTACCCGCAATACTCGGCCGCGACGACCGCGACCGCCTGCGACCACGCCTTCCGCACGCTGATGAAGATGAACTGGCAGCCGTCGGTCCGCACGGTGCCCGCCTACTACGAGGATCCGCTCTACATCGAGGCGCTGGCCCAGTCGGTCGAGCGCACCTATGCGGCGTTGCCCAGCAAGCCCGACCTGCTGGTCACGTCCTACCACGGGGTGCCCGAACGCTACCTGATGGAAGGCGATCCCTATCACTGCCAATGCCAGAAGACCTCACGCCTGCTGCGCGAGCGGTTGGGATGGGAGAAGGGCGCGCTGCGGACGACCTTCCAGTCGCGTTTCGGCCCCGAGGAATGGCTGAAACCCTACACCGTCGACGAGGTTGCGCGGCTCGCGAAGGAAGAGGGCGTGAAGCATCTGGCGATCATGGCGCCTGCGTTCTCGTCGGATTGCGTCGAGACGCTGGAAGAGATCAACGAAGAGATCAAGGAAAGCTTCGAGCACGCGGGTGGCGAGACCTTCACCTATATCCCGTGCCTGAACGACGACGCGGCCCACATCGCAATGATGATGGCCGTGATCGAGCGCGAATTGGGTGGCTGGGTCGGCTGACGCCGGCCCAGGACGCGGCGCTATCCGGGCTCAGACCGCCTTGAGGGTCCGGCGGCGTCGGCGCAGGGCGCGGATTGGCATTCCGATGAATTCCATCGCCCCGACGCGCACCATCACGCGGCCATCTGCGAGTTTCTTCACCAGTTCGCCCTGAACAGATATGTGACTCGCGGTCACGATAGTCTGCAGCATTCCAAATATTCCTCCGGCATTCGGACCGTTATGCGGTCTCTGCTCTTAAGTGTGCGAAATTGTCGCAGGAAAACAAGTCCCTCCGTCGATAAATCGCAGCAATCTGAGGAACCGTGACTTCAGAGCCAGTCGCGCAGCACCGGTATCAGCGGCAGATCGGCGGGCGGCATCGGGTAATCGCGCAGCTTCTGCGGGCGCACCCAGGCCAGCTGCTGACCCTCGCGGCCTTGTGGCTCGCCCTGCCATTTTCGACAGGCAAAGACCGGCATCAGCAGGTGGAAGCTATCGTAAGCGTGCGAGGCGAAGGTCAGCGGCGCGAGGCAGCTTTGCCAGGTGTCGATGCCCAACTCCTCGTGCAGTTCACGGATCAGCGCGGCCTCGGGCGTCTCGCCCGGCTCGACCTTGCCGCCGGGAAACTCCCACAGACCGGCCATCGACTTGCCCTCGGGGCGCTGCGTCAGCAGCACCCGGCCGTCGCGATCGATGAGCGCGACGGCCGAAACAAGAACCATTTTCACGAGCGGTAGTCCGCGTTGATCGAGATGTACTGGTGTGTCAGGTCGCAGGTCCAGATCGTCGCTCGGCCGTCGCCCACGCCCATCTGCACCGTGATCGCGATCTCGGGTTGCTTCATGTAGGCCGCGCCGTCGGCCTCCTCGTAGCTTTCCGCAACCCAGCCGTTCTCGGCCACCAGGATGTCCCCGAAGCGGATCCCGATGCGGTCGCGGTCGGCGGGCTCGCCCGCCTTGCCGATGGCGGCGACGATGCGGCCCCAGTTCGGGTCCTCGCCCGCCAGCGCGGTCTTGACCAGTGGCGAATTCCCGATCGCCTTTCCGATGATCCGGGCCGAGGCGTCGCTTGCCGCGCCCTCGACCGTGATCGATACGAACTTGGTCGCGCCTTCGCCGTCCCGCACGATCTGCTGCGCAAGGTCCAGCAGAACCCCGTGCAGCGCGTCGCGGAAAGCCTGCGCGTCCGGCCCATCCGAGCTCCGGATCAAAGGGTTCCCAGCCTTGCCGGTCGCCGCGACCATCAGCGTGTCGGACGTGGACGTGTCGCTATCCACGGTGATCGCGTTGAAGGTCACGTCGGTCAGCTCGCGCAGCATTTGCTGCAGCACGGGCTGCGTCACGGCGGCGTCGGTAAAGACATAGGCCAGCATGGTGCCCATGTTCGGCTCGATCATCCCCGAGCCCTTGGCGAAACCGGCGATGGTCACGGTCTTGCCGCCGACCTCGGCCGTTGCGGCCGCGCCCTTGGGAAAGGTGTCGGTGGTCATGATCGCCTGCGCGGCGGCCTCGGCGGCGCCCTCGTCGAGGGCTCCGGCCAGTTCCGCCAGCTTGGCGGTGATCCGGTCGGCGGGAAGCGGCTCGCCGATCACCCCGGTCGAGGCGACGAAGACATGGTTCAGCGGCACGCCGAGCGCGTCGGCGGCGCCCTGCGCGGTTTGCTCGACCGCGTCGCGACCGTTCTTCCCGGTGAAGGCGTTGGAGTTGCCCGAGTTCACCAGGATCCCGAAGCCCTGCGCCGGATCGTGGGCAGCGGCGATCTTCTCCTCACACCACAGCACCGGGGCCGAGCGGGTGGCCGAGCGCGTGAACACGCCTGCCACCGCGCTGCCGGCGGCGATTTCCGCCAGCATCACATCCTTGCGGTTCTTGTAGCGCACCCCGGCCTCTGCGGCGGCGAAGCGCACGCCGGCGATAGGCGGAAGGGCAGGGAAGCCGCCCGCGGGTGCGAGCGGCGACCGGGGCAGCGGACCGGCCATGTCAGGTCACTCCGCCAGGATCGAGTCGTCGCGGAACGCCGCGGCGGGGATGCCATCGGTCAGGATCTCGGCGCCGGCGCTCTCGCGCAGACCGTCGATCTTCTCCTGCACGCGCTTCTGGCGGATGATCTCGGACAGCTCGTCGCGGGTTTCATCCAGCGATGGCGGGGGCACCTCGCGGGTTTCGTTCAGCTTGACGACATGCCAGCCGAACTGGGTCTGCACGGGGGCCGAGATGGTGCCGGGCTCCAGCGAGATCACGGCTTCCTCGAACTCGGGAACCATTGCGCCCTGGCCGAACCAGCCCAGCTCGCCGCCGCGCGGACCCGACGGGCCGGTCGACTTCTCTGTCGCCAGCTCGGCGAAATCGGCGCCGCCTTCGAGTTCCTCGACGATGGTCTGCGCCTCTTCCTCGGTTTCCACCAGGATGTGGCTGGCGTTGTACTCGGTGGTTGGCGCCACTTCGCCATAGGTCTCGTCATAGGAGGTCTGCAGTGCCTCTTCCGAGATTTCTTCGGAAACGAGTTGACCGATGACTTCCTGCGCCTTGATCGCGCGCTGCTCGTTCTCCATCCGCAGCGCGACGGCAGCGGGAACCTCGGCCAGTTCCTCGGCCAGCAGGTACTGGTCGATCAGCTGGTCGACGATGCCGTTGAACAGCGCGTCGTCGGGCAGCTGCTGGTACTGCTCGGGCAGCTGCTGACGCACGGCGATGACGTGGCCCATGGTGATCTCGGTGTCGCCGATGCGTGCGACGACGGTGTCGGCTGTGACCTCCGCGCCAGCATCCTCGGCCGTCTCCGTTTCGGTCTGGTCGGCGGTCTGCTGGTCCTGCGCGAAGCCGGGGACGCCGATGGCAAGGGCGCCCGCAAGGATCGCGGTGAACGGAATGCGGTGTGTCATGAAGATCTCTCTCCTTTGCTCGCGCGGAATGCGCGGGAATTCGGTGTCCGCGGGAAGCGCGGAAGTGTTGTCGCCCGTCTGCGCCCGCCCCCGTCGATCCAGCCTGCCGGGTGGGCAGCGTTGACAGCCCTGCACACGCCGCTTACATGGCTTTCGACTTGGATCAAGCGTCTCGCGCGCCGTCCCGACCTACCTAGACACTCGCTTTCCGACGGGCAAGGCCGGACGCCGACAGCTGATCGAACAGCGCGGCCATGCGCAAATCCTTGCTCGGTGCGGGCGCGCGCCGACATGAACGAACGGAGAGCCGATGCTGGGCCTCGCCACGTTGCAGAAGAAGGTCTTCGGGACCCCGAACGACCGGAAGATCAAATCCGTCCGCCCGCTCGTCGAGCGCATCAATGCGCTGGAGCCGGAGTTCCAGAAGCTCACCGACGAGCAGATTCTGGGCAAGACCCAGGAGTTCAAGGACCGACTCGCCAAGGGTGAGCGGCTGAACGACCTGTTGCCCGAGGCGTTCGCCAACGCCCGCGAGGCCGCCGTACGGACTCTGGGCCTGCGGCCCTACGACGTGCAGCTGATGGGCGGGATCTTCCTGCACCAGGGCAACATATCGGAAATGAAGACCGGCGAAGGCAAGACGCTGATGGCGACGCTGCCGGTCTACCTGAACGCGCTGACCGGGCGCGGCGTGCATGTCGTCACCGTGAACGACTACCTCGCCCGCCGCGACGCCGAATGGATGTCCAAGGTCTACCACGCGCTCGGCATCACCTGCGGCGTCGTCGTTCCGCAGATGGAGAACGAGGCCAAACAGGCCGCCTATGCCTGCGACGTGATCTACGCGACCAACAACGAGCTGGGCTTCGACTACCTCCGCGACAACATGAAGTCCGAGCTGTCCGAGATCTTCCAGCGCGACCACTACTTCGCGATCATCGACGAGGTCGACTCGATCCTGATCGACGAGGCGCGGACGCCGCTCATCATCTCGGGCCCGACCGAGGACCGCACCGAGCTTTACACCCGCATCGACGCGATTATCCCCGAGCTTCAGCCCGAGCATTTCGAGATCGACGAGAAGGCCCGCCAGGCCACGCTCACCGACGAGGGCAACGAGTTCGTCGAGCAGCGCCTGCACGCCGCCGGCCTGCTGGACAGCGACGCCTCGCTCTACGATCCCGAAAGCGCCAGCCTCGTGCACCACGTGCAGCAGGGCTTGCGCGCGCACCAGCTGTTCACCCGCGACAAGGATTACATCGTCCGCAACGACGAGGTGATGCTGATTGACGAGTTCACCGGCCGCATGATGCAGGGCCGCCGCTTGTCGGACGGCCTCCACCAGGCGCTGGAAGCCAAGGAAAGCGTCTCGATCAAGCCCGAGAACGTGACCCTCGCCAGCGTGACCTTCCAGAACTACTTCCGCCTCTACGAGAAGCTCGGCGGCATGACCGGCACCGCGCAGACCGAGGCCGAGGAGTTCATGACCATCTATGGCCTCGGCGTGGTCGAGGTGCCGACCAACAAGCCGATCGAACGCAAGGACCTGGACGACCGCGTCTACCGGACCCAGCGCGAGAAATACGCCGCCGTGGTCGACCGTATCGCCCAGGCTCACGAAAAGAAGCAGCCGACGCTGGTCGGAACGATCTCGATCGAGAAATCGGAATACATCTCAAACCTGCTGAAGGAAAAGGGCATCCCGCACCAGGTGCTGAACGCCCGCTTCCACGAGCAGGAGGCCGAGATCATCGCCCAGGCCGGTATGCCCGGCGCCGTGACGATTGCGACCAACATGGCCGGCCGCGGCACCGACATTCAGCTCGGCGGCAACATGGACGCCGAGATCCAGAAACAGATCGACGAGAATCCGGACGCCGACCCGCACCAGATCCGCGAAGAGGTGAAGGCCCAGATAGCCGACGCCAAGCGCGAGGCACTTGAGGCCGGCGGCCTGTTCGTGCTGGCGACCGAACGCCACGAAAGCCGCCGCATCGACAACCAGTTGCGCGGTCGTTCGGGCCGCCAGGGCGACCCGGGCCTGACGCTGTTCTACGTCAGCCTCGAGGACGACCTGATGCGTATCTTCGGCTCGGAACGCCTGGACGGCATGCTCCAGCGGCTCGGGATGGAAGAGGGCGAGGCGATCATCCACCCCTGGATCAACAAGGCGCTGGAAAAGGCTCAGCGGAAGGTCGAAGCGCGCAACTTCGACATCCGCAAGAACCTGCTGAAGTTCGACGACGTGATGAACGATCAGCGCAAGACGATCTTCGAGCAGCGCCGTGAGATCATGGAGGACGAGGATCTCTCGGAGACCATCAAGGACATGCGCGACCAGGTGATCGACGATCTGGTCGAAGAGCATATCCCGCCCAAGGCCTATGCCGACCAGTGGAACACTGAAGGTCTCTATGCCGAGGCGATTCGCGTGCTGAACCTCGACTTGCCGATCATGGCCTGGGGCGAGGAAGAGGGCGTCGATGACGAGATCATCCGCGAGCGCCTGATCGAGGCCGCGGACAAGGCTGCGGCCGAGCGCGAAGAGAAATACGGCGCCGAGCCGATCCGCAAGATCGAGAAGCAGGTGCTGCTGCAGACCATCGACCAGGGCTGGCGCGACCACCTGCTGACGCTGGACCACCTTCGCTCGGTCGTCGGCTTCCGCGGCTATGCGCAGCGCGACCCGCTGAGCGAGTACAAGTCCGAGGCCTTCCAGCTGTTCGAGAACCTGCTGACCAAGCTGCGCGTCGACGTGACCCGCCGCATGGCGCACATCAAACTGCTGACCGAGGAAGAGCAGCGCGCGCTGATCGAGCAGCTTCAGCAGCAGCAGGCCCGTGCGGCCGAGGCCGGGGTGAACCTCGCCGGTCCTGCACCGGCGGCGACCGCTCCGGAAGCGCGGGACGGGGTGCAGGCTGCGGTCAACGCGGCCCAGCCTGCGGGCGATACCGACGAGCTGCCCGCCGAATGGGCCTCGACCGGGCGGAACGAGCCGTGTCCCTGCGGCTCGGGCAAGAAGTTCAAGCACTGCCACGGCCAGGTCTGAACGCAGGGCGCGTCGCAGACCGGCAACGCCGGTCGTGACAATTCGGACACTTTCGATTTACCGGTGATGCGGCGCGACATTGCGCCGCGTCGCCGGCTTGCGTATCCTTGCGCAAGTTCCCGGTATCGCGCGTTTTTTAACGAGTTGTCCATTTTGAGGCGGCCGTAACCATATTGTCGCCAGACTCGCCCTCTAGCGGTGGGGCTGGGGCGATGGGTCCGCGTAGCAGCAATGCGTGGCCGAAATCGCTGCGAATCGCAGGAAACGGGTGCGCGGTGCGCCTTTTTCCTAAATAGTCGGCGGAAGCATTTCCGGTGGCTGAACGAGGAGTGTGGTGTGAAGCTCGACGAGCGGTTCATGACGATCATGACGGCGATGTTCCTCATCGTCGGCGTCGGCGCTGTGATCCAGCGTGACGAGGATGGATCGTCCCTGTTCGGCGGCGGCGGCACCTACGAACCCAGACCCGACAATTTCACTCTGCGCGCCGGGAGGTCCCAGGCGCTGGATGTGCTGCTGAACGACCGCAATCCTGACCGCGTCGATCCGGCCGAGCTGACCCTCGTGCAGCCGCCGAACTGCGGCACCGCAACGGTTCTCGACGGGGCCATCCAGTATTCCAGCCCGCCGAATTGCGATGGCTCAATTGCACTTTCCTACTGCGTGCCCTTCGATGGCGCATGCGAGGTGGTGTCCGTCACCCTGCGCGTGATCTCTCAGCAGGGCACGTCGCAGAGCGTCGCGACCGCGCCCGATCCTGCCGCTCAGGTCGAGCAGGGCGGCGCTCCTGCGCAGGATCAACTGGCGATGCGTCAGCCGATGCGCCTGACGCTGCCGTCCGAATCCGAGGTCATCACCCCGTCCGAAGCCACCGCCGAGGTGCGGCGCATGGGCGGAGAGCCCGCGCAGGCCGTGGTGCAGGAAGCCGACGCCAGCCACGAATCGAACGTCAACGTCTCGCGCACCTCTGCCCGCACCGGCTCGGTCTCGGTGGTCGGTACCGAGATGGCCGCGCCTTCTCCGGTTGGGGAAAGCTCGGGTATCGCCTTGGCCTCGAACGGCGCAACCGACAGCAGCCCGCGCCGCAGCATGGCCCCGATGGGCCTGGCCGAAGCGCCGCGCACCGGTCTTTCGCCCGCGCCTGCCTTCGAGCCTCCGTCGCGTCCCGATGCGGCGAACCCGCAGGTCATGGCCAGCATCCCCTCGATGCCCTCCGTTTCCGTGGACAGCCCGTCCGCCGGCCTCGCCACCGCACCGACCCCTGCTGAAACCGCTGAGGCCCCAGAAGTCGATACCGCAGAAGTCGATACCGCAGAAGTCGAGACCGCAGAAGCCGAGGCCGTGGAAGCCGAAGCCGGACCGGTCGTCGCCACCGATATCGGATCCGCTCCCACTGTTGAGGCAGACACAGCGCTTGCCGGTTTGCCGAATGCTGGCGACCAGTCTGCAACGCCTGCCGACGACGCTCCTGCTGTTTCGATGGAAGTCGCCGGCCTCGCCGCACCAGCCACCGACAACAGCGCGCCCGCCCCCGCCGGTCCGGCGCTAGCAGAGGCGCCTGCGGTGGAGAACGCCGCGCCCGCACCGGCGCCTGTAGAAACCGAGGTTGCGGCTGCTACACCGGCCGAGCCCGAGGCGCAGACCGCGCAGCCCGAGCAGGCCGAGGCTCCCGAGCCGGAGGAGCGGAGCCTGATCGCCAGCCTTGCGCGCAGCAACACCGTTCTGGGTGCGACCGTTTCGGCCGCAAAGGCGCTGTTCGGCCCCGAAGAAACCTCGGCCCCGCGGGAAGTGATCGCAACCGCTTCCGCGCCGCGCCCCGAGGAGGTGACCGAGGTTGCGTCCCTGGATCTGGACACGATCGAGATCGAAGAGGCGCTGGGCACGCTGCCGGTGACCATCGACTCGCGCCCCGAGCCGATCGGCAAGCCGGTCGAGATCGCCGCGCTGGAAACCGGCGATGCCGAGCCCTACCGCCGCCGCACCGAGCAGGCGCTGACCCCGCTGCAGCTGATGCTGAGCGGCGAGAAGGAAGGTGCGACCGTCATCGGCGAGGACGGCACCGAGGTCGCTGCGCTGAGCCCGGACGGCGCCGATCTGCGTCCCCGTCTGCGCGATGGCGTCACCGCGCCTGCCGCAAACGGCCTGCCCGCGCCCGAGACTGGAACGGAAGAAACCGAGGTAGCGGCGCTGCCGCTGGCTGGCGACGATCCCGAGCTTGACCTGCCCTGGCTGACGCCGGGCCTGGTCACGGGCGTCTCCTGCGAGATCGACCTGTCGATGCAGGTCCAGGTCGGTGCCGAGTTGGTCGTCTCGCTGTCGTCACCCTGCCGCCCGGGCAAGACTTTCGCGGTCGATCATGCCGGGCTGGTGTTCACCGCCGATACCGATGCGGATGGTGTCGCGACGTTCATCGTGCCGGCGATGCAGACCAACGCCATCGTCCGGGTGACCTTCCCCGATGGCGGCACTGCCGTCGACCGGGTGACTGTCGAGGGCATGTCGCGCATGACCCGCGTTGCGGTGATCTGGTCGGACGAGCTGGATTTCGACCTGCACGCCCGCGAGTTCGGCGCCGAGGCCGGCAGCGGCAGCGACATCTGGGAGGGCAACCCCCGCGACTATCGCACCGCGCGGCGTTCGGGCGGCGGCTATCTGCAACTGCTGGGCCCGTTCAAGGGACCGGGCGCGCGGGCCGAGGTCTATACGATCTTCGAAACGCTGAGGACCGACAGCGGCAAGATCGACTTCTCGCTGGAGCTGAGCGCTTATTCGGACGCCTGCACGAAGCAGCCGGTGGTCCGGGTTCTCCGCTCCGAGCAGGCGCATATCGTCGATCAGGCCGACATGGCGATCGATACGCGGGCCTGCGATGGCGACAGCGTGGCCGGGGCCGAGTTCGGCCTGACCGAGATCGAGATCGCCGACGCCTACTGAGCGCGGCTGATGCATCCGGTTCGACGGCGGTCCCTAAGGGGCCGCCGTTTGTCTTTCCGCGGGCCGGGTTTCAACGTGCAAACCATGTGAAAATCCGGGATTTCATCGTGAAAACCCCCTTAAGTCTATGAAATATAACGTGAAAATTTCCTTAAAACTTCGTAAACAGCATTTCGGGCGCTCAAAGCAGGCCTGAACTGCGGAAGCTGGTGTCCCGTTCCTTGCCCACGATCACATGGTCGTGGAGGGTCAGGCCCAAAGCCTCGGCCGCGTCCTGGACCTTGTGCGTCATGGTGATGTCGGCCTGGCTGGGGGCCGGGTCGCCTGAAGGATGGTTATGAACAAGGATCAATGCCGAGGCGCCGAGTTCCAGCGCCCGTTTCACCACCTCGCGCGGGTAGACGGGCACGTGATCGACGGTGCCGCGTCCCTGCGGCTCGTCCGCGATCAGCACGTTCTTGCGGTCGAGGTAGAGCACCCGGAACTGTTCCGTGTCCCGGTGCGCCATCGAGGTCTTGCAATAGGTCAGTAGCGCGTCCCAGGAACTGAGCACCTCGGCCCCCAACACGCGGGCCTGGGCCAGGCGGTGGGCGGCGGCCTCGACGATCTTCAGTTCGCAGATCACCGCCTCGCCCACGCCGGGCACCTCGGCCAGCCGGGCCGGCGGGGCCGAGATCGTGTGGTTGAAGTCCCCGAACGCGTCCAGCAGGGCGCGGGCCAGAGGCTTCACGTCGCGGCGGGGGATGGCGCGGAACAGCACCAGTTCGAGCAGTTCGTAATCCTCGAGCGCGGTCGCGCCCGCGCGCATGAACCGCCCGCGCAGGCGCTTGCGGTGGTCTGCAAGGTAGGACGGCACCTTGCCCGCGCCGGGGGACAAAGCCTCGTCGCTGTCGGGGCCGCCGGTCAGCGCCAGCAGCGGCGCTTCGGCCAGTTCGTGAGCGGAGGGGCGGCGCTGTCTCATGCGTTCATTTGCGCGCGCGCCGGTTAACGCGCGCTTAATCGCGGGCGACGCGAAAAACGCGTGAAAATCCCCGCGTTCCATGACATAGCCTCGCCCCATGAAGTGGCAGGCCCCGCGCATCGCGCGCAATCTCGACGATCCGATTACCGGCTTTCAGGTGCTGGGAGAGCGCAGCTCTGGCACGAATTTCGTGACGCAACTGCTGCTGCGGAACCTCGACGGCGTCGAGCGCAACCCGGCCTATGGCTGGAAGCACGGGTTCATCGACAGGCGCGTGGCGCAGACCGAAGGGTTGCTGACGGTACTGGTCTATCGCCACCCGCTGCGCTGGCTGCAAAGCCTGCATGCCCGCCCGCTGGACCTGAGCCAGGCGATGCGGGGGCTGAGCTTTTCCGACTTCATCCGCCACGAATGGCAAGGGGCCTTCAAGAAGGACTGGGGCGAGGAACCCTCGACCGCCGACATGGAGCCCAAGACCAAGGTCAATTTCGCCAACCCGCTGAAGCTGCGCAGCGCCAAGATCGCCTATTTCGAGGAAATGGCCGAGATGCCCGCACGCATGGTCTGGCTACGCTACGAGGACGTGAACCGCGACGCCAAGGCGACGCTGGAAGCGCTGGCCGAAGGGTTCGGAATCCGCCTGAAGCCCTATACGCCGGTCGAGACCTTCAAGGGGATCACCACCAGCCCGTACATCCCGAAACAGCTGCCGCCGATCTCGGCGCCGGATCTGGCGTTCATCGCCGAGCAGCTGGACACCGCGCAGGAGGCGCGGATCGGGTATTCGCTGGACGACACGCCGCGCTTCGACGGGCTGCCCGCCTGGGACATCCGCTCGGTGCGCAGCGTGGCGCGGGGGCTGCGCCGGAAGGTCAGCCCCAGGTAGGGTGGAACTTGCCGCCGGGCGAGAGGGTGAAGATCTCGCACCCGTCCTCGGTCACGCCGATGGAATGCTCGAACTGGGCGGACAGGGACTTGTCCTTGGTCACGGCGGTCCAGTCGTCGGCCAGCACCTTGGTTTCCGGGCGGCCGAGGTTGATCATCGGCTCGATGGTGAAGAACATTCCCGCCTCCAGCTTGGGGCCCGACCCCGCGCGGCCGTAGTGCAGCACGTTGGGGGCGGAGTGGAACACCCGGCCCAGCCCGTGGCCGCAGAAATCCCGCACGACCGAGCAGCGCTGGCCCTCGGCATAGGTCTGGATCGCGTGACCGATGTCGCCGAACGTGTTGCCCGGCTTCACGGCGGCGATGCCGCGCATCAGGCTTTCGTGCGTGATGTCGATCAGCCGCTCGGCCTTGCGCGAGAGTTTGCCCGCCACGTACATGCGGCTGGTGTCACCGTACCAGCCGTCGACGATCACGGTCACGTCGATGTTCAGGATGTCGCCGTCGCGCAGCTTCTTGTCCGAGGGGATCCCGTGGCAGACCACGTGGTTGATCGAAATGCAGCTGGCGTGCTGGTAGCCCTTGTAGCCCACCGTGGCCGAGACCGCGCCGGCGTCCTTGACGTGTTGGTGGATGATGCGGTCGAGTTCGCCCGTCTCGATGCCCGGTACGACGTGCGGGGCGATTGCGTCGAGGATCTCGGCCGCCAGCTTCCCGGCCTTGTGCATGCCCGCGAAATGCGCGGGTTCGTGAATGCGGATGCCGTCGCGGTTCAGACGGCCGATGTTCAAGCCTTCCAACATGGGCTCCTCTGGGTTTCGGCGGCTGGGCTGAGTGCAATGTGGCCCGTGGGGGGTGGTTTATCAACCCAAGGGGCGGACGGGCAAGCCATGCGCGAGGTGCATGGCGGCGGGTGTGATCGTCGCGGCGTGGGCGAGCACCTCGACCCCGGCGGCGCGGGCGGCATTCGCGGCGGCGGCATAGGCCGGGTCGATGTCGGCGGCGAGCGCCACCTCGGTGCAATCGGTGCGCTGCGTGACGTAGAGCAGCACCGCACGGTGCCCGGCCTGCGCGACCTTGGCCAGTTCCGCCAGGTGCCGCGCGCCGCGGGCGGTCACGGTGTCGGGGAATTCGGCCAGCGTTCCGCTGCGGCGCAGGGTGACGCTTTTGACCTCGACATAGGTGTCGCTCTCGGGCCCGCTGAGCAGGAAGTCGACGCGACTGGCCTCGCCATAGCGGACTTCGGGGCGGATGGTGTCGTGGCCTTGCAGCGCCGGGATGCGGCCCTCGGCCAGCGCTTCGGCGACCAGCCTGTTGGCAAGGCTCGTGTCGACATTGGCGAAATGCCCGCCGGGCAGTTCGGCCAGTTTCCAAGACCATTGCAGTTTTCGCTTGGGGTTGTCCGAGGGTTCCAGCCAGACAGCGGTGCCGGGGTCGGCCAGCCCGGTCATCGCGCCGGGGTTGGCGCAGTGGGCGGTGACCTCCGTGCCGTCTTCCAGCGTGACGTCGGCCAGAAAGCGTTTATATCTGCGGACGAGCGTGGCGCGGACAAGGGGGCGGGCGAATTGCATGCCTCCGGCTACCGCGCCGCGCAGGGAAGGACAAGAACGAGGGCCCGAGATGAGCAATCCCACCGCCGCGATGCTGGTGATCGGCGACGAGATCCTGTCGGGCCGGACCCGCGATGCGAACATGTACCACCTTGCGGGGAAGCTCTCCGAGAAGGGCATCGACCTGCGCGAGGTGCGGATCGTTCCCGACGTGCCCGAGGTGATCGTCGAGGCGCTGGACGCGCTGCGATCGCGGTACACGCATGTCTTCACCAGCGGCGGGATCGGGCCGACCCATGACGACATCACCGCCGATTGCGTGGCGCGGGCCTTCGGCGTCGGCATCGGCGTGCGGGACGATGCCCGGGCGATCCTTGTCAGCCACTATCCGAACGGCGAGGCCGACCTGAACGAGGCGCGGTTGCGCATGGCCCGGATCCCCGATGGCGCCACGTTGATCGAGAACCCGGTCAGCAAGGCGCCGGGGTTCAGCATCGGCAACGTGCACGTGATGGCCGGCGTGCCCTCGGTGTTCACGGCGATGGTGGAAAGCCTGCTGCCCGGCCTGACCGGAGGCGCGCCGCTGATGACCGAGAACGTCCGCATCGACCGGGGCGAAGGCGACATCGCCGGGCCGCTGGCCGAGATCGACGCACGCTTCCCCGAGGTCTCGATCGGCAGCTACCCGTTCCAGCGCGACGGGCAGTTCGCGGTGAACATCGTGCTGCGCTCCTCGGACCGGGCGGCGCTGGACGCGGCGACGAACGACGTGCGCGCGCTGGCGGTCTGAGCGGTCAGTGCCGCAATGGAGAGAGCTCAGACGTTATGGTTCGTGAGGTCGTCAGTGCGCCGCGTCCCATGAATGTCAGCGTTCACTCAGGCCCAGTCAAACACATCGCTGGTAATCTGTGTCAGTGGATCGTCGACCAAGTCGGCAACGCTGTCGACCGAGCCGGTTCCTGCATTCTTGAAGACAATCGTGGTCCCGGCATCCATCTCCAGAATTACATCCCCACCCGGTCCGGTGTCCGTGATCGTCGATACCGCATCGATATCGTCTGCCAAGCCGACGGCGCCGTTGTCGGGCACGTCGTCAAAGACCATTCGAAAGTTCAGAATGTCTTCGGATCCGTCGAAGTCAGTTACGGTTTCGGATTGTGTGTCGAGGACGGTATTGAAGCTGAACGTATCTGCGCCTCCACCGCCGGTCAGTAGGTCGTTCCCATAGCTCGTGGCCAACCAGTCATCGCCTCCGCCCCCGATCGCTGCGTCGTCTCCGGCATCGTTGAAGAGCCCGTCGTCGCCTGAACCGCCGACCAGTCGGTCGTCATCGTCGGATCCGGCCATAAAGTCGTTGCCCGGGCCACCTATCAGCAGGTCGTTTCCGGGGCCGCCAGCTACAAAACCGTCGCGGCCCGGGCCGGCGATCACGATATCGTCGCCTCCCCCGGCCCGAATGTCATCGCGCCCGCTGAAGCCGTTCATGATATCTCTATCGCCCGTGCCGAGCAGATTGTCGTTCCCGCTCGTCCCGAATATTCGATTTGGCGCATTCCCAGGCATATGGTTCCTCCCCCCAACCAGCTACCAACACGCCCAAGTTTCTCCCATTTTGTCGGATCCCGTGTTGACTGACATCAATGTGCGCGCCTCTGATTTGTGGAGAGACGTTGTTGTCTGACCTGCGGAAAGCCGGCCGCGAGTGGAACCGTCGATGCGCGGTCAACTCGCGTCTTGTGAGGCGCGCTTGACGCTGCTACCGGTCTCGCAGCGCGTCGACAGCGCGCGGACGTGGCGGAATTGGTAGACGCACGAGACTTAAAATCTTGCGCCGTGATCGGCATGCGGGTTCGAGTCCCGCCGTCCGCACCATACGGGATTCATACGGCTCACCGCTTCGTGATGCCTTCAAAACCCCAAAACATTGCACTTCGTCACAGTCTCAGGGCTGGTGCAATTGCTTGCATACAAACAATCCTATACATTTTGATTAATGAATACGACGTCGCATCCGCGTACGGGAGGTAGCCGGGCGCCAAGGATGCGACACTGGCGGAGCCGTAGGGAACCCCGAGTATCGGGCCTCGGCTTAGGGATGGCTGAGGCCCTGTCCGCCCCAATGTAACTGGTACATGTGTTTCATCGAATGGGCTCTCAGATGATTGCCGTTGCTTATGCCGTTGCCCCCCATTGGGCCCTTCCGTCGCCCGAAACGGTGCGCCTCTCTTGCCCGGCGGGTGGGCTGATGACTTGCGATTACCTGCAACTCGACGCCGGTGACGTGCCCGAGGCGGCACGCGACCGGCACGCCTTGCTGATCCCATTGCCGGCCCGGCCGGCGGCGCTGGAACTGCACCTTGCCGGGCGCAGCGCGGACCTCGAGCTGATGCCGGGCATGATGGCTCTCGCCGCGGCGGGTGCGGGGGTGCATTGGCGGGTCGAGCGGCAAATGCGGGCGATGCTGATCCAGATCGAGCCCGCCGTGCTGTCGGATTTCGTCGAAGGCCAGATGCATGGCGCACTGGCCGAGGAACAGCTCGTTGGGCGGCCCCTGCTCCACGATCCCGAGCTTTGCGGGATCGCGCAACAGATGACGCGGGTCATCATCGGCCAGCAGATCGGCGCGGACGTGGTTCTGGGCGCCTTGGCCTCAGTCTTCATGGTGGTCTGGACCCGAAACCACGGGCTCGTCCGGCGGCGGCTTGCGGGCCCGGCGGGACGGCTCTCGTCGCCGCAACTGCGGCGGCTGGAGGCCTATGTCGAGGCGAACCTCTCCGGGCGCATCCTGCGCAGCGACCTCGCCGAGGCCGCGGGGACAAGCATTTCGGGGCTGATCCGCAGCTTGCGCGAAGGGCTGTGCATGACCCCGGCCGAGTTCGTGATGCATGCACGGCTGCGGGCGGCGCGCGAGATGATGCAGGATCCGGGCGCGAGCCTGAAGACGATCGCGGCCGAGTGCGGTTTCGCCGATCACGCGCATCTGTCGCGCAGCTTCAAGGCGCGCTACGGCGTGACGCCCAAGGCTTTCCGGCAGGGCCTTTCGGCCCCCGCCGTCACCGGCGCAGCGCTGTCCGCGTTAGCTCGGGAAGCATCGGCTCGACCTGGGCCAGGTTCATACCTGGCTTGAGCCGGGGATCGTAGAGCATTCGCAGCAGCGCCTGGTCGTGATTGGTCAGGACGCCGAATTCCTCGTTGTCGTTGAAGATCGAGGGGCGGGCGTTTCGGGCATCATTCGGCAGACCCATGGCCTGCGCCAGTTCCTCCTCGATGCAGGAGGTGCGCATCCGGGGCGGATGCTCGGCCCGGATCAGGACAACCGCCCGCGCATAGCCGCGCGTGGCGTCCTGGTGCGGCTGCGCCACAACCATGCACAGGATGTTGGGCGGCGCGCTGATCAGCGCGTTGCGGGCGCTGCGGCCCAGATCGGGGGCGATCCTGTTCAGGAGCGGCCCGAGGCCCTTGCGCTCGGCATCCGAGACCACCAGCACATGCACGTTCGCATTTCCGCGCGTCAGTCCGACCGGGTGCCCCGTCGCCTGCGAAAGCCGGCGGGCGTAGCTGCCGATCTTGTTCATGTCGCTGGCGCGTTGAGCCTGAGGGACGCTGCCGCCGAAGCTGACGCTGATCCCGACCGGCTGTGTCCAGCGGCGCAGCACACCGCGCGTCGGGCTGCCTGAAAGTCCGCGGCCGTATTCGCTGAACATCGCGATCGAGACGAAGTTGCGCGCCAGGTGCGTCTGGTCCCAGCCCACGCCGCGTGCATTGCGGTCGGCGCGAAGCCCGCCTTGCGACACCAGCCGGTTCTCCAGCGCGCGGTAGCGCAGCGCCAGGTCCGTGAGCCCCGCAGCGCCGCCGGTGGCGGCGGTCGACATGGTCGCGCGCGCGGTCTGCGCGCTGGCCGCGGATATCGGGGAAAGGACGGAAACGGCGGCCACCGCCAGTGTCGCGGCGGCGAATTTTCTGAGGCCAACAAACGAAAAGCCCGCGAATCGGGCACAAAGGGGCAGGGGGCGCGGCAGCGATGTCGTGCGTCTCAAGCAGATCCTCCGGTGGGGTTTGGTCGCCCTTATAAGTGATTCTTTTCCAGTAAAATACAATTTTCTCACCATGCGCGAATGATTGCCGCACCCGGTGCATGCGTATGCCCCGGCTCGGTTCAAGAAAGCGGTACGTCGCTTCAAGCCTGCGTGTTTCGGGATCGGGCATTCTTTTCAACAGGACAACGGCCAGCGCCCTGTCCGGGTTCCCCGGAGGTAAGGCCAACGTCACATCCAAGGAGAAGACCATGAAAATGCTATTGTCATCCGCAGCCGTCCTCTTGATCGCAACCGGGGCGTACGCGAACGACCAGATGGCCCGCTCGATGGGACTGGAGCCCGGGGTCTATAGCGATGCCGAACTGATCCAGATCCGCGCTGCGATGGACGCCGACGACGACTATCGTCTGCACCAGCTTCTGGACAAGGATACCGCAGTTATCTCGACCCAGAGCGTCGGCGGATCGGCCAGCAACGCACAGCTTGCGCGCAGCGTCGGCGTCGAGCCTGGTGTCTACAGCACCGCTGAACTGGCGCAGATGCGCGCCGCGATGGATGCGGACGAGGACTACACTCCGCGCCACGTCTCGCATGACGGCTCGATCATCTCGACCCAGAGCATCAGCGCGACGCCCGAGAGCCGCACGCAGCTCGAGCGGATCCTGGGTGTCGAGGGGCAGGGCCTGACCGACGCGGAACTGTCCTATCTGTTCATCGACGAGACCAGCTGACCGAAGTCGAGGGCGAGTCCTCCACCGCCCGGAATACTTCCCACCAAACCGCCGCCGCGGGACCTTGCGTTCCGCGGCGCGCCGTGTTTGGGTGCGCGCATTCCACAGGGGTGTCCCGTAGTGCCGGGGCTGAGATACGGACGCGAAGTCCGGGACCCTTAGCAGCTGATCCGGTTCACACCGGCGTAGCAAGGAGGACGCTATGTACACTGGGGCGCAAGTCTCGCTCTATCCGATGACGGATAGCTTCATCGACATCATCGTGACCGCGCTCGGCGCACTGGACCCGTACCGGGACCGGCTGCGGATGGAGACGGACGATCTGTCCACGCTGATGATCGGCCCGCCCGACGCGCTGATCCCGGCGATGCGCGACCTGTTCGTCAGCGTGGCATCGACCGGCACCCATGCGGTGATGCACGCCACCCTGTCGCGGGGCTGTCCTGGCGGGCCTCAGCTGCCCGGCGATGACAGCGTCGCGACCACCCGCGCCGAGGGCGACCTGGCCGAGCGGCAGGCGCAGGCCCGCGCGGCCGTGCAGGACGCGCCCGAGGTCGGGCAGACGGTCTCGGCGCAATTCTCGCTCTACGTGATGGGGCAGGGCGGCCACATGGACGAGATCCTCGGCTGCATCGAGTTCCTCAAGGACAGCGGCGTCTTCACTGTCGAGAAGAACTTCTGTTCGCGGCTGGACGGCGACGCGGGCCGGGTCTTCGCGACGATCAGCGAGGCGCTTTACCGGTTCGGTCCGCCCGACGGGCATGTCACCCTCGATCTGACGGTTTCGGCGAACAGCCCCTCGCTGGCCTGATCCCATGGCCAATGACTGGGCGCGCGCGGGCCGCAGGGCCGGCGCGCGGGTGCTGCCTGCGATCCTGTCCGTTGCGGCGCTTCTGGCGCTGTGGGAGGCCTATGTCCGGCTGACGGGCGTGGCACCCTCGATGCTGCCCTCGCCCAGCCGCGTGGGCGGGCAGATCTGGGCCGAGCGCGCGGTGCTGGCGGCGAACGCCTGGCCGACGCTGCTGGCGACGCTGAGCGGTTTTGCCTGCTCGCTGAGCGCGGCGTTCCTGCTGTCCATCGCCATCGACTTCGTGCGCCCGCTGCGCCGCGCGCTGTTCCCGGTGCTGGTGATCAGCCAGACGATCCCGCTGGTCGCCATCGCGCCCCTCGTGGTGCTGTGGTTCGGCTTCGGCCTGCTGCCCAAGATCCTGCTGGTGGCGCTGGTGACCTTCTTTCCGATGCTGGTGGCGCTGGTCGACGGCTACGATTCCACCGAGCCCGAGGTCGAGGAGCTGCTGGCCAGCATGGGCGCGGGACGGGCGGGGATCTTTCGGCGCGCGCGGTTGCCCTCGGCGGCGCCCTATTTCTTTGCGGGGCTCAGGATTTCCATCACCTACGCGGTCGTCGCGGCGATCTTCGCCGAATACGCTGGGGCGAAGCGGGGGCTGGGGATCTACATCCTCAACGCCAAGAACAGTTTCCGGCCCGACCTGGTGCTGTCGGCGGTGGCGGTCAGCGCCTCGCTGACGCTGCTGCTGTTCGGTACGGCGGCGCTGATCCAGCATGTCTCGATGCCTTGGCGGCGGATCGGGGGCGGCCGTGCTTGAGGTTCGCGGGTTGCGCCTGAGCCTGTCGGGCACGCCGATCCTGGACGGCGTGTCGCTCGACCTGCGCGAGGGCGAGTTCGTCTCGATCCTCGGGCCCTCCGGCGCGGGGAAATCCACGCTTTTCAAGCTGCTGACCGGGGCGTTGACCCCCGATGCCGGGGACATCCGGATCGACGGCGCGCCGCCCGTGCCCGGCGCGCGGCCCTTCGCCTTCATGCCGCAGCGGGACGCGCTGCTGCCCTGGCGGCGTGTGCTCGACAATGTGACTCTGGGCCTCGAGGTGCAGGGCGTGAGCAGGCGCGAGGCCCGCGCGCGCGTCCTGCCGCATTTCGAGACCTTCGGCATCGCCGGGACCGAGCGGCAGTACCCCGCGCAGCTTTCGGGTGGCATGCGCCAGCGCGCGGCGCTGCTGCGGACGGTGGTGCAGGACCGGCCCATGCTGCTGCTCGACGAGCCCTTCGGTGCGCTCGACGCGCTGACCCGCGTGCGGATGCAGCGCTGGCTGGAAACCCGCTGGGCCGAGGCGCGCTGGACCTCGCTGCTCATCACCCATGACGTGCGCGAGGCGGTGGCCCTGTCCGACCGGATCTATGTCCTGTCGCCCCGTCCCGCCCGCGTTCTGCACGAATACCGATTGCCCTATCCCCGTCCGCGCCTTGCCCGCCCGCTTCCCGACGAAGCACACGCGCTCGAGGCGCGCATTCTTTCCGACCTGCTGAATGGAGACAGCGCATGAAACGGATACTGACCGCAGCCCTGCTGATCGCCTCGCCCGCACTTGCCGAAAACGGGGCCGAGGACGTGACCGTGGCGCTCGACTGGACGCCGAACACGAACCACATCGGGCTGTACGTGGCGCAGGCCAAGGGCTGGTACGAGGACGCCGGGCTGGACGTGGAGATCCTGCCCTATACCGACACGGCGTCCAGCACGCTGGTCGCGAACGGCGTGGCGGAGTTCGGCGTGCTGACCTCGTTGGGCTTCTATACCCAGCGCGCGGCGGGGGCCGATCTGGTGGGGCTTTACGCCATAATGCAGCACGAGACCGGGCGGCTGGTCTTCAACGCCGGGCGCGACGACATCGAGACGCCCGCCGATCTGGACGGGCTGACCTATGCGGGCTTCGGCACCGGCTGGGAGCAGGCGCTGCTGGAAACGATGATCCAGGCCGCAGGCGGCAAGGGCGAGTTCGAGACGGTGACACTGGGCACCTCGGCCTATGAGGCGCTGGCGGCGGGCCGCGTGGACTTCACGCTGGAGGTCGCGCATTGGGAAGGTGTCGCGGCCGAGCTTCAGGGCCGTGCGCAGGAGTCTTTCGCCTATGCCGACTACGGCGTGCCGGACCAGCATGGCGGCTACATCGGCGCGCGGAGCGCATGGCTGGACGAGAACGCCGCGACGGCGGATGCTTTCATCGGTGCGACCGCGCGGGGCTATGCCTTCGCCGCCGAAAACCCGCAGGAGGCCGCGCGGATCCTGGTCGAGGCCTCGGACGGGATGCTGACCAATCCGGAGCTGGTCGAAAAGTCGATGCAGGTCATCGTGGACAGCGGCCTGATGGTGAACGAGGCGGGCAAGGTCGGCGTCATCGACCCGGCGAAGTTCGAGACCATGGGCACGTTCCTGTTCGAGAACGGCATCCTGCGCGATGGCTCGGGCGCGCCGCTGGCCGAGAAGCCCGCGTTCGGCGATTGGGTCACGGCGCGGTTCCTCGACTGAGGCACGCAAGGGCGCCACGGGCGGTGTGCGCTTGCATACCGCCCGCGACGGGTTCATTACGGGCGCATCTTGTCTGACGAACCCGATTCATATCCCGATCTGCTCAAGCGGGCGGCGACCGTCGCCCTGCTGCTGGCGCTTGGCACGCTGGGCGGTTTCGCCGCACAGGCGCTGGGGATGCCGATGCCCTTCCTCGTGGGCGGGCTGGTGACGATCGGGATCTACACGATCGTCATGTTCAATGTCGCGGGGCGCGAGGTGCGCTTCCCGCAGAAGATCCGCAAGGTCTTCATTGCCTTCATCGGCGTGATGATCGGCGGCGCGTTCAGCCGCGAGCTGGTCTCGGTGCTGCCGTCGCTCTGGCTCGTGTTCGTGGCGATGCTGCTTTACGTCGTGGCGGCGCATGCGCTGGGCTACCAGTTCTTCCGTCGCATCGGCCGCTACGACGAGGTGACGGCGCTCTATGCCGCCATGCCCGGCGGGCTGATCGAGGCGGTGGCCATGGGCGAGGCGGCGGGCGGTGACGTGCGGATCCTCAGCGTGCAGCATTTCGCGCGGGTCGTGATAACGGTGCTGACGATCCCCTTCCTGTTTTTGATCTGGACCGGCCACACGGTCGGCAGTGCCGCCGGGATGACCTTCGAGGCGGGCGGCTGGGGTCTGGTGGACCTTCTGGTGATCTCGGCGCTGGCGGCTGCGGGGCTGGGCCTTGGTCGGGTCGTGAAGCTGCCCGCCGGGCACATGATGGGTCCGCTGCTGCTGAGCGCGATCTTTCACGGCAGCGGGTTGGTCGACACGGTCAGCCCGGCGTGGCTGCTGAGCCTGTCGCAGCTGGTCGTTGGCGTCGGGCTGGGGACGATGTTCACCGGCGTCACGCTCAGGCTGATCCTGCGGACCTTCGGGCTGGGCGCGGCTTCGGTCGCGATGATGCTGGCGCTGGGCGCAGGATTTGCGGTGGTGCTGCACCAGCTGGTGCCGCTATCGTTCGAGGCTCTGTTCATCAGCTTCGCCCCCGGCGGCGTGACCGAGATGGGGCTGGTCGCGCTGAGCCTTGGGGCGAACCCGGTGATCGTCTCGGCCAACCACCTGTTCCGGATCACGCTGACGGTCGTGGTCTGCAACGTGGCCTACCGGCGCTTCGGCTTCCGGAAGAAACGGAAGCGCCGGAAAGTCTAGGCCGCTGCGGGGCGCGGGCCGCGCAGGTTGAGCGCGAACAACGCCGCCGTCGCCGCGACGCCCGCGATCTGCACCGGAAGCGACCAGGGCCAGAGACAGGCGATCCCGGCGGCCAGTGCCAGGGCGCGCAGGACCGGGTTCAGGGGCCGCTCCATGCAGCCCTGAAGTCCCGCCGCCAGCGCGTAGATGCCGACCACCGCAAAGCCGAAGACGATCAGCGCCGCGCCCGGATCGCCCGCCAAAAGCGGCGTGTAGGCAAAAAGGATCGGCACGATGTAGAGGCCCTTGGCCAGCTTCCAGCTTGCGACCCCGGTTCGCATCGCCGGGCTTTCGGCGATGGCGGCCGCGGTGAAGGCCGCGAGCGCCACGGGGGGCGTCACGTTGCTGTCTTGGCTGAGCCAGAAGATGATCATGTGCGCCGAAAGCAGCGCGGTCAGCGCGGCCTCTGGCGGGACGACCATGTCGCGAAGCGGGCCCGCGACCTCGAGCGGCAGGCCGCGGACGATCTCCTGCGCTTCGGCGAAGGGGATCGGCGCGGCGAGGCGCGGCACCAGTTCGGGCGAGGCCAGCATCATGATCGCCTGCGCCTGCGGCCCCAGCTCTCCGGCGGCCATGGCGGCGATCACCGCGCGGTCCGAGATCATCCCGGCCAGCGCGGGGGCCGACAGCGTCGCAAGCACGATATAGGCCGCCGTCACCGGCAGGCCCATGCCGAGGATCAGGCTGGCGAGCGCGATCAGCACGATGGCGATGAGGATGTTGCCCCCCGCCCAGTCGGCGATCATCAGGCTGAACGTGTTGCCCACCCCCGCCGTCGCGATCACGTTGACGATCAGGCCGACGGCGCAGAGCAGCACCGCCGTCATCACCATGTTCCGCGTGCCCAGCGCGAGCGCGGCGAAGATCTTGCGCGGTCCCATACGGTTCTGCGTCAGCCAACTCGACGCGATCACCGCGAGGATGCCGCTGACGGCGGCGAATGTGGGCGTGTAGCCGACGACCAGCAGGCCGATCAGCAGCGCGATGGGGATGACGAAGCTGGCGCCCCCCTTGGCGAAGGCCGAACCGACGGTCTCGCCGTCCGAGGGCAGGGGCGGCAGGTCCAGCCGTTTCGCCTCGATCCGGACGAAGAAGGCGACCGACAGGAAGTAGAGCAGCGCGGGCAGGGCGGCGACGGCGACGATGGTCTCGTAGCTGATCCCGGTGAAGCTGGCCATGACGAAGGCCCCGGCGCCCATGATCGGCGGCATGAGTTGCCCGCCGGTCGAGGCCGCGGCCTCGACCCCGCCCGCGAAGGCAGGCTTGAAGCCCGCGCGTTTCATCAGCGGGATGGTGATGACGCCCGTCGACGCGGTGTTGGCCACCGCCGAGCCCGAGATCGTGCCGGTCAGCCCTGAGGCGATCACCGCGACGATGCCGGGGCCGCCGACCAGCCGTCCGGCGACGGCGCGGGCCAGCGCGATGACGAAATCCCCGGCGCCCGATTGCAGCAGGAAGGCCCCGAAGATGATGAACAGGAAAACATAGGTCGACGAGATCCGCGCGATGGTGCCGAACATCGCGTCGTCGCCGTAGATCGAGCGGAAGATCACCGTCTCCCAGCTGAGGCCCGAGAAGCTGAAGACGCCGCCCACCCACGCGCCCCAGACCGAGACATAGGTGATCGAGAGCAGGATCAGGATCGGGATGATCACGCCGGTCAGGCGGCGGGTCAGCTCGACCGCGCCGACGATGCAGATGATCGCGGCGGTCCAGTCGATGGGGGACAGTTTCACGCCCCGGTCGTAGATCGCGTTCTCGGCTTGCGACAGCCAGATCGCCGACACCGCGATGGCCGCGCCGAACAAGGCGTCGAACACCAGCCAGGTCTTGCCCCGCGCGCCGGTGAAGGCGGGCGTCAGCACGGCGGCCAGGAAGGCGAAGCCGGCGTAATGGAGCGCGTTGCGTGTCAGCTCTGACACCACCGGGTAGCGCGCGACATAGAGATGCCAGAGCGCAATGGCGACGCAGAGCAGGGTGATCGCGTGCCCGGCCCAGGCGGGCATGGCGCGCATTGGGAGGGCGGACGCCTCCTCGGTCTTGTCGGTCTCGGTCATCGGGCGCGGATCGCGAAGGGTAGCGGCCGCCGGTGCGGGACCGGCGGCCGCCGCCTGTCGCTTACGGCTTCAGCCGGTCCGGAACCTCGATCCCGACTTCCTCGTAGTATTTGAGCGCGCCGGGATGAAGCGGCAGCGGCAGGCCCGCGATGGCTTTCTCGATCGCCATCGCCTTGGTCGCCGGGTGGATCGCCTGCAGGAAGGGCAGGTTCTCGTAGATCGTCTTGGTGATCATGTAGACGTTGTCTTCCGAGACATCAGCGCTGGTCGCAAGGAAGTTCGGCTGCGCGATGGTGGTCACGTCCTGGTCAAGGCCCGGGTAGGTGCCCGCCGGGATCGTATAGGGCGTCCACAGTTCGCGCCCGCCGTCGGCCTTGGCGAGTTCCTCGTCGGTGACGTTCAGCAGCGTGACCTGGTCCCCGACCGAGGCGAAAAGCTGGCTGATCGCGCCCACCGGCACGCCCGCCGGCGTCCCGATCCCTGCCACCTGGCCGTCCTGCAGCGCCGCGGCCGAGGGGCCGTAGCCGCCGTAGACCAGTTCGTAGTCGGTTTCGATGTCGACGCCGAGGCCGGACAGCAGCGCCGCGTTCGAGCCGATGGTGCCCGAGTTCTGGCTGCCGAGGGCCATCGCCTCGCCCTTGAGCGCGGCCATGTCCGACAGGGTGCCCGCCTGCGCCTTGTCGCTGGCGATCACGAAATGCTCGACGTTCTGCCAGAGCATGGTGACCGAGCGCAGGTTCTCCTGCTTGCCCGACTCTTCAAGCGGGCCGGTGCCGGTGGCGGCGTAGTAGCCATAGAGACCCTGGAGAATGGCGAACTGCGCCTCGCCCTCGCGCAGAAGGCGGACGTTCTCGCCCGAGCCGGCCGAGTTGATCGCCGACATGCCGATGCCCTCGCCCGGCTGCAGCTTGACCTTCACCAGCGTGGCGAGCGCGACACCCACCGGATAGTAGGTGCCGCCCGTCGAGGCGGTGGCCAGGATGTAGTTGGCCTCTTCGGCCTGGGCCTGGGGGGCGGCGAGCGTGGCAGCGCCGACCAGCGCGGCGGCGGCAGCCGCCGAGCGAGCGAACTTGTTCATGTGGTACCTCCCGTTAAGTCCATGCGGCCCGGGGTGTTCCCCGGTGTGCAGCCAGAGACTAGCAACCTGATCCGCCTCGAACCAAGCCCTAACTGCGGAATGTTGGCCGAACGTCCCGGTCGGGGTATGATGCGGGAAAACAATCCCGGAATATCCGGACAGGAGGGAGAGATGACCGACACAACCGTACCCGTGCCCCTGCCGGAGCCGCGGGAGATTACCAATGCCGACGTAAAGGCGGCGCTTGCCGCCGGCTGGGCCGATTTCAAGGCCGCCCCAGCCTTCGGCCTGTTCTTCGGCGCGATCTTCTCGATCGTGGGTATGGTGATCTTCGCGCAACTGGTGGTGTGGGAAACCAGCTACTGGCTGCTGCCGGTGATGGCCGGCTTCCCGTTGATCGGCCCGTTCGCCGCTGTCGGCCTGTACGAGGTCAGCCGCAGACGCGAGGCGGGCGAGCCGCTTGACTGGAACGGCGTGCTGACGGTGATCGGGCGCGAGCGCGGCAGCCAGATCCCCTACATGGCCTTCGTGGTGCTGTTCTTCTACATGAGCTGGGTCTACTTCGCGCACCTGATCTTTGCGCTGATCATGGCCTCGCAGCCCATGACGAACGTCAGCTCGTCTTTCGGCATCCTGACGACACCGGCCGGGTTGATGATGCTGCTGGTCGGCACGGCCGTCGGCGGCGCGCTGGCGCTGATCCTGTTCGCGATCACCGTCGTTTCAATCCCGATGCTGCTGGACCGGGAGATCGACGTGGTCTCCGCGATGATCGTGAGCGTCCAGACCGTGCTGGCGAACAAGGGACCGATGATCTACTTCGCGCTCATCGTGGGCGTATTGAGCGCGCTCGCGATGATCCCCGGTTTCGTCGGCATGATCGTGGTCTTCCCGGTGCTGGGTCACGCCACCTGGCATCTCTACCGCCGCGCGGTCGAGCCGCCGGAGGCCTAGAGCCCGAGAGCCGCGAGCGCGCGCCCGAGCACGTCTTCGGGCGTGCCGCTGGCATCGACGACCTGCCAGCCCTCGGGCGGCGCGGCCTGCGCCGCCTGACGCGCCAGAACCGCAGCGTCGGCGTCCGACGCGTCCGGGCCCCGCGCCTCGAGCCGGTCGCAGGCGGCATCTTCCGGCAAATCCAGCCACAGCCCGTGGAAGTGCACGCCCGCGTTCAGGGCCAGCGTCGGGGCGCAGGCACGGGCCTCTTCGCCCAGGAAGGTCGCGTCGAGGATCGCAGGAAGGCCCGCGCGCAGCACCTGCCGCGCTTCGGCGGCCATTCGTGCCATTACCTTGCGGCTGACTTCGGCGGAATAGGCGCTTTGTGGCAGCCGCTCCTCTGGCGCCGCGCCGAGCAGGCGTTTGCGCACCACGTCCGAGCGGATCACCACGGCGCCGGCCATCGGCGCAAGCTGCGGCGCCAGCGCGCGCGCCAGCGTGGATTTGCCCGAGCCCGACAGCCCGCCCACCGCCAGCAGCACCGGTCGCGCATGGGTCGAGAGCGCGCGCATCGCGAAGTCCATGTCCCGCGTCGCCTCGTCCGCGTTCCCGCGCGAGGCGGCGACCATCGCCCGCACTGCACCGCGCATCGACAGGTAGAGCGGCAGCAGCGTCAGGCCGCGGTAGTCCCGCGTCGCGCCGAGGTAGCGGTTCAGCAGCACGTTGGCGAGGTCCGCCCGCGCCCGCGTCAGCAGGTCCATCAGCGTGAACGCCACGTCGTAGAGCACGTCGATCGAGGCGATGTCCTCATTGAACTCGATGGCGTCGAAGGGCACGGGCCGCCCGCCGATGCGGACGATGTTCCCCAGGTGCAGGTCTCCGTGGCAGCGGCGCACGCGGCCGGCGACGGCGCGGCGGTTGCAGAGCGCCTCCAGCGGGGTCAGCGCGTCCAGTGCCACGCGGTGCCAGTCGCCCGGGTCCGCGCCCGCCGCCTTCAGCGCCCCGGCGATCTGGTCGATGCGTGCGCGCACGTCCCGGCCATCGCCATAGCCCGGCGTCACCGGGGCGCCCCGGTGCATGGCGGCGACCTCGTCGGCCAGCGCCTCGGTCAGCCTCCAGTCGAGCGCGCCCGCCTCCGCCAGCCGGTCGAGTTCCTGGCTGCGGTCGAAGCGGCGCATCTTCACCAGCCAGTCGACCGGCGTGCCCGGTCCACCCAGCGTCAGCCGCCCGCCGTCGCGGCAGACCGGCACGACCCCCTCGTAGAAAGGCGCGGTGCGGGCGTTCAGTTCGACCTCGCGGCGGCAAAGACGCTCGCGCTCGGCAATTTCGGTGAAATCCAGGTAGTTGGTGCGGATCGCGCGCTTCAACTTCCAGGCATGATCGCCGGCGAGGAAGATGCGGCTGATGTGGGTCTCGGTCCGTGTCACCTCGGCGCCGCCGTGGGTGGCGGGCTTCGAAAGGAAGTCGATCACCGGGCGCTGGTCGTCTTCGGTCATGGCACCAGCACCGCCGCGCCTTGCAGGCGGCCCGCGCGCAGGTTGTCGAGCGCCTCGTTCGCGCGTTCCAGCGGGTAGGGGACCGTGTGCGTGCGCACGCCCGCCGCCTGTGCCAGCGGGAAGAACGCCTCGCCGTCGGCGCGTGTGAGGTTGGCGACCGAGAGGATCTCGCGCTCCTGCCAGAGGTCGGCATAGGGGAAGGTGGGAATGTCGCTCATGTGGATGCCTCCGCAGACCACCCGGCCGCCCTTGCGCACGGCGCGCAGGGCCTGCGGGACGAGCGCGCCGACGGGGGCGAAGATGATCGCGGCGTCGAGCTCGTCGGGTGGCGGGTCCGAGGACCCGGCGGCGGAGGTCGCACCCAGCGACAGGGCGAAGGCCTGCGCCTCGGTGTCGCCGTCGCGGGTGAAGGCGTGGACGCGGATGCCCTGATGCACGCCGATCTGGCAGAGGATGTGAGCCGCCGCGCCGAAACCGTAGAGGCCCAGGCGCTCCACCGGTCCGGCCTTGGCGAAGCTGCGATAGCCGATGAGGCCGGCGCAGAGCAGCGGGGCCAGCGCGACCGGGTCGGCGGCCTCGTCCAGCGGAAAGGCGAAGCGGGCGTCCGCGACGCAGTACTCAGCATAGCCGCCGTCGAGCGTGTAGCCGGTAAAGCCCGGTGCGTCGCACAGGTTCTCGCGCTCGGCAGTGCAATAGGGGCAGTGACCGCAGGCATGGCCCAACCACGGCACGCCGACGCGCTGGCCCTTGGCGAGCGCGACGCCGGGGCCGCATTCCACGACGCGGCCGACAACCTCGTGCCCGGGCACGAGGTCTGGTTTCGGCTCGGTCAGATCGCCATCGAGGATGTGCAGGTCGGTGCGGCAGACGCCGCAGGCCTCGACCCGGATCAGCACCTGTTCGGGCCCGGGTGCGGGCACGGGAATGTCCCGCGCCTGAAGCGGTTGCCCGGCCCCGGTGAAAACCATTGCGCGCATGGATGCCCCCTTGCCGCCAATCGCGGCGTTCCGGCTCATGCCTACAGTGTCGGCGTCCGTGGGGCGTTGATATGGGTCAACGGCCCGCGCGGTCGGGAGAGCGGAACAGCTTGGTCTCGCTGAACATCGATTCGAGCTCGTCGATACGGCCCTTGCTGTCCTCCCAGCGGGCGCTCTGGACCTGGGCGATCAGTGCCTCGACGATGATCATCAGCGAGATCGTCGAATCCCAGTTCGACGGCGCCTCGACCAGCGCATTGAAGCTGAACTCGGTCAGCTTGCCGATGGGCGAGCCCCACTGGTCGGTGAACAGGATGATCGTCACGCCCCGCTCGTGCGCCAGTCGGGCCAGCTTCAGCAGGTCCTGCTCGTAGCGGCGGATGTCGAAGATCACCAGTATCGAGCGTTCGTCCATGTCCAGCAGGTATTGCGGCCAGACATTCGGCGACTGGTTCAGCGAGGTCACGCCGGGTCGGATGATCTGCAGGTGGTTGAAGAAGTAATCGGCGTTCGAGCGGGTGATGCGCCCGCCCGCAAGGAAGACAGGACGCGCGGTGTCGGCCAGCAGCGCGGCCACCGTGTCGAACATGGCCGGGTCCAGCCGGTCGAGCGTGTGCCCGAGGTTGGCCGAGATCGCCTTGGCGAACTGGTTGAGCACGTGCTCGTCGGCGGCCTTGGCCTGCCAGACGTCGCGCTTGGAGAGCGGCTGCTTGATCTGCTCGCCCACCTCCAGCCGCAGCCGTTCTTGCAGCGCCGGGAAGCCTTCGAAGCCGAGTTTGCGGGCCATGCGGATGACCGTGGGGGTCGAGACCTCGGCGGCGCGGGCCAGCCGGGTGATGGATTGCAGCCCCGCAACCGGGTAGTCTTGCAGCAAAGTGTCGGCCAGACGGCGCTCGGCCGGGGTGAACCCGTCCAATCCGTCCCGGATCATCTCTTTGACGACCAGCGCCTCGGCCATCCAATACCCCTTGTAGCGATTGTTATACGCTAGGTTGCGTTTGTAGCAACGTCTACAGAAATCGTTGACAGACGTCTCTCGGGCGTTCTTAACTCGCGCCATGACGCGTGATGCATCCCCCCTGATCGGACCGGGCGAAGGCCCAGCGGCGGTGGTCGAGACCCCCGGCGGGTCGGCCCCGATCGTGCTGGTCTGCGAGCATGCCTCGAACCGGATCCCGGCGGCGCTGGACGGTTTGGGGCTGGACGATACGGCGCGGGTCTCGCACGCCGCCTGGGACATCGGCGCGCTGGAGCTGGCGCGGGCGCTGAGCGCGCGGCTGGATGCGCCGCTGGTGCGCAGCCGGGTCTCGCGGCTGGTCTACGACTGCAACCGCCCGCCCGAGGCAGCCGGCGCGATGCCCGAGCGCAGTGAGGCGTTCGAGGTGCCCGGCAATCGCGACCTGACCGAGGCACAGCGCGCGCGGCGCGTCCGCGATGTCTACCAGCCGTTTCGCGACCTGCTGTCCCGGACGCTGGACGCCAAGGCGCCGTGCACGATGGTCACCGTCCACAGCTTCACGCCGGTCTACGATGGTGTCTCGCGGGCGGTGGAGCTTGGCCTTTTGCACGATGCCGACGCCTCGCTGGCGCAGGCCATGCTGGACGCGGCACCGGCGCATCTGGACCTGATGACCATGCTGAACGAGCCCTATTCCGCAGCCGATGGCGTGACCCATACGCTGCGCGAGCACGCGACGCCGCGCGGTCTGCCCAATGTGATGATCGAGGTGCGCAACGATCTGCTCGGCGATGCGCCTGCCATCGAGAAGATCGCCGACGGGCTGGCCGGGATGATCCGCGCCTGCGTTCCCGCGGTGCCGGAGGCGGCACGGTGAGCGAGGCGACGCTACAGCCGGGCCGGTTCGGCCGTTTCGCAATGGGCTATGTCCGCTGGGTGGATTGGTTCAACCGCGGCGTCGGGCGGATCATGATGTTCGGGATCTTCGCGATGATGGGGATCCTGCTGTGGTCCTCGATCTCGAAGACCTTCTTCACGCCGACGCTGTGGACGCTGGAAATGGCCCAGTTCGCCATGGTCGCCTATTACGTGCTGGGCGGGCCATACTCGATCCAGCTGGGCTCGAACGTGCGGATGGACCTGTTCTACGGCAGTTGGTCGCTGCGCAAGCGCGCCTGGGTCGATGCGTTCACCGTGTTCTTCCTGATCTTCTACCTGGTGATCCTGCTGTGGGGGGCGATCAGCTCCACCGCCTATTCGCTGGGTGACTTCTCGGGGCAGCCGTTCCGCTTCTTCGCCGACCTGATCGGCACGTTCTTCACCGAGGGACCGCAGGCGGCCTCGGAAAAACTGGGCCATCTCGAGCGCAGCGCCAGCGCCTGGCGGCCGTACCTTTGGCCGGTCAAGGTCATCATGATCATCGGCATCGCGCTGATGCTGCTCCAGGCCCTTTCGGAACTGTTCAAGGACCTGCTGCGCATAAAGGGACACGACATCTGATGCCGTACGAGATGATCGCGATCCTGATGTTCTCGACCATGATGCTGATGCTGTTCACCGGCCAGCGCGTGTTCGGGGCCATCGGCTTCGTCGCCGTGGTCGCGGCCCTGCTGCTGTGGGGCGACCGGGGCGGCTATGACCTGGGCTTCGCGGCGGCGATGAAGCTGATGAAATGGTATCCGCTTCTGACGCTGCCGATGTTCATCTTCATGGGCTACGTGCTGTCGGAATCGAAGATCGCCGACGACCTCTACAAGATGTTCCACGTCTGGATGGGCGGGCTGTCGGGCGGTCTTGCCATCGGGACCATCGGGCTGATGGTGCTGATCTCGGCGATGAACGGGCTGTCGGTGGCGGGCATGGCGATCGGCGCGACCATCGCGCTGCCGGAACTGCTGAAGCGCGGCTATGACAAGCGTATGGTGACCGGGGTGATCCAAGCCGGCTCATCACTGGGGATCCTCGTGCCGCCCTCGGTGGTGCTGGTGCTCTACGCGATGATCGCGCGGCAGCCAGTGGGGCAGTTGTGGCTCGCAGGCGTGCTGCCGGGGCTGATGATGGCGGCGATGTTCATCATCTACATCGCGATCCGCTGCAGGATCACGCCCTCGCTCGGCCCGGTGCTGTCGCCCGAGGAGCGGGACATCCCGATGGGCGAGAAGCTGCGCCTTCTGCGCGCGGGCCTGCTGCCGCTGATCATCTTCGCGGTGATGATGGTCCCGTTCGTGAACGGCTGGACCTCGCTGGTGGAAAGCTCGGCCATCGGCGCCATCGCGGCCTTCATCGCGGCGGTGCTGAAGGGCCGGATGACGCGCGAGGTGTTCGAGACCTCGGTCCGGCAGACGCTGGCGATCTCGTGCATGTTCATGTGGATCATCCTCGCCGCGCTGGCCTTCGGGGCGGTGTTCGACGGGCTTGGCGCGGTCAAGGCGATCGACGACCTGTTCACCGAGCGGCTGGGCCTCGACCCCTGGGTGATCCTGATCCTGATGCAGCTCAGCTTCATCGTCATGGGCACCTTCCTCGACGATACCGCGATGCTGGTCATCGTCGCGCCGCTCTACGTGCCGCTGGTGGGGGAGCTCGGTTTCGATCTGGTGTGGTACGGTGTTCTCTACACCATCACCTGCCAGATCGCCTACATGACACCGCCCTTCGGCTATAACCTGTTCCTGATGCGGGCCATGGCCCCGCCCGAGATCACGATCCGCGACATCTATCGCTCGATCATCCCCTTCGTGATGGTCATGGCGGTGGCGCTGGCGACGGTGATGACCTTCCCGCAGGTCGCGCTTTGGCTGCCGGAGCTGGTCTATGGAAAATAACCCGAGAACTCCGCCAACGGAGCACGCCGAACAATCGAGCCGCAACAACAGGAGAGAGTGATGACTTCAAGACGCAAGTTTCTGACCACGGCCGGTGTCGGTGGCGCCGCGGCGCTGGCGAGCCCTGCCATCGTCAAGGCGCAGGAGCCGATCCGCTGGCGCTTCCAGACCTATGCCGGCGCCGCCCTGGGCGAGCAGGTGACCAAGCCGATCATCGACTACATCAACGCCGGCGCGAACGGCGAGATGGAGATCGAGCTGTTCTACGCCGACCAGATCGTGCCGACGGGCGAGCTGTTCCAGGCGCTGCAGCGCGGCACCATCGACGGCGTGCACTCGGACGACGACTCGATGGCCTCGCCCACGCCGCTGCGCGTGTTCGGCGGCTATTTCCCGTTTGCGACCAAGCACATCCTCGACGTGCCCGTGCTGTTCAACCAGTACGGCCTGGCCGATATCTGGCGCGAGGAATACGCCAAGGTCGGCGTCCAGTGGCTGTCGGCCGCCGGGCAGGACCCGTGCAACTTTAACACCAAGAAAGAGATCACCTCGGTCGCCGATCTCGAAGGGCTGAAGCTTTACACCTTCCCGACCGCGGGTCGGTTCCTGTCGCAGTTCGGCGTGGTGCCGGTGAACATCCCCTACGAGGATGCCGAGGTCGCGGTGCAGACCGGCGAGCTGGACGGCATGGCCTGGTCGGGCATCACCGAGGACTACACCGTCGGCTGGGCGGATGTGACCGACTACTTCCTGACCAACAACATCTCGGGCGCGTGGATCGGCTCGTTCTTCGTCAACCAGCAGCGCTGGGCCGACCTTCCGGACCACCTGAAGCAGCTGGTCATGGCCGGGATCGAGGCGGGCCACACCTACCGCAACCAGTGGTACTGGGGCGGCGAGGCGCGGTTGCGCGCGCAGGGTGACAAGCTGGAGCTGCGGACCGTGCCCGCCGACGAATGGGCTCAGGTCGAGGACGCCGCCAAGACGTTCTGGGACGAGATCGCCCAGGAAGGCGAGATCCACGCGAAGATCGTCGAGATCTTCCGCGAGTACAACGGCGTCATCAACCAGGCCGGTCCTCCGTACACCAATGGCTGACCTGTCCTGACACTGCCTTGGGCCCCGGATCGTTCCGGGGCCCGACCGAATTCAAGAAACGGAGCCCGCCATGACCGGCACCCTGACCCTGGACAGCCTGCGCGCCGCCTACGACGCCGGAGAGATCGACACCGTGCTGGTATGCCTCGTGGACATGCAGGGCCGGCTGATGGGCAAGCGGTTCCACGTGTCCAACTTCCTGGACCACTCGCACCAGGAAACACATTGCTGCAACTACCTGCTGGCCACCGACCTGGCGATGGCGACGCCCGAGGGCTATGCCGCGACCAGTTGGCGGCAGGGCTATGGCGACTACGTCATGCAGCCCGACCTTTCGACGCTGCGGCGGATACCGTGGCTCGAGGGCACGGCGATGGTGCTGTGCGACATCCTCGACCACCACACCCACAAGCCGGTGCCGCATTCGCCCCGGCAGGTGCTCAAGCGCCAGATCGAGCGGCTGGAAGCGCTGGGCTACACCGCCATGATGGCGACCGAGCTGGAATTCTTCCTGTTCGAGCAGGGCTATGACGAGCTGCGCAAGGGCGGCTTCCGCGATCTCGTTCCCATCAGTGGCTACAACGAGGATTACAACATCCTCCAGACCACCAAGGAAGAGGCGGTGATGCGCCCGATCCGCAACCATCTTGTCGGTGCGGGCATCCCGGTCGAGAACACCAAGGGCGAGGCCGAGACCGGGCAGGAAGAGCTGAACATCCGCTATGCGGACGCGCTCGCCTGCGCCGATCACCACACGATCGCCAAGCACGCCGTCAAGGAAATCGCCTGGACGCAGGGCCGGGCCGCCAGCTTCCTGCCGAAATGGCATCACGACAAGGTCGGCAGCTCGTCGCATGTCCACTTGTCGCTGTGGAAGGGCGACGAGGCGGCGTTTTTCGATAAGGACGACGCGCATGGCATGTCGGCCCTGATGAAGAGCTTTGTCGCCGGTCAGATCGCCTATGCCCGCGACTACACCTTCTTTCTGGCTCCCTACATCAACAGCTACAAGCGCTTCGTGCCGGGAACCTTCGCGCCGACCAAGACGATCTGGTCGGTCGACAACCGCACCGCCGGGTTCCGCCTGTGCGGCGAGGGCACCAAGGGCGTGCGGATCGAGTGCCGCATCGGTGGCTCAGACCTGAACCCGTACCTCGCGCAGGCCGGTCTGATCGCGGCGGGTATTGCCGGGATCGAAGAGGGGCTTGAGCTGCCCGCCCCGCACCAGGGCGACGTCTACGAGGCTGAGCACGCCGAGGAAGTGCCGACCACCTTGCGTGAGGCGACCGAGACGCTGCGGAACTCCACCATGTTGCGCAAAGCGATGGGCGACGCCGTGGTTGATCACTATGTCCGCTGCGCCGCGTGGGAGCAGGAAGAGTTCGACCGCGTGGTCACCGACTGGGAGATCGCGCGCGGCTTCGAGCGGGCCTGATGATCACCGGCATCGACCATGTGGTGCTGACCGTGCGCGACATCGAGCGCGCGGTGGCCTTCTACACGCGGGTGCTGGACATGCAGGCGATCAGTTTCGCCGGTGGCCGGCGCGCGCTGCTGGCGGGCAACCAGAAGATCAACCTCCAGACCATCGGGCAGGAGACACGCAACCACGCCTGCATCGGGTCGGGCGACATCTGCCTGCTGACGTCGCTGCCCCCCGATAAGGTCATGGCTCGGTTGCACGAACAGGGGGTGGCGATCCTCGAAGGGCCGGTGCAGAAGTCCGGCGCGCGAGGGGCGATCACCTCGGTCTATTTCAACGACCCCGACGGCAATCTCGTCGAGGTCAGCAGCTATGCGGATGACGCGACATGACAGAGACGCTGAAATGCATCTCGCCGATCGACGGATCGGTGTACCTGGAACGCCCGGCGATGCCGCTGGAGGAGGCCAAGGCCGCCGCGGCAAAGGCCCGCGCAGCGCAGCCAGCCTGGGCCGCCCGACCGCTGGCCGAGCGCGTGGCGCTGGTCCGCACCGCCGTGGCCGAGGTCGGCAAGCACACCGACCGGATGGCGACGGAACTGGCGCACCAGATGGGCCGCCCGGTCCGCTATGGCGGCGAGTTCGGCGGCTTCAACGAGCGTGCCAGCTACATGGCAGATATCGCCGAGGAAGCGCTCGCCCCCATCGTGATCGAGGACAGCGACGCGTTCACCCGGCAGATCAAGCGTCTGCCGCATGGCGTGGTCTTCGTCGTGGCGCCGTGGAACTACCCCTACATGACCGCGATCAACACTGTCGCGCCTGCGCTGATCGCCGGGAACACGGTGGTGCTGAAGCACGCGACGCAGACGCTCCAGGTGGGCGAGCGGCTGGCCGAGGCCTTCCACGCGGCGGGCGTGCCCGAGGACGTGTTCCAGAACCTCTTCCTCAGCCATGACACCACCAGCGCGCTGATCGGCGCGAAGGCGTTCGATTTCGTGAACTTCACCGGCTCGGTCGGCGGCGGTCAGGCGATGGAACGGGCGGCGGCGGGTACCTTCACGCCCGTGTCCACGGAACTCGGCGGAAAGGACCCCGGCTATGTCCGCGCCGATGCCGACGTGGATGCGGCGGTGGACGGGCTGATGGACGGCGCGATGTTCAACGCCGGTCAGTGCTGCTGCGGGATCGAGCGGATCTATGTCCACGAGTCGCTCTACGACGCTTTCGTCGAGAAGGCCGTGGCGTGGGTGAAGGCGCAGAAGCTGGGCAATCCGCTGGAGGCTGAAACCACGATGGGTCCGATGGCCAGTGTCCGTTTCGCCAAGGAGGTGCGCGCCCAGATCGCAGAGGCCGTGGCCGACGGCGCCACCGCGCTGATCGAGACCGATCCGAAGGACGACGGCGGCGCCTACCTGACCCCGCAGATACTGACCAACGTCACCCACGACATGCGCGTGATGCGCGACGAGAGCTTCGGCCCCGTCGTCGGCATCATGCCCGTCAAGGACGACGATCAGGCGATCGAAATGATGAACGACTGCCGTTTCGGCCTGACCGCCGCGATCTACACCAGGGACGCCGCGGCCGCCGAGGCGATCGGCGACCGGCTGGAAACCGGCACCGTGTTCATGAACCGCTGCGACTATCTCGACCCGGCGCTGTGCTGGACCGGCTGCAAGGACACCGGCCGCGGCGCGGGGCTTTCGGTGCTGGGCTTCCACGCCCTGACCCGTCCCAAATCCTACCACCTGAAGAAGGGCTGAGCTCGTGACGCTGACAGGCAACTGGTCCTACCCGACCGCCATCCGCTTCGGCGCGGGACGCATCGCGGAGATCGCCGAGGCGTGCATCGCCACCGGCATCCAGAAACCGCTGCTGGTCACTGACCGCGGCCTTGCGGGGATGGAGATCACCGCCCGCACGCTCGACCTGCTCGAAGGGGCAGGGCTGGGCCGCGCGATGTTCTCGGACGTCGATCCGAACCCGAATGAGACCAACCTGGCCGAAGGGCTGGCCGTGCTGCGCGAGGGCGGCTTTGACGGCGTGATCGCCTTCGGTGGCGGCTCGGGGCTGGATCTGGCCAAGGTGCTGGCCTTTATGGCCGGGCAGTCGCGCCCGGTCTGGGATTTCGAGGATATCGGCGACTGGTGGACCCGCGCCGACGCCGACGCGATCCTGCCGATCATCGCCGTGCCGACGACTGCCGGGACCGGTTCGGAGGTTGGCCGCGCGGGCGTTATCACCAACACCGACAGCCACGAGAAGAAGATCATCTTCCACCCGAAGATGCTGCCCTCGGTGGTGATCTGCGACCCCGAGCTGACCGTCGGCATGCCCAAGGCGATCACCGCCGGCACCGGGCTGGACGCGTTCGCGCACTGCGTCGAGGCCTATTCCTCGCCGCACTATCACCCGATGAGCCAGGGCATCGCTCTGGAGGGGATGCGGCTGGTCAAGGACTACCTGCCGCGCGCCTATGCGGATGGCGCGGACATCGAGGCGCGGGCGCAGATGATGAGCGCGGCGGCGATGGGCGCGACGGCCTTCCAGAAGGGCCTCGGCGCGATCCACGCGCTGAGCCACCCGGTCGGGGCATGGCACCACACGCACCACGGCACCACGAACGCGGTGTTCATGCCCGCGGTGCTTCAGTTCAACCGCTCGGCCATCGAAGAGCGGTTCGGGCTGGCGGCGGCCTACCTGGGGATCGAGGGCGGCTTTGACGGCTTCTGCAGCTTCGTGGACGACCTGAACGCAAGCCTGGGCATCCCCAAGACGCTGACCGATCTGGGTGTGAAGGATCCCGACCTCGACACGCTGACCCGTGCGGCGCTGGCCGATCCCAGCGTCGGCGGCAACCCGGTTGGCATGGACTATGACAACACCCGCGCGCTGCTGGAATCCTGCCTGTAACGCCGTTTGCCCCGCGCCGCTGTTGACGCGGCGCGGGGCAGCCCGCACCTTTCGCGCATCACTCACGCCGCGCGGAGCTGCCCGATGCCTTTCATCCGATCCATTGCCCTGACCCTCGCGCTCGCGCTGCCTGCCTGCGCGCAGGACGGCCTGCCAACCGGCGAGCACATCGTCGAGGATATCGAGCAGCGCGGGGTAATGGACATCGCCAAGACCTCGCTGGACTTCGCCGAGGGCCGCGTCGCCGGGCTGGCGGCCTGCAACACCTACACCGCCAGCTACGAGGTCGATGGGAGCTCCCTGACCATCGGTCCCGCCGCTGCGACCCGCAAGATGTGCCCCGAAGCGCTGATGAACCAGGAACAGGCGTTCTTCGACGCGCTGGGCCGCGTCACCCGCTACGAGATCGACGAGACCGGCGCGCTGCTGCTGTTCGGCGACGCCTCCGAAGAACCGCTGCTGACCGCGCGCGCCTCGGGCTGAATCTCGGCGCGCGCCTGGACCAGCTGCTTGCGCGTGTGGATATGCGCGCGGATCATCTCGGTGTGCATCATCGCGTTGTAGGCGTAGTCATAGAAGGCAAGGGGCAGCTTCACCTGCCGCAGGGATTCCTCGATCACGTCGAGCCGCCGTTCCAGATCGTCCAGCCGCTCGGGGCTGTCGGCCTCGGTGACCTTGGCGTGCAGCAGCCGGATCGCGCGGTAGTGGCGGAATACTCTTCGGCGCAGCCGCCAGCGATAGATTGCGGGGAACATCCGCAGCAGCGGCACGACGATGAACAGCAGCGGCAGCAGCAGGATCGCGAAGCGCACCACCTGCGCCACCACCCAGTAGGGCAGGTAGTCATGCAGGTAGCTGGGCCCGTCCACCAGCAGTCGCCGTGCATAGCTGTCGAGCGGCAGATCGCTGGGCACGATGGCGGGGAAGGTCCCGGCCGGCGTCACAGCGTCCGGAGCGCCGTGCATGTCGTGGCCCGCGATCACCAGCCGGTTCACCAGCGACGGATGCAACGTCTCGCTGGCGGCAAGCTGGGCGACGAGGACCAGAAGCCTGCGGTCGCGGTCGGGAATGGCCGGCTGCCGCATCACCGAGGCGGTGGGCGTGGTCACCACCTGTGCGCCGGGGATCAGCCGCGCCAGCGCGTCGATATAGTCGAGGTCCAGCAGTTCGACATCGTCCGACATGAAGAGCGGCGTCAGGTAGGGCGCAGTCGCCGGGGCGACGAAGAAGGCGGCGTCCACCTTGCCCTCGATCAGCGCCTCGACCGCGTCGAGCCCGCCCAGCGGAACCGGCGTCAGGGTGCCGTCCTCCAACCCCGAGGCGCGGGCCAGTGCGTCGAAGGCGGCGTGGGTGCCCGAGCCGGGCGCGCCGACGGCGACGTCAACTCCGGTCCAGAGCGCGGGGATCTGGCTGAGCTCCAGCTCGGTCCGCGCGAACATGAATATCGGCTCGTAGAACAGGGCGCCCAGCGTCTCGGTATCAGCCGGTGCGGGGGTGCCGCCCTGCAGGATGCCGACATCTGCCTTGCCGTCCGTTAGCAGCCGGGCGTTCTCTTCCGAGCCGCCGGTGGCGATCAGTTCGACCGTGATGCCGTCGCGCGCCAGGGATTGCCGGTATTGCTCGGCCACCTGCCAGTAGCCGCCGCCCTCGATCCCGGCGGCGAAGGTCAGCTTGCGCGGCGGCAGGATGTCCCGGCTGAGCAGGATCAGCGCCAGCACACCGAGGCCGCACAGCAGGCCGCCGACGAGAAGTCTGAGGTATAGGGGCATGGCAGCAGGACCGGGCAGTTTCTTCGCGGAGGATAATGCCGGTTCTGGCGCACTATTCCAGTGCGGAACATGCCGCGCCCCTGTCAGGGCGCGGCGGGATCAGGTTCGGGTCACTCGGGAAAGAAGCAGGCCGCCGCGTGGCTGTCGCCGTCCAGCTCGGGCCGCTCGGCCCGGCATTTGTCCTGCGCCTTCCAGCAGCGCGGCGAGAACGGGCAGCCCTGCGGGATCTTCAGCGGCGAGGGCAGCTCCCCTGTCAGGCGGATGCGCTCCTTCTGGGCGAACGGGTCGGCCATCGGCGTCGCGGACAGCAGCGCCTTGGTATAGGGGTGCTTCGGATGCGCGAAGACCTCTTCCTTGGAGCCGGTCTCGACCGGGCGGCCGAGGTACATCACGATGATATCGTCGGCGATGTGCTTCACCACCGACAGATCGTGGCTGATGAACAGATACGCCAGCCCCAGCCGTTCCTGCAGGTCCACCAGCAGGTTCAGGATCTGGCTCTGGATCGACAGGTCGAGCGCCGAGACCGGCTCGTCCAGCACCAGGATCTTCGGCTCGAGCATCAGCGCGCGGCCCACGGCGATGCGCTGGCGCTGCCCGCCTGAGAACATGTGCGGGTAGCGGTCATAATGCTCAGGGCGCAGGCCGACTTGCGACAGCATCTTGCGCGCCGCCTCCTGCCGGGCCTCGGCGGACATGTCGGGGCGGTTGATCTTCAGCGGCTCTTCCAGGATCGCACCGATCCGCTGGCGCGGGTTCAGCGAGCCATAGGGGTCCTGAAACACGATCTGCACGGTCTGGCGCAACTCGGCGGCGGTATCCGGCCCGGCGGTCTTGCCGTCGAGCGTCAGCGTGCCGTCGCTGGGCGGCTCGATCATCGTCACGACGCGGGCGAGCGTGGACTTGCCGCAGCCGGACTCGCCGACGACGGCCAGGGTCTTGCCCGGCTCGAGCTTGAAGCTGGCTTCGGTCAGGGCGCGGACGACGGGCTTCGGCCCGAACATCCCGCCGCTCAGTTCGTAGTGCCGCGACAGGCGGTCAGCGATCACGACAGGCTGGGTCATGCCTGCTCCTCGGTTTCCGTGTTCAGCGGGTAGTGGCACCGGGCGCGGCCCAGCTCGGTGCTGAGGACCGGCGGTGGGGTGGTGCGACACGTGTCGTCCGCAAAGGCGCAGCGCGGGCTGAACAGGCAGCCCGCGGGCCGGTCGAACTGGCCGGGCACCACGCCCGGGATCGTCGGCAGATGTTTCGAGGTCGCCCGCTCGGGCAGGGCCTGAAGCAGCGCGGCGGTGTAGGGATGGTGCGGCGTGCTGAACAGCGAGCGCACCTCCTGCTGCTCAACCTTCTGGCCGGCGTACTGCACGCTCACCTGCTCGGCGGTTTCGGCGACCACGCCCATGTCGTGGGTGATCAGCACCAGCGCCATGCCGGTGTCCTCCTGCAGCGACGTCAGCAGCTCCAGGATCTGCGCCTGGATCGTTACGTCGAGCGCCGTCGTCGGCTCGTCCGCGATCAGCAGCTTGGGTTTGCAGGCGATGGCCATGGCGATCATCACGCGCTGGTTCATGCCGCCCGACAGCTGGTGCGGAAAGGCCTTGAGCCGCTGCTCGGGGGCGGGGATGCCGACCTGCTCGAACAGCTCGACCGCGCGGGCATGACGCGCCTTGCGGTCGAGGCCGAGGTGCTGGCGCAGCGCCTCCTTGATCTGGAAGCCCACGGTGAAGCACGGATTCAGCGAGGACATCGGCTCCTGGAAGATCATCGACATGTCCTTGCCGATGATCCTGCGGCGCTGGGCGGCAGTGGCCTGGCGCAGGTCGGTGCCGTCGAACATCAGCCGGTCGGCGGTGATCGTGGCGGTCCACGGCAGCAGGCCCATCAGCGCCAGGAACGACACCGACTTGCCCGAGCCGGACTCGCCCACAACGGCGGTGATCCCGCCCTTGTCCATCGTCAGATCGAAACCGTCGACGGCGCGGAACCGGCCCGATGTGGTCTCGAACTCGACCGAGAGGTTGCGGATTTCAAGCAGCGCCATGATCTCAGCTCCGCTTCAGTTTCGGGTCGAGCGCGTCGCGCAGCCCGTCGCCCATCAGGTTGATCGCCAGCACGGTCACCAGGATCGCGAGGCCGGGGAAGGTCACCACCCACCAGGCGCGCAGGATGAACTCGCGCGCCTCGGACAGCATGGTGCCCCATTCCGGGGTGGGGGGCTGCGCGCCCATGCCCAGGAAGCCCAGCGCGGCGGCGTCGAGGATTGCCGTCGAGAAGCTGAGCGCCGCCTGCACGATGATCGGCGCAAGGCAGTTCGGCAGCACCGTCACGAACATCAGCCGGGGCAGCGAGGCACCGGCAACGCGGGCCGAGGTCACGTAGTCCTTCGGCAGTTCCGACATCACGCTTGCGCGGGTCAGGCGCACGTAATGCGGCTGCAGCACGATCGCGATGGCGATCATCGCGTTCAGCAGCGACGGGCCGAGGATGGCGACCAGAACCAGCGCCAGCAGCAGCGACGGGAAGGCCAGGATGATGTCCATCAGCCGCATGATGATCGTGTCGAGCCAGCGCGGCGCGAAGCCCGCCAGCAGGCCGACGGTGATCCCGCCGGTCGCGGCGATGACGACCACGACGATGCCCACGAAGAACGAGAAGCGCGCGCCATGGAGCAGGCGGCTCAGCATGTCGCGTCCGACCATGTCGGTGCCCAGCGGGAACTGCCAGGTGCCGCCCTCCTGCCAGACGGGGGGCTGCAGGAATGCCTCGCGGAACTGCTGCGTCGGATCGTGCGGCGCGATCAGCGGGGCGAAGATGGCGATGAACAGGAACGCGAGGAAGACCCACAGGCCGAAGACGGCACCACGGTTCTCGCGGAAATAGAACCAGAACTCGCGCAGGCGGCCGGGGCGTTCCACCTCGGTCGATAGCGTATCGGGTTGAGACACGGTCGCCATCTTACGCCTTCCTGATCTTGGGGTTGATGAAGCCGTAGAGCACGTCGACGGTCAGATTCACGATCATCACCATGACGGCGATCAGCAAAAGCCCGCCCTGAACGACCGGGTAGTCGCGGCGGAAGATGCTGTCGACCATCCACTTACCGATGCCCGGCCAGGAGAAGATCGTCTCGGTCAGGATCGCCCCGGCCAGCAGCGTGCCGACTGACAGGCCGATCACGGTGATGACGGGGATCATCGCGTTGCGCAGCGCGTGCAGGCCGACGACGCGTTTCGGCGGCAGGCCCTTGGCGCGCGCGGTGCGGATGTAGTCCTCGCCCAGTACCTCAAGCATGGCCGAGCGGGTCTGCCGCGCGATCACCGCCAGCGGGATCGTCCCAAGCACGATCGCAGGCAGGATCAGGTGTTGCACGGCCGAGCCGAACGCCCCCTTCTGCCCCGACAGCAGCGAGTCGATCAGCATGAACCCGGTCACGTCGTCGAAGAAGTACATCAGCGAGATCCGCCCCGAGACCGGCGTCCACCCGAGATTGCCCGAGAACACGATGATCAGCAGCAGCGCCCACCAGAAGATCGGCATCGAATAGCCAACCAGCGCGGTCGACATCAGCGCCCGGTCGAAGAGCTTGCCGCGATTCACTGCGGCGATCACGCCCGCCGGCAATCCGATCAGCAGCGCGAAGATCATCGCGCAGATCGATAGCTCCAGCGTCGCCGGGAACAGCGCGAAGAACTCGTCCCACACGGGGCGCTTGGTGACGAAACTCTCGCCCAGATCGCCCTGCAGCACACCGCCGAGATAGTCGATGTACTGCTGGAGCAGGGGCTGGTCGAACCCGAACTGCTGTTGCAGGTCCTTGTAGCGTTCTTCGGTCATGCCGCGCTCGCCCGCCATCACCAGGATCGGGTCGCCGGGCAGAACGCGGATGAACGCGAACGAAATCAGCGTGACCCCGAAGAAGGTCGGGACGAAGGTCAGCAGGCGGCTCAGTAGGAATTTCAGCATCAGGTGCCCACCACGGTCAGCGTCTTGTCGAACCCGGTCAGGGATCGGCAGCCGTCTGCGGTGACGACCACGTCATCCTCGATCCGCACTCCGAAACCGCCGATGCGATAGAGGCCCGGCTCGATGGTGAAGACCATGCCAGGCTCCAGGACCTGGCGGTTTCCACGCATGATATACGGTGCCTCGTGCACGTCACGGCCCAGCCCGTGGCCGGTCTTGGTGCGAATCCGGTCCGAATAAGGGGAGGCCTCTAGCACAGAGGTTACCGCATCGTCCACATCATGGGCCGTCGCCCCGGCGCGGGTCACCTCGTGCCCGCGCAGGTTGGCGCGAAGTACCGTGTCATAGACCGCCTGCGCCTCGTCGTCGGCATGACCCACGAAAACCGTCCGGGTGATGTCGGCGCAGAACCCGTCCAGCCGGGCGCCGAAGTCGAACAGCAGCGCATCGCCGGGCTGAATGGCATAGTCGGCGCGGGCATGGGCATGCGGGCGGGCCGAGTTGTCGCCGGCGGCGACGATGGGTCCGAAAGCGTGTGCCTCGGCGCCGTGGCGGAACAGGGCCTGGGTCAGCAGGCTTTCGACCTGCTTCTCGGTCTGGCCGGCGCGGACCTGCTCCAGCACCTCGGCCAGCGCGGTCTCGGAGATTTTGATCGCGCGTTCCAGCGTCTCGATCTCGTCGGGGCGCTTGCGCAGGCGCGTACCCGAGATCTCGCGTTCGGCGTCGACGATCCGCAGGTTGGGATAGGCCTTGGCAAGCGCGTGATGCACGAAGACCCGCATCACCTGGCCCTCGACCGCCAGCGATTGCAGCGGCATGTGAGCGGCGAGCGCGGCAAAGGCGTGGTCATAGCCGTCCTGGTCGCGCCAGTCGAAGACCTCGCCCTCGAAGCCCAGCAGATCGAACGAGCGAAGCTCAAGGTTCGGCACCAGCGCGGCGGGCGTGCCCTCGGCGGGGATCACGATGACCAGAGGGCGCTCGTGGCTGTGGAAGCTGTGGTGGAACAGCCGTTCGAAATTCGGGCCGGGCACCAGGGCGACGGCATCGGTGTTCAGGGCGCGCGCGACGGCGCGGTATTCGCTGTAGCGGTCCATCCGGTCCTCTGGCTGCGCGGGAAGCGTGGCTTGATCTGAAAGCAAGCGGGCCGGGGAGGTGTCTCCCCGGCCCGCAAGAGTGTCACAAGACGCGCATCACTCGATGGTGACGTTGTCGAACAGGTGGCCGCCCAGCGGGTGCACCACGTAGCCCTTCACCTCGGGACGCATCGGCATGTAGACGACCGAGTGCGCGATGGTCGCCCACGGCGCCTGCTCCTTGAAGATGACCTGGGCCTCTTCATAAAGCGCGGTCCGCTCGTCCTGGTCCGAGGTCACCTTGGCCTTCTGGATCAGGTCCTCGAACGGCTCGTGGCACCACTGCGCACGGTTCGAGTTCTCGACACCGTCGCAGCCCAGCAGCACGGCCAGGAAGTTGTCCGGATCGCCGTTGTCCCCGGTCCAGCCCAGCAGGATCGCGCCGTCGCGGTCCAGTTCGCGCGAACGGCTGAGGTACTCACCCCACTCGTAGGAGACGATTTCCACGTCCACGCCGACCTGCGAGAAGTCTTCCTGGATCAGCTCGGCCATGCGGCGGGCGTTCGGGTTGTAGGGACGCTGCACCGGCATCGCCCAGACTTTCATCGACAGGTCGGTCACGCCTTCTGCCTCGAGCATCGCCTTGGCGCCCTCGGGATCGTACGGGTCGTCCTCGATCGCGTCGTTGTAGCTCCACATGGTGGGCGGGATCGGGTTCTTTGCGATCTGGCCCGAGCCCTGGAACACGACGTCGATGATGGCCTGCTTGTCGATGGCCATGTTCAGCGCCTTGCGGACGTTGGCGTTGTCGAACGGCGCCTGGGTCGTGTTGTAGGCGAGGTAGCCCACGTTCAGACCTTCCTGCTCCATCATGACGATGCCGTCGTCCGCCTTCATCGCCTCGATGTCGGCCGGGTTCGGGTAGGGCATGACGTGGCATTCGCCGGCCTGCAGCTTCTGGTAGCGGACCGAAGCGTCGGGCGTGATCGCGAACACCAGGTTCTCGACGCCCGCCGGATCACCCCAGTACTCGTCGTTCCGCGCGTAGCGGATCACGGCGTCCTTCTGGTAGGCGACGAAGCTGAACGGACCGGTGCCGACCGGCGCCTGGTTCAGCATCTCGGGCGTGCCCGCTTCCATCATCGCGTCGGCATATTCGGCGCTGAGGATCGAGGCGAAGTCCATCGCCATGTTCGCAACGAACGGCGCCTCGGGGCGGTTCAGCACGAACTTGACGGTGTAGTCATCCACCTTCTCGATCGAGGCCAGCAGGTCGGGCATCGACATGCCGTCGAAGTATTCCCAGGTGCCACCCGACACCTCGTGGTACGGATGGTCGTCCTTCAGCTGGCGCTCGAAGGTGAAGATCACGTCGTCGGCGTTGAAGTCGCGGCTGGGCGTGAACCCGTCGGCGCTGTGGAACTTGACGCCCTGGCGCAGCTTGAACGTGTACTCGAGGCCATCCTCGGACACTTCCCAGCTTTCGGCGAGACCCGGCAGAACCTTGGTGGTTCCGGTCTCGAACTCGACCAGCTGGTTGTAGACCGTGTGCGACGAGGCGTCGAAGGTGGTGCCGGCAGTGTACAGGGCCGGATCGAAGCCCTCGGGCGAGCCCTCGGAGCAATAGACCAGCGTCTGGGCAGAAGCCGCCCCGGCCGACATCGCGGCCAGCAGCAAGCCTGCCGTCACTCTCCGTGCAAATTTCATGAGTATCTCCCAAGTTGGACCACGCCTTATGCGCGGCGCGTGCCGAATAAGACACGGCTTTTCGAGGTCTTGCAACTCCACCTCTGGGATTGACGTAGGGGAACCGCAAATCGTGATCCGCCGGGTTGCCGCCGGCGCTCCAGCGTGTACCGTCGCGCGGCACCTGAAACGGGAGATCAGGCATGAACATCGCCATGTGGTCGGGGCCGCGAAACCTGTCGACGGCGATGATGTACGCCTTCGGTGCGCGCCCCGATTGCGCCGTCTGGGACGAGCCGTTCTACGCCGCCTACCTGGACCGCACCGGGCTCGATCACCCCATGGCTGCCGAGATCCTGAACGCCGGAGAGCGCGACCCCGCAAAGGTCTCGGAGACCTGTGCCCAGGGCGCGCCGGACGGGAAGCCGGTGTTCTACCAGAAGCACATGGCCCAGCACATGCTGGACGGGTTCGACCTGTCCTTCATGGCGGGCGCGGTGAACGTGTTCCTGATCCGCCACCCGGCGCGCGTGATCGCCAGCTACCACGCCAAGCGGCAGAACCCGGTCGCCGCCGACATCGGCGCGGCCGAGCAGGCGGTGCTCTTTGATCGCGCGGCCGAGCTTTCCGGCATCGCGCCGGTGGTCATCGACAGCGCCGATATCCGCGATGCGCCCGGCCCGATGCTCCGCGCGCTCTGCGCCGCGATCGGGCTGGAGTTCGATCCGGCGATGCTGTCCTGGCCCGCTGGCGGGCACCCCTCTGACGGTGTCTGGGCGCCGCACTGGTACGGCGCGGTGCACCGCTCGACCGGGTTCGCCGGTCCCGAGGGGGCGCTGCCGGACGTGCCGGAGCACCTGCGCCCGGTGCTCGACGAGGCGCTGCCCCATTACGACCGCCTGCGCACCCTCGCGCTGCGCCCCGAAAGGACCGCCACATGACCGACCACACCACCACCCACGACGCCGAGGACGACCCGCGCAACCGCGACATCCTGATATATGTGAACGGCAAGCTGGTGCCGCGGGATCAGGCGGTGGTTTCCGTCTACGACAGCGGCTTCATGCTGGGCGACGGCATGTGGGAGGGGATGCGCCTCTACAACGGCAAATGGGCGTTCTTCGACGCGCACATGGACCGGCTGTTCGAGGCTTGCAAGGCGGTCTCGCTGGACATCGGCATGGACCGTGACGGTATCGCGCGGGCGCTGGCGATGACCGCCGAGGCGAACGGCATGACCCATGACGTGCACTGCCGCCTGATGGTGACGCGGGGTGTGAAGGTGCGGCCCTTCCAGCATCCGTCGCTATCCCGCTCGGGTCCGACGGTGGTCATCATCATGGAGCATTCCAAGCCCGTCGACGCGCTGCAGTCCCGTGGCATCCGGCTGGCGACGGTGCCGCAGGTGCGCGGCCTGCCAATGAGCCAGGACGCCAAGTACAACAGCCATTCCAAGCTGAACTGCGTGATCGCCTGCCTTCAGGCCGAGCAGGCCAGCGCGGACGAGGCGCTGATGCTCGATCCGCATGGGTTCGTGAACACGACCAACGCCTGCAACTTCTTCATCGTCCGCAAGGGCGAGGTTTGGACCTCGACCGGGGACTACTGCATGAACGGCGTGACGCGGGCCAACGTGATCCGGCTCTGCCGCGAGAACGGCATTCCGGTCTACGAGCGGAACTATTCGCTGGTCGATGCCTATGGCGCGGACGAGGCGTTCCTGACCGGCACATTCGGCGCGCAGACCCCGGTGGGGCAGATCGACGGCAAGCCGATCGGCGATGGCAGCCGCCCGGTGACGAAGCGGATCCGGCAGCTCTATGCGGACCTCGTGGCCCGCGATACCGCCTAGGTCAGGACCAGCGCCAGCACCCAGGCCGACACCGCCAGCCCGCCTGCCAGAACGTAGCCGCCATTCCAGACCATGCCGACGCGGCGCGCGTCGACGCCCGCGAGCGCACCGATCATCAGCGTCGAGGCGGTGTAGGGCGAGCTTGCCCCGCTCAGCGCCCAGCCGCCGGTGATCGCGACGATCATCTCGGCGGGCGTCACGCCCATCTGCTCGGCCAGCGGCAGTACCGGGATCAGCAGCGAGGCGGTCAGGATCGGGTTCATCCCCAGTTGCCCGGTCAGCGGGATCAGCCAGATCAGCGCCAGCAGCACCGCCCAGCCGGGCACTGCCGACAGGTCCAGCCCCGAGGCCTGCACCAGCGGCACCAGCAGCGCCGCGCCGAGCGTGCCGATGAAGCCCGCCATCATCAGCAGCACCATCTCTCCGCGATAGCCGGGTAGGTCGCGCAGCAGGTAGTCGCGGCTGCGCGTGGCCACGCTGGAAAGGCGCTCTCCGGGCGCGGCCTGGATCAGTATCCAGCCCAGCGAGATCAGCGGCACCACCGCGATCACCACGCCCACCGCGCGCACGCCGGTCGTGATGTGCAGCCCGCCGACACTGACCACCAGCAGCAGAAGCAGCCACAGCAGCGGCGCCTGGGTGCCCCAGCCGCCCTCGGGCTGTTGCAGGGCAGGGCGCGGCCCGGACAGCGTAGGCTTGAAGATCGTGTCGAGCGCCCAGCCCACACCCGCCAGCAGCGCCGCCGTCACCAGGCAGAAGGGCAGGGCGGCGGCCCAGGTCGCGCCGGGCACCAGCGTCGTCGAGATCGCCATCGCGAACCCCAGCGGCGACCAGGCCAGCGTCGAGGTGAACCCGCGCTGGATCGCCAGCAACATCCGCCGCACCCGGATCTCGCGGATCTGCGGGTCCGGCTCCTTCCCCGCGCTCGTCACGGACATCGCGCCCAGCAGCGCGATCGCGCCGTAGTTCAGCAGCAGCCCGAAGACCTGCCCGCCCGCGGTCAGCGCAAGATAGCGCCGCCCCGGCGGCTGCTGCGCCAGGAACATCCCCGCCCGGTGGATCGAGGGGGAGGTATCCGCAACGTGCCGCAGCGAGGTCAGCGCGGTGAAGAAGGCCGCGATGAAGGCGGCGCTTTCGAGCGCGCGTTCGACGTCCGCCAGCCAGCTTTCGCGGGTCAGCATCGCGGCCAGCACCAGCGCTAGCCCGATGCCGACGAAAAGCCGCCGCGACCAGCGCACCTGCGTCGCCAGCAGCAGAACCAGTGCCGCCGCCAGCACGGCGGCCAGCGGCCCGGACCAGCCCGGCCCGCCCCAGTCGCGCAGGATCATCAGGATCGTGACGGCGAGCGCGAGCCCTCCGGCGATCCGGTCTATAGGTGAAATGGCGCTGGACACGGGCGGATGCCCCTTCGGGAAATCTATCCCCTTATCCAATCAGCTTGCGGGCGGCGGCGCAATGCGCCGCCCGCAGTCGGGTCACGCCGGCTCGCCGGTCATCGCCGCGCTCAGCTTCTCGGCCTCGCGGCCGTAGACCTCGGTGTAGTGGTCGAAGTGCGCCTCGGCCCAGGCGGTACCCTGCGTCGCGCTGCCCAGCGAGCGCTCCAGTTCCTCCAGCGCGGCGGCGGGCAGCAGCGCCGAGAACACGTCCCAGCCATGCGCCGAGGCATGCGCCTCGAAGCCCACCACCTGCCCCTTCAGCCCGTTGATCACCGGCACCAGCCCGCCCGACAGCGTCGAGGGCACGTGGATGTCCACCCGGAAGATCGGTTGCAGCAGGACCGGCGCGGCGTCCTTCAGCGCCTCGCGCACCGCAGCCGCGCCCGCCGTGCGGAAGGCGAAGTCCGAGCTGTCGACTGCATGGTGCTTGCCATCCAGCAGCGTCACCGAGACATCCATCACCGGAAAGCCCAGCGGCCCGGTGCGCAGCGCGTCCCCCGCGCCCGAGGCGACGGCGGGGATGTAGTTCTTCGGCACCGCGCCGCCCTTCACCTGCTCGTCGAAGGCGAAGCCCGCACCGCGATCCGTGGGCGCGATTCGCAGCTTCACGTCCGCGAACTGCCCTGCGCCGCCGGATTGCTTGCGGTGCCGGTGGTGTTGTTCGACCGGCTTGGTGATCGACTCGCGATAGGCCGGGGGCACCGGGGCCTCGTGGATCTCGATCCCGAAATCCTCGGCCAGCTTGGCGGCGATCCGGCGCGCGTGCATCGGTCCCTGCGTCGCCAGAATGGGCTTGCCGGTCGCGGCGTCCTGCTCGACCCTTAGCGCGGGATCGGCCTCGGCCAGCTTCGCCAGCGCGCCCGAGAGCCGCACGTCGTCGCGCTCATGCGCGGGCGAGACGATCTGCCGGTGGAAGGGCGTGCGCCCGCGCACCCAGTCCGGCCCCGGATCGGCGCCGCCTTCGCTCAGCAGCGTGCCCGCCATCAGGTGATCGGACTTCACGGCGAAGGCCAGCGCGCCGGGTTCGACGGCATCGACCGGCGTGCGCGCGTCAAGATCCATCAGGTTCCCCGGTGCCGCCCCGCCCAGCGGCTTGCCCGAGGCGACGCCCGCGCCCAGCGCGCGGATCAGCGTCACCTTGCCAAGATGCTTGCGGATGTCGGCCAGCGCCGCGACGGCCAGCGGTCCGCCCAGCCGCTCCTGCGCGGCTTCGGGCCCCGGCACCTCGTGACGCAGCGATTTCATCAGCCGCTGCACGCCGTTGCCGTGGCTGGCCGCGCCCAGCAGCGCGGGCATCGCGGCATGGGTCGCCAGCACCTTGGCGGCCAGCCCGAAGACGTCGTCTGTCGCGGGGCGCTTGTCCTCGATCAGCTGCTCCAGCAGCGCGTCGTCGAAATCGGCAAGATGCTCCAGAAGCTCGGTGCGGGCCTCCTGCTCGCGCTCCCTCGCGGTGTCGGGCATCTCGATCAGGTCCGAGCGTTCGCCCTCGTTGAACTGCCAGGCGCGCTCGGAAATCAGGTCGATGGTGCCGGTGACGGTGTCGCCGTCGCGCATCGGCACCTGGCGCAGGATGATCGGCTGCGGGCAATAGGCCTGCACCGCCGCCACGATGTCCCGCACCCGCCCCGAGGGCGCGTCGATGCGGTTGACGAACAGCACGGCGGGGATGTCTGCCTCCTGCACCAGCCGCAGGTAGGGGGCGGTCAAGACGGCGGCGAAGGGATCGGGCGGCACCACGACCACAGCGGCGTCGCTGGCCAGCAACGCCTGCGCGGCGGTGCCGAGATTCTCGGGCCCGCCGGCGACGTCGATACTGGCCCAGGGGTCCCCCAGATACTCGAAACGCCGCAGCGTGGCGGCGTCCGAGAAGTCGTTCACGCTGGCGCGGCCCTCAAGGCCGCCGAGCGCGTCTGCCAGCGTGGTCTTTCCCGATTGCGACGGGCCGATGATGGTGAACACCCTCATGCGCAGTCCCTCCCTGTTTGCGTTGGGTCCGCGCATCCGCGCGGGCCGCTGCAACGACGGGTGGTCTTGCCCGGGCGTGGCCGGGGCCAGCCGTGTGGGGCCTGCCTCGTGGCGTCGGGATCGGGGCGCCTTGGTCGGGCCTTGGTCGGTCCCGGCGACTCCCCGAAGTGTCGGGCAGGGCCGGGCGGCCGGTCAAGCCCTCACGGCACCTGCGCGCCGCTGACGCCGACGTAGACCGAATAGAGCGCGTGGGTCGAGGTGATGAACAGCCGGTTCCGTTTCGGCCCGCCGAAGCACAGGTTCGCGGCCATCTGCGGCAGCTTTATCCGGCCCAGCAGCGTGCCGTCCGGGGCGAAGCACTGAATACCGTTCTGCGAACTGGTCCAGAGGTTTCCCTCTCGGTCGAAGCGGAACCCGTCGGGCACGCCGGGGGAGACCTCGACGAAGACGCCCCTGTCCGTCAGCTTGCCGTCCGCGCCCACGTCGAACCGGCGAATATGATGCGGCCCGTCGGGATCGTGGCTCAGCCCGCTGTCGGCGATGTAGAGCTGGCTTTCATCGGGCGAGAATGCCAGCCCGTTCGGCTTCACGAAATCATCCGCCACGACCGAGATCTGCCCCGATGGGTCCACACGGTAGACAAAACAGCCGTCCTGTTCGGGCTCGGCCTTGTGGCCTTCGTAGTCGCTCATGATCCCGTAGGTCGGATCGGTGAACCAGATCGAGCCGTCGGACCGCACCACGACGTCGTTGGGCGAGTTCAGCCGCTTGCCCTTGTAGCTGTCGGCGATCACCGTGATCGCGCCGTCGGCCTCGGTCCGTGTCACGCGCCGCGCGCCGTGCTCGCAGCTGACCAGACGCCCCTGCCGGTCGCGGGTGTTTCCGTTTGCGAAGTTGCTGTCGGCGCGGAATATGCCGACGCCCATATCCGGCACCCAGCGCAGCATCCGGTTGTTCGGAATATCTGACCAGACAAGGAAATTGCCGTCGCCGAACCAGACCGGTCCCTCGGCCCAGCGGCAGCCGTCGTAAAGCGTCTCGACCGCCGCCGTCGGCACGGTCAGCGCCCGGAAGCGGTCGTCGTGGTATTCGTAATCGTCGCCCACCAAGGCCATGTGAAATCCCCCCTCAAGCCCGTTTGCGCCCGCCACTGGCCGCGACGATGACGCCGATGATGATCAGCCCGGTCAGCACCATCCGCACCCCGGCGCCCGCGCCGAATGTGTTGAGCATGGTGACCAGCAGGAACAGGAACAGCGCCGCGCCCCAGAGGCCCGGCACGTTGGAATAGCCGCCCGCGACCGAGGTGCCGCCGATCACCACGACGGCGATCGAGGACAGCAGGTATTCCTCGCCCATGTTCAGCGCCGCGCCGCCCGAGAACCCGGCCAGCAGGAACCCGCAGAGCCCGGCCAAAGTCGCGCACATCAGATAGGTCAGTGCCCGCGTGCGCTCGACCTTGATGCCTGCCAGGTGCGCCGCGCGCGGGTTCTGACCAATGGCCAGCACCGCGCGGCCATAGAGCGTGCGGGTCAGCAGCAGGTGCATCCCGACCGCCAGCAGCGCAACGGCCAGCGCGATGACCGGTACGCCCGCGATCTTGGCGGTGGTGAAATCGGCCAGCGGCTCGGGTGGTTTCACCCGCAGGCCGCGGTTGTACCAGATCGCCGCCGACTGGAAGATGAAGCTGGAGGAGAGCGTCGCGATGATCGGCGGGATCCTCAGCAGGCGGATCAGCGCGAAGTTGATTGTCCCCACGCCAAAGCCGATCAGCAAAGCCAGCACCAGCCCCACGGGCAGCATCGCCGCCGCGCCGTCCATGACCTTCATCGAGACGGTGCCCGCCAGCGTCATGCAGGCCGGGATCGACAGGTCGACATTGCCGGGGCCGAGGGTGATGACGAACATCTGCCCCAGCGCGACGATCACGTAGAACGCACCGAAGGTCAGCGCAGCGCTCAGAACCTCGGCCGAGCCGGTGCCGCCGGTGAACAGCGCCGTCGCCAGCCAGACCGCGAAGGCGCCGACCCAGGCCCAGAGCCAGGGTTGGCGAAGAAGCACGCTCATCGCTTCGCCTCCCCTCGGCTGATCAGGATGCGCAGCGCCAGCACCAGGATCAGGATCGCGCCCTGTGCGCCGATCTGCCAGTCGGGGTTGAGCCTGAGGAACGACAGGAACGAGCCCGCCAGCGCCAGCGTCACCGCGCCGATCACCGCCCCGATGGGCGAGACGCGGCCGCCGACGAACTCGCCCCCGCCCAGGATCACCCCGGCGATGGAGAGCAGCGTGTAGCGCAGCGCGATGTTCGCATCTGCCGAGGTCGTCAGCCCGACCAGCGCCATGCCCGACAGCACGCCGAAGAAACCCGCGAGGGCGAACATGGTCATCTTGATCCGCAGGATCGACCAGCCGGCCCGCGCCAGCGAGGCCGGGTTGCCACCCGCCCCGCGCAGCACCGTCCCGAAGGCCGAGCGCATCAGCCCGACATGGACCACCAGCGCGATCACCACCGCCGCGATGATCGGGAATGGCACATGCGGCGGCTTCAGCGTCATCAGCGACCGGATCCAGCCCGGCGCGGCGCCACCCGGCGTCGGCAGCACCAGCACCGCAAGGCCCAGCCAGACGAAGGACATGCCCAGCGTGACAACGATGCTTGGCAGGTTCCGCAGGTAGATCAGCGCCCCGAGCAGGGCGTAGACCACCACCAGCCCCGCCAGTGCCAGCACGCCCAGCAGCGGCGTGTCGTTCAGCCATGTCGCGGTGATGCAGGCACAAAGGCTCACGAACGCGCCGATCGACAGGTCCAGTTCGTTGACGCAGAGGATGAACATCTGCGCGATGGTCGCGAGCGCGATGGGAATCGCGAGGTTCAGCAGCAGGTTCAGCCCGAAATAGCTTTGCGTGCGCGGCTGCAGCCAGAAGATGGTGATCAGCAGCGCCGCCAGCGAGAGCGGCGGCAGCATCGCCCGCAGCACGCGCGGAGAGACGAGCGCGCCCATCACGCGTCCTCGCGGAAACTGGCGTGGATGACCTTTTCCTCGGTCATCTCGGCGCGCGGCAGGTCTGCGGCGATGATCCCTTCGCGAAAGACGTAGACGTGGTCGCAATTGCGCAGCTCGTCCATCTCGGTCGTGTACCAGAGGAAACAGCGGCCCTTGGCGGCCTCCTCGCGGATCATGCCATAGACCTCCTGCTTGGTGCCGACGTCGACGCCGCGCATCGGGTCGTCCATCACCACGATCTGCGCGTCAGAGCCCAGCGCGCGGGCGAACAGCGCCTTCTGCTGGTTTCCGCCCGACAGCGACAGGATCGGGTTGTCCACGTCCGGCGTGCGGATGCCGATCTTCTGCCGCCAGTCCTCGGCGAAGCGGGTGATCCCGACTTCGTCCAGCAGCCACTTTCGCTTGAAGCGCCTGAGCGAGCCGATGGCGATGTTCTCGGCGATCGACCACAAGGGAAACACCCCGTCCGACTGCCGGTCCCCCGCGACCAGCGCCACCGGCCCGGCGACATCCGTCCCCGGCGCGTGGTCGAATATCCGCACCAGAAGCTCGGTCTGGCCCTGTCCCGACAGGCCCGCCAGCCCCACGACCTCACCGGCATGGGCGGTCAGTTCCATCCCGTCGGGCTGCTTCACCGGCCCTGCCCGCACCACCGGCTGCGCGGCCCCGCGCTTCGGCGCGGCATCGGCCTGCCCGTGCTCCTCGGTCACGCTGCCCATCGCCGCAACCAGCGAGTGGCGGTCAAAGGCCGAGGCCGCGTCCAGCGCCACCACGCCGCCATCGCGCATCACCGCGATCCGGTCGGAGGTTTCCAGGATCTCGCCAAGCAGATGAGAGATAAGCACGCAGGTCCCGCCCTCGGCCACGAACCGGCGCACGTGCTTCAACAGCAGCCCCGCGGCCACGCTGTCCAGTGAGCTTGTCGGCTCGTCCAGGATTACCACCTGCGCGGGCCGGTCGGTGACGGCGAAGGCGCGGGCGATCTCGACCATCTGCCGCCGCGCGATGGAAAGGTCCCCAACCAGATCGTTCGGCGAGATCCCGTGCCCCGGAAACACCTCGTCCAGCTTGTCGCCGATCAGCTTGCGCGCCTGCCGCCGCCAGCCCACGCCACGGATCGACGGGTGCGAGATCCGGGCGTTCTCGGCCACCGTAAGGTTGGGGCAGAGCGACAGCTCCTGAAACACGCAGCGCACGCCATGCGCCTGCGCGTTCGCGGTCGAATAGCCACCGGTCACGTCCGTCCCGGCAATCGTTATCGTTCCCGCGTCGGGCGTCAGCACGCCCGACAGCACGTTCATCAGCGTGGATTTACCCGCGCCATTGTGCCCGACCAGCCCGAGGCATTCGCCCCCGGCCAGGTCGAGCGATACGCCCGACAGCGCGCGGACGGCGCCGAACCGTTTTTCGACGCCGTCCAGCCGGACGATGGGATCATGCCCAGTCATCTGCCGTGAAAGGCCCGGATCAGCTGCCCGACGCCTCCGCGATGACCGCCTTGGCGTCGTCGAGCGTGTACTCCACGTTGGCGACGCCGCCCTCTTCGGTATTGGCCAGGTTGTCCTCGAGGTTGTCCTGGTCGATCCGCAGGAAGGGCACGGTCATGTCCTTCGGCACGTCCGCGCCGTCGAGGATCTGCTGCGCCACCCAGAAGGCCAGCGTGGACACGCCCGGCGCGATCGAGACGGACATCGTCTCGTAGCCGTTGGCGTCCTTCTGCTCCTTCCACCAGGTCAGCTCGTCATGGCGGTTGCCCATGACGATGATCGGCATGTCGCGCCCGGCGGCCTTGAAGGCCTGCGCCGCGCCATAGCCATCGCCGCCCTGGGTGACGACCGCGGCGACCTCGGGCAGGGACGGCAGGATGCCCGCGACCGCCTTCTGCGCCACGTCCTGCGCCCAGTTGCCGTGGACCGAGCCGACGATCTCGAACTTGCCGGTCTCCTCCACGCCCTCGTGGATGCCGGCGCTGATCTCGTCATCGACGAAGACCCCGGCGAGGCCGCGGATCTCAAGCAGATTGCCGCCGTCCAGCCGGTCGGCCAGGTAGAGTACCTCGTCCTTGCCCATCTGGTGGAAGTCCACCGCGATGCGCCAGGCGCATGGCTCGGTCACGATGCCGTCGAAACTGACCACGACCACGCCCGCGTCGCAGGCCTCCTTGACCGCGCCGTTCAGACCCTCGGGCGAGGCGGCGTTCAGCACGATGGCGTCATAGCCCTGCAGGATCAGGTTCTGGATCTGCGCGGCTTGTTCGGTCACCTGGTTCTCGGCGGTGGTGAAGGCGTCCGCGGCGGCCACAGCCCCGTCCGAGACCGCCTGTCCCGTCACCTTCTCCCAGCTGCGCAGCATCGCCTGCCGCCAGCTGTTGCCCGCGTAGTTGTTCGACAGCGCGATCCGCTTGTCCGAGGTATCCGCCAGTGCGGCGGGTGCCAGCGTCACCGCAACCGAAGCCGCCGCCGCCAGCAGCGCCGAACGTGTCGTGATCTTCATGATTTTCACTCCCCAACTTCCTTGCCGGAACGGCGGAACGCCGCACCGAGGGCCGCCGCCCGTTCCTTGATGAAACGGTTCCCATGCGGGACGGCCCGGAGGAATGATTGCCCCGGCGTCGCGAAAACGCAAATAATTTATTATGCGAAAAAGACCGTTTGTCGGCCTAGGCCCGCGTCCAGTGCGACGTCAGGCGACTCCGCGGGAGGCCCTTTGCAGCAGGCCAAGCGTCCGCATCGAGGCGCGCAGCAGGATCTCGCGCCCGGCAAGTCCGGCCAGTTGCTCCATCGCGGCCAGGTCGTCCTCGGTCCAGCTACGCGGCGTATGATCGATCACGCTCAGCACGCATATCACGTCATCGACCGGACCGCGCACCGGTACGCCGAGGTAGGCGGCGACGCGACCGAACTCCTGCACCCGCTGCGCGCGCAGGTCGTAGCGCGCATCGTCGATCGCCAGCGGCGCACCGCTTTCGCTGACATGGGCGCAGATCGAATATTCAAGCGGCATCTCGCGCGAACTGGCCAGCGGTTCAGGCACGCCCTGAACCGAGGTCATGAACTGCCGGTTCTTGTCGGCCTCGATGGCGCTGAGCATCGCGACCGGCGCGCCGGTCACGGTTTGCGCCAGCGAGGTGATCCGGTCATAGGCGGAGTCCGGCGGCGCATTCACCAGCCCGAGATCGGACAGTGAATAGAGCGCGGCGTTCCGGTGCCCGGTCTGATCTATCGGAGTGCGGTACAACCTACTCAACATGCGACTAACGTCAGAATTGTGCACGAATGCTTTGTTGCAGCTATAAAATCGCGGCTGGGGGAATGTCCACACGCGGAGGCGACGGAATCGCGCCGTTCGGCAACAACTTGCAACCGGTTGTTGGTGCGGGGCGCCGGAAGGGGGCAGAGGCGGCGCTTCATCGCCCTGATTTCCATGGAGTTATCCGTGTTTGCGAGGTTGTTCCAGCGCATATTGTATGTTGCAAAAATGCGCGCATCCGCGCTGCCCAGCCGACGGCACAGGATTGCCTCACCCCCGCCACATAGGGTGCTGCGAATCGCCTGCGGGGCTTTCCCCGGTCCGGCGCATCGGGCAAGAACATGCCTATGAGACAAAGGGAAATCGACTGATGGATCAACGCATTCTGCCGGTTGTTCTTTCTGGTGGCAGCGGCTCGCGGCTGTGGCCGATCTCGCGGCGGGCGCGGCCCAAGCAGTTCCTGCCGCTGGCCGGCGAGCGCACCATGCTGCGCGAGACGCTGGACCGGCTGGCGCCGCTGGGCGAGGACATGCTGATCCTCTGCGCCGAGGCCTCGCGCTTCCAGGTCGCCGAGCATGTCCAGCAGGCCGGGCATCCCGCGCAGATCGTCCTGGAGCCGCTCGCCCGCAACACCGCGCTGCCCTGCGCCGTGGCCGCGCTGATGGCCGAGCGCGACGCGCCGGGCGCGGTGCTGCTGATCTCGCCGGCGGATCACTACATTCCCGATGCCGCCGCCTTCCGCGCCGCCGCGCAGCATGCCGCCACGCTGGCCGCGCAGGGTCATATCGTCACCTTCGGCGTGACGCCGACGGGGCCCGAGACCGGCTATGGTTACATCCGCCGCGGCGCGTCCCTGGGCGCGCGCGGCGCCAAGGTCGACGCCTTCCGCGAGAAGCCGGACCTCGCCACCGCCGAGGCCTATGTCGCCGACGGCCAGCACTTCTGGAACGCCGGCATCTTCGCCGCCCCCGCCGCGCTGCTGCTGGACGAGATGCGCGCCCACGCGCCCGAGGTGCTCGCCGCCGCCGAGGCCGCGCTCTCGGGCGCGGCGCGCGATCTCGACTTCCTGCGGCTGGCCTCGGACCCGCTGGTCGCCTGCCCGGACCTGTCGATCGACTACGCGGTGATGGAGCGCACGGCCACCGCCGCCGTGGTCCCGGCCGAGTTCACCTGGTCCGACCTCGGGTCCTGGAACGCGATGTGGGAGATCGCGCGCCAGGGGCCGGACGGCAACGCCACGCGCGGCAACGTCGAGGTGCTGGACAGCCGCAACAGCTATGTCCACAGCGACGGCCCGCTGGTCGCGGTCAAGGGCGTCGAGGACCTGGTCGTCGTCGCCACTCCCGACGCGGTGCTGGTCACCGGCCGCGGCGATCCGGCGGCGGCGGGCGCGGTGGTCAAGCACCTGAAATCCGCCGGCCACGAGGAGGCGACCGAGCACCGCCGCGTGCTGCGTCCCTGGGGCAGCTACGAATCGCTGGCCACCGGCGGACGCTTCCAGGTGAAGCGGATCACCGTGACGCCCGGCGGCGTGCTGAGCCTGCAGAGCCACCTGCACCGGGCCGAGCACTGGGTCGTGGTCTCGGGCACCGCCGAGGTCACCGTCGGCGACGAGGTCAGGATGGTGCCCGAGAACGAGTCCGTCTACGTCCCGCTCGGCGCGACGCACCGCCTCGCCAACCGCGGCAAGGTCGAGGTCGTCCTGATCGAGGTCCAGACCGGCGCATACCTCGGCGAGGACGACATCGTCCGATACGAGGACATATACGCCAGGAAATGAAGCGGTCTGATCGCCCGCGCGGCGATTGCCTGAAAATCGGGCAGAGGTTGAACCGCTTGCGCCGGGCCTCGCCACCGCAGTTGCATTCCGCTTCGGCCTTTGAAACTCTGTTCTCGGACAGGGGGCCAAAGTGACGTCGAAATATTTCAACGAGATGTACAACGGGGCGGATGTCCGCCCGGCCTATGCAAACCTTATGGAGTGGATCAACAGCTTCCCTCCGGAGCATTTCGATCAGAAGCGCCGGGAGGCCGAGGCCATCTTCCGCCGCATCGGCATCACCTTCGCCGTCTACGGCAGCGAAGAGACCACCGAGCGCCTGATCCCCTTCGACATGATGCCGCGCGTCTTCACCGAGAACGAATGGCGCAAGCTGGACCGCGGCGTGAAGCAGCGCGCCCGCGCCCTGAACGCCTTCCTCTGGGACATCTATCATCGGCGCGAGATCGTCCGCGCGGGACGCATCCCCGGCGAACTGATCTGGCGCAACGAGGCCTTCGAGCCCTCGGTGGTGGGCACCTCTCCGTCGCGCGGGGTCTACTCCCACGTCGTCGGCGTGGACCTGGTGCGCACCGGCATGGACGAGTTCTTCGTGCTCGAGGACAACTGCCGAACGCCCTCGGGGGTCTCCTACATGCTGGAGAACCGCGAGATCATGATGCGCCTGTTCCCGGACCTGTTCCGCCAGTCGCGGATCATGCCGGTGGACGACTATCCGCAGGCGCTGCGCCGGACCTTCGCCTCGGTCGCGCCGCAGAAATGCGAGGGCGATCCGACAATCGTCGTGCTGACGCCGGGCGCGTTCAACTCGGCCTATTACGAGCACAGCTTCCTCGCCGACCAGATGGGCGTCGAACTGGTCGAGGGGCAGGATCTTTTTGTCGACGGCGACTTCGTCTACATGCGCACCACCCGAGGCCCGCGCCGGGTCGACGTGATCTACCGCCGGATCGACGATCCGTTCATCGACCCGCTCTGCTTCCGGCCCGACAGCATGCTCGGCGTGCCGGGGCTGATGAACGTCTATCGCTCGGGCGGGGTGCAGATCTGCTCGGCCCCCGGCGCGGGTGTGGCGGACGACAAGGCGATCTACACCTACGTCCCCGACATGATCCGCTTCTACCTTGGCGAAGAGCCGATCCTGAAGAACGTGCCGACCTGGCGCTGCTCGGAACCGGACGACCTGAAATACGTGCTGGAGCACCTGGCCGAACTGGTCGTGAAAGAGGTCCACGGCTCGGGCGGCTACGGAATGCTAGTTGGCCCCGCCTCGACCAAGGAAGAGATCGAGGCCTATGCCGCGCGCATCAAGCACGACCCGGCCGATTTCATCGCCCAGCCGACGCTGGCGCTGTCCACCTCGCCGACCTTCGTGGACCAGGGCCTCGCGCCGCGCCATGTGGACCTGCGGCCCTACTGCCTTGTCGGCGAGAAGGTCCACCTGACACCCGGCGGCCTGACCAGGGTCGCCATGCGCGAGGGGTCTCTGGTCGTGAACTCGTCGCAGGGCGGCGGGGTCAAGGACACATGGGTACTGGCGGAGTGAACACCATGCTGAGCCGGACCGCAGACAACCTCTACTGGACCGCCCGCTACATGGAGCGGGCCGACAGCACCGCGCGCCTGCTGGAAATGGGCTACCGGATGCAGCTGATCCCCAGCGCCGCGGGCGGCTTCGCCAGCGAATGGCGCTCGGTGCTGGCGGCGGCGGGCGTGCAGGCCGATTTCTCGGACCGCTACGGCGATCCGGTCGAGCGCAACGTCGTCAGCTACCTTGTGTTCGACCCGGCCAACCCCTCGTCGATCAAGAGCTGCCTGACCGCGGCGCGGCAGAACGCGCGCGCAGTGCGGACCGCGTTGACCACCGAGGTGTGGGAGGCGCTGAACCGCGCCTATCTCGAATTCCTCGACATCGAACGCCAGCCGCGCTCGGAACTGTCGCTGCCGCAGATCTGCGACTGGACCAAGCGCTCGGCGGCGCTGGTGCGCGGCGCGCACGAGAACACCCAGCTGGAGAACGAGGGCTACCGTTTCTTCAACCTCGGCCATGCCATCGAGCGCGGCGACAACACCGCGCGGTTGCTGGACGTGAAATACTACGTCCTGCTGCCGACCATCGACATGGTGGGCGGCGGTGTCGACAACTATCAGTGGACCACGCTGCTGCGGGCGCTGTCGGCGCATCGCGCCTATCATTGGGCCTACGGCGGCGACTACGCGCCGTCGAAAATTGCGCATTTCCTGATCCTGAACCTCGCCTGCCCGCGTTCGCTGGTCTACTGCGTGAATTCGGCCGAGACTCACCTGACCGAGCTCTGCCGGATGGGCGGCGGCCGCTCGCGGGCGAACGAGAACGCCGCGCGGCTGCTGGGCGAGCTGGCCGAGGCGCGGATCGAGGACGTGATCGACGAGGGGCTGCATGAGTTCCTCGGCCGGTTCATCATGCAGAATGCCGCGCTCGGCCAAAGCATTGCCGACAGCTACCTGTTCGGAAAGGTCTGAACCCTCATGCGCCTGCTTGTCGAGCACGACACCAACTACCACTTCGAAACGCCGCGCCGGCGCGTGGTGCAGAGCCACCGCCTGACCCCGGTCGATTCAGACAGCCAGCGGATCCTCGACTGGTCCGTGACGGTCGAGGGCGCCAGTTTCGGCGCCGCCTTCGTTGACGGCGCCGGCAACCGGGTCATCACGATGACGCTGCCCGGTCCGGTCGAGACCATGACCGTGAGCGTGCGCGGACTGGTCGAGACCACCGATACCTCGGGCATCCTGCGCGGCATGCGCGAGCAGATGACCCCGCTCGCCTACCTGCGCGAGACATGGGCCACCGCGCCGGGCGTCGGGCTCATCGAACTGGCCGAGGCGCTGGAGGAAGACGGCTGCACCCTTGCCGCCGCGCACGAGATGGCACGGCTGGTCGCGGAGCGCATCAAGTACACCCCCGGCGCGACCGAGCATGACAACACCGCCGCCGAGGTGGTCGAGCTGGGCGCCGGGGTCTGCCAGGACCAGGCGCAGGTGCTGATCGCCCTGGCGCGGATCAAGGGCATGCCTGCGCGCTACGTCACCGGCTACATGCTGTCGGGCGGCGAGGACGAGGCCAATGACCGGACCGAGGCCAGCCATGCCTGGGCCGAGCTTTACGTCCAGGATCTGGGCTGGGTGGGCTTCGACGCGGCCAACGAATGCTGCCCTGATGAGCGCTACATCCGGGTCGGCTCGGGGCTCGACGCGCACGACGCCGCGCCGATCCGAGGGATTTCGCTTGGCGATGGCGAAGAAAGCATGGATATTCAGGTCAGCGTTGCTGCCCAACAATAGGGCCGCCGCCCGGGCAGGACGAGTAGATGACCTATTGCGTGGGCCTGCTGCTGAACGCAGGCATGGTTTTCCTTTCCGACACCCGCACCAATGCGGGCGTCGACAACATCGCGACCTTTCGCAAGCAGTTCGTGTTCTGCGAGCCGGGCGAGCGGATCATCGTGATCCAGACCGCCGGTTCGCTGTCGGTCACCCAGACCGTCATGGCCAAGCTGACCGAGGCGATCGATGAACCTGACAGCGCGCCCGAGTTCTCGATCATGCAGGCGCCCTCCATGCTGCGCGTCGCAGAGATGGTCGGCCAGCTGCTGTCCGACGTCACCGCCGAAATCTCGGCCAAGGTCAACCGGATGAGCCAGTCCGCCACCGCCTCGATGATCGTGGGCGGCCAGCGCAAGGGCGGGCGCGAACGCATGTTCCTGCTGTACCCCGAGGGCAATTTCATCGAGGCGACCGAGGATACGCCCTATCTCCAGATCGGTGAGCACAAGTACGGCAAGCCGATCCTCGACCGGGTGGTGACGCCCGAAACCAGCCTCGAGGATGCCCGCAAGGCGGCGTTGCTGTCGATGGACTCGACGCTGCGCTCGAACCTCTCGGTGGGGATGCCGCTGGACCTGCTGATGCTGCGCCGGGATGAATGCGACATCGCCGAGCAGACGCGAATCGAGGCCGGGGATCCGGATTTCGCCGCCATGTCCGACGCCTGGTCGGAAGCCCTGCGCACCAGCTTCAAATCCATTCCCTGATACCGGACCGGGTTGCGGGGGGATTCTCCGCCGATCCGCTTACCGCGCGATCACGCGTCTTGCGGGATTCGTAATGTATCGTAACATTGCAATATTAACCTGCGATCCGACGCGGAGTCGTTACGGCGAAGCGCGATCCCGGGGCACCAAGACCAGGGGGGAATATACATGGCACGCAAGGCCGTGCTCGAAGCACCTGCCATACCGGACCCGTTGTCCGCCTTCGCCGCGGTCGAGGGCCTGCGTGATTCGAGCCTGAAGACATTCGCGATGCTGGGCACGAACTGGATGTACAGCGTCACCGGCTTCACCACCGAGGTCGCGCAATTCCTGTCCGACCGCCTGCAGCAGGACCTGCAGCTTCAGCACCGGCTGCTGCACTGCAAGGACATGGAAGAACTGCGCCGCATCCAGACCGAGTTCGTCAGCGACGCGCTGGAACAGTACGCCGCCGAAACCGGCAAGCTGGTGCATCTTGGTCAGGAGGCGATGAGCGGCGGAATCACGCAATAGGGCGGATCTTGCCCGCCGCCGCGCTGCGCCGGGTGCTGTCCCGGACCACGAGATTGAACCCGAGGTTACGCACCGTGCGCCCCGGGTCCTCGTCCGCCAGCCGCGCGATCAGCATGGTCATCGCCTGACGCCCGATCTCGCGCCGCGGGGTTTGAACCGAGGTGACCGAGGGATAGGCCGTCGCCATCGCCGAGATATCGTTGAAACCGCAGATCCCGAACCGGTTCGGGATCGCCATGCCGCGCCGCTGGCATTCGAACAGCACCCCCAGCGCCAGATCGTCGTTGTTGCACAGCACCGCGTCGGCCTCGGGATCGCGGGTCAGCAGCTCGACCAGCTGCTCGGCCCCCAACGGCACCGAACTGGGCCGGTCCGAGAACAGCACCCGCGCCGGATTGTAGAGCCCCTTGCCCTCCAGCCCCGCCCGGAAGCCCGACAGACGCCGGGTCGAGCGCGCATCGCGCCGCGCGCCGAGGAACCCGATCCGCCGGTAGCCCGCCTCGACAAGGTGCTCGGCGGCGGCGCGGGCGGCTTCGGAATGCGAGAAGCCGACCATCATGTCGAAGGGTGCGGGACCGATCTCGGTGATCTGCACGACCGGGCAGGGCGCGTCGCGCAGCATCGCCGCCGTCGCCGCCGACTGGTCGATCCCGGTGACGATCAGCCCGGCGGGGCGCTGCGCGAGGAAGGTGCGCAGCAGCCGCTCCTCTTCGGCCGAGGAATAGCGGGTGTTGGCGATCTGCACCCGGTAGTCGGTGGTCTCGGACACCTCGTAAAGCCCGCGCATCGTGTCGAGGAAGACCGAGTTGGTGACCGAGGGCACCAGCACGCCGATGATGTCCGACTGGCTCGAGGCCAGCGCCTTTGCCGCCGGATCGGGTCGATAACCGAGATCCCGGATCGCCGCATCGACCCGCGCGCGGGCCTCGGATGACACCCGGTCGGGGGTGCGGATTGCGCGGCTGACGGTGATCGCGCTGACCCCTGCGGCGCGCGCAACGTCCATGATGGTGGGATTGCCGCTGCCGCGCCGCTTGCGTGCCACCGGGCCGGTCCTCAGCCGTGCGCCTTCAGCAGGCGCTGCTTCTGCCGGTTCCAGTCGCGCTTCTTCTCGGTCTCGCGCTTGTCGGCGACCTTCTTGCCCTTGGCCAGCCCCAGCTTCAGCTTGGCGATGCCGCGCCCGTTGAAATAGAGCGACAGCGGAACCAGCGTCATGCCCTCGCGACCGACGTTCTGGTGCATTTTCGCGATCTCGCGCTTGCTGGCCAGCAGCTTACGGCGGCGGCGTTCGTCGTGGCCGAAGGTCTTGGCCTTGTCGTAGCCCTCGATATAGGCGTTCACCAGCCACAACTCGCCGTCCTTCACCTCGGCATAGCTCTCGGTGATCTGGGCGTTGCCCTGACGCAGGGATTTAACCTCGGACCCTTCCAGCATGATGCCGACCTCGACATCGTCCTCGATGGCGTAGTTGTACCGCGCCTTGCGGTTCTCGGCGATCGTGCGCGAATTGGATGCGGGTTTCTTGGCCATGTACGGGATGTATGTGGTCGCAGGGGACCTGTCAAAGCGCGTTTCACCCGCGCATGACAGGGAATTCACTGGAACCGCCGCCCGCACCCGCCTAGCCTTGCGCCCCGGCGCACCCCAGCGCGCCTTCGGCAAAGAGGCTCTTCCCCGTGTTCTCATCCTTCTTCCCTAAGCCCGGACAATTCTTCGGCTCGGCCCTCGCCTGGACGCTGTTCTGCGTGGTGCTGTGGTTCGTGACCGCCAAGGACTGGGGCGGCGCGCTCAGCTTCGGCTGGATCGGAGGCTGGACCTATCCCGAGGCGCTGCCTCCGGACGCGGGCGAAGAGGCACAGGCGGCCTACCAGGCGGCGTTCGACTCGGCGCGGGGCTTCTGGTTCTGGCAGTACCTCGTCGCCTGTTTCGCCGCCTTCGTCGGGTTCTGGATGGTCCGGGCGCCGCATCCCTGGGCGCGCTGGTCGGTGCTGGGTAGCGCGGTGATCGTCTTCGTCGCCTGGTTCCTGGTGCAGCTCGACGTGATGATCAACGAATGGTTCGGCAGCTTCTACGACCTGATCCAGGTCTCGCTGGGCGGGCAGGAAACGGTCAGCGCAGGCGACTACTATGCGAACCTCGCCACCTTCCTGAAGATCGCGCTGGTCTACATCATCGTCGCTGTCATCAATAACTTCTTCACCAGCCACTACGTGTTTCGCTGGCGCACGGCGATGAACGACCGCTACATGGGCATGTGGCCCCGGATCCGCCACATCGAGGGCGCCAGCCAGCGCGTGCAGGAAGACACCATGCGCTTCGCCCGCATCATGGAGACGCTGGGCACCCGTTTCATCGACAGCATCATGACGCTGATCGCCTTCACCCCGATCCTCTGGGGGCTGTCATCCTTCGTGAAGGAACTGCCGCTGATCGGCGAGGTGCCGCAGGCTTTGGTCTTCACCGCCCTGATCTGGTCGGCGATGGGCACCGGGCTTCTGGCGCTGGCCGGGATCCGGCTGCCGGGGCTGGAGTTCCGAAACCAGCGGGTCGAGGCCGCCTACCGTAAGGAACTGGTGCTGGGCGAGGACCACGCCGAACGCGCCGAGCCACCCACCGTGCGCGAGCTCTACGCGAACGTGCGGAAGAACTACTTCCGGCTCTACCTGAACTACCTCTATTTCGACATCGCCCGGTTCACCTACCTGCAGGCTGGGGTGATGGTGCCCTATCTGGCACTCGGGCCGACGATCATCGCCGCCGGGTTCACCCTGGGCGTGATGCAGCAGATCATCCGCGCCTTCGGCCGGGTCGAGGACAGCTTCCAGTTCCTGGTCCACAACTGGTCGACGATCGTCGAGCTGATGTCGATCTACAAACGCCTCGCAGCATTCGAAGCGCAGATCCGGGGCGAGGAACTGTCCGGCATCGAACTGGAGCCGGACACTCAGGCCGCCGGGTGAGGTTCGAACGCGCCGGCCTTGGCCGGCGCGTGCCTCCGGCGGGGATATTTGAAGAAAGTGGAAGGCGGGGCCTGGGCCCCGGCTTTCTATGTCAGTTCACAAGCCCGGCGTGGCGCAGCGCGTCGTCCATCACCGTCTGGGTTTCCTCGGTCACGGTGACCAGCGGCGAGCGCAGCTCGTTCTCGCACTTGCCCAGCACGCTCAGCGCGTATTTCACCGGGCAGGGGTTCGGCTCCATGAAGGCGGCGCGGTGCAGCGGCATCAGCCGGTCCTGGTAGGTCAGCGCGCGGGCGTAGTCGCCGGCCAGCATCGCCTCCTGGAACTCGGCCGAGAGCCTGGGCGCGACGTTCGCGATCACCGAGATGCAGCCCACGCCGCCGTGCGCGTTGAAGCCCAGCGCCGAGGCATCCTCGCCCGAAAGCTGGATGAAATCCGGCCCGCAGGTGATCCTCGTGTCCGACACCCGGCTGACATCGCCGGTCGCGTCCTTCACCCCGATGATGCGCGGCAGCTTGGCCAGCTCGCCCATCGTCGCCGGGGTCATGTCGATGACCGACCGCCCGGGGATGTTGTAGATGATGATCGGCAGCTCGCAGCAGTCGTGCAACGTCTTGTAGTGCGCATAAAGCCCGCGCTGGCTGGGCTTGTTGTAATAGGGTGTCACCACGAGGGCGGCATCGGCGCCGACCTCTTCGGCGTGCTGGATCAGCCCGATCGACTCGGCGGTGTTGTTCGAGCCGGCGCCCGCGATCACCGGGATCCGCCCGGCGGTGTGTTGCACGACGATCTCGACGACGCGGCGATGCTCGGCATGGCTCAGCGTCGGGCTTTCGGCGGTGGTGCCGGCCGCGACCAGGCCGTGGCTGCCCTCGGCGACATGCCAGTCCACCAGCTTCTTCAGCGCATCCTCGTCCACCTTGCCGTCCTTGAAGGGGGTGATGAGTGCGGGAATCGAGCCCTTGAACATGATCTGTCACCTTTGTTTCAGAGTGGCTCTGCCTTAGCCCCGAATGCGCCGCGCGTCCAGCGCCGGAAGCCCGAAAGGGGCAGACGAGCGGCCGCCGATCTGGTAGCCTCCCGGAAAAACCGACACACCGATGACGAGCAGATCGATGATGCGATTCCCCCGCGCTGCGGCGCGACTGACGTGCCTGCTGCTGGCCATTGCCTCGCCCGCGGCCGTTGTCCTGACCCCGACCGAAACCCACGCCTTTCAGCCCGACCGGCTGTCGGACGCGATGAAGCAGGTCTGGGCGCGCAATTACGACGGCGCCCGCGCCACTGCCTCCCGCGCCGGCGATCCGGTGGCCGTGGACATCGTCGACTGGCACCGGCTGCGCGCCGGACGCGGCGACTGGAGCGAGTATGCCCGCTTCCTGACCGCCAACGCCGACTGGCCGGGGCTGGAGCTGATGCGCCGCCGGGCCGAGGGCGCGATGCCCGGCGCGCTGCCTGCCGACCAGGTGCGCGCTTTCTTCTCGGTGCAGAAACCGCAGACCGGACGCGGCGCGATGATCTACGCTGGCGCGCTCGGCGGGCAGGCCGGGGCAGCGGAGCGCGCCCGCGCCTGGACCGAGTTGCCGATGAGCAGCTCGGAACGCGCCAGCTTCCTCGATCGCTTCGGCAAGGAGCTTGCGCCGCACCACGTCACCCGGCTTCGCAACATGCTCTGGGCGGGCGAGACCGACGCCGCCGCCGCGATGCTGCAGCTGGTCCCGAAGGCCGAGGCAGCGCTGGCTCGCGCCCGGATCGCCCTGCAACGCAAGGCGCCGGGGGTGGACGACCTGATCGCCGCCGTGCCTGCCAGCCACGCGGGCGATGGCGGGTTGGCGCATGACCGCTTCGAATGGCGGATGTCCAAGGGCCGCTGGGACGGCGGAGAAGAGCTGATCCTCGCCCAGTCCACCTCGGCGCAGGCGCTGGGCCGGCCCGAGGCCTGGTCGAACCGCCGCCGCTCGCTGGCGCGCGACGCGATGCGCGACGGGCGCAACCCGGTGGCCTACCGGATCGCCTCGCGGCATTACCTGGCCGGCGGCTCGGACTATGCCGATCTCGAATGGCTGTCGGGCTATCTGGCGCTGGTCCACCTCGGCGACGCGGTCACGGCGGCGCAGCACTTCCAGCGCTTCCAGGCGGCGGTCGAGACGCCGATCTCGCTGGGCCGCGCGGGCTACTGGCTGGGCCGCGCGCACGAGGCGACCGGCAACATCGCCGCCGCCCGCACTGCCTATGCGCAGGGCGCGCGGCACCAGACCACGTTCTACGGCCAGCTTGCGGCGGAACGCGCCGGCATCGCCCCGGATCAGGAGATCGTTCAGCGCGGATTGCCCGAATGGCAGAACCGCGGCTTCGCCCGCTCCAAGCCGGTGCACGCGGCGCGGCTGCTGCTGGCTTCGGGCGACACGGTGACGGCGACGCGCTTCCTGCTCCACGTTCAGGAAAGCCTCGGCTCCGAGGACAGCGCCGCGCTCGCCCGGCTTTCGCTGGAACTGGGGCAGACGGCGGTGGCGGTCCGCATCGCCAAGCGCATAGCGCGTGAGGGCGCGGTCTGGCCCGACGCCTACTACCCGCTGACTGGGCAGACCGACGCCGCGCGCGGCATTCCGCCGGAACTCGCGATGTCGATCGCCCGCCAGGAAAGCGAGATGAACCCCGCCGCGATCTCGCCAGCCGGGGCGCGCGGGCTGATGCAGCTGATGCCCGGCACAGCCAAGCTGGTCGCAGGGGACCTTGGCCTTTCCTACAGCCAGGCGCGGCTGACCTCGGATCCCAACTACAACGTGCAGCTCGGCTCGCGGTACCTTGCCATGATGCTGGCGCGCTTCGACGGCTCGGTGATCCTGGCGGCGGCGGCCTATAACGCCGGGCCGCAGCGCGCCGACGAATGGATCCGCCGCTTCGGAGACCCGCGCAGCCCCGGCGTCGACCCGGTGCTCTGGACCGAGATGATCCCCTTCCGCGAGACGCGCAACTACGTCCAGCGCATCGCCGAGAGCATGCACGTCTACCGCTCGCGCATCGCCGGGCAGGCGGGGCCGATCGGCCTGTCGCACATGCTGGGCGCGCCCCTCGCTGGCCCGCTGCCGACCCCGCCGGGCGCCGCGCCCGCACCGGCACCAGCGCCGGTCGCCGCCGCGTCGACGGTGCCCGCGGTCTCGGCCCCCACCACAGTCAACCGCGCCCCGGTCAGCCGCGCCGCGGCGACGCCGCTGGACAGTCTGGCCCGGGAAAGCCACGCGCCGGGCACCACGCGGCTCAGCACGGCCCCGCGCCCCAAACTCCGCTGACGACGGGCGGCGCGCCCTGAAACCCGGCGCGCCCCCGCCTTCCACTTTCTGAAAATATCCCCGCCGGAGGCCCCCGCCAGCCCCGCGCGCAAGGCCTGAAATCCTGGCCAAAGCGGCGTTAACGAAGTTTTCAGAAACTTTTCACTTTGTATTTCATGGGGTTAAGGGGGTTTTCACGATGAAATCCCCCATTTTCACGCTGATTTCAAACCTCGGGCCGCCTTGCGTCCCCGAACGCGCTCGCGCCAGATCGTGAACAGCCCCGCGCCGGTCACCAGCGCCGCCCCGACCACCACCGGCAGTTCCAGAACGTCGCCGAAGACGGTCACACCGATTGCCGCCGCCAGCACCAGCTGGAAGTACGCGAAGGGCTGCACAGTGCTGGCCTGCGCCATCTTGTAGGCCATGATCAGCGTGAAATTCCCCAGCACTCCCGTCACGCAGACCGAGGCCATCATCGCCCAGTCCGCCGGCCCCTGCGGCGGTTGCCACCAGAACGGCGCGACCAGCGTGATCGCCACCGCGCCGGCCACGCCGGTGTAGAACAGGCTCGTCTCGCCGCTGTCCCGCGCGCCGACATAGCGGGTCATCAGGCCATAGCAGGCGAACAGCGTCGCGGCGGTCAGCGCGACCAGCGCCTCGGGCTCGAAGACCCGCAGGCCGGGCCGCAGGATGATCAGCACGCCAAGGAAGCCGACGCCCACCATCGCCCGCCGCCGCCAGCCGACCTGCTCGCCCAGCACGGGGCCGGACAGGGCGGTCACGATCAGCGGGTAGCAGGCAAAGATCGCGTGGCTCTCGACCAGCCCCAGCAGCGTGAAGGCCAGCACCATCACGCAGGTCTCGGCGACCAGCAGGATGCCCCGCGCGACCTGCAATTTCGGGTGCGCGGTCTTCGCCACTCGCCGGATCCCGCCCCGGTGCAGCGCTGCCCAGATGATCACGAAGGCCGCGAAGAACCAGTAGCGGATCATCACGATGGTCAGCACGTTGTAGGTCGAGGCCAGGTGCCGCGAGAACGCGTCCTGCACCGCGAAGATCGTCGTCGTCGCCAGCATCAGCAGGATGCCGGCCCTGGCGTTCTCAGTCATCGCCCAGCACTCCGACGCTCATGTGCCGCTTGGTCCCGAACCCGGGACGGCGCTCCACGTTGAAACCCGCCGCCTCCAGCCCGCGCCGGACATGACCGGCGGCGGTATAGGTGGCGAAGGTCCCGGCTCTCGCGGTGTGGCGGCCGACCTCGGCCATCAGTGCGGGGGACCACAGTTCGGGGTTCTTCGCCGGGCTGAACCCGTCGAGGAACCAGGCATCGGCGCGGCCCTGCCAGCCCGGCAGCACCTCGCGGGCGTCGCCGACCAGCACCTCGGCCTCGACGGAGCCCAGGGTGAACCGGGTCGCGCCCCCGGCCCGCGCTTCCAGCATCGGCGCGGCGACCTCGGCCAGTGCGGGCCAGCGCGAGAGGGCACGGGCGGCGTCCTCGGCCTCCATCGGGAAGGCCTCGAACCCGGTGTAGCGGATCGGGACCGTGGCGATCATCGACAGCAGCACCAGGTTCATCCCGGTCCCGAAGCCCAGCTCGGCAACGTGAAAACCGGGGCGCAGCCGGTCCGGCAGGCCGTTGCCATCCAGGAAGACATGGCGCGACTCGGCCACGCCGTCGGTCATCGAGAAATAGGGATCGTCGAACCGGGTCGACACCGGCGTGCCCTCGTCCCGCCATGCCAGGCTTGGCGGCTGCCCCCGTTCCATGCTCTATCCCCCCGGGTGAAACCTCGGCGACCATAAGGGGCGGCATGGCAAGTGCAATCGGAAACCGGACGTGGGACGTCGCCGTGATCGGGGCCGGGGTCTGGGGCCTTGCGACCGCCCGCGCCGCCCGGGCGCGGGGTTTCTCGGTGATCGTCGCCGAGGCCGCGCGCGTCGGGGCAGGAGCCTCGGGCGGGATCGTCGGCGCGCTCTCGCCCCATGTCCCCGAGCGATGGAACGGAAAGAAGGCGTTCCAGTTCCGCGCGCTGCAGATGGCACCGGACTATTGGCGGGCTGTCGAGGCGGCCTCGGGCCTGCCGACGGGCTTTGCGGCCTCGGGGCGGTTGATGCCTCTGCCCGACGCCGCCACCCGGGCGCTGGCCGAGGAACGCGCCGCCGGGGCCTCGGAGCATTGGGGCGAGGTTGCGCGCTGGCAGGTCGTGGACGCGGCCCCCGGCTGGTTGGCCCCCGAGGCCGCGCCCTTCGGAGCGGTCCACGAGACCCTGTCGGCCCGGCTTTTCCCCCGCGCCGCCTGCGCCGCGCTGGCCGGAGCGGCACGGGCCGAGGGCGTGGAGCTGCGGGAAGGTTTGCCCGTCGAGCAGATCGCGCCCGGAGAAGCTACGACCAGCGAGGGCCCGCTCCGGGCGCGGTACATCGTCGTTTCGGCGGGAGTCGCAGGCTTTCCGCTGCTGGGCATCGCGAAGGGCAAGGGTGTGAAGGGGCAGGCGGCGTTGCTGCGCGCCGAAACCCCCGAGGGGGCGCCGCTGATTTATGCCGACGGAGTCTACGCGGTGCCGCAGCCGGGCGGGCTGGTGGCGGTCGGCTCGACCTCGGAAAACCGGTTCTCGCACGATGGAACGGACGCGCTCCTCGACCCGGTGATCGAGACCGCCCGCGCGCTCTCGCCCCTGCTGGCGCGGGCCGAGGTGGTCGAGCGCTGGGCCGGGGTCCGCCCCCGGGCGCCGCGCCCGGATCCACTGCTGGGGCCGGTGCCGGGGATCGAGGGCGTCTTCGCGGCGCTGGGCGGGTTCAAGATCGGATTTGGTCTCGCCCCGCTGGTGGGCGAGGTTCTGGCCGACATGCTGGAAGGGCAGGTGCCGCCGCTGCCGGCGGGTTTCGCGGCGGCCGAGCAGATGGCCCGCTGATCAGGCTGCCAGCGCCATTTCCTGCTGCAACTGGCCCATGAGCTGCTGAAGCAGCTCGAAACTGCGCGGGTCCAGCAGGCGGCCGTCCTCTCCGAACGCCTTGGCGGCACCGGCGATGAATACCTCGGGGCCTTGCAGCACGCGGGGCCGGAACGGCGTCAGGCAATGCCGCAGCGAGAACTGCGAGCGCTCGCCCCCGGCGCGGCCCGCTGCAGACGAGACAATCGCCAGAGGGACGTCGCGCATCGCGGTCATGTCTGCCCGGCTGACCCAGTCGAGCGCGTTCTTCAGCACCCCCGGCAGGTTCTTGTTGTACTCCGGTGTCGAGATCACGATGGCATCGGCCGCTTTCATCTGCTCGACGAGCCGCGAGACGCCCTCGGGGATACCCTCGGCGTCCTCGAGGTCCTTGTCGTAGAGCGGGAATCGGATGTCACCGAGGGTCAGCTGGCAGTGTCCGAAGGCCCGCGCAGCCTCGTGCACCAGCATGGTGTTGGTGGAAGCCTTGCGCAGCGAGCCCGAGATGCCCAGCAGGCGGTGGGTGTAGGTCATGGCGGGATTCCTTGTTGGTTCTCCAGACAAGTAGGGGCTGGGGGTGCCGAGGTCCAATCACGGCTGTGCGGGGGATATCTTGTGTAGGGCGGGCGGAAACCCGCCAGATGATGTGTCCCGGGGCTTGACTCATCGGCCGTGGGGGCTGAACCTGCCTGTCAGGCCGGAATCGGCGCGTAAAAGATCACCACGGGCACACACAGGCAACAAACGGACGTTTCGGGCGGATGCATTTCACCAAGCTGCGCTTGCTGGGCTTCAAGAGCTTCGTCGATCCGACGGAGTTGCACATCGCACCGGGTCTGACCGGTGTGGTGGGCCCGAACGGCTGTGGCAAGTCCAACCTGCTGGAGGCCCTGCGCTGGGTCATGGGCGAAAACCGCCCGACCGCGATGCGCGGCGGCGGGATGGAGGACGTGATCTTCGCGGGGGCCGCCAGCCGTCCGGCGCGGAACTACGCCGAAGTGACGCTGCACCTGGACAACTCTGACCGGCTGGCGCCGGCGGGGTTCAACGATCAGGACAACCTTGAGATCGTGCGCCGGATCACCCGCGATGCGGGCTCGGCCTACAAGACCAACGGCAAGGAAGCCCGGGCGCGCGACGTGCAGATGCTGTTCGCCGACGCCTCGACCGGGGCGCACTCGCCTGCGCTGGTGCGGCAGGGCCAGATTTCCGAGCTTATCAACGCAAAGCCCAAGGCGCGGCGGCGGATCCTGGAAGAGGCCGCGGGGATCTCGGGGCTGTATCAGCGGCGGCACGAGGCCGAGCTGAAGCTGAAGGGGACCGAGACAAACCTCGCCCGTGTCGAGGACGTTCTGGAGGCGTTGCGCGGCCAGTTGGGCGCGCTGGAGAAACAGGTCCGGCAGGCGCGCCGCTACCGTGAAATCGCGGCGTTGCTGCGGGCGACCGAGGGCATGCTGCTCTATCGGCGCTGGCAGGAGGCCGAGGCCGAGCGGGCCGAAGCCGCCGCTGCCTTCACCGAGGCTGTGACCCTTGCAGGCCGCGCGCAGACCGAGGCGGCGCGGGCCGCCAAGGCGCGCGAGGAAGCGGATGCCGCGGTTCCGCCGCTGCGCGAGGAAGAGGCCGTCGCAAACGCGGTCATGCAACGCCAGCTTGTCGCCCGCGACCAGCTGGACGAGCGCGAGGCGCGTGCGCGCGAAGAGATCGGCAAGGCCCGGGCGCGGATCGAGCAGTTGACCCGCGACGCCGAGCGCGAGCAGGGGCTGAACCGGGATGCGAACGAGCGCATCACCGAGCTGGATTGGGAAAAGGCGGCGCTGGAGAAGGCCTCGGAGGGGCAGGACGCGGCGCTGGATGCGGCCGAGGCGCGCTCGCGCGAGATGGCGGCGGCGCTGAAGGAGCAGGAAGCGGGGCTCGACCAGCTGACAGAGGACACGGCGCGGCTGGCCGCCCGTCACCAGTCGGCCGAGCGCCGGGTCGCGGATGCCGAAGGGCAGGCGCGCCGTATGGCCGGCGAGCTGCAGGAGGCCGAGGCCGCCGAGGAACGTCTGCGAGAAGAGCTGGAGGGCGCGGCCGAGGCACGCGCCGCAGCCGAGGAACGGCTGGAAGCCGCGCAGGAAGAGGCCGCCCGCACCGAGGACATGCTGACCGAGGCCGAGGCCGCACGGGGCGATGCGCAGGGCGAGGAAGCCACCGCGCGCGGCGCGCGGGCCGAAGCGGATGGCGCGGTGTCGGCGCTGGGGGCAGAGGTCTCGGCGCTGCGGCGGCTGCTGGAGCGCGAGAAGGGTGAAGGCCCGCAGGTGCTGGACAGCGTCCGCGCCGATCCGGGCTTCGAGGCCGCCCTGGGCGCGGCGCTGGGCGACGATCTGAAGGCGCCGGAAGTGGACGGCGACGATCGTTCGGGGTGGCGGCTGGTCGAGGCAAGCGACAGCGCCTCTCTGCCGGGCGGCGCGGTGCCGCTGTCGGGTCACGTCGAGGCGCCCGCCGTGCTGGCGCGGCGGCTGGCGCAGGTCGGGCTGGTCTCGCAGGAGGACGGGCCGCGCCTGCAGGCGCTGCTGGCGCCGGGGCAGCGGCTGGTCAGCCGCGAGGGCGACCTGTGGCGCTGGGACGGCTATGCGACGCGGGCCGAGGATGCGCCCTCGACCGCCGCGCTGCGGTTGCAGCAGCAGAACCGGCTGCGCGCCTTGCAGGAGCAGCTGGACGAGGCCGAGGCCAAGGCCGATGCCGCCCGCGAGGCGCACGAGGATGCGAAGGCCGCGCTGGAAACCGCGCAGGCCGCCGAGACCGCCGCCCGCCGGGCGCGCAAGGAGGCCGAGGCCGCCTGGAGCCAGGCGCAGCGCGCCGCCGGGCAGGCCGAGAGTGCCGAGACGACGCTGAAGGGGCGGTTGGAGACGGTGTCTCACGCCCGCGCCCGCCGCGCCGAGGATCTGGCGGAGGCCGAGGAGGCCATCGCCGAGGCGCATGCCGCGCGTGAGGAGCTCGAGGATCTCGACAGTGCCCGTGCCGCGCTGGAGGACCGCCGCACCGCCGTCGAGGCGGCACGGGCGACGATGATGGAGGCACGGCAGGCGCTCGATGATCTGCGGCGCGAGATCGACCAGCGGCGCGGCCGCGCGCAGTCGGTTACGAAGGAACTGTCGGGCTGGAAGGCGCGGCTGGAGACCGCCGAGAGCCGCAGCCTGGATCTGGCCAGCCGCATCGAGGAGCAGATGGAGGCGCTGGAAGAGGCGCAGGCGGTGCCGGACCAGATTCTCGAAGAGCGCGCCAAGCTGGTGGAGCTGATCACCAGCGCCGAGGATCGATGCCGCAAGGCCTCGGACGCGCTGGCGACGGGCGAGACCGCGCTGCGCGAGGCCGAGGCCGCCGAGCGGGCCGCCGAGCGGGCGGCCTCCGAGGCGCGCGAGGGACGTGCGCGCGCCGAGGCGCTGGCCGAAGCGGCGGCGGAGCGGGTCGAGGCGGCGGCGGAGCGGATCCGCGAGGAGCAGGACAAGACCCCCGAGGCGCTGCTGGAATCGCTCGACAAGAACCCGGACGAGATGCCGGACAGCGACGCGCTGGAGATCGAGGCGGCGCGGCTGGCCCGCCAGCGCGAGGCGCTGGGTGCGGTCAACCTGCGCGCCGAAGAGGACGCGAACGAGGTGCGGACCGAGTTCGAGAGCCTTTCGGCCGAGAAGGCGGACCTGGAAGAAGCCGTGCACAAGCTGCGCACCGGCATCGCCAACCTGAACCGCGAGGGGCGGCAGCGGCTGCTGGCGGCGTTCGAAGAGGTGAACGCCAATTTCTCGACCCTGTTCCGGACCCTGTTCGGCGGTGGCGACGCGAACCTTGTGCTGGTCGAGAGCGACGATCCGCTGGATGCGGGGCTCGAGATCATGTGCCAGCCGCCGGGCAAGAAGCTGTCGACGCTGAGCCTGCTGTCGGGCGGCGAGCAGACGCTGACCGCGATGAGCCTGATCTTCGCGGTGTTCCTGGCCAACCCCAGCCCGATCTGCGTGTTGGACGAAGTCGACGCGCCGCTGGACGATGCCAACGTGACCCGGTTCTGTGACCTGCTGGACGAGATGACCAAGCGCACCGCGACGCGGTTCCTGATCATCACGCACCATGCGGTGACCATGAGCCGGATGGACCGGCTGTTCGGCGTCACCATGGCCGAGCAGGGCGTGAGCCAGCTGGTCTCGGTCGACCTGGCGCGGGCCGAAGCGCTGGTTGACGCCTGACGGGCGGGAACCGCGCCGCCTGCCGCGCGTTTGGCGGCATGCAACAGATCCGCCCCCCCGCCGCCGAGCGCCGCTTCATCCGCGAAACCATCATCGCAATCGCGCTGGTCGCGGTGGCGCTGCTGCTCTGGCAGGTGCAGCAGGCGCTGCTGATCGGCTTTGGCGGGGTGATCGTCGCGACCGTCATTCTGAGCCTTGCGCGGCCGCTCTGCCGCTGGACCCGGCTGCCGCATGTCTGGTCGGTGGCGGCGGCGACCTTGGCGATCCTGTTGCTTCTGGTCGTGGCGATCTGGGTGATCTGGCCCTCGTCCTCGGTTCAGCTTGGGCGGCTCGTAGAGCAGATGCCGGACGCGCTGGGCCAGCTAGAAGAGCGCATCGGTGGCGTGATCCCGGAAAGCGCACTGCCAGCCGGCGAGATGATGCAGCAGGCGGCGGGCAAGCTGGGCGAGTGGTCGAAGGCGGCGGTGGCCGGGGTCTCGACGCTGGTGCTCGTGCTTCTGGCGGGTGTGTTCCTTGCGGCTGCGCCGCAGATGTACCGGGGGGGTACGGTGCGGCTGTTCCCGCCCGCGCAGCAGGAGCGGGTCGCGCACGGGCTGAACTGCGCCGGGCGCGGGCTGCGCGCCTGGGTTCTGGGGCAGCTGGTCGCGATGCTGGCGATCGGCGCGGGCGTCACGCTGGGCGCCTGGGCGATCGGGCTGCCCGCGCCACTGGCACTGGGGCTGATCGCTGGGCTGCTGGAATTCGTGCCGGTGGTCGGGCCCATCGCAGCGGCGGTGCCGGCGCTGGTGCTGGCGGCGACGATGGGGATGTCTACGGTGCTGTGGACCGGGGCGCTTTATGTCGGTTTGCAGCAGGTGGAGTCGAACCTGCTGATGCCGCTGATCGAGCGTAGCGTCGCGAACGTGCCGCCGGCGGTGTTCCTGCTGTCCTTCGTCGCCTTCGGAGCGTTGTTCGGGATCGCGGGTGTCATCCTGAGCGCGCCGCTGGCGGTGGTCGGGATGGTGCTGCTGGACGAGCTTTACGTGAAGCCGTTGAACGGCGAGACGTGAGCGGCGGCGGCTGGCGGGGCCCCGAGTTCGGGGCTCTGCCCCTCACCGGCCCTCCCGCCAGCCTTGCCTTGGTTACTGGTCGAGGAAGGACCGGAGCTTGCGCGAGCGGCTGGGGTGCTTGAGCTTGCGCAGGGCTTTCGCCTCGATCTGGCGGATCCGCTCGCGGGTCACGCTGAACTGCTGACCGACCTCTTCGAGGGTGTGGTCGGTGTTCATGCCGATGCCGAAGCGCATGCGCAGCACGCGTTCCTCGCGCGGGGTGAGGGAGGCCAGCACGCGGGTGGTGGTTTCCTTCAGGTTCCCCTGGATCGCGCTGTCGAGCGGCAGGACGGCGTTTTTGTCCTCGATGAAATCGCCAAGCTGGCTGTCTTCCTCGTCGCCGATGGGCGTTTCGAGGGAGATCGGCTCCTTGGCGATCTTCATCACCTTGCGGACCTTTTCCAGCGGCATCTGCAGCTTTTCGGCCAGCTCTTCCGGCGTCGGCTCGCGGCCGATCTCGTGCAGCATCTGCCGGCCGGTGCGGACCAGCTTGTTGATCGTCTCGATCATGTGGACCGGGATACGGATGGTGCGCGCCTGATCGGCAATCGAGCGGGTGATCGCCTGACGGATCCACCAGGTCGCGTAGGTCGAGAACTTGTAGCCGCGGCGGTACTCGAACTTGTCGACCGCCTTCATCAGGCCGATGTTGCCCTCCTGGATCAGATCCAGGAACTGCAGGCCGCGGTTGGTGTATTTCTTGGCGATCGAGATCACGAGGCGCAGGTTGGCCTCGACCATCTCCTTTTTGGCGATGCGGGCTTCCTTTTCGCCCTTCTGCACCTGGGAGACGATGCGGCGGAATTCGGAGATGTCGACGCCGACATACTGGCCGACCTCGGCCATCTCGGTGCGGATCTGTTCGACTTCCTCGCGGTGCTTGCCGGTCAGCGCGTCCCAGCCGCGGCCAGGAAGCTGCGCCACGCGCTCGACCCAGCCTGGATCGAGTTCGGAGCCGCGGTATTCGTCGATGAAGTCGCGGCGGGTGATGCGCGACTGGTCGGCGAGCTTCACCATCGCGCTGTCGAGCGACATGATCTTGCGGTTGATGCCGTAGAGCTGGTCGACCAGCGCCTCGATACGGTTGTTGTGCAGGTGGAGCGAGTTTACCAGCTCGACGATTTCCGAGCGAAGGTGCTGGTATTCCTGCTCTTGCTGGAGCGAGAAGCTGGAGCTGGCGGTCATCGTCGCCTGCATCCGGACGTCCTGCATTTCCGACAGGCGCACGTAGTCGGCGGCGATCCGGTCGAGCGTCTCGAGAACCTGCGGCTTGAGCTGGGCCTCCATCGCGGCGAGCGACAGGTTGGCCTGTTCTTCCTCTTCGTCCACGTCATCATCGGAGCCGCTGTCCTCGTCGTCCTCGGACTTGGACTCGGCGGGCTCCTGCTTGGCACTGTCGGCAGGGGCGTTCGTGTTGGCGGCGAGCGGCTCTTCGGCCTCGTCGTCTTCCATCGCGGCGCCGAAAGTCGTCTCAAGGTCGATCACGTCGCGCAGCATGATCGCTTCCTCGAGAAGCTCGTCGCGCCAGATGGTGATCGCCTGGAAGGTCAGTGGGCTTTCGCACAGGCCCGAAATCATCGTGTTGCGGCCGGCCTCGATCCGCTTGGCGATGGCGATCTCGCCCTCGCGCGACAGCAGCTCGACGCTGCCCATCTCGCGCAGGTACATGCGGACGGGGTCGTCGGTGCGGTCGAGGGTTTCCGAACTGGCCGAGGTTGTCGCGACTTCACGCGAGCCCGAGCCGCCGCCGGTGGTCGCCACCTCGGTGCTGCCGCTGTTGTCGCCGTCCTCGTCGGCCTCTTCGGCCTCGATCACGTTGATGCCCATTTCGGACAGCATCGCCATGACGTCTTCGATCTGCTCGGAGCTGACCTGGTCGGGCGGCATCACCTCGTTGAGTTCGTCATAGGTGATGTAGCCGCGTGCCTTGGCCTGGGCGATCATCTTCTTGACCGCCGCCTGGCTCATGTCGAGCGAGCCGCCCTGGATCTCCTGGGTGTCTTCGCCCTTCGGCTGATCGTTGTCTTTGGCTGCCATTCCATGCGCTCCTTTCGCGAAGCCGTCGCGTCCGAATGCCCCTTCGCATCGCACAGCTTCGGAACCTGCAGTGCGAATCAGCGATTCGCAAACTGATTCTATCCCCGGCGTTTACGCCAGATCTCGTTCGTGATCATGTCCTGCAGCGCATTCTGCAACGCTGCCGTGTCTTCTTCGCCGCCTTCGTTCTCTCGCGCCGAGGACCTCATGCTTTCCTCGCGCGCCGCCGCCGCCTGCTGCAACCGCCATGTCAGACCCTCGTCCGCGACACCGGTGATCTCGGTTTCCGCCTCGATTCGTTCGGCCTCGGCGCCCAGCGCGGCGCGGTGCTTGGTCATCTCTTCGCGGATAACCGCCAGTACGGCAGCGACCGGTGCCGTCTGCCGCAGATGCGGATTGTCTCTCACCTGTCCCACGGCCATCAGGGTGTCGGCCGGGTCGCTTCCATGTAATTGCGCGACATTGGCCCGGTATGCGGCGGGATCTTCCGTGATGCCGCTGGCATGTAACGTGTTTTCGGCGACATGCAAGACCGTGCGGCGCAGGTTGTCGAGGTCCGGGCAGAGGAAGCGCATGGCGTCGAGTTCCGGTTCGATCTCGGCGATGACGGAGGGGTGATTGAGGCAGCCCAGCAGGATCGCGCTTTCACGGATTCGGGCGACGCTGATCGCGACATCCGCATCGGTGCGCGCAAGGATCGAGGCGCGGGTCGAGGGCAGCGGCATCGCCGGGCCGCCGCGACCGCGGAACTTGCCGCCCTTGCCTCTACCGCCCTGGAAACCGCCACCATTGTAGCCGTTGTAGCCGCCACCATCGCGGCGTGGGCCACCCTCGTCGCGGCGGGTGCCGAACAGCTCGGCCCGCTTGTCGCGAATCGCATCGCGGTAATGGGAGTGCAGGATCGGGTCGCGGATCAGCTTGATCGCATCGCGCAGCTTGGCGTCGAGCGCCGCGCGGCGTTCGGGGCTGTCGAAGTTACGGCCCTCGGTCTCGCGCTGCCAGAGGAGGTCGACCATCGGCCGGGCCTTGTCGAGCAGCGCCTGCATTGCCTCGACACCCTCGGCCTTGATCAGGTCGTCCGGGTCCATCTTGTCGGGCAGGATGGTGAAGCGCAGGGCGCGGCCCGGTTCCAGCAGGGGCAGGGCGACGTCGATCAGGCGCATGGCGGCCTCGATCCCCGCACGGTCCCCGTCGAGCGCGATGACCGGCTCGGGGCAGATCCGCCAGAGCATCTGGAGCTGGTGTTCGGTGATCGCGGTACCCAGAGGCGCGACCGCATGGGCCAGGCCCGCCTGAGCCAGCGCGATGACGTCCATATAGCCCTCGGTCACGATCAGGGCGCCGGATTTGCCGGAAGCCTCGCGCGCGCGCTGCACGTTATAAAGTGCGCGGCCCTTGTCGAAGAGTGCCGTCTCGGGCGAGTTCAGGTATTTGGCGCGGGCGTTCGGGTCCATCGCGCGGCCACCGAAGGCGATGGCGCGACCGCGGGCGTCGCGGATCGGGAACATGATCCGGCCACGGAACCGGTCATAGGCGCTGCCGCCGTCGTCGGGTTTGATCGCGAGACCCGCCGCGACGATGTCGGCCTCTGGGACACCCTTGTCGCGCAGGTGGCTGAGCATCGCGGTGCGGCTGTCGGGGGCGAAGCCGATCTCGAAGGTCTTGATCGTCTCGGGGCTCAGGCCCCGGCGCTGGATGTAGTCGCGGGCCGCCTGTGCCGCGCCGGAGCTGAGCTGCATCCGGGTCCAGGCGACGGCCATTTCCATCACCTCGGCAAGGCCAGCACGCTTTTCCTCGCGCTTGCGGGCCTTGGGGTCGGGCGCGGGCATGGTCATCCCCGCCTCGGAGGCGAGGATTTCGACCGCTTCCATGAAACCGACGTTTTCTGTTTCGCGCACGAAACTCAGCGCGTCGCCCTTCGCGTGGCAGCCGAAGCAGTAATAGAAGCCCTTGGCGTCATCGACGTGGAACGAGGCGGTCTTTTCGCTGTGGAACGGGCAGGGCGCCCACATGTCGCCCTTCGCGGGATTCGACTTGTGCGTATCCCACGTGACCTTGCGCCCCGCCACCTGGGCGATGGACACGCGGTTTCTGAGTTCGTCGAGGAATCCGTCCGGCAGGGCCATGGCGCAATATCGCCTTGTCAGGGAGAGTCGGCAAGACCCGCTAGTCGGGCGTGGCGGTGATCTCGACGCTTTGCCGGATGGTGCCGTCCTGCGCCGCGAGGTGCAGACGCTGGCCGTCTGGGCCTTCGGTGATCAGCACCAGCCAGTCGGGGTTGCGGGCAAAGCCGGTCAGACGCTCGCCCTCGGGCAAGGCGATCTGCTCGGGGAGCGGCGGAGTTGCGGTGGTCTCCAGCCCGGTCAAACGCCAGATCAGCAGGCCGACGACGACGACCATGCCGACGATCATCACCACGGTCAGCAGCGTCACCAACCGGCGCAGCTGGCGGATCCGGGGTGGCTCGGGCGGCTCGTCAGGAGTATCAGCGTGCGTCATGGAGGATCCTTCCCGCATCATACGCGTCACCATCGCGGCAGACGCGCCGCGTCTGGATAAGGCATTGGCCGCCGCGCTGCCAGAGGCGCTGGGGCTGAGCCGCAGCCGCGTACAGGCGCTGATCTCGGGCGGGGGCGTCTCGCGCGATGGAACGGTGCTGCCCGATCCCAAGACCAAGGTCCGGGCGGGGGACACGCTGGTGCTGAGCCTGCCGGATCCCACGCCCGCCGAGGCCGGGCCGGAGGCAATCCCCTTGTCGGTAGTCTATGAGGACGACGATCTCATCGTGATCGACAAACCGGCAGGGATGGTGGTGCATCCCGCACCCGGTGCTGAAACCGGAACGCTGGTGAATGCGTTGCTTCATCACTGCGGGGCCAGCCTGTCGGGCATCGGCGGGGTGGAGCGTCCGGGCATCGTGCACCGGATCGACAAGGATACTTCGGGGCTGCTGGTCGTGGCCAAGTCCGACCGGGCCCATGCGGGCCTTGCGGCGCAGTTCGCGGCGCATGACGTCGAGCGGCGCTACGATGCGATCTGCTGGGGTGTGCCGGATGCGGGCGCACCGAGGCTCGCCGGGCTGGAGGGCGTCTCGTTCGAGCCGGGCGGCGTGGTCAGGATCGACCTGCCGCTGGGCCGTCACAAGGCGGACCGCAAGAAGATGGCGGTGCGCCGCGATGGTGGACGGCGGGCGGTGACGCGGCTGAAACGGGTCGAATCGCTGGCCGGCGGCTTGTGCGCTTTGTTGCAATGCCGGCTGGAAACCGGGCGCACCCACCAGATCCGGGTGCATGCAGCGCATATCGGTCATGCGCTGCTGGCAGATCCGATCTACGGCGCCGCGCGTAAAGGTGCTGTGAGTGCAATGAGCGACAATGCGCGCGAGGCCCTTGCCGCCATGCCCGGACAGGCGCTGCATGCCGCCACGCTGGGGTTCGTGCACCCGGTGAGCGGTGAAAACCTGGTGTTCGAGGCCGCGCCTCCCGATGCGTTCAACAAATTGTTGACCGTATTGCGCGACGGATAGGGGGGCGTAGGGTCGTACAAGCCTTGAAGGCGTAGTGAGCAGTGCTTACATCGCCTGTCGTGAACAGGGGAAGAATTGCGAAATGAGCAGCTACAGCACACTCCCGGCTCCGTCCCCCGAACAGGGGCTGAGCCGCTACATGCAGGAAATCCGGAAATTCCCGATGCTGGAGCCGGAGCAGGAATACATGCTGGCGAAAGCCTGGGTCGATCACCAGGACACCGACGCCGCGCACCAGCTGGTGACCTCGCACCTGCGTCTGGCCGCCAAGATCGCCATGGGCTACCGCGGTTACGGGCTGCCGACAGCCGAGGTTGTGTCCGAGGCGAACGTGGGCCTGATGCAGGCTGTGAAGCGCTTCGATCCTGAGAAGGGCTTCCGCCTGGCAACCTATGCCATGTGGTGGATCCGTGCCGCGATCCAGGAGTACATCCTGCGGTCCTGGTCGCTGGTGAAGATGGGCACCACCGCCGCGCAGAAGAAGCTGTTCTTCAACCTGCGCAAGGCGAAGAACAAGATCGGTGCGCTCGAGGAAGGCGATCTGCGCCCCGAAAACGTTGCCCGGATCGCAAACGAGCTGAACGTGACCGAGGACGAGGTCATCAGCATGAACCGGCGCCTGTCCGGCGGCGATGCTTCGCTGAACGCCCAGATCAAGGCGGATGGCGAAGGCGCGGCAGAGTGGCAGGACTGGCTCGAGGATGAGGACGCCAACCAGGCTGAGCAGTATGCCGAGCAGGACGAGCTCGACAGCCGCCGCGCGCTGCTGGAGCAGGCGATGGAAACGCTCAACGAGCGTGAGCGCCATGTCCTGACCGAACGTCGGCTGAAGGACAGTCCGATGACTCTCGAGGAACTCAGCCAGGTTTACGACGTTAGCCGTGAGCGCATCCGCCAGATCGAGGTTCGCGCCTTCGAGAAGCTTCAGAAGGCGATGAAAGAGATGGCGCTCGAATCGGGTGTCATGGTTGAGGCTGAATAAGTCTCTATTGTGCAGTGTAGAGCGGCGTCGGGCTTTCGGGTCCGGCGCCGCTCGCGTTTGGGCACGTCCTTCGCTAGGTTGACGTCAAACAAGCGTCTGATGGGGAGGGACGACATGGCCGAACGCGTGAAATGGGGCATTCTGAGCGCGGCGAAGATTGCCAAGGACTGGGTGGCGCCGGCCATCCACATGAGCCAGGCCGGCGAGGTCGCGCTGATCGCCAGCCGCACTCCGGGCAAGGCCGAGGACCTTGCGACGCCCTATGGCGATGTACGAGTGACCGACGACTATGACGCGATGCTGGCCGATGACGGCATCGACGCGGTCTACATCCCGCTGCCGAACGGCGATCACGTCGAGTGGACGAAGAAGGCGCTGGCGGCGGGCAAGCACGTGCTCTGCGAGAAGCCGATTGCGCTGAAGGTCGAGGACGTGGACGATCTGATCGCCGCCCGCGATGCCTCGGGCAAGTTCGCGGCCGAGGCATTCATGGTCACACACCATCCGCAATGGCACCGCGTCCACGAGATCCTGGCGAGCGGCGAGCTGGGCCGCTTGCGCCACGTTCAGGGTGCGTTCAGTTTCTACAACGACGACAGGGGCAACATTCGCAACATGGCGAGCCTCGGCGGCGGCGCGTTGCGCGACATCGGGGTCTATCCCAGCGTCACGACCCGCTTCGCCACCGGCGAGGAGCCGGAGAGCATCAAGGCCGAGATCGACTGGGACGAAGGGATCGACGCGACCGCGCGCGTCTGGGCGAAGTTCCCAAGTTTCACGATGGATTTCTATGTCTCGATGCGGATGGCCCAGCGTCAGCAGATGGTCTTCCACGGCGACAAGGCGACGCTGACGGTCGATACGCCGTTCAACAGTCATCTCTACGGTGATGACACGATCCGCATCCGCCACGGCGACCGAATAGTGACCGAGCGTTTCCCGCTGGCGCATCAATACGTCCGGCAGATCGACAATTTCAACGCGACTGTGCTGAATGGTGCGCCTTATCACTGCCCGCTGGAGTTCTCGCGTGGCAACCAGAAGATGATCGACATGATCTATGACGCCGCCGGAGGTGACGATTAATCAAGAATTCCACTCTAACGTGTGCCTGACTGTCGTACTGGCGCAACAGAGAGTGAATTAACCCTAAATATTGTGGACAGACTTAAATAAAATTCGATAAGTAGGTGGCGATCCCCGGCGCCCAGTGTGAGTAAAGGGTAATCGGGTACGGTGTGAGTGACGAGTGCAGTGGCGTGGATAGCCCGGACCTGTGGGGCAGGAAACGTTCATTGAGTGTGTAGTGTACCGAGTGGTTCCGCCGGTTTCGCCCGGCGGTACGGCAGCGGTCGGGGGACCGCAGATCGGGGATCGAGAGAGAGCGATTCTACCCGCCGGCCTTGTGCTGGCGGGTTTTTTCATGCCTGCTTCCCGAGGTGTAAAAAACCTAGGCGCGCGAAAGGGCTTGGTCGTTTGGGACGCCCAAACTAGGGTCGTGCCACCCCTCACGACATTCAATTTCTTGGGGGAATAAGATGCGATTTATGACCTTGGTGGCGGCCGCGGCAATTGTGCTGTCGGCTGGAATTACTCATGCGCAGGAGGATGGGGACAAGCCGAACATCCTCGTGATCATGGGCGACGACATCGGCTGGTTCAACACCAGCGCCTATAACAGCGGCATGATGGGTTATCGGACCCCGAACATCGACAGCATCGCTGCCGAGGGCGTGCGATTTACCGATGCCTACGGCCAGCAAAGCTGCACAGCCGGGCGGGCGTCGTTCATCACGGGGCAATCTCCGAAGCGCACGGGGTTGCTGAAGATCGGCATGCCGGGTGATCCGTTGGGCCTTCAGCCCGAGGACCCGACGCTGGCCGGACGGCGGCACATCACCTTTCCGGGGCGAGAAGGCGACCACCTGGGAAGGCGGTATCCGTGTGCCGTTCCTGATGAAATGGCCGGGCCGGATCGAGGGCGGGCAGGTCTCGAACGAGATCCTGTCGCTGGAGGATATGGTGCCGACGCTGATGGCCGCCGCTGGAGAGCCGGACATCAAGGACAAGCTGCTTGAGGGCCATGCCGCGGGCGACAAGACGTTCAAAGTGCATCTTGACGGCTACAACCTTCTGCCCAGCCTGACCGGCGAGGCAGATGAATGGCCGCGCAAGGAGTTCTTCGCCTTCGTCGATGACGGAAGCCTGGGCGCTGTGCGCTACGACCGGTTCAAGTTCCACTTCACCACGCAAGAGGAAGAGGGCATGTCCGCTTGGCTCAAGCCGCAGAAGCCGCGCAAGGCGCCGATGCTGATCGACTTGCGTGCCGATCCGTTCGAAATGGCGCCGCTGGACAGTTCCTACTACGACGACTGGCTGCTGCGCCGGATGTATGTCTTCGTGCCGCTGCAGGATCTGGTTGGCGCCTTCATGGCGACCTTCGAGGAGTCCCCGCCGCGGCAGGAATCCGGCTCGTTCACGCCGAAGCAGTAAGTCCCGGAAACGCGAATGGCCCGGAGATCCGGGCCATTCGACACATGGGATCCGACGTGGGGATCAGTCCTCCATCGCTTCCAGCTCGTTGATGAAGCCTTCGATCATCGACAGGCCCTTGTCCCAGAACGCCGGGTCCGTGGCGTCGAGGCCGAAGGGCGCCAGCAGTTCCTTGTGGTGCTTCGATCCGCCCGCCTTGAGCATCTCGAAATACTTGTCCTGGAAGTCCGCGCCGCCTTCGGCGTAGACGGCATAAAGCGCGTTCACCAGCCCGTCGCCGAAGGCATAGGCGTAGACGTAGAAGGGCGAGTGGATGAAGTGGGGCACGTAACTCCAGAAGTGCTCGTAGCCGTCCATGAACTCGAAGGCATCGCCCAGGGATTCCTGGCTGACCGCCATCCAGTGCGCGTCGATCTGGTCGGGCGTCAACTCTCCCTCGCGGCGGCCGGCATGGACGCGGGTCTCGAAATCGTAGAACGAGATCTGCCGCACGACCGTGTTGATCATGTCTTCGACCTTGGACGCGAGCATCGCTTTGCGGGCGTTCTTGCTGGGTGCTTCGTCCAGCATCTTCTGGAAGGTCAGCATCTCGCCGAAGACCGAGGCGGTTTCGGCCAGCGTCAGCGGGGTGGAGGACAGCAGCTCGCCCTGGTCGGCCGCCAAGACCTGGTGCACGCCGTGGCCCAGTTCGTGCGCCAGGGTCATCACGTCGCGCGGTTTGCCCAGGTAGTTGAGCAGGATGTAGGGGTGCGCGCTGACCACGGTCGGGTGCGCGAAGGCGCCGGGGCTCTTGCCCGGCTTCGCCTCGGCGTCGATCCAGCCTTTCTCGAAGAAGGGTTGGGCGATCTCGGCCATGCGCGGATCGAACCCCGAATAGGCGGTCATCACCGTGTCGCGGGCAGCATCCCAGTCGAAGGTGCGCGGCTCTTCGATCGGCAGAGGCGCGTTGCGGTCCCAGACCTGGAGCTTGTCTAGACCCAGCCATTTCGCCTTGAGCCGGTAGTAGCGGTGGCTGAGGCGCGGATAGGCGGTGACCACGGCATCGCGCAGAGCCTGTACGACCTCGGGTTCCACGTCGTTCGCAAGGTGGCGCGCGGCCTGCGGCGAGGGCAGCTTGCGCCAGCGGTCCTCGATCTCCTTTTCCTTGGCGAGCGTGTTGGTGATCCGCGAGAACAGCGGCACGTTCTTTGCAAACACCTCGACCAGTGCCCGGGCGCCTTTCTCCCGCGTCGTGCGGTCATGGTCCGACAGCATGTCGAGCGTGGCTTCCAGCGCCTTTTCCTCGCCGTCGACGTCGAAGCGCAGGCCGGCCATCGTCTCGTCGAACAGGCGGACCCAGGCCGACGCGCCAACGACGCCCTGATCGTGGAGGAAATGCTCAAGCTCGTCCGACAGCTGGTGCGGCTTCATCTTGCGCAGACGATCCAGCACCGGCTTGTAGCGGGCGAGATCCGCATTTGCCTCGAGGTTAGCCTCGAGCGTCGCGTCGGGCACACGGTTCATCTCGAGCGAGAAGAACACCAGCGCGGTCGTCGCCTCGTTCACCTTGCCCTGCATGTCCGACATGAACTTGCCGCGCACCGGGTCGGTGGTGTCCTGGGCGTGGAGCAGGCCCGCGTAGCTCATGATGCGACCGGCGGTTTCGCTGATCGTCTCGTAACGCTGGATGCAGGTCAGCATCCCGGTGGCGTCGAGATCGGCGATCTTGCCCTCGTAATCGGTGGCGAAGCTGGTGCAATCGGCGGCGAGCTTGTCGAGGTCGGCCTTCAGCGCGTCCGACTCCATCCCCGGGTAGAGATCATCGAGATTCCATTCGGGCAGATCGCCCAACTGGGCCGCGCCGGGTTCGGCGGCGTCGCGCAGGGGCTGGGGAACGGACAGGCGGAAAGGTGTCGCGTCGGTCATGAAAACTCCGGGAAAGCGTGGATCAGAGGTCGATCGAGTCGTCTTCGTCGATCAGGCCTTCGGGCAGGGGCGGCGCATCGTCCTTGCGCCGGATGATGATGTCGCCATTGGGCAGCACCTCGGGCATCTCGTAGTTGTCGATGCCACCGACCAGTTCCGACAGGGCCTGAAGCTCGGGCAGGATCTGGCCCATGAGGCGCTGCATCTCGGGCTCCATCTTCTGCAGAAGCTGGTTCAGCTCGGGCTCGATGCCCTCGACCATCTCGCGCATCGCTTCTTCGGTGCGGTCAATGAACATCTCGAGGATCGAGTCGAGCGGGCGGCCCTGTTCGGGCTCCGCCTCGGGGGTGGCGTCCTGCGCCAGAACCGGCGCGGCGAGGGTCAGCGACAGGGCGAGGATCAAGGTGCGCATGCCGCCAATATGGGGGCGGCGGGGCGGAAAGTCACCCCAGATCGACGGTCACCGGGAAGTGGTCCGAGGCGCTGAGCAAGGCATCGCGCAAGGGTGCGTCGGCGTAGATGCGCGGGTCATCGAACGGATGCCAGATGCGCCAGCGCAGCTTGTAGTCGCGGCGGATGTCCGGGCTGACCATGATGTAGTCGAGCAGCGCGTTCACGTAGCGCTGCATCGGCCGGTAGTAGAAGCGCGCGGTCGACAGGCTCCAGCCCTGTCTAGGGTTAAGCCATGCCTCGGCGTGCGGATCGTAGAGCAGGGTGCCGGGATCCTCGGGATCACCGAGCACCACCTCGACCGAGGAACGCCCGAAAAGCTTTTCGTAGTGGTCGATGCCGGGGCCGTCGTTCAGATCGCCCATCACCATGACCGGAAGGCCGTCGGCCAGCATGTCGTCGATCCGGCGCCGCAGCCAGACGCACTGCGCCAATTGCTTGCGCCGGTTGGCGATAGAAAGGCGAAGGAACTCGGCCTCGTCTGTGGCGTCGTGGGGTGCCTTGGACTTGGCGTGGACACCGATCAGACGGAAAGGCTGGTCCAGCTCGCCTGAGGTCAGCTCCAATTCCAGCGGCGGTTTCGAGAAGACGTGCATGTCAGGCTGCCCGTCGACATCGACGTCCAGTCGAAACTCGCCGTCAAAGCGCGGTGCGTGCGGGGTGTCCAACGGGGCGTGGCGCAGGCTCAGCTTTGCTGGGTCGTAGAGCGCCGCGATCTCCTGCATGGTGTGATTGGGAAAGCCGATCAGGGCCTTGCTCTGCCGCAGTCCGTAGCTCTGCGAGAAGCTTTCCAGCGCCGTGACGGTGTTGCGCGTGCTGCCCGTGTCGGGGGCCTCGATGATGATCGTCAGGTCCGCGTCGATCCGCTCCAGCACCCAGGCGATGGCGTCAGCCTGCTCGCCCCGGCTGATCTTGTAGCGGTGCGAGCGTTCCTCGTCGGCCAGCAGTTTGTTGCTGTCGTCGAACAGTTCGGCGAACCATTCGACATTCCAGGTGGCGATGCGCATCAGGCGGCCCGCGTCTGGCGGATCTCCTCCCAGGCCGCGTTGATCGCGGCCATCCGGCGGGTGGCGAGCTTGATCGCCTCTTCCGGAACCCCGCGCGAGACCATGCGGTCGGGGTGCGTCTCGGTGACGAGGTGCCGCCAATGCAGGCGGATCTCTTTCATCGGGGTGTCCGGGGTGACGCCCAGCACCGTGTAGGGATCAGGCGCGGCGTCGGGTACGTGGCGGGCACGCAGGGCGCGGAAGGTCAGCTCGTCCATGCCGAAGATCGCGGCGACCTTTTCGAGGAACTGGTTCTCGCACTCGTGGTAGTTGCCGTCCGCCATCGCGATGTGGAGCAGTCCCTCCATCAGGTTTTCCAGGATGCTCGGGTCGTCGTCGAACATCCGCGCGATTCGGCGGGCGTAGACGTCGAAGCCGGCAACGTCCTGCCGGGCCAGGTTGAAGACCCGCGCAGCGGCCTGTTCCTCTTCGGGCGGAATATAGAAGATCTCGCGGAAGGCGCGGACCTCGTTCCGGGTCACCTCGCCATCGGCCTTTGCCATCTTGGCGCCCAGCGAGATGACGGCGATTGTGAACGCAACCGACCGCTCAGGCGGTGTGCGCATGCGGCCAAACAGCTCGGAGAGGCTTTCGCCGCTCGCGAGGGCCTTGAGTGCTTCAGCGATGCGGCTCCAGATCGACATGAGATGATTTTATCCGCCCCGGCGGGCGCCCGCCAGTCCGGCGGCAATCGGTCACGGATTTGTAACGTCCGTTAGGGGCCTGCGATTGCACCCGCTTGTGGGAGGCCCTAACAAAAGAGCACGAACAAAGGAGTGCACGCATGGCCGAGACCTCGGGAACCTGGGATTTCTGGATCGACCGTGGCGGCACCTTTACCGATATCGTCGCGCGCACACCCGAGGGCGAGTTGCTGACGGCGAAATACCTGTCCGAGAACCCCGAGGTCTATGCCGACGCCGCCTTGCACGGCATCCGGCAATTCCTGGGGCTGGACGCGGATGCGAGAATTCCGCTGGACCGGGTCGGCGCCGTCAAGATGGGCACCACCGTTGCCACAAACGCCCTGCTGGAGCGCAAGGGTGCGCCGGTCGTTCTGGTCACGACCAAGGGGCTTGGGGACCAGCTGCGCCTGGGCTACCAGCACCGCCCGCGCCTGTTCGACCGGCATATCGTGCTGCCCGAGATGCTCTATGACCGGGTGATCGAGGCGCAGGAGCGGGTGCGCGCCGACGGCACCGTCGAGCAGCCCCTGGATGCGGACCACCTGCGCGCCGAGTTGCAGGCCGCCCACGACGCCGGGATCGAGGCCTGCGCCATCGTCTTCGTGCACGGCTACCGCCACCGCGCCCACGAGGCCGAGGCGGGCCGCATCGCGCGCGAGATCGGCTTTGCCCAGGTCAGCGTCAGCCACGAGGTCAGCCCGCTGATGAAGATGGTCAGCCGGGGCGACACCACGGTCGTCGATGCCTACCTCTCGCCGATCCTGCGGCGCTATATCGACCGGGTCGCGGCGGCGTTCGACGGCGATCCGGCTGGCAAGCTGATGTTCATGCAAAGCTCGGGCGGGCTGACCGACGCGCAGCTGTTCCAGGGCAAGGACGCGATCCTGTCGGGCCCTGCAGGCGGTGTGGTCGGCGCGGTACGGACAAGTGCCATCGCAGGCGAGGACCGGATCGTCGGCTTCGACATGGGTGGGACCTCGACCGACGTCTGCCACTACGCGGGCGACTACGAGCGGGTGCTGAACACCGAGGTTGCGGGCGTGCGGATCACCGCGCCGATGATGCACATTCATACCGTCGCCGCCGGGGGCGGCTCGCTGCTGACCTTTGATGGCACGCGGATGCGGGTGGGGCCGGAAAGCGCCGGGGCCAACCCGGGACCTGCCGCCTACGGGCGCGGCGGGCCGCTGGCCGTGACCGACGCCAACGTGATGACCGGGCGCCTGCGCCCCGAGTTCTTCCCCGAGATCTTCGGCCCCGAGGCGGATCGGCCGCTGGATGTGGCCGCCACCCGCGCGAAGTTCGAGGAAGTTGCGGCCGAGACTGGCCTCAGCCCCGAAGAAACCGCCGAGGGTTTCCTGATCATCGCCGTCGAGAACATGGCCAACGCGGTCAAGAAGATCAGCGTGCAGCGCGGCTATGACGTGTCGGGTTACGCGCTCTGCGTCTTTGGCGGGGCGGGGGCGCAGCATGCCTGCGCTGTCGCCGATACACTGGGCATGACGCGCTGCCTGATCCACCCGTTCGCCTCGCTGCTGTCGGCCTATGGCATGGGGCTGGCGGACATCCGCGCCAGCCGGGAGGAGGCTGTGGAGGCGACGCTTGACGACCAGGGTCGGTTACGCGCCGCCGCCGTGCTGGACGGGCTGGGTGCCGCCGTGACTGGCGAGATCGAGAAACAGGGGCTGCGCGAGGATGCAATCCGCGTCGCAATGACCGTGCACCTGAAGGTGAAGGGCACCGACACCGCGCTGCCGATCCCTTTCGGCGACCTGCCTGAGATGCGCGCCGAGTTCCAGCAGGCGCACCGCGCCCGCTTCGGCTTCGATCCGGGCGACGCCGAGCTGATCATCGAGGCCGTCAGCGCCGAGGCTGTGGGCGAGACCGGGGCGATGCCCGAGGTCTCGCACTCAACCTCCGAACGGCCCGAGGACGCCTACAGGACAGCAATGACCGCGCCGGTCTTCATCAACGGCCAATGGACCGATACCCGGTTTGTGCGTCGCGAGCACATGCGGCCGGGCGATACGCTGACCGGCCCCGCGGTGCTGGTCGAGCCGCATACCTCGATCCTGGTCTCGCCCGGTTGGCAGGCGCGGGTCACCGAACATGACCACGTCGCCCTGCTGCGCGTCGAGGCGCGCGCCGACGCCTATGCCGTCGGCACCGAGGCCGATCCGGTGATGCTGGAGGTGTTCAACAACCTCTACATGTCCATCGCCGAGCAGATGGGCGCGGTGCTGGAAAACACCGCCGCGAGCGTGACGATCAAGGAGCGGCTGGATTTCAGTTGCGCTGTCTTCGACGCGGCTGGCGATCTGATCGCCAACGCGCCGCACATGCCGGTGCATCTGGGCTCGATGGGCGCCAGCGTGAAGGCGATCATCGCGCAGAACCCGGATATGGTGCCGGGCGACGTGTTCGTTCTGAACGCCCCCTACAACGGCGGCACGCACCTGCCGGACATCACCGTGGTTACGCCGGTCTGGGACGAGGACGGGACCGAGATCCTGTTTTTCACCTCGGCGCGCGGGCACCATACCGACGTAGGCGGGCTGACGCCGGGCTCGATGCCGCCGGACAGCCGGACGATCCACGACGAGGGCGCCTATATCGACAACTGGAAGCTGGTCGATCGCGGCACTTTCCGCGAGTCCGAAACGCGCGAGCTGCTGCTGGGCGCAAAGTACCCGGTGCGCTCGGTCGATATCAACATCGCGGACCTGAAGGCGCAGGTGGCGTCCTGCGAGAAGGGCGCGCAGGAACTGCGCAAGATGGTCGCGCAATTTGGGCTGGACGTGGTGCAGGCCTACATGGGCCATGTGCAGGCCAATGCCGAGGAATGCGTGCGCCGCGCCATCGCGACGCTGCGAGATGCGACCTACACCTATCACATGGACCCGGACTACGACGGGCAAGATCGCAAGATCGAGGTCAAGATCAGCGTCGACCATGAGGCGCGCTCGGCCACGGTAGATTTCACCGGCACTACCGGGCAACTCAAGACGAACTACAACGCGCCCGAGCCGGTGACGATGGCGGCGGTGCTTTACGTCTTCCGCCTGCTGGTGGCCGACGACATCCCGATGAACGAAGGGGTGATGAAGCCGCTGAAGGTGATCCTGCCGAAAGGGACGATGCTCAGCCCCGAGTATCCGGCCGCGATCATCGCCGGTAACGTCGAGACCAGCCAGGCCGTCACCTCGGCCCTGCTGCTGGCGCTGGGCGTGCAGGCGGCGGCGCAGTCGACGATGAACAACACCACTTGGGGCAACGACCGGCACCAGTATTACGAGACGATCTGTGGCGGCTCGGGCGCCGGGCGACTGGCGGACGGCTCAGGGCATCCGGGGACGGGGGGCGTGCATACGCATATGACCAACTCTCGCCTGACCGACCCCGAGGTGCTGGAATGGCGCTTCCCGGTGGTGCTTGACGAATTCTCGATCCGCCGCGGCTCGGGCGGCGAGGGGCGCTGGCGCGGCGGCGACGGGACAAGGCGCAAGACCCGGTTCCTCGAAGCGATGACGCTGGCGGTGCTGACCGGCCATCGCGTCGTGCCGCCTCCGGGGCTGGAGGACGGCGGTCCGGGCGCCAAGGGCATCGGCCGGGTGATCCGCGCGGGAGGCGGTACGGAAGAACTCCGTTCTGCCGACCGGACGGAACTCTCGCCGGGCGATACATATTGGCTGGATACGCCGTCGGGTGGCGGGTTTACCCCGTTCGGAGAGTAGCATTGGCTACAAGCCTCGAGCGTATTGTCGAGGCCCAGGATCGCCAATGGGAGGCGATCCTCGGGGAACTGCGGACGGGTCGGAAAGTCACCCATTGGATGTGGTACGTGTTTCCCCAGCTGATGGGGCTGGGGCGGTCGCAGACTGCGCGCTTCTACGGGCTTGCGGATGGGTCAGAGGCCCGGACATTTCTCGCGCACCCTGTTCTGGGGCCGCGTCTGCGCCAATGTACCAAGCTTTTGCTGGCGCTGGAGACGAATGATCCGGTCGAGGTCTTCGGATCGGTGGATGCCACGAAACTTCGTTCATGCATGACGCTTTTCGACTCAGTTTCCCCGGACGATACGTTTCGTGACGTTCTCGTGCGATTTTATGACAATGAAGCTGACCAAATCACGCTTCGGCTGCTAGAGAACTGAAACTTCTCCAAAAAAGATTCCTTCGGGCATCGCGCTATTCATCCAGTTTGAAACTTTTTGTTTGGAATCGTCTTTCCCGTTGAATCTGCATCACTTTTTGCAACCTGTTGCATTGCAGCATCTGTCCAGAAAGCAAGTTGACGCCGATTCCGGATTGGCGACAATTCGCCTTGAAATGACTAACTGACCTAGACCCCTACCAGAATCACATCTAAATGTGAGCATGTGCCGCAGGAAGCACGGGTAAATACGAAGTCGTTTACACTGGTAGTTAGTCGAGCCGTGGCTTGCCGCGGCGGGGAGTTCGGAAATGGATCTCGAATGGATCGCATCCTGCCTTGCCCATGACGCCATCAGTGCCGGCAACGTTAGCTCTGCTTCCCCGGTGACCCCACCCAGGCATCGGAGCACTCGTCGCGAACCACCGTACCCCACCCCTACCACACCGAGGACGGTTCGCGTTTAAAGGCCTCTGACCCCACCACCTCAGAGGCCGATTGCCGCCGCCGCGTCCCCGCGTGGCGGCGGTACTATTTTGTGGATACGTAGTTTCAGGCGCTGCGGCGTTTGCGGAATGCGGCGTCGAGCAGCGTACGGGTATAATCGGTCTGCGGCGTGTCGAAGATCTGGTCTCCGGTTCCCTGCTCGACTACGTCGCCGTCCTTCATCACGATCACCCGGTGCGACAGTGCACGCACCACGCGCAGGTCGTGGCTGATGAAGATGTAGGCCAGTCCGTATTTCCGCTGCAGGTCTCGCAGCAGGTCGACGATCTGCACCTGCACCGTCATGTCCAGCGCCGAGGTCGGCTCGTCCAGCACCACCAGTCGGGGTTGCAGGATCATCGCCCGCGCGATCGAGATACGCTGCCGCTGGCCGCCCGAGAACTCGTGCGGGTAGCGGTCCATCGTCGCCGGATCCAGCCCGACCTCGGTCATGATGTCCGCCACCAGCTGTCGCTGGTCGCCGGGGCGGCTGTGGACGGTCAGCCCCTCGGCGATGATCTGCTCGACCGTCATGCGCGGGCTGAGTGAGCCGAACGGGTCCTGGAAGACCATCTGCATGTCGGCACGCAGCTGGCGCAATTGCTTGTGCTGGAGCCCGTCCACGTTGCGCCCCATGAAGACGATCGGTCCCTCGGAAGAGATCAGCCGCATGATGGCCAGTGCCAGCGTGGTCTTGCCCGAACCGCTCTCGCCCACGATACCAAGGGTCTCGCCCTGCCGTACAGTCACCGTCGCGGCGTTGACCGCCTTGATGTGCCCGACGGTGCGGCGCAGGAAGCCGCGGGTGATCGGGAACCAGACGCGCAGATTCTCGGTCTCGACCACTTTCTCGGCCTCGGCCGGCACTGGTTCCGGCTGGCCAGAGGGCAGGGCGCCCAGCAGCTTCTTCGTGTAGGGGTGTTGCGGGTCGGCGAAGATCTGCGCCGTCGGTCCGGTCTCGACGATCTCGCCGTTCTGCATGACGCAGACCTTGTCTGCGATCTTCTCGACCACGCCCAGGTCATGGGTGATGAACAGCATCCCCATCCCTTCCTCGCGCTGGATCTCGGCCAGCAGGTCGAGGATTTGCGCCTCGATGGTGACGTCGAGCGCGGTCGTTGGCTCGTCCGCGATCAGCAGTTCTGGACCATTCGCCAGCGCCATCGCGATCATGACGCGCTGGCGCTGTCCGCCCGAAAGCTGGTGCGGGTAGGACTTCAGTCGGGTCTCTGGGTCCGGGATGCCCACGCGCGTCAGCAGGTCCAGCGAGCGTTTCCGCGCGGCCTCGCCATCGAGGCCCTGGTGCAGGGCAAGGGACTCGCCCAGCTGCTTTTCCAGCGTGTGGAGCGGGTTCAGCGAAGTCATCGGCTCCTGGAAGATGAAGCTTATGTCGTTGCCCCGGACGCGGCGCAGTTCGCGGTCCGGCGCGGTCATCATCTCGGTGCCCTTGTAGATGACCGAGCCGCCGGTGTGGGCGCTGTCGCCCAGCAGCTTGACGGTGGAGAGCGCGGTGACCGATTTGCCCGAGCCGCTCTCGCCGACCAGCGCGACCGTCTCGCCGGCGGCGATGTCGAAGCTGACGCCGCGGACCGCGCGGGTGGTGTTGTCGCCCTGCACGAAGTCGACCGTCAGGTCCTTTACCGTCAGGATCGGGGCGCTCATGCGAAGGTCTTTCTGGGGTCGAAGGCGTCGCGGATGCCCTCGAAGATGAAGACGAGCAGCGACAGCAGCACGGTCAGGGTGACGAAGGCGGTGATGCCCAGGTGCGGGCTTTGCAGGTTGTTCTTGCCCTGTAGCGCCAGTTCCCCGAGCGAGGGGTAGGAGGGCGGAAGGCCGAAGCCCAGGAAGTCGAGGCCGGTCAGCGTACCGACGGCTGCGGTCACAAGGAACGGCAGCAGGGTGATCGTCGCGACCATCGCGTTCGGCAGCATGTGGCGCCGCATGATCGTGCCGTCGCTGACGCCGAGTGCCTTGGCGGCGCGGACATATTCGAAGTTGCGGGCGCGCAGGAACTCGGCCCGGACCACGCCGACCAGCGCCGTCCACGAGAACAGCACGATCAGGAAGGTCAGCAGGGCGAAGCTCATCTGGAAGATCGCGCCCATGATAATGATGACATAAAGCGCCGGGGTCGCCTGCCATATCTCGATCAGGCGCTGGAAGATCAGGTCGAGCGTGCCGCCGAAATAGCCCTGTACCGCGCCCGCGAAGATCCCCACGACCGACGAGAAGAAGGTCACGATCAGCGCGAAGATGACTGAGATGCGGAAGCCGTAGATCACCCGGGCCAGCACGTCGCGGGTCTGATCGTCCGTGCCCAGCCAGTGCTCGGCGTCGGGGGGGGAGGGGGCGGTCAGCACGTCGTAGTTGATGGTGTTGAAGGAATAGGGGATCGGCGGCCAGACCATCCAGCCTGCCTCGATCTCCAGGTCCCCGGCTTGCGCGGCGACCATTGTGTCCTCGGGGGTGTCGAAGCAGTCTTCGAGCCCTGCCGCGACCACGAGGCATTGCACCACCGGATCGGTGAAATCCGCAACGAAGCCCGGATCGCCGCCGAAATCGGCCTCTTCATAGGTGCCGCCGAGCGCGGGAAACATCAGTTCGCCTTTGTGGCTGAGCACGATGGGGCGATCGTTGGCGACGATCTCGGCGGCCATCGACACGACGAAGAGCACCGCGAACAGGATCAGCGACCAGAAGGCGCGGCGGTTCGAGCGGAAGTTGTTCCAGCGCCGTCTTTGCAGCGGGTTGAGCTTGAACATCAGGTCTCGCGGGATTCGAAGTCGATGCGGGGATCGACCCACACATACATGAGGTCGGAGATGATGCCGATCAGCAAGCCGATCAGCCCGAAGAAGTAGAGCGTGCCGAAGACCACCGGGTAGTCGCGGTTGAGCACGGATTCAAAGCCCAGCCGGCCGAGCCCGTCCAGCGAGAACACCACCTCGATGATCAGCGAGGCGCCGAAGAGGACCGACAGGAACAGGCCTGGAAATCCGGCGATGATGATCAGCATCGCGTTGCGGAAGACATGCCCGTAGAGCACCCGGCTTTCGGTCAGGCCCTTGGCGCGGGCGGTCACGACGTATTGTTTCTTGATCTCGTCGAGGAAGCTGTTCTTGGTCAGCAGCGTTAGCGTCGCGAAGGCGCCGATGGTGGCGGCGGTCACCGGCAGCGCGATGTGCCAGAGGTAGTCGCCGATCTTTCCCATCAGCGACAGGTCGTCGAAATTGTCCGAGGTCAGGCCGCGTAGCGGGAACCACTGGAAGTAGGACCCGCCCGCGAAGAACACGAGTAGCATGATCGCGAAGAGGAACCCGGGGATCGCATAAGCGGCAATGATGATGCCGCTGGTCCAGGTGTCGAACTTCGAGCCGTCGGTGACGGCCTTGCGGATGCCCAGCGGGATCGACACCAGGTAGGCGATGATCGTAGACCACAGGCCCAGCGTGATCGACACCGGCATCTTTTCCAGCACGAGGTCGACGACCGAGATCGAGCGGAAATAGCTCTCGCCGAAGTCGAACTGCATGTAGTTCCAGAGCATCGTCAGGAAGCGCTGCCAGGCGGGCTTGTCGAAGCCGAACTGGCGCTCGAGGTCCTCGATGAAATCCTGTGGCAGGCCGCGCGCGCCCTGGTAGCCGCCGTCCTCGGCGCCGCCACCGCCGCCGCCCGCGTCACCGCCGCCGCCCGAGATCCGGTCGGTGGCCGAGGCGGCGTCTTCGAGTTGCGCGATGATCTGCTCGACCGGGCCGCCGGGCACGAATTGCACCAAGACGAAGTTGATCAGCATGATGCCGATCAACGTGGGGATCACCAGCAGAAGGCGTCGAAGGATGTAGGCGCCCATTACGGCAGCGGCGCTCCGTCAGCCTTGAGGGCCTGGTACTTGTCTTCGTCCCACCACCAGTAGGCGTCGCCGCGCGAGTAGAGCGGCTTTTCCTCGGGTTTGCCGAAGACATCCCAGTAGGCCAGGTTGTGCTCGCCCTTGTACCAGTTCGGCACCCAGATGTGCATTGAGCGCAGCACGCGGTCCAACGCCCGGACCGAGGCTTCCAGCTCCTCGCGGCTGTCGGCGCCCGCGACGGTTTCGACGAGCGCGTCCACCACCGGGTCGGAAACGCCCGAGAAGTTCGCCGTCCCTGCCTCCTTCGCGCTGTCCGAGCCGAAGATCTGCCGCAGTTCCAGACCCGGGGTCAGCGACATCACCAGGCGGCCCGGGATGACGTCATAGTCGAAATCCTCTTGCCGCTGCTGGTATTGCGCCGCGTCGATCAGCGACAGGCGCGCGTCGATGCCGATGCGCTTGAGGTTCTCGACATAGGGGTTGAAGACCCGCTCGAAGCTGGCGCTGTCGTCGAGGATCTCGAGCGTCAGCGTCTCACCCGAGGCGTTCTTGCGCACGCCGCCCTGCAGGGTCCAGCCGGCCTCGTCCAGCAGGCGCGAGGCCTGGCGGATCGCGGCGCGGTCGGTGCGGCTGGGCTGGTTCACCGGCGGCGTGTAGGCGGGTTCGGTGAAGATGCTTTCGGACAGCACGTCGCGGTGCTCTTCCAGTATTGCCAGCTCCCGTCCCTCGGGCACGCCTTCGGCCTGCATGTTCTGGGTGTTCTCCCAGAAACTGTCGGTGCGCTGGTAGATGCCGTAGAACAACGTCTGGTTCGACCATTCGAAGTTGAACATCAGCCCGATGGCCTCGCGCACGCGCGGGTCCTGGAACTTCTCGCGGCGCATGTTGATCCAGAAGCCCTGCGTTCCTGACGGGCGGTTGTCGGCCACGGATTCCTTTACGACCCAGCCCTCGTCGATGGCGGGAAAGTCGTAGCCCGTCGCCCAGAGCTTCGAGAAGAATTCCTCGTGTAGCAGATAGGAGCCGCCCTTGAACGCCTCGAACGCAGCGGTGTAGTCGGCGAAATACTCGTAGGTGTAGCAGTCGAAGTTGTTGGCCCCCACGTTCACCGGATGCTCCCACCCCCAGTAGTCGGGGTTGCGGCAATAGGTGATCGAGCGGCCCGGCTTGGCGTCTTCGACCATGTAGCCGCCGGAAGAGACCGGCGGTGTCAACGTGGATTTCGCGAAGTCGACTTCCTGGTAGTAGTGCTCGGGCAGGATCGAGATGCCGCCGGCCTGCTGGATCAACTCGCGCTTGGGCGCATCGTCGTTGAAGGTGAACTTGACCTTATGGGTGTCCAGCGCCTCGACCGATTTGAAGTCCTTGAAGCTGATCTTGTAGGCCGGATGGCCCTTCTCGAGCAGGACGTTGTAGGTGAAGACCACGTCCGACGCCTCGATCGGCTCGCCGTCCGAGAAGGTCGCGGCGGGGTTCATGTGAAAGATCACCCAGGACCGGTCCTCGGGGAATTCCAACCGTTCGGCGACCAGGCCGTAGGCGCTGTCCGGCTCGTCCGCAGAGCCCGCCAGCAGGCTGTCGTGCAGCAGTCCGAGGCCCTGCGCCGGTTCGCCCTTCAGGATGAACGGGTTCAGGCTGTCGAAGGTCGCCGAGGCGCCGGTGCCGCGAAAGGTCATACGCCCGCCCTTCGGCGCGTCCGGGTTCACGTAGTCGAAATGCGGAAAGTCGGGGCCGTATTTCAGATCCCCGAAGGTCGAGATGCCGTGTGTCGTGATGACCTCGGCCTCCTGCCCGCGGGCGGGCAACGCCAGCGCGATCAGCGCGGCGGCCAGTAGCGGCAGGCCCAGCGTGGCAGGGTCGGTCGGGATGTTGGCGGTCATGGCCTTCGCCCGCATCGTCGGCTTCCTCCGGTCCGTTTGGGTGCGTTTGCGAACAGACTAATGCAATAAATGGGGCCGTAAAGCCGAAAGCCCGGTCACGTTTCGGTCGGCCCGCAATCTGTCGCGGCGGCGACCTCGGGAAGGGCGCGCCCGTCTGCCCAGCGCATGACCAGAAGTGCCGCCGCGGAAAGGACGGCGAAGCCCGTCACCAGCGGCAGAACGGTGCCGTCGAACCGGTGGCCGATCATCCAAGCCAGCGGCAGCGACATGAACGTCGAGAGCGAGCCGACGAAGGCCGCGCCAAGGCCCGCCATCTTGCCCAGAGGCTCCATTGACAGGGCGGTGAGATTGCCGAAGAGCAGCCCGACGAAGAAGAAGGCCGAAAGCTGCCAGCAGATGAACAGCGGCAGCGGCGGCACTCCGCCCATCGGGATCAGCGCCGCGAGGAAGGCCAGGGAAAGGCCGATCACCCCGGTCAGCGCGATGCCGCTCAGCCGGCGCATCCCGAGGCGCATCACCAGCCGGGAGTTGACGACCGAAGCGCCGCCGATGGAGAGTGCCGCGATGGCAAAATAGAGGGCGAACAGATCGCCCGCGCCGAAGGTGACGTCGAAGATCTGCTGCGCCGAGCTGAGATAGCCGAGGAACGAGCCGAAGACGAAGCCGGTCGAAACCGTGTAGCCCATCGCCCGGCGGTTACCGATGATGGACCTGAGGCCCTGCGCGACGCGTCCCAGCGAAAACGGCGTGCGGGCCTCGCGGGGTTGCGTCTCGGGCAGGCGCAGCCCGAACCAGGCCAAGGCGATCAGCGCAGGGATGATCAGGCCGGCGAAAGTGGCGCGCCAGCCGGCGGCGGAGATCAGCACCTGACCAATCGCCGGAGCCAGCACCGGTACGAGGATGAAGACCGCCATGACGATGGACATGATCCGCGCCATCGCCCGGCCCTCGTAGCGGTCGCGGACCAGTGCGAGCGTCACGATCCGCGGGGCGGCGGCACCGAATCCCTGAAGGACCCGGCCAAGCAGCATCAGGTTCCACTCGGTCGTCAGCATCGACAGCAGGCAGCCGAGCAAGAAGACGCCGTAACCTGCGTAGATCACCGGCTTGCGCCCGAAGCTGTCCGAGAGCGGGCCGACCAGCATCTGCCCCGACGCGAGGCCCAGGAAGAAGGCCGAGACGACCATCTGCGTGTCGTTCGCCCGCGCCACCTGAAGGTCCTGCCCGATCACGTCCAGCGCGGGCAGCATCATGTCGGTCGCCAGCGCCACGATCGAGATCATCAGTGCGATCAGCACGATGTACTCGGCACCGGGGCGTTGGGTGTCCTGCGGGATCATGGGGCGGGTCTGCTCCGTCGGGGTGGGTCCGGAAGCACAGCCGGAAAGAAAAAGGCCCGGCGTTTGCCGGGCCTCGGATCCTGCGGGGCTGGGGTCAGCCGCCGATGCTTTGCAGATAGGCGATAAGGTTCGCCCGATCCTCGACGTCGGCCATGCCGCGGTAGCTCATCTTGGTGCCCGGTGCGTAGTCAGCCGGTGCGAGGAGGAATTCGTTCAGGTGGTCCGGCGTCCAGGCGCCGTCCAGCCCGGCCAGCGCGTCCGAGTAGCTGTACCCGCCGACTGCGGCGATATCGCGATCAACCACGTTGAAGAGGTGCGGGCCAACGGCGTTCGCGCCGTCTTCCAGTTTGTGGCACGAGGCGCAGGCGCGGAACAGGCGCTCGCCCGAGGCGGCGTCGGCGCTGGCGAAGACATCCGCGAAGGGCACGGCCTCTTCCTCGGCTTCGGCTTCGCCGCCGGCTTCCTCGACTTCGATGTTGTAAGCGAAGTGATGCTCTTCGCCGTGGCCTTCCTCGCCGGTGCCGATTAGGGCGTTCGCGCCCGTCTGAATCAGAAGAAACACCAGCAGGCTGCCGCAGACCCCGCCGACGATCTTGGTGATTTCCATCGTGTCCATGCTGGTTCGTCCCGCACTGTTCCTGTCCGCATCGGCCAAAGCCGTCCGTGGGGTATCTATCCGCTTCCCCTGCTGCTCTGCAAGGTATAGTAAGCGCGACCAAACGACCGGGAGAGGCAGATGAGCGGCAAGACGGGGATCGTGTCCTATCAGGGCGAGCCTGGAGCCTATTCGCACCAGGCCTGTATTGAGGCCGTTCCGCAGCTTGAACCGCACCCGATGCCGACCTTCGAAGGCGCCATCGACATGGTCCGCGCCGGTGAGGCGGACCTGGCGATGATCCCGGTCGAGAACTCTACCTACGGCCGTGTCGCCGACGTGCACCAGTTGCTGCCCGAATCCGGCCTGCATATCGTCGGTGAACACTTCGTGCGGGTTCACATCAACCTGCTGGGCGCGCCGGGTACCCGGCTGGAAGACGTGAAGCGGGCAATGTCGCACACAGTCCTTCTGGGGCAATGCCGCGGTTTCCTGAAGGCGCATGACATCGCGCGAGTCACGGGGTTCGATACCGCCGGCGCTGCCAAGCATGTGCGCGAGGCGGGCGATCCTTCGCTTGCCGCTCTGGCCTCGCCACTGGCTGGCGAGATCTATGGGCTGGACGTGCTGGCTGACGGCATCGAGGACAACCACCACAACACCACCCGCTTCCTTCTGATGGCGCCCGAGCCGCTGGAGCAGCCGCGCGGCGGTGACGTGGTTACCACGTTCGTCTTCCGAGTCCGCAACATTCCCGCCGCGCTCTACAAGGCGATGGGTGGGTTCGCGACCAATGGCGTGAACATGGTGAAGCTGGAGAGTTACATGGTGAACGGCTCGTTCACCGCGACCCAGTTCTACGCCGACATCGAGGGGCACCCCGAAGATCCGCCGGTCGCTCGTGCGCTTGAAGAGCTGAAGTACTTCACCTCGTATCTGAACGTGCTCGGGGTCTACCCGGCGGCAATGCGGCGTCACGAGGACTGAGCTCGGATCCCGGGGCCGCCGCTGGATGCCTCCGGCGGGAGTATTTGGGGATGAAGAAAGCGAGGGCGTTTAGGTGGCCCGTTCGCCGATGAGCCATGCGCTGCTAACCACAGGTATGCCGATGACGCGATGCGGAAACGCACGAGGGCGGCGCTCAGGCCGGGGCGTAGCGCGCCCCTGTTCTCCAGACCGCATGCTGCGGTTCAGGAGGTTTATTAACCATAACAACGTGATTCTGCCCAAAAATGAAGAAGCCACCGTCGTTTTCCTGCCCCATTACATGCCGATAACAGCAGGGAACCGAGACTGACGGAATAGAATAGATGGATCGAAATACCATACTCCTGATCATCGGCGCGATCTGGCTGATCGGTATGGTCCTTTTCCTCAAGGACTACCTGCTTGGCGAGCGCAAGGTCGATCGCAAGCGCGGCACGCCGACGTTGGAGCCGCGCACCAGACTGCGCCGCGACTGAGATCTCCCCTGACTGTGCGCTCTCGTCCCGCAGGAAACGCGCGGCGAGAGCGTCTTCTTTTCGGCGATCCGTAGCCTGCCACTGCGGCCTATGGCGGCTGCCGGTTCGCCAGAATGCCGGTGGTGCCTGCCATTGGGCAACGGGTCCGCTTGCGCCGACGGTGAGGCGGGTCTAAGCAGAACCCATGCCGCAACAAGCCATCGGGACCTCCCGCACCGCGACATCCGGTGCGATCGACAATCTGCGCGGGATTGCGTGGATGCTGGTCGCCGTCCTCATGGCCAGCGTCATGGCGGTCGCCGTCCGGGCGCTGAGCGTCGACGTCGACAGCCGCGCCATCGTGCTGGTCCGTGCGGTCATCATCGTCGCGTTGATCCTTGCCGTCCTGCCTTTCAGCAAGCAGTTGCGAAGCATGCGGTTCTCACGCCCCTGGCTCCATGTCGTTCGGGGCGCGTTGATCGGGATCGCCACGCAGCTCGGATTCTACACGCTGTCGCATGTGCCGCTGGCGACCGCATCGGTGCTGTTCTTCACCGCACCTATCTTCGCGACCATCCTCGCCGCGACCCTGCAGGGCGAGCGGGTCGGCCCGCGCCGCTGGGCCGCGGTCGCCACGGGCTTTGTCGGGGCGATCGTGATCCTGAGGCCCGGCGTGCAGGGATGGGATGCGGGAATGCTGGCGGCGCTGGCGTCCTCGGCCTGTTATGCGGTGGCACTGACCCAGTCGCGGGATCTGGCCGAGGCGGACGGGCCAGCGGCGGGACTGGTCTCGGCGAACGTGATGACGCTGATCGTCTCGGTTCCGGCGGGGTTGCCGGTGTGGTCGCTGCCGTCCACGCCGGGCTACTGGGCGATCCTGATGGTGCTGGTCGCGGCGGGGACGTTGCGCGGGCTGGCGGACATCCAGGCCTACCGGCATGGCGAGGCCTCGGTGCTGGCGCCGGTGACCTATCTGCGGATCGTCATCGTCGGGCTGGCGGGCTACCTGGTCTATAACGAGGTGATCGACGCGCCGACGCTGGTGGGGGCGGCGATCATCGTGTCATCGACGCTTTATATCGCGCAGCGCGAGGCGGTGCGGCGCCGGCGTTTGCGCGCGGCGTCGCGGGCACCCGGCGGGCCGGAGGCCTGAAAAAACGAAGGTCATGGGCCGGAGGCCTGAGGTTCAGAACTTCTTACGGGCCCGCAACGCGGCGGAGATCGTGCCGTCGTCCAGGTAGTCGAGCTCGCCGCCCACTGGGACGCCTTGCGCCAGCGAGGTGACCTCGACCGGCATCCGTTCCAACTGGTCGGCGATGTAATGCGCGGTGGTCTGGCCGTCGACAGTGGCGTTCAGCGCAAGGATCACCTCGGAGACATTGCCGGTCTCGACCCGCGCCACCAGCGCCGGGATCCGCAATTCGTCAGGGCCGACACCGTCGAGCGCCGACAGCACGCCGCCCAGAACATGGTAGCGGCCGCGGAAACTGCCGCCCCGCTCCATCGCCCAGAGATCGGCGACATCCTCGACCACGCAGAGCTCGGCATCCGAGCGCCGGGGATCGAGGCAGATCGCGCAGCGCGGACCGGTGCCGATATTACCGCAGATCTCGCACTCGCGGACGGTCGCGGCGACATCGGCCAAGGCGCGCGACAGCGGCTCCATCACCAGCTCGCGCTTCTTGATCATGGCCAGCACGGCCCTGCGGGCAGACCGGGGACCCAGCCCCGGCAGCCGGGCCATCAGGTCCACGAGCCGTTCGATTTCCTTGCCACCTTCACCCATGTCCCGGTGTTAGCCGGTTGGCATGGCGGGTCAAGCGTGGAATGCGATCAGGGATTGTCCCATTGCGCGACCACCTCGAAGCCCTCGGGCGCCGGCATGCCGTCGAGATGGTCGGCCATTCGGCCCCAGATCTCGCGCACGCGGGGCAGGCTTTCGCGTGCGTCGGTTTCGCTGGAGATCAGGGCGACGATGTAGCCCTCGCCGTCCTCGCGGATGGCGTTGACGAAATGCTTGATCCCCGGAAGGCTCATGATGTCGGATTTCATCGACTCGGCCTGCGCCGTCGCCGCTTCGACATGTCCGGGCTTGACCTTGTAGCGTGTTATGCGTGCGTACATCGCACCCTCCCCCTCGTGATCGTTACGCGGCCGGTTTGCTCCGGCCAGCGCCACAGTACCACAAGAGGGCCGCATCCCGGTCCGCAAAGCGGGGGAGCCGTCCTCTCAGAACGGCAGTTTCATTCCCGGCGGCAGATCCATGCCTTCGGTGACCTTGGCCATCTCGGCGCTGGCGGCTTCCGAGGCGCGGGCCTGCGCGTCCTTGATTGCCGCGAGGATCAGGTCTTCGGCGACTTCCTTGTCGTCTGGCGAGAAGATTGACGGATCGATATCCAGCCCGGTCAACTCGCCCTTGGCGGTCGCGGTGGCCTTCACCAACCCGGCACCGGACTCGCCGGTGACCGTGATCCGGTCGAGGCTTTCCTGCGCCTCGGCCATGCGCTGCTGCATCTCCTGCGCCTGTTTCATGATCTTGGCCATATCGCCAAGACCGCCCAGTCCCTTCAGCATATCAATGCCCCTTCGTTGCGGCGGATTGCGCCTCACATACTGTCGGCACCGGTGCGAGACAAGCCACGCGGCTCGGTCGTGCCTGTTGTCAGTCGAAATCGTCGAGTGGATCCCAGTCGTCGTCCGGCTCGGGCGGAGGAGCCGCATGCGCGTCCTCGGCCGGGGCCTCGTTGACGCGAATGTTGGCGTCGGTCACGCCGGGAAAGGCGGCCAGCACCGCCTGCAGCATCGGGTGGCGCATGGCCTGCCCTACGAGGTCGGTGCGCCGCTCGGCGCGTTCCTCGGCGATGGTCTTGCCGCCGCCCTCGCTGACGACCGAGACCGCCCAGCGGGCGCCGGTCCAGGTCTGGAGCTGGCGGCCGAGGCGCGCGGCAAGGTCCTGCGGCGCGCTTGCGGTCGGCTCGAACTCGATGCGCCCCGGTGCATAGCGGGCAAGGCGCAGGCCGGTCTCGACCTCGATCAGCAGGTGGACGTCCCGGCGGGTGCGGATCAGTTCGACCACATCGTCGAAACTGGCAAAGCGCGCCAGCGGATCGGCCTCGGCGCGCGGGGCGCGCTGGGCCTGCGCACGGGGCGCGTGGGTCATGCCGCCGGGCGCGCCGGCGCGGGCGTGCGCGGTCGGGCCGGACGCACCGCCCTGCGGAGCCGGAGCCGCCGGTGCCGGGCCTGGGGCGGGCGGCAGCGGCGGGTTCTCGGTCAACTGCCGGACCAGATCGCCCGGCGTCGGCAGGTCGGCCATGTGCGTCATGCGGATCACGGCCATTTCGGCGGCCATCATCGGGCTGGGGGCCGCGGAGACCTCCTCCAGCGCCTTCAGGCACATCTGCCACATCCGCGTCAGGATCCGCAGGCCGAGCCCGCCGGCCATCTCGCGGCCCCGGTCACGCTCGGCCGGCCCGATAGCGGGATCGTCGGCGGCTTCGGGGGTGATCTTCACCAGCGACAGCCAGTGGGCGATCTCGGCCAGGTCGCGCAGTACGGCCATCGGGTCGGCCCCGGCGGCGTATTGTTCCGACAGCTCGCCTAGCGCGCCGGGGGCGTCACCGGTCAAGATCATGTCGAAAAGGTCCATGACCCGGCCCCGGTCGGCGAGGCCCAGCATACCGCGGACCTGCTCGACCCCGACGCCGCCATGCCCGTGGGCTATCGCCTGGTCGAGCAGCGAGAGCGCATCGCGCACCGAACCTTCGGCGGCGCGGGCGACCAACGCCAGCGCGTCCGCGTCAACCTCGGCGCCTTCCTTCTGGGCGATGCCGGAGAGGTGCGCGATCATCACCTCGGGTTCGATCCGGCGCAGGTCGAAGCGCTGGCAGCGCGATAGCACGGTGACGGGCACCTTGCGGATCTCGGTCGTGGCGAAGATGAACTTTACGTGCTCGGGCGGTTCCTCGAGCGTCTTCAGCAGCGCGTTGAAAGCCGAGGTGGACAGCATGTGCACCTCGTCGATCACGTAGACCTTGAAGCGGGCCGAGGCCGCCCGGTAGTGCACGCTGTCGATGATCTCGCGGATGTCGTTGACGCCAGTGCGACTTGCGGCGTCCATTTCCAGCACGTCGACATGCCTGCCTTCGGTGATCGCCTTGCAGGGCTCGCACTCGCCGCAGGGATCTGTGGTCGGGCCGCCGTTGCCGTCCGGTCCGATGCAGTTGAGCCCTTTGGCGATGATCCGCGCGGTCGTGGTCTTACCGACCCCGCGCACCCCGGTCAGCACGAAGGCATGGGCGATGCGGTCGGCCTCGAACGCGTTGCGCAGGGTGCGCACCATCGCGTCCTGCCCGATCAGGTCGGCGAAGTTGGCTGGCCGGTATTTCCGGGCCAGAACCTGGTATGGCGTCGGGGAGGTCGCTTCCATGGGTTACCGCTATCAGGTTTCGGGCCGGGGTCAATCGCGGCGGCCGCGCAACGCCTCGTCCGAAATTAACTTCGTCAACATTTTGCCATAGGTTAACATAACGTAAACACAATATAGTGGCAGTGGGTGCAGATCGGCGACTGGATCGCGCACTCGCAAAAACAAGGTGCCGGTCGGACGCCCGACCGCAAGCACTGCTGGCGAGGCGGTTAACCAGGTGAGGAGTAGTACATGGCCCTGCTGCAATTTTATTCGATCGTCCCTGATGGTGGATCGCCTTCAAACGACTCTGATACCTACTTCACCGAAGATGAGCTGATTGACATTGTAGATCAGACGCTCAGCACCAGTGATCTGGATGGCACGCCATATGACGGCGCTGAGATCTATACCGAGACTATCACTGCGAAGGGTGGTGTGAACGCGCCGACTTACAATGTCATCGTTCTCGACGTGAATGGTGTCTACTACTACGCGGCAGCTGATGGCGGTACACTGCCGACCGACGTCAACTTTCGGTATGATGAACTTGCGAGCATCGACGGCGCCACTGGCCCCGTCGACGATGTCGTCATCTGCTTCGTTGCCGGGACGATGATCCTGACCCCGACCGGCGAGGTTCCGGTCGAGTCTCTTCAGCCCGGCGATACGGTGCTTACGCTTGACCACGGTCCGCAAACCGTCCGCTGGGTCGGGCGGCGCACCGTTTCAGCAAATGGGGAACTCGCTCCGGTGCGGATCGAGGCAGGGGCGATCGATGGACGGGTCCCGACTCGCGAACTGATGGTTTCGCCCTGGCACCGGATGATGATCTCAGGCTGGCGCGCCCAGGCGCTGTTCGGGGAGCCGGAGCTACTTGTGCCCGCGCGGGACCTGATAAATGACAAGACCATTCGCCCGGTGGAGGACATGAAGACGGTCGAATACGTGCATATCCTGTTCGACCGTCACGAGATCGTCTGGGCCGACGGCGCGCCGAGCGAGAGCTTCAATCCGGCAGAACTGGCACTCGAAAAGGTCGGCGAGGCCGTCCGCGGCGAGATCCTGACACTGTTCCCGGAATTGCGTGACGACTATACGGCCTTTGGGCGCTCGGCGCGCCCCACGGTTACCGGACGGGATGCGCGCGCGCTGTTCTGAGCGTATAGACTTAAACACAAAAACGTGAGCCCGCTGTAGAGATTCAGCGGGCTTCGCGCTTTTATTGTGCAGTCGATCAACTCAAAAATAATAATCCAGTTAATTTTACAACCATTGGTAGATTTTCATTAACAGTGCCACAAAGAAAACGTTGTTTATCATTCCTTAACCATATTTAACCGGCAACAGACGCCTTGCAGCAATCACGCGCGTACCAAGCGCGCGTTTCCGAAAACCAAAAATCGCCGCGGCTTGGTGTCGAGTGGCAAGAAACGTCTTTGAGTAAGGAAGTAAGATGGCAATTCTGGAGTTCTACCTTGCTGATCCGTCGGGGCAGGGTGCCGGGTCCGAGACCGAATTCGACCCGGCGCTGAGCGTCGATATTGGTGACAACGTACTTTCCAGCAGCGACCTGACTGGGACGCCGCTCGAAAACGGCAACTTCTACACGAATACCGTCGTGGCGAAGGACGGCGACAGCTACGACGTCGTCATTGTTGAGGCGACTGACGGAACGCTCTATTTCGCAAACGCCGATGGCGGTCAGCTCCCGGTTGACGAGAAATTCCGCAAGGACGTCCTCGATAACGTGGATAGTGCTACGCCGATCGACGGTGACGCTGGTATCGCCGTTTGCTTCGCCGCCGGCACCATGATCCGCACCCCCACGGGTGAAGTCGCCGTGGAGGCGCTCGTAGAGGGTGACCTGGTCCTAACCGCCGACCACGGTGCGCAGCCCGTGCGCTGGGTCGGCCGCCGTATGGCCACCGCGGCGGGCGAGCTTGCACCGATCCGCATCAAGGCCGGCGCCTTGGGAGAGCAGAGCCCGGCGCAGGACCTGCTGGTGTCGCCGTGGCACCGTGTCCTGGTCTCGGGCTGGAAGGCCCAGGCGCTGTTCGGTGAGTCGGAAGTGCTGATCCCCGCCCGCGACCTGGTCAACGACAGCGACATTCGCGTCGCCACCGACCTGGACACCGTCGAGTACGTGCACGTCCTGTTCGACCGTCACGAGATCATCTTCGGTAACGGCGCTCCGTCGGAAAGCTTCCATCCCGCCGAGATCGCGCTGGACAAGGTCGGCGAAGCGGTCCGCGAAGAAATCCTGAAACTGTTCCCCGAGCTTCGCTCGGACGTTCGGACCTATGGCCCGGCAGCGCGTGCGACGGTCACCGGCCGTCTCGCAAGCGCTCTGCGTTGAACTGAACATGCACGCGCGCCCGATAGGATCGGGCGCGCGGCGCAAACTCACCTGTGGTGATGGGTGAGAGGCTGGAAACGACCCGAACGGGGCTCGTTACGGCTGCTTCCTTCCGGACCTGACCGGGTTGGCGAGGCGCTCGCCCGCACCAACCTCTCAATTCCCCATATAGCGATCACGTTCCGCGGAGACAAGGACCCCAGCCCAGCTGGCCCTTGGCACGCCGTCCCTGCCTGCTAGAAGCAACCGGACAGGCAAGGGAGCGCGACATGTTCGACAGTGAAGACGTGCTGTTCGCCGGCGGCCGCATCGACCGCGCGGCGCATCTGCGGGGCAATGCAGAGACGCTGCTGGACGATCCGCGCACGCGGAGCATGGTGCTCTGGCGCGGCAAGGTGCTGTTCGAGGGCGAAGAAGCTCCGCGTCTCGCATGGCTGCCGCCCGATGCGCCGATTCTGGGCGATGCCGCCGAATCGCCGATCTTTCTTGGGCTTGAGGACGGAGCGCCCCGGTTCGCGCATGATATATCCGCCTGGATCGATCCAGCGGCGGCCACGGATACCGGGTTTGCCGATGTGACAGTGAACTGCCACCCCTCGGCCCCCGAGTACGGGTTTCTGGACCTGCGCGGCACGATGTCGAGGCTCGAGCCACAGGATGCTGGCGATGCCGCGGCGGCCAAGGGAATACTGGCCTGGCACGAGACGCACGGCTTCTGCGCGCGTTGCGGCGCGCCCTCCGAGGTGAGCCAGGCTGGCTGGCAGCGCAAGTGCCCGTCCTGCGGGGCGAGCCATTTCCCGCGCACCGATCCGGTCGTCATCATGCTGGTGCTGCACAAGGGCCGCCTGCTGATGGGACGTTCGCCCGCCTGGCCCGAGGATATGTATTCCCTGCTGGCCGGGTTCATGGAGCCGGGCGAGAGCATCGAGGCCGCCGTACGCCGCGAGGTAGTCGAGGAGACCGGGGTGAAGGTGGGCCGGGTGGGCTATCTCTCCAGCCAGCCTTGGCCGTTCCCCGCGTCGCTGATGATCGGTTGCTGGGCCGAGGCGTTGACCGACGAAATCACGCTGGACCCGATCGAGCTTCAGGATGCGTTCTGGATCTCCCGCGAGGAATTGCTGGCCGAGCGCCATGCCGAGACACCGCGTCTGAGGCCCGCGCGGAAGGGTGCCATCGCCCATTTCCTCATCGAGCACTGGCTGGCCGGGCGCATCGACCTGCCGTTCTAGCGATCAGAGCGCGGGGCAACCCAGAAGTTCGACCGGCTGCCCTTCTCCGAACATCGTCAGCCGAAGCGCGCTGCGGTCCAGTGCAAACGCGCCATCGCCGAAATACTCGACCGAGGCGTCGATCCGAAGGCCGCCTGAACCTGTGGATATCCGCTCGGGCGTGATCCAGACATCCTCGGCTCCGGTCTCGAAGACCACCATCTCGGGCTTGGCTGGAGTGCCGGGGTAGTCGAGTAGCGCGGTCATGGCGTAGCCGTCGCCCTCCGGGCGGATGGAACATCCCGCGCCCGAAAAACCCGCCGCCTTGGCCGAAACGGGGCGGCTCTGCCAGGCGGCCCGAATCTCGGCCTCATTGCCGCTTGCACCCGCCGGAATCGTCAGGCGGTCGCTGGAGACCGCCGGAATGCAGACATCCTCGCAGACGCCATATCCCATGCCAAGCACCAGCGAGATCGGCTGGGCCGGGTCCTTGGCCGCGATCTCGACCGGGAACACCACCTGGTCGTGGTAGCCCAGGGAGCGCATGCCATAGCTCTCGAAGATCTCGGGCGCGGGGAAGTGCACGGTCAGCCCGGCGAGGTTCTGCGAGCCGCTCCAGTCGAACTGCGGCGGGATGCCGGAGCCCTGGGGCGCGCGCCAGTAGGTCTTCCATCCGGGTTCAAGTGTGATCCGGATCCCGGCCATCCGCGTTCCGCGCTCGGTCTGCCATCCGGGAAGCAGCGTCATCTTGGCCATCTGGGCCACGGCGAGGCCCGGTGCGGCCGACGCAAGGACGGTCGAAAGCAGAAGAGCTGCGCGGATATGCGGTTTGGGCACGGTGCCTCGGTCGTTCCATTTGCGTTGCGAAATATCTAGGCATTGCGGCCGCGCATGGGAACTCACGTCTCGGTTAGCGCGACTTGAACGTCAGATGGCGCTTGATCGGTTCCCGGCCACACGCCATCTATTTGAGTATGAACGATACACCTGCCTTTCTCGAGGGCAAGCTGCTGGTCGCGATGCCCGGCATGGGGGACCTGCGGTTCGAACGTGCCGTGATCTTCATGTGCGCCCATTCCTCGGACGGGGCCATGGGGTTGATGGTCAACAAGCGCGCGGACGAGCTGACCTTTCCCGACCTGCTTCAACAGCTGGAAATTCCGATCTCGGGCCGGATCAAGGGTCCGCCGGTCTATTTCGGTGGCCCGGTGGAGCATGGCCGCGGGTTCGTGCTGCACTCGGGCGAGTATTCCGTCGAGGGTGCGACCATGCCTGTGCTGGGCGGGTTTGGCATGACCGCGACGCTGGACATCCTGCGCGACATCGCCGAGGGCAATGGTCCGCAAAGCAGCCTTCTGGCGCTGGGCTACGCGGGTTGGGGGCCGGGGCAACTGGAGCAGGAGTTCCAGGCGAACGGCTGGCTGACCTGCGATGCGGACGAAGCGCTGGTGTTCCACACCCGGCCCGAGGACCGCTGGGCCAGCGCGATGGAGCGGATCGGCATCGACCCGCGCCTGCTGTCGGCCGAGGGTGGTCGGGCCTGATATTTCGCAGTGATTACTCGGCGTCGCCGGGACGCGGCGCGGCTGCGCGGCGCAGCCGGTCATTGATCGCCCGACCCAGACCGGTGTCCGGTATCGGGTCCACCAGCACGCGGTCCATCCCCGCCTCGCGCGCCATCGCATCGAGGCTGTGCAGATGTGCGAAGAGGTTCGCCGCCGCCTCGACCAGATCGCCGCTTTCCGAAAGGCTCAGCCCCCGCCGGCCTTCGAGCGGGCCGAAGGCCAGCCACAGCGCGCCCGCATCCGCAACGTCGGTATTCAGCAGCAGTTGCACGCCCGGCGCATAGTGAGAGCTCATCTGCCCCGGCGCGGTAATCCCCTCGGCCTCGGCCGGTCCCGAGACGGGGCGACGCAGCGCGGTCTCGATTGCCTCGGCGGGCAGTCCGCCGGGACGCAGCAGGCGCGGCACGCCGTCTGTCAGACCGACGATGGTGGACTCGAGCCCGACTCCCGTCTGTCCGTCGTCGACCACCCCGGCGACGCGACCGCCGAGCGTTTCCAGTACATGATCCGCCGTCGTGGGGCTGATCTTGCCGGACGCATTGGCCGAAGGTGCGGCCAGCGGCCCGCCGAAACTGCGGAGAAGTGCCTGTGCAGTCTTGTGCGCAGGCACCCGGATCGCGACGCTTGGCAGGCCTGCAGTCACAAGGTCGGCCAGCGGACCGCCGGGCCGGCGCGGCAGTACCAGCGTCAGCGGGCCGGGCCAGAAGGCGTCGGCAAGGATCTCGGCGTCGTGGTCGAACTCGGCCAGCGCCTCGGCGGCAGCGCGGTCGGGGACGTGGACGATCAACGGATTGAACCGGGGCCGGCCCTTGGCGTCGAAGATGCCCGCAACCGCCCGGTCGTCGGTGGCGTCCGCGCCCAGCCCGTAGACCGTCTCGGTCGGGAATGCGACCAGCCGCCCATCGCGCAGCATCGCTGCCGCGGCGCGAAGTCCGCGGTCTGTGGCGCTCAGCCGGATCGTGTTCTCGGACGGCGGGTGCTTCATGACGCAGCGTCGGTCCTTGTCCACCAGTGGGGCGGGCTCTACGGTTCGGGCCTGCGGTATGAGAGGTAATGCGCCGCGTGACAAGCGGCAATCGGGAGGACGGGATGACCTATCGCGCGCCGATCCGCGACATGCGGTTCTATCTGGACACGGTTCTGGGAGGCCATCGGCTGGCCGCCACCGAGCGCTATGCCGAGGCGACGTCCGACACCGCCGACGCCATCCTGGCCGAGGCCGCGCGCCTGGCCGAGGATGTGCTGGCGCCGCTGAACCGGGCGGGCGACCTGCATCCGGCCTACCTCGAGAACGGTGTCGTGCGGACCTCTCCGGGCTATGCCGATGGCTACCGCGCCATCGCCGAGGGCGGCTGGGTGGGCATCTCCGGCGATCCCGAATGGGGCGGCATGGGTCTGCCGATGACCGTGACCTCTTGTGTGAACGAGATGCTTGGCAGCGCTTGCCTGTCGCTGTCGCTGTGCCCGCTGCTGACCCAGGGCCAGATCGAGGCGCTGGAGCATCACGCGGACGATGCCTTGCGCGACCTCTACCTGCCCAAGCTGAACTCGGGCGAGTGGACCGGCACGATGAACCTGACAGAGCCGCAGGCGGGCTCGGACGTTGGCGCGCTGCGCAGCCGGGCCGAGCCGAACGACGACGGCACCTATGCGGTGAGCGGACAGAAGATCTACATCTCCTGGGGCGATCACGACGTGGCCGGGAACGTCTGTCACCTGGTGCTCGCGCGCCTGCCGGACGGGGTGCCAGGGACCAAGGGCATCAGCCTGTTCCTGGTGCCGAAATACATTCCGGACACAGAAGGCAATCCGGGGCAGGCCAACAGCCTGTCGGTCGTATCGCTCGAGCACAAGATGGGCCTGCATGGCTCGCCGACGGCGGTGATGCAGTTTGACGGCGCGAAAGGCTGGCTCGTCGGCAAGCCGCATGGCGGGATGGCGGCGATGTTCACGATGATGAACAACGCCCGCCTCGGCGTCGGCGTCGAGGGACTGAGCCAGGCCGAGGCCGCCTATCAGAAGGCGCTGTCCTATGCGCTGGAGCGAAAGCAGGGCAAGCCGATGGTTGCGGGCGGTACCGGTACGATCCTTGATCATGCCGACGTGCGTCGGATGCTGATGACGATGAAGGCGCAGACCGCGATGGCGCGGGCAATCTGCCTCGACTGCGCGCTGAGCCTCGACATGACCAAGGCGGGACAGGGCGACGACTGGGCTGCGCGGGGCGCATTTCTCACTCCGATCGCTAAGGCCTTCGGCACCGACACCGGCTGCCGCGTCTCGGAGCTTGGCGTTCAGGTGCACGGCGGCATGGGTTTCATCGAGGAAACCGGCGCGGCGCAATTCTACCGCGATGTCCGCGTGACCGCGATCTACGAGGGCACCAACGGCATCCAGGCGATGGACCTCGTGGCGCGCAAGCTGATGGACGGCGGCGCGGCAGCGCGGGCGCTCCTGGACGAGGTCTCGGCCACCGTTGCGGCTGCGGGCGGCGTGCCGGAACTGGCCGAAGGGTTGAAGGCGGCGGCCGATGCGCTTGCCGCGTCGCTCGATGATATGCTGGCTGCTGAGGATCTGAACGACCGTTTCGCCGGGGCCGCGCCGTTCCTGCGCGCCTTCGCGTTGGTACTGGGCGGGCACTACCTGCTCAAGGCCGGGCTGGCCGAGGCCGACCGCCTGCCGCTCGCGCGCTTCGCGATTCTACAAATGCTGCCCGAGGTGCCGGCGCTCTGCACTGCCGCCGGGGCAGGGGCGGCGGATCTCTACGCGCTCGACGCCGACGCGCTGGCCTCCTGAGCATGGACGGCGGATTGGACGACCTGCGCTTCCCGCACGACAGTCCGCCCGCCTCGGGCGAGGCGCAGGAGGTCGCGCCGGGCATCCTGTGGATGCGCCTTCCGCTGCCGATGAAGCTGGATCACGTCAACGTCTACGCGCTGGACGAAGGGGACGGCTGGACATTGATCGACACCGGCTTCCACTCCGGGAAGTCCCGCGCGCTGTGGGAGAACCTGCTGACTGGTCCGCTTGCGGGAAAGCCGGTGACGAAAGTCGTGCTGACCCATCACCACCCGGATCACGTCGGCATGGCGGGCTGGTTCGCCGCGCACGGTGCAGAAATCTGGGCCACCCGTACCGCCTGGCTGATGGCGCGTATGTTGACGCTCGATGTGCAGGAAAAGGCGACCGAGCCGCAGATCGAGTTCCTGCGCAGCGCCGGCATGCCCGCGCCGCTGCTTCAGAAACGCATCTCTGAACGCCCGTTCAATTTCTCGGACGTCGTGCACTCGATCCCGCTGGGCTTCCGCCGGATCGGCGAGGGCGACGTGGTCGAAATGGGTGGCAGGGCCTGGACGGTGCGGCTGGGCAACGGGCACGCGCCGGATCACGCGACCTTCTGGTCCTTGGACGGGACGCTCGTTCTGGCGGGCGACCAGGTGCTGCCGGGGATATCGCCGAACCTCGGCGTCTATCCGACCGAGCCCGAGGCCGACCCGGTCGGCGAATGGCTGGACAGTTGCCAGCGCCTGAAGCTGCTGGCGACGGATCGGCACTACGTCCTGCCGGGGCACAAGCTGCCATTCTATGGCCTGCCCGAACGGCTGGAGCAGTTGATCGGAAATCACCACGGCGCGCTCGCCCGGCTTGAGAAGCACCTGAGCGTCGAGCGGACCGCGCACGAGTGCTTCCCGGCGCTCTACCGGCGCGAGATCGGCGAAGGAGAGTATGGGCTGGCGTTGGTCGAGGCGGTGGGCCATCTGAACCACCTGCACCGGCTGGGCTGTATCGCACGACGACGCCGCAATGACGGCGCCTGGGCCTGGAGACTTGCGGAATCCACGGATTGCGCGTGACAATCCCCTGCGCTTTTCGTAATGGAGCGGCAACGCTAGGCTTTGCAACCGGAGACCATGACATGTCGGAATACGAGCACGGCAAGATGGACATCACCGAACAGGAAAAGACCTTTGAGGGGTTCATCAAGTTCTGGATCTGGCTGTTCGGCCTCAGCGCCGGCATTCTGATCTTCCTGGCGATCTTCAATTCCTGATGGAACGCGCCTCGCGGCGCATTCTCAGTGGGGCGCTGGCGGCGTGGATGATCCTGGTCGCCGCGCCCGTGTGGTCCGTTGATTCGACCACCGTCGGCCGTTTCGTTCGGCTCAGCGACCGGTTTCACGCACAACTTCCGAATTCCCCGATCGCCGGCTTCGATGCCGGTCAGCGGCAGTCCCGTGCCGTGTGCATCTTGACACGTTTCGAATCAGGTTTCGGCAGCGGCGGCGTCTCGGCATTGATGAAGCTGATGGACGTGCTATCGAAAGACGCGCAGTTCGACGACCGGACCATCGTCGCCTTCGACGAGCGGTACGGCCCGGACTACAGACGGATACAGGAGGAGTGCACGCGCGCGGCGCGAAGCTCCTGACGAAGGAATCGCCCATGCGTCTTGTACGCCTGTTTGCCCCGGTGCTGCTGTTGATGACCGTGGCCGGCTGCGCGGTGGAAGAGGCCGCCCCCTACGAAGAGATCTCGCGCGCGCGTCACGTCTCGGACGAAGAACCATATGTCGCGGTCGTCTCGATGGTCTCGAACAAGTCCGACAGGGCGGCGCATACGGCGCTTTTCATTAACGCCTCCGAAAGGGTGATCTACGACCCTGCGGGTACATTTCAGCATGACTCGATGCCGGAACGCGGCGACATTCACTATGGTGCGACTGATCGTATGATCGACTACTACGAGCGCTACCACGCCAGGTTCTCGCATCATGTGCATGTGCAGAAGATCTACGTCTCCCGCGACGTGGCCGAACAGACGTTGCGCCGCGCACAGGCGCAGGGTCCGTCCCCGAAATCCTTCTGCACAACGCACACGATCAAGGTTCTGAACGACGTCGACGGGCTGCCGCAGTTCGAGTCGAGCTTCTACCCTGAAAAGCTGCGTTCGCAGGTCGCCCGGATGCTGCAGGTCGAAGACCGCTACGTCTACGAGTATGATACCGCCAAGGAGCTCCCGCCCGAAGCGCGCGGGGCGATTAACTGATGGACGCAGCCGGTCGTCTCGCCCTCGTCGTCGTTCTGATCGTTTCGCTCCTGTTCGGCGCGCTCTGGTTCCTGCGCACCGATTTCATATACCTGTTCACAACGACCGAGGCGGGACCGGCAGACCTGCCGCGTACGTCGGTTGAGCTGCTGCCTGCGCATGGTGACGACCCCGCGCTCGAGGTCTGGGTCACCCAGCCCGAAACCGAAGCGCATCCAATCTTCGTCTATTTCATGGGGGACGTGGGTGCGCTGTCGGTCTACGAGCCGCGGCTGCGCGACATCGCCGACGCCGGTTTCGGCATCGCCGCGATGGCCTACCGAGGCGGTGGCGCTCAACCCGGCGAGCCTTCGGAAGAGGCTTTGTTCCGCGACGCCCGCCGTCTCTTCGCCGGGCTGGACGATCTGTTCGGCCGCCCCATCGACGAGAACAAGCGCGTGATCTACGGCTTCTCTCTGGGCGCCGCCATTGCCGCACGTCTGGCAGCAGAGCAGGAAGAATTGACCGTGATCCTCGAAGCGCCGTTCACTCGGCTGTGCGAGGCGACGTCGGGCCTGATCGGTCTTCTTCCCGGGTGCTGGATGCTGGCGGGCGAGGAGTACGAGGTTCTCGGCCATATTGGTGACGTGGATGCTCCGCTGATGATCCTGCACGGGGCGGGCGACGACCGGGTGCCGCTGGAGCAGGCCGAGGAGCTGTTCGATGCGGCTAAGGAACCGAAGTTCATCCGGGTCTACGAAGGCGGCGGACACGAGGACCTCGGGCGCTTCGGTGCGACCGAAGACATGCTGACCTTCGTCCGCGTCCTCGCAGGGATGCGCTGAGCCTCAGCGGATCACCGGAAGCTCGACAGGCCCGGCGTCGGTCAGCAGTTCCTGCCGCGGCCCATCCAGAACCACGCACGAGAGGTTCCCGGTGAACACTGCCCCGGTATCGACCGCGATCCGGTTGCCACGGTTTTCGACCCGCTCGACGATCGTATGCCCGTGAACGACGATCCCCGGATGCTGGCGTGGGTCCGAGAGGAACGGCTCCCGGATCCAGATCAGGTCCGTCAGCTGCTGGCTCGCGACCGGTACGCCGGGCTGGATCCCGGCATGGGCGAAGATGTAGTCGCCCAGTTCCACCAGCCTTTCGGCGCGCTTCAGGAAGGCGACATGCGCCTCGGGCACGGCCTTGGCGAAGTCTTCGCGCGCGCGGCGTTGACCGAAGGCGCCGACCCGGACCCCGTAGGAGGCCAGCGTCTGTGTCCCGCCCAGGTTCCGGTTCAGCCAGTCCATGCGCGGTGTTTCGGCGTCAGGAATCGCGTCGAGATACTCGAGGAAGAGGAAGTCATGATTGCCCAGCAGGAACGCCGTCGGGACAGGCCCTTGTTCCAGTTCGATCAGCCGGTCGATCACGCCGCGCGTGTCCGGTCCCCGGTCGCCATAGTCGCCGAGGAAGATGATCAGCGGCTTGTCGTGCGGTCGCCGGTCAAGATCATCCGCGATGCGCTCGAGCATACCGTCCAGCAGGTCGAGGCATCCGTGGATATCGCCGATCGCATAAATCCGCCGCCGGTCGGTTCCGGGCATGGTTCCAAATCCTGAGCTTGAAAACGACAAAGCCCCGCGGCTTGCGCCCGGGGCCCGTCTCGGCGGGCGCGAAGGCCCGCAACGCGTGGCAATGCCGGCTTAGAGAAGCCCTTCGCGCTGTGCTTTCTTACGCGCGAGCTTGCGCGCGCGGCGAACGGCCTCGGCCTTTTCGCGAGCTTTCTTAACCGAGGGTTTCTCGAAATGCTGCCGAAGCTTCATCTCACGGAACACACCCTCGCGCTGAAGTTTCTTCTTCAGAGCCCGGAGCGCCTGGTCGACATTGTTGTCGCGTACCTGTACCTGCACTGGTTTTCACCACCTTTCCGCGGTTGGAGTTTCGATACTTCGCAGGAGCGCGCTATATAACAACCGCAAGACGGCCTGTCCACACCCGGACAGGAGATTCCACACCCCAAGCCGGAGACCGAGCATGACCGAGGAGACAAAGCCACAGGCCGACCCCGTCACCGAGGTGCGCGACGCCGTTCTGGCCGCCGCACTGCCCAATGTCGTCTTCGACGGTTGGACGGATCGCACCCTCGCCGATGCCGTCCGCAGCGCCGAGGTCGACCCGGCGCTTGCGCGTCTCGCCTTCCCACGTGGCGGCATCGACCTGGCGATGGCGTTCCATATGGCCAACGATGACGAACTGGCGCGTCGACTTGCCTCCGAGGACCTGGCTCATATGCGCTACTCCGAGCGGGTCGCCCATGCCATCGCAACCCGACTCGAGATCGCCGCCCCGCACCGGGAAGCCGTCCGCCGCGGCGCCGCCCTCTTTGCCTTGCCGATCCACGCAGCGGATGGCGCGCGGGCGGTCTGGCACACCGCAGACACGATCTGGAATGCGCTGGGCGACAGCTCGGACGATGTGAACTGGTACACGAAGCGCATGACGCTGTCGGGTGTCTATTCCTCCTGCGTGCTCTACTGGCTGGGCGATGACAGCCCGAACCATATCGACACGCTGGGCTTCATCGACCGGCGGATCGAGAACGTGATGCAGTTCGAAAAGGTGAAAGCGGCGGTTCGTGACAATCCCCTGGGACGCGCGTTCATGGCCGGTCCGGGCCGTATTCTGGGCGGCATCCGCGCCCCCGGCTCGCGCGGTGCGGATCTGCCTGGACGCTGGCGGCACTAGCCGCCCGCGCGGGGTTGCACCCGGCGGATCGCGGCGCGAAGATGCGCGCCGCATGAAGGCCGGCATTTGTCCGGCCGCAGATCCCGGGAAGGACAGAACATGGCAATGGGCACCGTCGCGCACACCTGGTTCCAGGGCAAATGGCACGAGGGGAACCTGCCCATTCTCGGCGCGGCGGATCACGGCACCTGGCAGGGCACGCTGGTCTTTGATGGCGCCCGCGCCTTCGAGGGCGTGACCCCGGATCTCGAGCCGCATTGCGCCCGCCTTGCCCGCTCGGCCCGCGCGATGGGCATGGATCCGGTCATGGAAGGACCCGAGATTGCCGCGTTGATCCGCGATGGGCTCAAGCGTTTTGCCCCCGGCGCGGCGCTCTACCTGCGTCCGATGATGTGGTCGACCGAGGCGTCGGCAGCCCTGATCGATGCGGAGCCCGGCTCGACCGCCTTCGCGATCTGCCTCGAGGATCTGCCGATGCCCGAGCCGACGGGCCTGTCGCTGACCGTTTCGCCTTTCCGACGTCCCCGGCAGGATACCGCCCTGACCGAAGCCAAGGCCGCCTGCCTCTATCCGAACAACGCGCGCATCATCCAGGACGCCCGCAAGCGTGGCTTCAACAACGCGCTGTCGCTGGATCTCGAGGATCACGTGGCCGAGACAGCCTCGACCAACGTGTTCATGGTGCGCGACGGGGTCGTGTTTACGCCCGTCCCGAACGGCACCTTCCTGGCCGGGATCACGCGCGCACGGGTCATCGGCTTGCTGCGCGACGCGGGTCACGAGATCGTCGAGACCTCGCTGAGCGTTTCGGATTTCCACCGGGCGGACGAGATTTTCCTGACCGGCAACGCCTCCAAGGTCATGCCGGTGACCCGTTTCGAGGACCGCGACCTTCCCATCGGTCCCGTCATGCGCAAGGCCCGCGAGCTCTATTGGGAGTTCGCCCATTCCGAGCTGGAGACCGTCTGATGAGCCTTCCCGCCACCATGACCGCCGTGGAGATCAGCACCCCCGGCGGCCCCGAGGTGCTGAAACCGGTCGAGCGACCGGTGCCCGTGCCCGGCGCGGGCGAGATCCTGATCCGTGTCGCCCATGCGGGCGTGAACCGACCCGATGCCCTGCAGCGGGCGGGCAATTATGCTCCGCCGCCTGACGCGTCCGATCTGCCGGGGCTGGAGTGCAGCGGCCAAGTCGCAGCCGTCGGCCCGGGCGTCAGCCGCTGGGCCGAGGGCGATGCCGTCTGCGCGCTGCTGCCGGGCGGCGGTTATGCAGAATACGTCGTCTGCCCCGCGACCCACGCCCTGCCGGTGCCAGACGGCCTGAGCCTGGAGCAGGCGGCCGCGCTGCCCGAGACATATTTCACCGTCTGGACCAACGTCTTCCAGCGCGCGCGCCTTCAGGCCGGCGAGCGGTTCCTGGTGCATGGCGGCTCTTCCGGCATCGGGACGACCGCGATCCAGCTGGCCAAGCTGCGTGGCGCGCGGGTATTCACCACCGCCGGTTCGGCCGAGAAATGCGCCGCTTGTGAGTCGCTGGGTGCCGAGCGGGCCGTGAACTATCGGGACGAGGACTATGTCGACGCGCTGCGCGCGGCGACGAACGGGCAAGGGATCGACGTCAGCCTGAACATGGTTGGCGGCGACTACATTGCCCGCGACATCAAGCTGTTGTCCGAGGATGGGCGACTGGTGATGATCGCCTTCCTGCAAGGCCCGAAGGTCGAATTGAACCTCGCGCCCGCGATGGTGAAGCGGCTGACCATCACCGGCTCGACCTTGCGGCCGCAGTCGGTGGCGGCGAAGACTGCCATTGCCGAGGATCTGGAGCGGGAGGTCTGGCCGCTGCTGGCCGCCGGGCGGATTGCGCCTGTGATGGACGAAAGCTTCCCGCTTGCGGACGCGGCCAAGGCGCACGCCCGCATGGAAAGCTCGGGTCACATAGGGAAGATCATCCTGAACGTCGCCGGGGGCTGAGGGCCCCCGGGCATGGTATTACCCCTGCGGGATCGCCGCGATGGCGATGCGGTCCTCTGTGCAGGAGCGCAGAATCTCGGTCCCGCATTCGCGCGGTGTCAGATCCTTGTCGAGGCAGATCTGGATCTCGGTCATGCGGCCGCGCTCGCAGGTGACGGCAACGCCGGTTTCCGGCAGTTCCGGGTTCAGCATCAGGATCGTCTCGCGGATCGCGTCGAGCGGTACCTCGACGTCGCGTTCCAACTCCTTCAGCGACCAGGGCTGCGTGATCGACTCGTAGGCGTAGCGGGCGGCGCGCAGATACGTCTCTCCCTCCAGCCCCGAGCAGCTGCCGTGTTTCTTCCACATCCACCAGGCGCGGTCGCCATCGATCATGATGTCGTCCATGGCGTCCGCGACTTCCCGCGTCGGCCCTGAAGCGCCGCCAAGGCAAAATGAAGGTGCCCCCCGCTCGAAGCTGGGCAGGAAGCCGCGCAGAATGAAACCGCGCTGAGCCTGGTCAGCGCAGTCTTCGCCACCTGCGGTGGAGCAGAGGCTCGGCGACCATCCCATCGAGAGGACATAGTAGTCGAAATTTCCGATTTCTTCGGCTTCGACGCGCGCGCACAGCGCAACCATGAAAAACAAAGACAGGACCCGCTTCATCGGAAGCCCCCTTTCCCTGTTTGTCATTTGTCGGTATACACCCGATTGCATTCCCCGACAAACTGCAAATACGGCAAATGCCCCGCGGTTTTCCTCGGGAAACCCGTGTGTTGAGACAAGGACGAAGATTCATGGCGCTGCCCCTTATGCAGAAGGCTACGGCTGTGTGGCTGGTCGAGAATACAACCCTGACGTTCAGGCAGATCGCCGAGTTCTGTGGCCTTCATGAACTCGAAGTGAACGGGATCGCGGACGGTGAAGTCGCCGCCGGCATCAAGGGTTTCGACCCGATCGCGAATCACCAGCTGACCGCCGAAGAGATCGAGCGCTGCGAGAAAGACCCCAAGGCGCGGCTCAAGCTGATGTACAACCCGGCCGCCGAAGGCGAGACCAAGCGCAAGGGCCCGCGGTACACGCCGCTGTCCAAGCGTCAGGACCGGCCCGCGGCTATCGCCTGGCTGGTGAAGTTCCACCCGGAACTGTCCGACGGCCAGATCGCCAAGCTGGTTGGCACCACCAAGCCGACAATCCAGACGATCCGCGACCGTACCCACTGGAACATGGCGAACATCCAGCCGGTCGATCCGGTGGCTCTGGGCCTGACCAAGCAGATCGAGCTGGACGCCGCCGTTGCCAAGGCCGCCAAACGCGCCGCCAAGACCGGCGAGGCGATGAGCGACGAGGCCCGCATGAAGCTGGTCTCGACCGAGCAGGCGCTGGCGATGGAAGACGAGCCGAAGATGCCCTCGAACATCTCGGGCTTCGAGAATTTCACGCTCGGCGGCAACGAGAACGAAGAGGAGGAGCAGGAAAAGAAGTTCGATCCGGACAGCCTGTTCAACCTGCCCGAGTCCAGCGACTCGGACGACGAAGACGACAAGTGATCCCGGTGGCGGCCTTTCGGGCCGCCTCCGCCCTCCGGCGGGTCAGCCCACCGTGTCCAGCAACAGACAGGACTGGCTGCTGACCACGCCCGGAACCTCGCGCACACGCCGCAGCGCTTGGTCGAAGTCCCTCAGGTCGGCGCACTCCAGTTCCGCGACAAGATCCCAGTTCCCGTTGGTCGAGTGCAGCCGCGCGGTCTGCGGCAGTGCCGAGAGCGACCGGATCACCGTGCGCGACAGGCTGCCCTCCAGTTCGATCAGGACGATGGCGCGCACGCGGTGGTCCTCCTTACCCTCGCCCAGTTCTACCGTGAAGCGCCGGATTGCGCCGGTTTCGACCAGCCGGTCCAGCCGTGCCTTGACCGTCGCCCGCGAAAGGCCCAGCCGCGCGGCCAGAGAGGATACCGGTTGCCGCGCGTCGCGGCGCAGCTCGGCGATCAGGGTGCGGTCGGTGCCGTCGATCATGGGCGCTTCTACGATTTGCGCAAAGTGGTGTGCGTTTTGTGCAGCATATTCATCAAACCTACCAACTCTCCAACTATCTGAGAACATCCAGATCAGGGCATTCTGCCGAAAACCTGTTTTTGGAGGCAGTTCATGACGCAGGGAACCTGCATTCTTCTCGGCGCACCCGTGCAGGAGGGCGCCGGGCGTCCCGGGTGCATCATGGGGCCGGATGCCCTGCGAACCGCCGGGATCGCCGCCGCACTGGCCGGCCTTGGCCGAAATGTCGAGGACCGGGGCAATGTCGCGCGACGAAAGGTGGATGTGGGGCCCGCGCCCCAGGGCGTGAAGCACCTGCCCGAGATCTCGGGCTGGACTGCCGCGTTGGCCGATGCTGCCGAGGCTGCGGCGCATGACGGCTTCCCGGTGTTCATGGGCGGCGATCATGCGCTTTCCGCCGGGACCGTCGCCGGGGTCGCGCGTCATGCCAATACCACCGGTCGCCCGCTCTTCGTGCTGTGGCTGGATGCGCACCCGGACATGCACTCGCCCGACACGACGCGCAGCGGCAACCTGCACGGCACGCCACTGGCCTATGTCACCGGGCAGCCGGGCTTCGACGGGCTGTTCCCGCCGCTGAGCGCGCGCGTCGATCCCGCCAACGTCTGCTTCATGGGCCTGCGCTCGGTCGACGAGACCGAGGTCGAACGCCTGGCCGAGCAGGCCTTCGTCACCCATGACATGCGCGCCATAGACACCCACGGCGTCCTGCGCCTGCTGGAGCCGTTCCTCGAGCGTGTCGAGGCCGCGAACGGTCTGCTGCACGTTTCGCTGGACGTCGACTTCCTGGACCCAGAGATCGCGCCTGCGGTTGGCACCACCGTTCCCGGCGGCGCGACCGTGCGCGAGGCTCATCTGATTATGGAACGGCTGCACGACAGCGGTCTCGTCACTTCGTTGGACCTCGTCGAACTGAACCCGTTTCTCGACGAGCGCGGCCGTACCGCCCGGCTGATGGTGGACCTGACCGCCAGCCTGATGGGCCGCCGCATCCTCGACCGTCCGACCCGCAGCCACTGAGAAGGGAGCCCGAGATGAACGCTTTTACCCCGCCCGCGCCCTCGAAACTGGCAATGGTGCCCTTCGTCAGCGTGGACAACATGATGCGCATGGTCCGCGATGTCGGGGCCGAGCGGATGATGACCGAGCTGGCCGACCGGATCGAAGCCGACTTCCGTCGCTGGCCCGAGTTCGACAAGACCCCGCGCATCGCCGCACACTCGCCCGAGGGCGTTATCGAACTGATGCCGACCAGCGACGGCAAGGCCTATGGGTTCAAATACGTCAACGGGCATCCGAAGAACTTTCGCACTGGGCACCAGACGGTAACTGCATTCGGCGTGATCTCGGACGTAGACACCGGGTATCCGGCGCTACTGACCGAGATGACGCTGCTAACCGCGCTGCGCACGGCAGCGACCTCGGCGATGGCGGCGCGGCACTTGGCGCCCGAGGGCTCGAAGGTCATGGCGATGATAGGCAATGGCGCGCAGTGCGAGTTCCAGGCGCTGGCCTTCCGGGCCATGCTGGGGATCGAGGAGGTGCGCCTCTACGATATCGACCCGGGGGCGACCGAGAAGGCGGCGCGGAACCTCTCAGGCGCCGGTATGCGCGTCACCAGCTGTACCAGCGGCCAGGATGCCGTCGCGGGCGCGCAGATCATCACGACCTGCACCGCGGACAAGCAGTATGCGACGATCCTGACCGACAACATGATCGGCAGCGGCGTGCACATCAACGCCATCGGGGGCGATTGTCCGGGCAAGACCGAACTTCACCGCGACATCCTCCTGCGCAGTGACATCTTCGTAGAGTACCCGCCGCAGACCCGTGTCGAGGGCGAGATCCAGCAGCTGGACGAGGATCATCCGGTCACCGAGCTGTGGCAGGTCATCACCGCGCAGGCGCAGGGTCGGCGCGACGCAAACCAGATCACGCTGTTCGACAGCGTCGGCTTCGCGATCGAGGATTTCTCGGCGCTGTGCTATGTCCGGGAGCTGGTCGAGCGGACCGGGCACTGCCAGATGCTCGACCTGCTGGCGGACCCTGACGATCCGCGCGATCTTTACGGGATGCTGTTGCGGTCCGCCCCTTAGTGGGCGGGCGTGTCCATCGGGTCGAGCATGGTGCGCCCGCCGTCCACTGCCAGGATCTGACCTGTGACGAAGCTGGCGTTGTCCGAGGCCAGGAAGACGGCGACCTCAGCGGCTTCGTCCGCCTCGCCGATCCGGCCCAGCGGCGTAACGGCGGTCAGGTTCTCCTGCAGGTCCCGGCGGTCTTTCAGCGCGCTTTGCAGGCTGGTCGATAGGACCGAGCCAAGCGCGATCGCGTTGACACGAATCCCGTGCGAGGCAAAGGCTACCGCCATCGAGCGTGTCAGCTGGTCCACCGCCGCCGACGCCACCGAATAGGCCATCAGTTCGGGCAGGGTGCGGCGCGAGGCGATCGAGGTCACGTTGACGATGCTGCCGATGCCGTTACGGGCCTCGGGGTCCATCTCGCCCGCTAACTTGATCATCCGCCGCGCGACGGCTTGGCTCAGATGCAGGGTAGGTCGGACATTCAGGTCCATCAGCGTCTCGAATGTCGTGTCCTCGGGGTCCAGCGGGTCGGACTTGCGAACCTCGCGGCTGGCGTTCACCAGGATGTCGATCCGGTCGAACTGGTCCACCGTGGCGGCGATCAGGTTGTTGACCGTCAGCCGCTCACGCAGGTCGCCCGCGAAATAGGCCACCTCGTGCTCGGACTTTCTCAGCGCCTCGGCCTCGTCCTCAAGCCGGTCTTCGTCGGTGCCGGTCATCATGACCCGCGCGCCGTGCATTGCGAAGCGCCGGGCAATGGCGAGGCCAACCCCCTGGCTTGCGCCTGTGACGATGACGGACTTGCCGTCGAGTGAGTTTGCCATGGGAAGGGCCCTCCGACAGGCTCAGGCGGACTTGGCGGTGCGACGCGGCAGACTTGCCGCGAGAATTTTGTAGCGCGAATCGCCGCCGAGAATCTCGCGCTTGCGGAAATGTTCGTCGAGCGTGCGCTCGTAGGGCAGTTGCCGGTTCGCCACCAGCAGCACCTGCCCGCGGGGAGACACCAGCTTCGCCGCCGCCGCGATAAACGCTTGCCCCAGCGAGGGATCGGCGGCGCGGCTGACATGGAACGGCGGGTTGGACAGGACCAGGTCATAGGGCCCGCCCCCCCAGCGCGTCGCATCGGCCCAATGGAACCGGGCGCGCGGGTCGGTGACATTGGCCTTGGCCGCCTCGAGCGCGGCGTGGTCCGCCTCGACCAGGTCCAGCGAGGCGAGATCCGGCGCCTTTTCCAGTACGCCTTTCGCCAGCGCGCCCCAGCCCGCGCCAAGGTCCACCGCCGCGCCCTTGGCGTCTGCGGGAACATGCTCGATCAGCATCTTGGTACCCGGGTCAACGCGGTCGGCGCTGAACATGCCGGGGGCGGTCAGCAGGCCGTCGGCGTTCGCCCTGGGTTCGGCGGCCTTTTCCCACTCGGCGAACTCGGCGGGAAGGTCGGCGGGCCGCTGGAACCACGCGATCTTGCCATGCGCCTTGGCGGCGACGCCCTCGGCAGGCAGCAGCTTGCGCAGGGTCTTCAGCGTTGTGTCGACACCTTCGGACTTCTGCCCGTCCACCAACAGCCAGCCGCCCGGACGCAGGGTGCGCAGGGCCTGGGCGATGCGGGCATAGGCGGCGGTCCGGTCGCGCAGCAGGCAGACCAGCGCCAGCGCGGCCTCGTTCTCGGGTGCGTCCAGCGCAACATGAGCGCCGCGTGCGGCGATCCGGTCCCAGGCGGGACGGAAGCCGGTGACGTGCAGCGCGTCCTGGAACGGGGCGGGGCCGTCGACCGGCCCTGCCGGGTCGAACGCGACCACCGGTCCTTCGGCGGGCTCAAGCCCCGCGTCGAAGGGCAGCGAAATGCGGGAGGTCAGGATGGGGCTACTCTTTTTCCATGGTGCACTGCAGAGGGTGCTGGTTCCGCCGGGCGTAATCCATCACTTGCGTCACCTTGGTCTCCGCGATCTCGAACGAGAACACGCCGACCACGGCAACGCCCTTCTTGTGCACCGTAAGCATGATTTCCACCGCCTGGGCGTGGTTGATGCCGAAGAAACGCTCCAGCACATGCACCACGAACTCCATCGGGGTGTAGTCGTCGTTCAGCAGCAGAACCTTGTAGAGCGGCGGACGCTGGGTCTTGGGCTTGGTCTTGGTCGCGACCCCCAGTTCACCCGCACCGTCGCCGCCGTCGTCGTCATCCTTCGACGGTCCTGCCATCATTTCGGTCAGCATCGCTCTCCCCAAACTGCCATCGCGGGTCTGGCTCGGTTGGCCTTTATATATCGGGCTCGCCGCATGAGAAAAGGGGTGAACGGACACAGGTGGTAATGAAATGATCAGAAATGAAAAGGGGGCCGAAGCCCCCTTTCCGGTCGTTGGCGAAATCAGGGAGGATCAGACGCCGAACGACTTCATCGACTCGGTCGCGGCCGAAACGCGCTTATTCAGCGGCGCGGACACGTCCTTGGCGGCAGCCATGAAGATCTCGTTCATCTTGGTGGCCTGGCTCATGAAGCCTTCGAAAGCCGACTGCGCGAAGGCGGTCTGCTTTTCCATCAGCTCGGTCATGTTCTTGGCCGAGGCCAGGTCCTGAGCGGCGGCGACGCCTTCTTCGAAGGCTTTCTTCGAGTAGGCCGACACTTCGCTGCCGATGCCTTCAGCGGCTTTGGCGGCGATCTCGGACGACTTCACGATGGCGTCCAGGTTCTCCTGACCGAAGGCGGTCATGTCTTCGAAACCCTTGGTCATTTTTTCCATCTGCTCGGTCATGCTCTTCTGAGCGTCGGCGGTGAATTCTTCGACCTTCGCGGTCGCGGTCTCGGCGGCGGTGGCCATTGTCGTCTCTCCACGTAAAGGTGATTTATTGCAGTGCAACATAAACGGTTTGCTGCACTGCGTCAAGAACACATGGCAAGCGCGAAATGTTTTCCCGTTGCATGAAGAACACGCCCCCAGTCATTGAAATAAAGGGGTTTTCGGTTATCCACACCCGTGCTACCGTCAAGGAACAATAAAAAGGGATCGCAAAAGCGATTCCATGAGGCAGGCACAAGTCGGCGGAGAAACCGATGCGACATCAGGCAAGAAGCGGGCTTTTGCTCGCTGTGGTCCTCATGGCTTGGACCACCGTAGCGCAGGCAGCACCCTATGCGGCACTGGTCATGGACGCGCGTAACGGGCGTGTCATTCACTCCGATAACGCGGATACCCGACTCCACCCCGCATCCTTGACGAAGATGATGACGCTTTACCTCGTTTTTGACGCGGTAAAGAAGGGCAAGCTTAGCCTTGACCAGCAGATCCCGATCTCGAAATACGCGGCCTCGAAACCGCCCTCGAAACTCGGAATGCGCGCCGGTTCGTCCATCGAACTGCGTTACCTGATCCGTGCTTCGGCAGTGAAATCGGCGAACGACGCCGCCGCCGCCATGGCGGAAGCCGTCGCCGGCAGCGAATCCGCTTTTGCCCGCCTGATGACCGCCACCGCGCGCGAAATGGGCATGAAGAACACGACATTCAAGAACGCCTCCGGTCTCACGCAGGATGGACACCTGTCCACCGCGCGCGATATGGCGATCCTGGGCCGGCAGCTGTTCTATGACTTCCCCGAGTACTACAACCTGTTCAGCCGTCGCTCGACAAACGCCAAGCTCAAGACGGTCTACAACACCAACCGCCGCCTGCTGGACGCCTACGAGGGCGCGGACGGGATCAAGACCGGTTACACCCGCGCGGCGGGCTTCAACCTGGTGTCTTCGGCCAAGCGCGGTGACCGCCGGGTGATCGTGTCGATGTTCGGTGGCTCCTCGTCGGCCGCGCGCAACGCGCAGGTCGCCAAGTTGATGGACCTCGGACTGTCCAAGATGCCGCGCCGTACCGCCGTCGTCCGTCCCGCACGGATCAGCGTGCCCGGCGCAGGGTCGGTCGTTGTCGCCAAGGCGAGCGTTGTGCGCGAAGCGCCGCGCCCCGAGCTGCGTCCGCGTCCAGTCGTAACCGCTGCCGCCGGCGATGCGGCCGCGGCCGAGATCGCACGCTCGGTCGCCTCATCGATCCGCGCCGCCGATGCCGAGCCGCTGATCGCTACCAAGTCGGTCCCGACCGATGCGATCGAGACAGCTTCGGCCGCTGCAAACCGCGTGCCGACCGGCCCTGCCGAAGGCAGCCGCGTCCCTACCGCCAGCGCGCCGCCCGCGCGTCCGAACGGGCTGAGCACCGTCCGCGTCGCTCATCACGCGGGCGCAGGTAGCGCGCCGACGCCGGCCAAGACCATCCGTGTCGCCGACCGCGGCGGCTCCTGGGTGGTCCAGCTCGGCGGAACCCACAACCGCAGCCAGGCCGAGCGCCTGCTGCTGACAACGGCCCTGCAGGAAATGGAAGCGCTGGAAGGCTCCAAGCGCGAAATGCAACCCGCCGGAAGCCCCGGCTGGTACAGGGCCCGATTCGTTGGTCTCAGCCAGGACCAGGCACAGACTGCCTGTGCCCGCCTCGCTGCCCGCCAGACCCCCTGCGAAGTCATGCAAGGCGGCTGAGACCACGCGCCCGGGCGCCCTCACTTCCCCCCCACGCGGGGCGCCCGGGCGGAAACTTCTCCAGCGATTTTCAGATGTGAAGTTCGGTATCCGGCAGGTTCAGAGACCGCATCAGGTCCCGCAGTTCCTGCCGCGCGGCGATGTTCGACATTGTAAGACGCCCGCCACCGGCATCCCCGAGATCCAGCAGGGTCAGTCCGTCGAGAAACAGCTCACGGAACACCACGCGCTCCGAAAAGCCGGGAATCATCCGGAAGCCGATGCGCTTCGCCAATTCCTTCAGGGCCTTGCCGACCTTGCGCTTGTTGATCGCGTCCGTGGTCGAGACGCGGTTACGCAACACCGCCCAGTCAACGGGCTCCAGCCCGGCGCGGGCGCGTAGCTGACGGGCTTTCCAGACCATCTCGGCATAGATCGAGGGGCCGATCACCTTGCCGGTCCCGGGATCCAGTCGGGCCAGCAGATCGAAGTCGATCAGGCTGTCGTTAAGGGGCGTGATCAGCGTGTCCGCCGTGGAATGCGCCATCTGCGCATAGCGCGTGTGCGCGCCGGGGCAGTCGATCACGATGAACCGGTTGTTGCGGTCGAGCTTGTCCAGCGCCTCGGTGAAGCGGGCCTCTTCCTCGACCTGGGCGGCACGCTGGCTGTCCTCGTCCGAGGGGTAGAGTTCGTGGCTCTCGGGCATCGGCAGCGCCAGCCCCTCGCGCGCGACGAAGGATTGCCGGTTGCGGACGTAGGCCATCAGGCTCTGCTGGCGCAGATCCATGTCGATGACACCAACGGTATAGCCGGAGCGCAGAAGAGCGGTGGTGACATGCATGGCGGTGGTCGACTTGCCGGACCCGCCTTTCTCGTTCCCCAGAACGATGATGTGCGCCATGCCACCCCTTGATCGGAAACATGCGCGCAGGACAGCGCGCCGTGTCGCAATCTATAGCCGAAGCAATCGGGCCGGGGCCAGAGCCCCGGCACCAAAAAGGGTCGTCAGAAGCCCAAGCCTTCGTACTTCTTCTTGAAGCGCGAAACGCGGCCGCCGGTGTCCATCAGGCGGGTCGAGCCGCCGGTCCAGGCCGGGTGCGAGCTGGGGTCGATGTCCAGCTGCAGCGAGTCGCCTTCGGCGCCGTAGGTCGAGCGCATCTGGATCGTGGTGCCATCGGTCATCTTGACGTCGATGACGTGGTATTCGGGGTGCAGGTCTTTTTTCATCTCAGGTCCTCTGGTCGGGGACTGATCCGGTTGCGGCCGCGATCAATGTCGCGCCGGGAACCGGTCGCCCCCATGTGTCGGGATGCCGCGCGATAGCAGGAAAGCCGTTCTGCCGCAAGCCCGCTCAGCCGTCGGCGGGCGGCATGTCCCGGCGTGCGGCGTTCGGGTCGTACATCGTAGTGCCCGAGCGCTCCGAGGTTCGGGCCTGCCGCAGCGAGCGCAGGTCGGCGCGGGCCGCATCGTAGTCGATCTCGGGACGGGCTTCGGCCTGGCGCTCGCGCACCACGCGTTCGCGCACCTGGCCGTATGCAAGCGCCATTCCGCTCCACGGCAGGCACATGGCGAAGAGACCATAGAGCAGGAGCACGCCGCCGATCGCGGCCAGCATCGTCAGGTTCGGCTCAGACATGGTCAGCAGCATTTCCATCGGCAGATGCCCGAACAGTGCCGAGGGCAGCGCCACCAGCAGCATGTAGAGCAGCACCTGATGCGGCATATAGCGGCCGAGCCCGTAGATCAGATCGTGGTTCGGCGAGTACTGCACCGCGTTGGCGGCGACCGCCGCCATAGGAACGCCGAACAGCGCCATGACGAAGCCCAGTAGCAGGTACATGCTGAAGTTCAGCAACATGATGCCGGTGCTGGTCTGCGCGTCCAACATGGCCTGTACCTGCTCGCTCTGCTGAAGCGCACCCTCCGGTCCCAGCGTGCCGGGCGAGGATGTCTCGATCTCGGCCAGCAGGCGCATGTAGTCCACCAGAGCAGGATCGATCGCGGGGAAGATCACATAGTAGAACAGTGCCAGCAAAATGCCGCCGAACAGCAGCAGCATCAGCAGTTGCAGCAGGAAGAAGACGAAAAGCATCCTTCCCGATGACCTCAGCAGTCCGCTTGCCGTAGGGGCGGAGGTCAGTTTCAGCGCCTGCAGCGCCGCGCGTAGACCCTGCACCACCAGGAAGGCGTATCCGAGCGTGCCCAGCATGAAGAGGATCAGGCCGATGACCCAGGGGTTGTCGGTCGTGAAGAACAGCCCGACAGAGATCATCACATAAGCGATCAGCACCGGCAGGAAGCGAAGCATTACCTGCGGCGTGATCCAGAGAGCGCGGAGTATGAACATCGGGATCGACATGGGGCCGCAGTCTACGGCGGATCATGGCGAAAAGTGGACGCGCGCAGGCGCCGGTACGAAAAAGGGCGGTCCGTGCGGGACCGCCCTCGAATTTCATGCCGATTGTGGCCCGTAGGCCTCGGGCTTCAGGCTTCTGCCTTGTCGGCCAGCGGCTTGTAGTTGGTCTTCTCGGCGATACGGGCCGATTTGCCGCGGCGCGAGCGCAGGTAGTACAGCTTGGCACGGCGGACCTTGCCGCGGCGAACCACGGTGATGCTGTCGATGTTGGGCGAGTGCAGCGGGAAGATACGCTCGACGCCTTCGCCAAACGAGATCTTGCGCACGGTGAACGAGCCGGCGATGCCCTTGCCGTTCTTGCGGCTGATGCAGACGCCCTCATAGGCCTGCACACGGGTCCGGGTGCCCTCGGTCACCTTGTAGCCGACGCGGATGGTGTCGCCGGCGGCGAAGTCGGGGATGTCCTTGCCCAGCTCCGCGATCTGCTCTTTCTCGAGCGTCTCGATGATGTTCATCGTATCAGTCCTCATGCTCGCCTTTTGCGGCGATGGTGTGCGCGTCCGAGAGCTCCTGGCCTTGCATCGGGTCCCCACTTTCGTGAGCCCGCCAGAGATCGGGACGACGTTCCTTCGTCAGGGCCTGTGACTGGGCGCGGCGCCATTCGGCGACCTTGCCATGATCGCCCGAGAGCAGGACCTCGGGTATCTCATGGCCCTCCCATTCGGCAGGCCGGGTATATTGCGGGTGCTCCAGCAGTCCGTGGGTGAAGCTTTCTTCCTCCACCGACGCCGAGTTCCCGAGAACGCGGGGTATAAGCCGAACTGTTGCGTCGATCAAGACCTGAGCAGCGATCTCGCCCCCCGACAGGACGTAGTCGCCAATGGACACCTCGATCACGTTGCGCGCGTCCAGCACGCGCTGATCCACGCCCTCGAACCGGCCGCAGAGCAGGGTGACGCCATCGGCCCGTGCCAGCCGCTGCGCCAGCTTCTGCGTCAGCGGCACGCCGCGCGGCGAAAGGTAGATCACCGGCCAGTCACCGCTCGCGCCCTGCGCCGCAGTATCAAGCGCCCGGCCCACCACGTCGGCGCGCAGCACCATGCCGGCGCCACCGCCCGCGGGAGTGTCGTCGACGTTGCGGTGCTTGCCGGTGGCGAAGTCGCGCAACTGCAGCGTTTCCAGCGACCAGAGCCCGTCTTTCAGCGCCCGGCCGGTCAGCGACAGGCCCAGAACGCCGGGAAAAGCCTCGGGAAACAAGGTGATGACCCGCGCAGTCCAACTGCCGGCGGTGGCATGGCTCTCGGCCATCAGGTCACGCGGCTGTGCCGTCGGGCGGATGCTGAGCCGCCCGTGGGATCGGGCGGGCCGGTCAGTCATCGGCCCGCTCGGGGAATATACCGGCTGGCGGGTCGGCGACGATCCGGCGCGCGGCCAGATCGACGGTCGGCACCGCCTCGCGGGTGAAGGGCAGCAGCACGGGCTGCGAGACGCCGGGCACGCCGACCTCCAACAGGTCGCCCGCGCCGTGGTCGTGTACCGCCCGGACCTTGCCCAGGATCTGCCCGCCGGTGTCCACCACCTCCAGCCCGATCAGGTCGGCGTGGTAGAACTCGTCGTCGGGCAGGGCGGGCAGCTTTTCGCGCGGCGCGTAGAGGCGTTGACCTTTCAGCGCCTCGGCCGCCTCGCGGGTCGGGACGCCGCCCAGCCGGACGGCGAAACCGCCCTTCACCGGGCGGGTCAGGCGAATCGTCAGGCTGCGCCCGTCCTCGAGGCTGAGCGGTCCGTAGTCCGCGATCGCCTCGGGATCGGCGCAGAACGACTTGACCCGCGCTTCGCCCTGCACGCCGAAGGCGCCGGCGATCGCGCCGACGCAGACCATGCCCTCAGGCCGCCTGGCCATGATGTGCCCTCCGACGACGCGTCAGACCGATCAGCTGGCGGCTTCTTCCGAAGCTTCCTCGGCCGGAGCTTCCTCGGCGGGGGCAGCAGCGGCTTCGGCGGCGGCAGCGGCCTTGGCGGCTTTCTCCTCGGCGCGCTCCTGGGCTTTCTTGCCCGGCTGCATCTTCTGCGGGCTCATGCGCTCTTTCTTCTCCAGAACGCCGGCGGCTTCCAGCATGCGCGACACGCGCTCGCTGGTCTGCGCGCCCTGGCTCAGCCAGTGCTGCACGCGCTCCATGTCCATCTTGACGCGCTCTTCGCTGTCTTTCGGCAGGAGCGGGTTGTAGGTGCCCAGTTTCTCGATGAAGCGGCCGTCACGGGCCATCCGGGTGTCGGCGGCGACGATGCGGTAGAACGGGCGCTTTTTCGAGCCACCACGGGCCAGACGGATCTTGATTGCCATTGTCGTATCTCCTCTGAATGGCGGGGTCGGGGCGCCTCAGGCGTCCCCGGTACGTAGTTGTTCGTGGTGACGGATGACTTCCGCGATCACGAAGTTCAGGAACTTGCGCGCGAAGGCCGGGTCGAGGTCGGCTTCCTTTGCAAGGGCTTCCAGCCGGGCGATCTGCCGCTCTTCGCGGGCAGGATCGGACGGCGGCAGTTCATGCTCGGCCTTCAGCCGACCCACGTCCTGGGTCAGGCGGAACCGCTCGGCGAGCGTGTAAATCATCACCGCGTCCAGCCGGTCGATCGACTTGCGGTGTTCGGCCAGCAGGGCAGCGGCGCGCTTGGCGGCTTCGGTCGTCATCCCAGGTCCTCCGGCGAGGGGTGGCGGTAGATCAGCACCGGCTCATCGCCGAAATTGTGCTTCGCGTCGGGGTCGACTTTGGCGCCGATACGCTCGGCCAGACGGCGCGAGCGGCCGTTCTCGGGCGCGATGTAGCTGACCGCGGTGGTCCATCCCAATTCGTCATAGGCCCAGGACCGGGTCGCCTGCGCGGCCTCGGTTCCAATGCCCCGGCCCTCGGCGGCGGCCCACAGGGTCCAGCCGATCTCATGCTCGGCCCAGCCTTCGGGGAACCACGGGCCGATCAGGCCCAGGCAGGTGTCGTCGCCCTTCATGGTCACCGCGAACATGCCGTAGCCGCGCATGTCCCAATGGGCCAGCTCGGTGCAGAAGCCGCGCCAGGCTTCGGCGCGGGTCTTCGGCCCGCCCATGTGGCGCGCGCGCTCCGAAGTCATCAGGCCGATGAACCCCTCGACATCCCGCGGGGCGGGCCGGCGCAGCAACAGCCGTTCGGTTTCCAGGATCGGCGTGACGGTCATTTCTTCTTCCCGAAGCCGGACAGCGGCGGCAGCGAGGGCGTGCCCGCGCCACCGGGAAAGCCCGGAGGCAGGCCGCCCGCGTCACCGCTTGGCATCTTCGGCATGCCGCCGCCCATTCCGCCGGGCGGCATCATGCCCGGAGGCATCCCGCCCTTGCCAAACAGGGCGCCGAGGCCGCCGCGCATCATGCCCTTCTTGCCCATTTTGCCCATCTTCTTCATCACGTCGGCCATCTGGCGGTGCATCTTCAGCAGCTTGTTCAGCTCGCTGACTTCCATGCCAGCACCGGCGGCGATGCGCTTCTTGCGGCTGGCCTGAAGAAGTTGCGGGTTGGCGCGTTCCTTTTTGGTCATCGACTGGATCAGCGCGACCTGGCGGCGGACGATCTTGTCGTCGAAGCCCGACTCCTCGATCTGTTTGGCCATCTTGCCCATGCCCGGCATCATGCCCATCAGGCCCTGCATGCCGCCCATCTTCTGCATCTGCTCAAGCTGCATCTTCAGGTCGTTCATGTTGAACTGACCCTTCTGGAAGCGCTTCATCATCCGCTCGGCCTGTTCGGCCTCGATGGTCTCCTGAGCCTTCTCGACCAGCGCGACGATGTCGCCCATGCCCAGGATGCGCCCGGCGATCCGGTCGGCGTGGAATTCTTCCAGCGCGTCCATCTTCTCGCCAAGGCCGACGAACTTGATCGGCTTGCCGGTGACGGCGCGCATCGACAGCGCCGCACCGCCGCGGCCGTCGCCGTCCATGCGGGTCAGCACGACGCCGGAAATGCCGATGCGCCCGTCGAAGTTCTCGGCGGTATGCACGGCGTCCTGACCGGTCAGGCCATCAACCACCAGCAGCGTTTCGCGCGGTGACGTGGCGTCGCGGACGGCCTCGACCTCGGCCATCAGCTCGTCGTCAATCGACAGGCGGCCGGCGGTGTCGAGCATGTAGACGTCGTACCCGCCCAGGCTCGCCTGCTGTTTCGCCCGCTTTGCGATGCCCACGGCGTCCTGCCCCGGCACGATCGGCAGCACGTCGACGCCGATCTGCGTGCCCAGCACTGCAAGCTGCTCCATCGCGGCGGGGCGGCGGGTGTCGAGGCTGGCCATCAGCACGCGCTTGCCATCGCGGTCCTTGAGCCGCTTGGCCAGCTTCGCCGTCGTGGTCGTCTTGCCCGAGCCCTGCAGGCCGACCATCAGGATCGGCGCGGGGATCTGGTCGATCTTCAGGTTGGCGGCATCGGCGTCGTCGCCCGCCAGCACGTTGACCAGTTCGTCATGGACGATCTTGACGACCTGTTGGCCCGGCGTCACCGACTTGGTGACAGCCTGCCCGGCGGCCTTGTCCTGCACCGATTTCACGAAGTCCCGCGCAACCGGCAGCGAGACATCCGCCTCGAGCAGCGCGACGCGCACCTCGCGCAGCGCGGTCGAGACGTCGGCTTCGCTCAGTGCGCCCTGCTTAGTCAGCTTGTCGAAGACACCTGACAGGCGTTCGGAAAGATTCTCAAACATCGGCTGGCTCCTTCAAATCCGGCGCAGCCGGGAAACGGAGGTCAGGCTTGCAGGCACAGCCGGAGGCGGCGCGGAAGTCCCGCCCCGTTCCCGTCCCAGCAAATGCAGCCGTGCAAGCCATGCAAAATTCCGTTCGCCAAACCGCGATCGCACCCGCGGGCGCAACGCGCTGACGGGTGGCGATCCTGACGTAAGTTCAGGACCGGAAGATGTCGACCTTCCGGAATCCGTGTCCGCGTACACGCAAAGGCGTCAGCGGTCAAGCTTGGGTGGTCTCAGGCGGCGCCGTCCGACGTCTCGAGTTGACCCGTCAGCGCATGGAGCGAGTCGCGCATCTCGTCCAGTTGCTCGTCCGTCAACCCCGTGGCGCAGGCGACCTGGAACTGGGCGTCCGAGGCCGCTTCGCGCAGATCGCGCCCCTTATCGGTCAGCATGACATGCACCACGCGGCGGTCTCTGGTGTCCCGCTCGCGGCGCACGAGACCCGCAACCTCCAGCCGGTCGATCAGCGGTGTGATCGCGTTCGGCGCCAGTTTCAGCCGGTCCGCAATGTGTCGCGTCGTGCCCGGCCCGTCCTGCCAAAGCGTCAGCATGACGATGTACTGCGGATACGTCAGGTCGATGGCGGCCAGCAGCGGGCGATAGGAACGGACGATGGCGTTGGACGCGGCGTAGAGCGCGAAGCACAACTGGTTGTCGAGAATAAGCGGGCGCTTTTTCATGGTATGAACATTTCCTTAATGCACGAAGTATGTCTGAGGCTTGCTTTCTGCGCAAGGCTTCAGCTACCCGCTGCTCCTGCGGAAGGCCGGGTCAGCCAGTCGTTGATCGCGGTCTCGACGGCGCGGCGGTCGCCCGAACCGTAGCTGCGCTCGAGCGGCAGGGATCCGTCCGCGGTCAGCAACGTCAGCCGCGTCTGGCGTGAGCCCTCGTTCCACTCGGCCTCGACCTGCGCGCCCTCGACCGCGTGCAGTGGAATCGCGGTCAGGCGACGGTGCAGCAGCCGCCGCTCTTCGTGGACGGCGACGCCTTCGGCTCGTGCAAAGACGGTCCGGGTCCATGGAAACGCCATCCAGGCCAACCCCAGAAGGCCCAGCCCCAGCAGGCCGGGCACCAGCCGCTCCCAGCGCTCGTCGGCACCGTTTCCGGTAAGCGCGACGACGGCAAGGATCATGCCCATACCGGCAGTCATCCAGGCCGCCGGACCGGGGCGGCCGGCCACCACCAGGCGCTCGTCGCTGTCGTGCAGAACCCTCATGCGCGAAACGCTACGCTTTGGTTGTGGCGGGAAATAGGCGCTTCAGTCCTGCCGCGCGCTCTGATAATCCGCCGCGCATGCAGACTGTCGCTGCCCTCTATCGCTTCGCCCGTTTCGAGGATCCCGCCGCCTTGGCAGGTCCGCTTCGTCATGTCTGCGCGCAAGGCGATGTGCGCGGCACGCTGATCCTGGCGGCGGAAGGTATCAATGGCACCATCGCCGGCCGCGAGGACGGCATCCGCGCGGCGGTGGCGCATATCCGCACGCTGCCCGGCTGCGCCGATCTTCAGCCGAAGTACAGCACCGCCTCCGAGCCGCCGTTCGGCAAGCTCAAGGTCCGGCTGAAGTCCGAGATCGTCACCATGGGCGAGCCCGGCATCGATCCGCTCGGCAGCGTCGGCACCTATGTCGCCCCGCAGGACTGGAACGCGCTGATCTCGGCGCCGGATGTCGCGGTGATAGACACCCGCAACGACTACGAAGTGGGCATCGGCACGTTCGAGGGCGCGGTGGACCCGGAAACCCGCAGTTTCCGCGAGTTCCCCGAGTGGTGGCAGCAGAACGCCGCGCGATTCGAGGGAAAGCGCGTCGCCATGTTCTGCACCGGCGGGATTCGGTGCGAGAAGGCGACCAGCTATCTGAAGGAGCAGGGCGTCGAACAGGTCTACCACCTGGACGGCGGCATTCTGAAATACCTCGAGGACGTGCCCGCGGACGAAAGCCTCTGGCGCGGTGCCTGCTTTGTCTTCGACGACAGGGTCTCGGTCACGCATGGGCTGGAGGAAGGGCCGCACCTGATGTGCCACGGCTGCCGCCGTCCGCTGGAGCCCGAGGATATCGAGCGTCCGGAGTACGAGCGCGGCGTCAGTTGCCATCGGTGCATGCACGAGCACAGCGACGCGGACCGGGCGCGGTTCCGCGAGCGGCAGCGGCAGATCGACCTGCTTCGGGCGCGGGAAGTATCCGACGATACGCCGCGGACGTAATTCTGCGCGGACGTACTATATTAGCAGAAATCGCACCGCCCGAGTCATAGCGGGCTTTGAATGGGGATCATCATGACGCGCGTTATTGCACTTTCCGCACTCGCTGCCGTGTTGGCGGCCTGCACGCCGCCCAGCGACGGCCGCAGCCAGATTGAGGTGTCGGCCGGGATTCCGCCCGAGTACGCCGGTCAGCTCAACTCGACCGAAATCGCGACGATCCATCACATTCGAAACGACAGTTCGCTGAACACCCAGCAGCAGAACGCCCGGATCGACAAGATCCTGTCCGGCAGAAGCATCCAGTACAACCGCAGCTTCTGAGCCTTCAGGCTGCGGCTGGTACCGCCGCCGCAGCCCGATTCTCGCGCACCGGCAGGTGCACGATGGCCGAGAACGCGCCGACGCCGACACCGATCCACCAGACCTGATCGTAGGTCCCGTAGATGTCGTAGAGCTTGCCGCCCAGCCAGACGCCCATGAAGCTGCCCAGCTGGTGCGAGAAGAAGACGATCCCGTAGAGCGTGCCCATATAGCGCAGGCCGTAGAGATGCGCGACCAGCCCGCTTGTCAGCGGCACCGTCGCCAGCCACAGCGCACCCATGCCAACCGAGAACAGGATCACCGTCAGCGGGGTCATCGGGAACAGGATGAACAGCGCCGCGAACAGGGTCCGCCCCGCGTAGATCCCCGCCAGCAGGTATTTCTTGCTGTAGCGCTTGCCCAGCCAGCCCGCCGTGATGGTGCCAGCGATGTTCGCCATCCCGATCAGCGCCATCGCCCAGGCGCCCAGCGCGGCGGTATCGCCGATCCCGATGCCGGCCAGGATGCCCGCCGGGTCGATGGGGCCGCAGACCTCGGTGATGAAGGCCGGGAAGTGGGCGGTCACGAAGGCCAGTTGGTAGCCGCACGAAAAGAAGCCGATGAAGATCAGCGCATAGGACGGGTCGCGGAAGGCGCGGCGCAGGACCTGGCCCATGCTCTCTTCCAACTCGGTGCGGCTGGCGGCCTCGGCCCCGCGCATCAGGGGCAGCATCAGCAGCGCGCCGAGGATGATGACCGAGAACACCATGAAGACGCCTGACCAGTTCATGAAGCCAAGCAGGTACTCGGCGAACGGTGGGCCGACGACCTGCCCGGCAGAGCCCGCCGCCGTCGCGACGCCAAGCGCCATGGAACGGTGCTCGTCCGCGGCGGCGCGGCCGACGACGGCCAGGACCACGCCGAAACCGGTGCCCGCGACGCCAAAACCGACGAGGATCGACCACATCTGGTGCGCCTCGGGGGTGACGGCCTGCGAGGAGAGGACCAGCCCCAGCGCGTAGGTCAGCGCGCCCAGGATGATCGCGCGGCGGTCTCCGAACCGCTCGCCGATGGCGCCGAACACTGGCTGGCCGATGCCCCAAGCCAGGTTCTGGATGGCGATCGCAAGCGAGAATTCCGAGCGCAGCCAGCCGAATTCGTCCGCGATCGGGATCTGGAAAACGCCGTAGGACGCGCGGATAGCGAAGCCAAGCATCAGGATCACGGAGCCTGCGATGAGCACAGGGGTGAACAGCCTCGGAGGCGAGGCGAAGGCGGCAGTGGTCATGGGAAGTCCTTTCGGCGGCAGTCTTTACTTCCCGGGTTGCGGAGGTCAAAGGATAATGAGTGAAGTCACCCATTCCGTTTCACGATGAAACCGTCGCGAAAGGACAGTCCTCCCATGCCGCAGACCGTACACCAGGGCGTGCTCCAGGCCTGGAGGGCGCGCGTTGCCTCGGGCGCGCTGCGCGATGACGCGGCGCAGCGGCTGGCGGTCGAGAAGCTGCAACTGCTGGAAAGCCGGCTGAAAGGCTACGAGCCGGCGCAGCCGCGCAAGGTGCTGCTGGGCCTCTTCGGCTGGGGCCGCGAGCGGATGGAGAACCGCGAGGTGCCGGGGCTCTACATCTATGGCGACGTGGGCCGGGGCAAGTCGATGCTGATGGACCTGTTCTTCCAGACGGCGCCCATCGAGCCGAAGCGTCGGGTGCATTTCCACGCCTTCATGCAGGAGGTCCACGAGGGGATCCACGCGGCGCGGGCCAAGGGAATCGACGATCCCGTTATGCCGGTCGCGGACGCGATCGCGGACGGGGCGACGCTGCTGTGTTTCGACGAGCTTCAGATCACCGACATCACCGATGCGATGATCGTGGGCCGCCTGTTCCAGCGGCTGTTCGAGCGGGGTGTCGTGGTGGTGGCGACCTCAAACCGGCATCCGGACGATCTCTACAAGGACGGGCTTAACCGGCACCTGTTCCTGCCTTTCATCGCGCTCATCAAGGAGCGGATGGAGGTCCACGCGCTCGACAGCGATACCGATCACCGGCAGGCGCGGATGCGGGGGCGGGAGGTCTATGTTTCGCCGCTGGGGGCCGAGGCGGACGCGGTGCTGGATGGCTGGTGGCAGGAGCTGGCGGGCGGCGCGGGCGCGCCTCTCACGCTGAAACGGAAGGGGCGGGACGTGGTGATCCCGCAGGCGGCGAACGGGGTCGCGCGCGCGAGTTTCGACGATCTGTGCAAGCAGCCGCTGGGGCCGGGGGATTTCCTTGCGCTGGCCGAAGCGGTGCGGGTGCTGATCCTCGACCGGGTGCCGCTGCTGAGCCGGGCCCAGAACAACGAGGCGAAGCGGTTCGTCACGCTGATCGACGCGCTTTACGAGGGGAAGGTGCGGCTGATCTGCTCGGCCGCGGCGGAGCCGGAGAAGCTCTATGTCGAGGGGGCGGGGGCGTTCGAATTCGGGCGCACGGCCTCGCGGCTGGAGGAAATGCGTAGCGGCGAGTGGCCGCCCGCCGAGGGATGAGGCGGCGTGAAAAGGGGCGTGAAATTCTGGATTTCATCGTGAAAACCCCCTTAACCTCATGAAATATATGCTGAAAAGTTTATGAAAACTTCGTAAACCCCTTTCGAACCTCCGGGTTAGGGCAGTTGACCTGCATCAGAGCCAAGCCCGTTCATGTCTGATCCAATGTCCGGAACGAGAAGCAACCGGAGGGCGGCGGATGTGCTGGAGCGCTTCCGCATCGGTCGGAATGGTCGTCATCGGCAGCGCCGCTACGGCGGTGACGGTGATGCGCGGCGAGCGCCCGGCGATCTGGGGAACGCTGGCCTATTTCACGTTGATGGAGGCGCTTCAGTCGACCGGCTACGCGGTCGTCGATGAATGCGGTACGGCCGCGAACCGGAACATCACGCTGCTGTCCTACCTGCACATCTGTTTCCAGCCGATCGTCATCAACGCCTTCGCCATGGCGGTCGCGCCGCGCGAAGTGCCCCGCGCGACGCGGCGCTGGGTCTGGGCGCTGTCGGGGCTGGCGACCGCGATGCTTCTGCTGAGGCTGGTGCCGCTTGAGGCGTTGGGGCGATGCGCGATCGGCGATCCTTTATGCGGCGATGCGATCTGCCTGACCTCGGGCAATTGGCACATCGCCTGGCAACTGCCGCTGAACGATCTGCCCGCGGTGCTGGGACTGCCCGGGGAATTCCCGTTCTACCTGGCGGCGGTCTTTGCCCTGCCGTTGATCTACGGCGCCTGGCGGCTGGTGCTGTTCCATGCGGTGGCCGGGCCGATCCTGGCAATGATGCTGACCGACGACCCGAACGAGATGCCGGCGATCTGGTGCCTGTTCTCGATCGGGTTGGTACTGATCGCCATGAGCCCCTTTGTCCGGCAGACGGTGATGCACGCGCCTTTTCCGGCTCGGGCTTAACGCGGGTCCGGTACGGGCTTGTCGAGCGATGGAACGTGGAGGCTCCACGCGGTGCCGCCTTCGACGGTACACTCCAGCCGAGCGTCGAGTTGCGTGGCGAGTGCGGCGACGATCCGCGGGGTCAGCCAGTTTCCGTCACCGCCCTTGGGCAATCCGATACCGTCGTCGACGACGTCGAGCCGGTAGCCCCCCGCATCCGGGCGAAAGGCGATCTCGACACGGCCGCCGTCCTGGCCGGGGAAGGCGTGCTTGATCGCGTTTGTGACCAGCTCGTTGGTCAGCAGCGCCAGCGGCAGCGCCCGCTCGACGTGAATCTCGGCATCCTCGAACCGGCCGTCGAGAACCACTTCCGGCGGGCAGATCGCGTCGCGGATGTGCGTCAGCAGATCGGTCAGCAGCTGTCCGGTGCCGAGGATCTCGACCTCGCGGTTGGCGTCGAGCAGGTCATGAACCACAGCAATCGACCGGATCCGGGAGGCTGCGGTCTCGAGCGCGAGGCTTGTGCTGTTTTCGCCCGAGGACCGCGCCTGCGAGCGCAGCAGGGATGAAATGATCGCCAGGTTGTTCTTGACCCGGTGGACGAGCTCGCGCTTGAGCCCTTCGGAAATCTCCATCGCGGCCCGCAGCTGCGCCTCGGTCTCGCGTTGCAGCGCAAGCTGGCGGTTGAGCTGGCGGATCTGCTTGGCATGCTCGACGAAGGGTTCAGAGAGATCGTTGAAATAGGTCATCAGCACCAGCGGCGGTCTCGACCGGTCTTGCCTAACGCCGCGTGCCCGCGCCGGGACAACCTGCCCGTCGCGCTGGAGCCGGACCGGAACCCAGTTCGACGATCCCGCGATCTGCCCCAGCAATTCCGGCAACGAGGTCCCCGGCGTGGTCCAGCCCTCCAGCGTTGCGAGCGTCGCGGGCCCGTCCACCATTGCGCCGAAGGCCTTTCGGGCGGCAGCGTTGGCGAAGAGCACATGTCCCCCGAGATCGACGACCAGGGTGGCAACCGGATGATCGGCCAGTGCGAGCTGGGCGATCCAGGGCTGCATGTCCGCGGTCATTGGCTGCCGCTGTCTCCGAAATCGGGCAGGCGATAGTACTCCCGCTCGTTGTGAGACAGCTCTTCCGAGGGCTCCAGGTGGACGACCACGCGGCAGCCCGGCGCGCCGGCGGCGATGGTTTCGTCCAGCTCCACGCGCGCATAGCCCAGATTGTCTGCCGCAATGCGCCCGAACACGTTCGAGGTCATCATGCACAGCGATGTCCGGTCGCGCACCTTGTCTCCGAACGGGCAACGGCGATTGCCGAACACAAGTTTCCCGTCATCGGCCGAGATCAGGTAGAAATCGCCGCCGATCCGGGCCTTGAGGTCCACGCAGACCTCGGCGACATGGTCGCGGTCCAGATGATCGCGGCCAAGCGCCGCGCGGTAGTCGGAGTCGATCCAGCGGCCGACCTGTCCGCCGACGGTGCTGATATAGCCCTCGGCGGCGTCTATGCCGACGACCTGTTCAAGCGTACCTGACAGCTGCCGCAGCAGCTCGCGCAGGAAAACGTCGCGGTCGAGGCCGACGTCGGCCTTCGGTACGTCCGTGGTCATGAATGTGCCTCCCTATCGGGTAGACTATCAGACAACCGATGCGCGCGTGAATGATCTTCGCGCGGCTTATTCCGCTTTCGCAACCTGAGTGACGGCGTCGCCGCGTGCGGCGCGTTTCCAGGCGAAGACCGTGTCCTGTTCGATCCAGTCGTACTTGTCCTCGTCGGTGCCGACCCAGGTCAGGCGGCCGCCCTTGCGCCAGGGGTCGAGCACGATGCCGTCGAACATGCCGTCGCCGCGGCGGCTGACGATCAGCGTGCTGTGCTCGATGCGGAAGGTCTTGTCATAGTTGGCGATGCCGCGGTGCAGGGTGAGGGTGCGGAACCCCTCCTTCGCCATGCGGGCCTCGAGATCGTCGGCCCACTGGTAGCACAGGCCGCGCGGCTTCATGCCCATGTTGACCTTGGTGTTGTGCACCAGCGGGCGGTCGGTGATCTCGTACTCCTTGGCCAGCACATTGGTGTACTGGTAGGCGACCTGCGCGGCGCGCTGCGCCTCTTCGGGATCGACCTCGGGACCGAGGTCCCGGAAGGCGCGGCTGAGTTCGGCGATCTGATCCTGTGTCGCGATTTCCGGGCCCATGTCGGCGTCGGGACGGACACCGCAGGCGGTCAGCGCGGTCAGAGAGAGAAAAAGCAGCAGTTGCAGCGTCTTGAGCATGGTCTTCCGGTCCGGCGAACTTTTATCGCCGGGTGACCTAGCGTGAAACTGGTTGCAAGTCGAGGTTTTGGGTACTGGCCCCGCGGCATTGTGATCGCGGAGCCATATTTTTTGGCAGTTCAGCTGCCCCGAAGCCGCTGAAGCAGGCTCGAGGAGGCGAACCCGTCGGGCACCAGGCCCTGCGAGCGCTGGTAGTCGCGGATCGCGTCCATCGTGTTCGGCCCGATCAGCCCGTCCGCGCCGCCGGTGCTGTAGCCCTTGGCGGTGAGGCGCTGCTGCATCTCGACCTTCTCGGTGCGCGAGAGCGTGCGCTCGTTCCGGGGCCAGGGGGCGCTGAAGTCGGGGGCGCCCATGATCCGCTGCGCCAGGTGGCCGACGCCCATCGCGTAGGAGGTGGCGTTGTTGTAGCGCTTGATGACGCGGAAGTTGTTGAACACCATGAAAACCGGGCCGCGCGCGCCAGCGGGGGCAATCAGCGCCGCCTCGCCGTAGTTCGGCACCGCCTTGCCGTCGAGACCGCGCACGCCGAGCTGGGTCCAGCGCCGGACCGGGCGGCGCAGATCCTGGTCGATGTTGCCGTAGTTGAACCCGGCGGGCAGGCGGACCTCGACGCCCCAGGGTTGGCCCTTGGTCCAGCCGAACTGGCGCAGGTAGTTGGCGGTGGAGGCCAGCGCGTCGGTCGGGTCCTCGGACCAGACGTCGCGGCGGCCGTCGCGGTTGAAGTCCTGCGCGTAGGACTGGTAGCTGGTCGGAATGAACTGGGTGTGGCCCATGGCGCCTGCCCAGGAGCCGCGCATGCCTGCGGGCGAGACGTCGCCGTTCTGCAGGATCCTGAGCGCGGCGATCAGTTCCTCCTCGGCGAAGGCGCGGCGGCGGCCCTGGACGGCGAGGGTGGCGAGCGCTTCGATCACCGGGGTCGAGCCGCGGAACGAGCCGTAGTTGGTTTCCATCCCCCAGATCGCGACGACGACCGAGGCGTCGACGCCGTAGGTCTGTTCGATCGCGCCGAGGGTCTGCTGGTACCTGCGGTAGTTCTCGCGGCCGGTGGAGATCCGTGCGCTGGAGACGGCGGTGTCGAGGTATTCCCAGATCGGCTTGGTGAACTCGGCCTGCTTGCTGTCGAGACGGACGACCTCTGCGTTCATGCCGACGCCCTGGAAGGCGGTGTCGAAGGTGCGTTGCGAGATGCCGGCGGCGTAGGCGCGGGGACGGAAGCTTTCGCGCCAGCGGACGAAGGCGCTGCCGGACTGGGCGAGCTGGACGTTTTGCTGGACGGCGCCTTGGGCGTTGCCGCTGCTGCGGAGCATCGGGCGGGTGTCCTGCGCCGTGGCCGGGGCGGCGATCAGCGCCGCGGCGGTGAGAAGGGTCAGGCGTTTCATGGCCGGGTCCTGCTTGGGTTGCTGCTCGGGGTCTTGTTGTTTTGCCGGAGAGTGTAGCGCGAATGACGGCGCGGCAAAAGCATTGCCGGTGATCCGGCGGTATCGCGGCGGAGCCGCGATGCAACCCTTGAGCCCGGCCCCGCCTGCGGCGGGATCCGGGCGGTTGGCGTCTAGTGGCGGCCCCGGCGCTTGAGCTTCTTCTTCGTGCTGATCCGCTTGGCCTTCGCGCGGCCCGGTGCGCGGCGGGTCGGGCGCCCGGCGGGGCGGGAGGACCGGGGCAGCGCCTCGCCCTCGAGTTCGAGAAGCTCGAACACGAGGCCGCCGGTGACGGCCTGCGCTTCGGTCAGACGGACGAGGACGCGCTGGCCGAGGCCGATAATCTTGCCCGACCGGTCGCCCATAAGGGTCTGCGCGTCGCGGTCGTGGTGGAAGTACTCGTCGCCCAGCGTCGCGATCGGCACCAGGCCGTCGGCGCCGGTCTCGTCCAGTTTCACGAAGAGCCCGAAGCGCGCCACGCCCGAGACGCGGCCGGTGAACTCGTTGCCGACCCGGTCCGCGAGATAGGCCGCGAGGTAGCGGTCGGTGGTGTCGCGCTCGGCCTGCATGGAGCGGCGTTCGGTCGAGGAGATCCACTCCGCCGTACTGTCCAGCCGCTCGACGTCGAGATCGGAGAGCGCGTCCTTCGCCTTGGTCTCGCCGCCCTTCCAGCCATGGGCGCGGATCAGCGCGCGGTGCACGATCAGGTCGGAATAGCGGCGGATGGGCGAGGTGAAATGCGCGTAGGAGCGCAGCGCCAGGCCGAAGTGGCCGTAGTTCTCGGACGAATAGTAGGCCTGGGTCATCGAGCGCAGGACACTGAGGTTGATGAGTTCGGCCTCGTCGCGGCCCGCCGCCTGGTCGAGCAGGCGGTTCAGCGATTTGGTCGTGAGCACCTGCCCCTTGGCGAGGCTCAGGCCCGCTGCCGAGACGGTCTCGCGCAGGCTGTCGAGTTTCTCGGGGCTGGGTTCCTCGTGGACGCGGTAGAGTAGGGGTGTGTGCTTGCGCTCCAGCGTTTCGGCGGCGCAGACATTGGCGAGGATCATGAATTCCTCGATCACCCGGTGCGCGTCGAGCCGGTCGCGGAAGGCGACCGACAGCACGGTTCCGTCGGCGTCGAGCACGATCCTGCGCTCGGGCAGGTCGAGGTTCAGCGGCTGGCGCCGGTCACGGGCGCTGTCGGCGGCGCGCCAGGCGGCCCAGAGGGGTTTCAGCACTGGCTCCAGCAACTCGGCGGTCGTCTCGTCGGGCTGGCCGTCGATTGCGGCCTGGACCTGTTCATAGGCGAGCGCGGCGGGCGAGCGCATCAGGCCGCGGGTGAAGCGGTGCGACGTCTTGCGGCCCTCGGCGTCGAGTTTCATCTCGACGGCGATGCAGGGACGGTCGACGCCTTCGTGCAGCGAGCAGAGGTCGGCAGAGAGCGCCTCGGGGAGCATCGGCACGACGCGGTCGGGGAAATAGGTCGAGTTGCCGCGCTCGCGCGCCGCGTCGTCGAGCGCGGTGCCGGGGCGGACATAAGCGGCGACATCGGCGATGGCGACCCAGACCACGTGGCCGCCGTTGCCGTCCGGCAGGGCGCAGACCGCGTCGTCATGGTCACGCGCGTCCGAGGGGTCAATGGTGATGAGCGGCAGATGGCGCAGATCCTCGCGGCCCTCGGGCGTGGTGATCGGCTTGGCGTTCTCGGCCTGCTCGACCGCCTCGCGCGGGAACTCGTCGGGGATGCCGTGGGCGTGGATCGCGATCAGGCTGACCGAGCGCGGCGCCGAGGGATCGCCCAGTCGTCCGGTGATCCGCGCGCGCGGCAGGCCGAGCCGGTCGCGGGGACCGGTCTGCTCGGCCTCGACCAGTTCGCCATCCTGCGCGCCCATGCGGTTCCCGGCGCTGACGGTCCATTCGTGGCCCGTGCCGCGTTCGAGCGAGAGGATCCGGCCGCCGGCCTCGGTCTCGCGGTAGAGGCCGAGGACCTTGCGTGGGCCCTGGCCGATGCGGCGGATGAGGCGGGCGGTGTAGGCGACGCCCTCATCCTCGGAGGGGCTGAGCCGGGCGAGGATCCGGTCGCCCTCGCCGAGTGCGGGTTCCGAGGCGCGCAGATGCACCAGGATCCGGGGTAGCGGCTCGTCGCTCTCCCATTGCGCGGGCTCGGCCCAGAGATCGCCCGAGGCGTCCGGCCCGGTCACGCGCAGCACCGAGACCGGGGGCAGCGCGCCCGGCTCGCGGATGTGCTTGCCCTCCTTGGTGATGTCGCCGCTGGCTTCGAGCTCTTTCAGCATCCGCTTGAGCGGAATCCGGTCGGCGCCCTTGATGCCGAAGGCACGGGCGACTTCACGTTTCGAGGTCTCGCCCGGGTTCTCGCGGATCCAGGCGAGAATGGCGTCCTTGGAGGGTAGGTTGTCCATGATCGCGGCGTAGCACGCGCCGGGGGACGGCGAAAGGGCGGTGGTATTGCCTGGGGCCGGAGGGCGGGTTGGCGGGCAGGCGCCGGATGCCTCCGGCGGGGATATTTGGGGGAAAGTGGAAGGCGGGAGCGGACGGTTGGCCTGCGTCCGGCCTTTGGGTCAGTTCGCGAGGGCGATGGCCTGGGTCTCGATCATGTAGCGCGCGCCGAAGCAGATCCCGGCGAGCGGGTCGAGCAGGACGTCCCCGGTGAGTTCGCCGCTGGCGTCGATCACGGCAGAGATCGCGCCGTCTGCCTCGATGTCGGTGTCGCGGGCCAGTTGCGCGGTCAGCAGCAGGTCCGAGAACGGGGCGATGTCGAATAGCTGGATCCGGGCAGCGGCGGCGGCATCGACGAAGACAAGGATGCGGACACCGTCGCCGGGGCCGCAATTGGTCCGGGAATTGACGGCGAGCGCCGAGGGAAGCTGCCCGGACAGTTCGAGGTCGAGGATCGACCAGAGGTTCGAGATAACGATCGTGCTGGAGAGGTTCGCGCCCTCGCTGACCTTGACCGGGCAGTCGGAGAGCAGGGTGACGCCCGGCAACGCGACGTCTGCGGGGATCGCCAGCACTTCGTTCGCGCGACAGGTGACGTGCACGGTCTGGTTCGCCTGGACGCCCGCGAATTCGAAGAGATCGAGCGTGGTACGGGTGTCCGCGCCCGCCACGAGGTCGGCGAGCACACTGGTCATCTGGGCGTCGGTCAGCAGCAGATCGGGAAGGTCGGCGACGAGGCGGCTTGTGAGGGTCGGGAGCAGGGCGAGCGGATCCAGTGGTCCGAGGTCGGGAACCTGGTCCAGGACCGCCGAGGCGAAGACGCTGTCGACGATGTCGATCACCTGCTCTGGCAGCCAGGCGCCGTCCTCGGCGACCTCGATGTCGGCGCGAGCGTGAAGGCAGAGCCCGACGAAGACGTCGACGTTCTCGACATCCGCCCTCGTGCGGAGGCTGAGCAGGGGATCCACACATTCGGCCCGCCGGGTCTCGACCGTGCGGGCGACGGCCTGCACCGATATGTCCCAGCGGTCGAAGCCGATCACGCGGAGGAAGTTGGTGGGCAGGCTGTTCCCGTTGATCCGGTCCCGGCGGAGCGTGACGCGGATCGCGTCGGGGTCGACGGCGGATGCGGTGAAGCTGCCCGTGTCGCTGTCCCAGTTTCCGAGGGCGACATCCTGGGGGACCAGGGCATCCCGGAAGCTTGGGTGCGTAAGATTGAGCGCGACCTGGTCGAGGGCGACCTGCGCCGGATCCTCGTCTGTGCCGAGCGCCGGATCCAGCAGGTCGTTGCGGGTCATCGCTGCTGCGCCGGCATGGGCTCCGGCCTGGGCGGCGGCATGGAGCATGGCCTTGACGCGCCAGGCGTGCGCGCCGTCGACGGCGAGGCCGCCGATCGCCAGACAGACCACGGTCCAGAGCACGTTCGGCGCCGTCACCCCGCCGCGATCGTCCGCGAAGAGCCGGTTCCGCATCCGGGAGAGATAGCTGCGGAACCGGCGTCCGCCTGGGGGCAGCGGCTTCGACGTGCGGGGGGCGGCGGGCATCAGACGGGCTCCTTCACCATGACCACGCGTGCCTCGAGCGAGCCCCAGGAGGGGCCGGTCAGGATGTTGAAGACGGCGGTCTCCTCCATCGGGACGGTGACGTGGATGACGGCGTCGTCGCCATCGTTGCGGGCGCTGACGGACAGATGTTCGTAGCGGGACGAGACGCGGGACTGGACGTAGGCGACAGCCTCGTCCTCGTTCATCTGGTGCATGGCCATCCGGCGTGCGCCGTCGCGGGCCGCGTCCCACATGCCGGCGTTTGCCGTGAGGATCAGCGACAGATCGACGATCACCGAGATGAGCAGCAGGAAGAACGGCAGCCAGATCACATGCTCGACGGTGGCTGAGCCGGTTGCGTCGGTGCGGAAGCGGTGAATGCGATCAGCGAGGGTCATCGTACGAGTCCGGGTTCAAGGGCCCTGAGGCCGGGGGAAACTGGGGTGGCGGGAACATGCATCCGCCGGACTACTCGTGACTACGAAACCAGACTCGGCCATGATTGTGGCGGGAATGCATCCGGAATAATGACAATCTCAGGTTGTGTTGCGATGTGACCGAACCCTGGCCATTTGCCCGTGAGCCGAGAAGATTGTGGGTGGCGGGAAGCCTGTTCTGGCTGGCTCAAAACCGGTTCGTGCGACACTAATCGGCGGGACTGCAAAGAAAATTCTTCACGTATGCATCGCCCAACGCGCAGATGGGGTCTTCTTCTTCAGATTGTTTTCGGGCGTCGATCCGACCGTGATTGCGGCGGCGCGCGGGCGCAATTGTGGCCGTGGCGTCAGTTTTGGGGTGGCGATGCGCCGATGCCGACGTCCTGGAGTGCGGAGAACGCGGGCGGCGGTATCGCGCCAGGGGCGCCGAACGGGTTCGAGAGGGCGTAGATCAGGAACAGGATAATGCCGGTGTAGGTGCCGAAGAGGCAGAGCAGCACCACGTTCTGGCGCCGCGGCGGGAACGGGTAGTAGACCATCGCGACGAGCACCACGCCGGAGAGTGCGGCGAACCAGAACACGCTGAGCACGGCGTTGTTGCGGTGGCTGAGCCGCAGGTCGCGGGTCTCGGCGATCAGGTGGATGCGGTCGAGCATGTGCTCGCGGAGCGAGGCTTGCCGTGGCGTCTGCGGATCGAGGTCCAGCATCAGTTCGTAGGCGGTCTCCCAATGCGCCCAGGCGGTGGCCGAGAGCGTGGCGGCGAGGCCGGTGCGTGTCCATTCGACCTCGACGATGGTGCGGACATAATCGTCGAGCGCCGGGCGGATCGCCTCGGCGGCCTGCGGGCTGTAGCGCCGGGCGTCGTTGTAGATGTCGGCGATCGCGCTGGCTTCCTGGTAGCTTTCGGTCTTTAGCCGCTGGTACTCCGCGCCCTCCTGCGCGAAGGCGAGCGCGAGGATCAGGCCGTGCAGCGCGGAAATGCGGAAGACGACGGAGCTGGCAAGCTCGGCGGTGCGGGGCTCCGGCTCACCGGCCAGCCGCCGGGTCAGTAGCCAGGCGGCGAGGATCACAGTGACGGTCGAGCCGACGAACGCGAAGCCGTAGACGAGGTTGAGCAGCATGAACCCTCCCCGCCTTTCCTGCGTCCGATGTCAGTCGGCCGGTTTCGCGGCGGTCTTCTTCGTTGCCGTTTTCTTCGCGGCTGGCTTCTTGGCGGTCGTCTTCTTCGCCGTCGTCTTCTTGGCCGCGGCCTTCTTTTTCGCCGGTTTCTTGGCGGCGATCAACTCCACGGCCATTTCCATGGTGACGTCCTGCGGCTCGGTGCCCTTGGGGATCGTGGCGTTCACCTTCTCCCATTTGACATACGGCCCGTAGCGACCGTCCATGACGTTCACCGGTCCACCGTCGGGATGCTCGCCCAGTTCCTTCAGGGGCTTGGCCGCCGCACGCCCGCCGCGCGAGGCGGCCTTCTGGGCGATCAGCTCCATCGCGCGATTCATGCCAATGGTGTAGACCTCTTCGGGATCCTTGATGTTGGCGTAGATCTTGGTCGGCTTCTTCTCGCCCTCGGCGGGCGGCTTTTCGTGCACGACATAGGGGCCGAAGCGGCCGATCGCGGCCTCGACCACGCCGCCGTCCGGGTGATCGCCAACGCGGCGCGGCAGCGATAGCAGCTGCAGGGCGCGCTCTAGGTCCACGGCGCTTAGATCCGCGCCCTTGGGGATCGAGGCCCGCTTGGGCTTGGGGTTGTCCTCGGTCAGCTCGCCCAACTGGACATAGGGGCCGAAGCGGCCGGTGCGCAGGGTGACAGGCTCGCCCGCCTCGTCATGGCCGAGCAGCTTGCCGTCGGGACCGGCCAGATCGCCGCCCTCCACCTCGCCTGAAAGGGGGCGGGTGTAGCGGCACTCGGGATAGTTCGAGCAGCCGATGAACGCGCCGCCGGAGCGGGCAGTCTTGAGGCTCAACCGGCCGTTGCCGCAGTTCTTGCAGATGCGCGGGTCCGAACCGTCAGCCTCGGGCGGGAAAATGTGCGGGGCGAGAACCTCGTTGATCTTCTCCAGCACGTCGGTGATGCGGAGTTCCTTGGTCTCCTCGATCGCGGCCGAAAAATCCTGCCAGAAGCCGCGCAGCACCTTGTGCCAGTCGATCTCGCCGTTGGTGATCCGGTCGAGATCCTCTTCCAGCTGGGCGGTGAAGTCGTAGCCCACGTATTTGCGGAAATAGTTCTCGAGGAAAGCCGTCACCAGACGGCCCTTGTCCTCGGGGATCAGGCGGTTCTTTTCCTTGCGGACATAGTCGCGTTCCTGAATCACCGAAACGATCGAGGCATAGGTCGAGGGGCGGCCGATGCCCAGTTCTTCCATCCGCTTGACCAGCGTCGCCTCGGTGTAGCGGGGCGGCGGCTGGGTGAAGTGCTGCTGGCCGAGGATCGCGCCGTCGCCGCCGAGAAGCGCCGCGTCGTGGCGCACGATCTTGTCGCCGCTGGCGCCCTTGCCATCGGCGACCTTGTCGAAATCGGCGCGCAGCGCGGCCGAGGACAGCGTCGCGGCCTCGCCCTCGTGGATCTGCGGCAGGCGCTTGTCGTCATCGTCCTCGACGTCGTCGCGGCCCTCTTCGTAGACCTTCAGGAAGCCGTCGAACATCACCACCTGGCCGGTGGCGCGCAGCACGACCTGGCCGTCGTCGGAGGCAACGTCCACGGTGGTCCGCTCGAGCCGGGCGGCGGCCATCTGGCTGGCGATGGTGCGCTTCCAGATCAGGTCGTAGAGCTTGCGCTGCTCGGGCTCTACGTTCAGCCGGTCCGGCGACTTGCTCATGTCGGTGGGCCGGATGCATTCGTGCGCTTCCTGCGCGTTCTTGGCCTTGTTCTTGTACATGCGCGGGCTGTTCGGCAGGTATTCCTCGCCATAGCGCGCCTTGATCGCGTCGCGGGCGGACATCACCGCCTCGGGGGCCATGTCGATGCCGTCGGTCCGCATGTAAGTGATGTGCCCGGCCTCATAGAGGCGCTGGGCTGCCGACATGGTCGCTCGCGCGCCCATGCCGAACTTGCGCGACGCCTCCTGCTGGAGGGTCGAGGTCATGAACGGCGCCGAAGGGTTGCGACTTTGCGGCTTGGCCTCGACCGAGGCGACCTTGAGGCTGCGCGAGGCGACGGCGGCGACGGCCAACTCGGCGGACTCGGCGTTTTCCAGGTCGTAGCGGTCGAGTTTCTTGCCGCCCAGCGTGGTCAGCCGCGCCTCGTAGGCCTGGCCGCGGGGCGACTCGAGCATCGCGCGGACCGACCAGTATTCACGCGGATTGAAGGCCTCGATCTCCATCTCGCGCTCGACGATCAGGCGCAGGGCGACCGACTGGACGCGTCCTGCGGACTTGGCGCCGGGCAGCTTGCGCCACAGGACCGGGCTGAGGTTGAAACCCACAAGATAGTCCAGCGCGCGGCGGGCCAGATAGGCCTCGACCAGTTCCATGTCGATCTGGCGCGGGTTCTGCATCGCCTGGGTGACGGCGTTCTTGGTGATCGCGTTGAAGACGACGCGCTCCACCTCGGTCGATTTCTTGACCGCGCGGCGCTTGGTCAGCGCCTCGAGCAGGTGCCAGGAAATCGCCTCGCCCTCGCGGTCGGGGTCGGTGGCGAGGATCAGCCGGTCGTCGTCCTTCAGCGCATCCGCGATGGCGCGGACGTGTTTCTGCGACTTGGGATCGACCTCCCACAGCATCTCGAAATCATGCTCGGTGTCGACCGAGCCGTCCTTGGGCGGCAGGTCTCGGACATGACCGTAGGAGGCGAGGACCGTATAGTCCTTGCCCAGATAGGCGTTGATGGTCTTGGCCTTTGCAGGGCTCTCGACGACGACGACGGCCATGAACGCTCCCGGTGGCTGAACAAGGGGTCTTACATGTGGCGATGCGAAAGGCGTGTCAAGCGACCGCGCTACTCGCTTTCACGGATCACGATGTAGCCTTGCAGCATTGAAAGGTGGGGAACCAGCCGCTCTTCGGGGGGCCGGACGATGCTGACGTCGACGCCGCGTTCCTTGAAGAAGTCGACTACGATCTTCACGTCACCGACTTCGTGCCAGCCCATACCGATCACGCGGCACTCTTCGGGGATCAGGCCCTTTTCGTACAGTGGGTAGTCGAGCGGTTCGCGCTGCATGCGGCCGGTGAAGACGATCTGCGCGCGGGTGTCGAGTTCGTCCGGGCGCTTGACGAAAACCGGCTGGCCCTCGCACTCGGGCGGGGTGGCCTGCTGCACGGTCCAGCGGATCAGCTCGCCGTTGCGGGTGGCGCTGTCGGCTGTGCGGATCGTGGGGATCGCCACGATCACGATGGCGATCAGGCCAGCGAACCTCGCAAGCCCTTCCTTGGGTAGGCCGAGGTTTGGGCGCAGAAGCTGGTCCGGGACATAGAGCGTTATGGCCAGAAGCGTCCCGGCCACGAAATAGCTGGTGTTGCGCGACGAGATGACCGGTGTGTGGAACGAGACCAGGATCGCCACGGTCAGCAGCATTGCCGAGGGGAGCAGGATCCATAGCGCGGCATTCGGCACGGGCTCCGCCGGGCTGCGGCGGCGGACGACGAGCGCTGCGATCAATGTGGCGAAGGCAATCGACTGCCAGCCGATGAAGTCGATCAGCGGCTTGGGTGTGTTGCGGATCCAGAGATTACCGCCGGTCATGTCGAGCGCGTTGGAGACACCGACGACCCAGACTACGAACAGCACGCCGAGGATCAGGATTGCCGCGATGCGGGTGGCGATCTGACCCCGGCTCATGCCGGTGCGCCAGCCGTGCAAGACGCTGACGGCAAGAACCGCCAGACCGATTCCCGCACCGAAGAAGTGCAGCGCCCAGAGCCCAGTGCACGCGCCGATAAGGATGGCGGCGCGCGGACGCTTGCCCATCAGCTCCAGCAACAGGGCAGAGTGGGCCAGCAGGCCAAGGCACATGGTGATCGCGTAGGAGCGCAGGTCGACTGACAGGAAGAGCACGAAATAGTTGCAGAGGAACAGAACCGCCAGAAGCGCGAGTTTGCGTGGGTCGAAGACCTCGCGCAGGATCCAGAACGCGCCGAGTGCAGGAGGCAGTGCCAGCAGGTTGATGGCGCGCAGGCCGAAATCGTCCATCCCCGTGGCGAGGCCCAGGCCTCGGACCAGCATGTAATAGGTCGGCGGGTGCACGTCGCGAAGGACGAAGTCCCATTCGACCGGGCGACCTACGGCGGCGGCGGCGAGGGTATAGACCTCGTCCCACCAGAAGGTGCGGGTGCTGCCGAAAATGACGACATATAGCAGGGCCGCGATGCCGACGAAGAGGCAGCCGGCGAGCCAGGGGGGAATCGCATTCTGTTTCATGAATACGGGTGATACCGCGCAAGTTGACCGAATTGCGGCGTTGGCGGTGCTTCGGCGGATTTCCAAGCGCCTGATGATCGAGAGGCGTCAGCGTGCCGTCGAGCGGGACACGAGGCCGCCGGGGTGGCGGTCGATGGCACCGGCGAGGTCCAGCTCGCCCAGCGCGGCGAGGATTTCGGGGGCGGGGCGGCGGATCTGGCGGATGAGGGCGTCCTCGCTGATCGGCGAAGGTCCGAGCAGGTTGAGGATCTCGGAGCCCAGCGGCAGGCCCGAAGGTGCAGGCCGTGGTTGGGGCTGCGGCGCGGCCGTCGCGGCGGGGGCACGGCGTTCGGGGCGGGGCAGGTCCAGCGCGGCGGCGATGTCCTCGGCCGAGCGGACCAGCGTCGCGCCGTCGCGGATCAGCATGTTGCACCCCGAGGCGCGGGCGTCGAACGGGTGGCCGGGGACGGCCATGACCTCGCGTCCCTGGTCGAGCGCGGTGCGCGCGGTGATCAGGCTGCCCGACTTCGCCGCGCCTTCGACCACCACGAGGCCGGGCACGAGCCCCGAGATGATGCGGTTGCGGCGCGGAAAATGGCGGGCCTGCGGGCTGAGGCCGGGGGGCATTTCCGACAGCAGCAGGCCGTGCTGGGCGATCTTGCGCTGAAGCTCCTCGTTCTCGCGAGGGTAGGTGACGTCAATGCCGCCGGCGACGACGGCGATGGTGCCGGTATCCAGCGCCGCGTGATGCGCCGCCGTATCGATGCCGCGCGCAAGGCCCGAGACGACAGCGAAGCCAAGCTCTGCCAGCCCTTTCGCGAGATGCGTCGCCATCCGCACTCCCAGCGCCGAAGCGTTGCGGGCGCCGACCAGCGCAATCGACTGGCGCGCCGCAAGGGCCGGATCGCCCAAGGCCCACAGCAGCGGCGGGCGGTCGTCGATTCGGACAAGCGCCTCGGGGTAGCCGGGGAAGCCGGGGGCCAGCAGGGTCGCCCCAAGCGCCGCCCCCCGGTCGAGTTCCGCCTGCGCGACGCCTGCGGGACAGGGGCGGTAGTCGTCGACGCCTGCCTCGCGCGCCACGCGGGGCAGGGCCTCGAGCGCCGCCTGTGCCGATCCATGCTCGTCCAGCAGCCGCCGGAAGGTCGTCGCCCCGACGCGGGACGACCGGATCAGCCGCACCCAGGCCAGCCGCTCGGCCCCCGAGAGGGCGGGCGGCTTGGGGTCGGGAAAAGGCAGGCGTGGCGCGATGGTCATGGGGCGCAGCCTTGCCCCGGATTGGTTAAGCCGCGCTTAAGCGGACATTCGAGTTACTCGAAACCCGCCGGGCCAAGGGGGATCGCGGACGCCTCAGTCCAAAGAGAAGATCTCATGGATCAGTTTGGCAATGCACCAGAGCGAGATGGCGTACATCGCGCCAAAACCGCCAAACAGCAGGAAGGGGAAAAAGGCACCGTCCCCCGCTTTCCCCATGGAGTCGAGATGGAGCATCGGCATTGCAAAGCCGACCAGCGTAGTCGAGAGCCATCCGAACCAGCCGGTCCGCGCCATGATCCAAGCGGCCACGGCGCCGAAGGGAAGATACATCCAGGCGAGCAATGGTGAGAGGACGCCGACTGTAGCCAGTAGCCCAAGAACTGATTTTGCTGCGTTCGGGTCGGATTGCGAAGCGGATTCGGCAGCCGTCGGTGGCACCGCGATCGAGACTAGAGCGCCCACCAACTTGAACACGGTCAGGGATACCAAGGGTACTGCGAGAAGGGATAGAAGTGCGGCGAAGCAAATGGCGGCGAACCCAACCTGCTGGCTGAATACTTTCGTACTTCGCCAAGGGCCGCTCGCCGCCATTTCACTATCCAGCTTGGCTGCCGCCGACAGTCAGGCCGCCGATCATCAGCGTGGGCAGGCCGACGCCGACAGGCACCCACTGGCCGTTCTTGCCGCAGTTGCCGATGCCCGGATCGAGCGCCAGGTCGTTGCCGATGGCGCGGATCTTCTGCATCGAGGTCGCGCCGTCGCCGATCAGGGTTGCGCCCTTTATTGGCGCGCCGATCTTGCCGTTCTTCACGCGGTACGCCTCGGTGCAGGAGAACACGTACTTGCCGTTGGTGATGTCGACCTGACCGCCGCCGAAGCCCACGGCATAGATGCCGTCCTTCAGGTCGGCGAGAATCGCGGCGGGATCGGCGTCGCCGCCCAGCATGTAGGTGTTGGTCATGCGCGGCATGGGCACGTGGGCATAGCTCTGCCGCCGCCCGTTGCCGGTGGGTTTGACACCCATCAGCCGGGCGTTCTGGCGGTCCTGCATGTAGCCGACCAAGATTCCGTCCTCGATCAGCACGTTCTTGCCCGAGGGCGTGCCCTCATCGTCGAAGGTGATCGAGCCGCGGCGGTCCGGGATCGTGCCGTCGTCGAGCACCGTGACACCCGGCGCGGCGACGCGCTGGCCCATGAGCCCCGCGAAGGCCGAGGATTTCTTGCGGTTGAAGTCGCCTTCGAGCCCGTGGCCGACCGCTTCGTGCAGCAGGATGCCGGGCCAGCCGGGGCCGAGAACGACGTCCATGATCCCGGCGGGGGCGGGCTCGGCGGCAAGGTTGACCTGCGCGATGCGCAGCGCCTCGCGGACCTGAGCCTGCCAGTGGTCCTGCACCATCAGCTGTTCGATCCCGTGGCGCCCGCCGCCGCCCGAGGTGCCCGATTCGCGGCGGCCGTCCTGTTCGACGGTGACCGAGACGTTCAGCCGGGCCATCGGCCGCAGGTCCGACAGACGCTGGCCGTCGGGGCGCAGGATCTCGACCTCCTGCACCGACGCCGCCAATGCGGCCGAGACCTGCACCACGCGTGGGTCGAGCGAGCGGGCAAAGGCGTCGAGTTCCTTCAGCAAGTCGACCTTGGAGACGAACGGCGCCTGCGAGACCGGGTCGACGCTGTCGTAAAGGTGCCGGTTGGTGCCCGGAGGCGCGTCGGCCAGCGTGCCGCCGCCCGCGCCCACAGCGAGGCGGGCGGTCTCGGCGGCGCGTTTCAGGGCGGCTTCGGAGAGATCTGTGGAGTGTCCGTAGCCCGCGGTCTCGCCCCTCACGGCGCGCAGGCCGAATCCCTCGGAGGCGTCATAGCTCGCGTTTTTGAGCCGCCCGTCGTCGAACATCAGGCTTTCCGAGCGGCGGCGTTCGAGAAAAAGCTCGCCGTCATCGGCGCCGTCGGTCGCTTCGCGCAGGATGCGCAGCGCGGCGGATTCGTCGAGGTCGGTGTCGAAGGGGCGGAATGAATCGGTCATGATCGTCCTTGCGTCGCGGCCTTTCGGCCCTTTGCATCTGCCTTGAACATGGGACCTGAAACGCCCGGTGACCAGAGCCAAGCGCGCCCGGTCTGCGCTGCCTGCGGCGACAGGGCGCGCGGCAAGGGCGTCGCATGCGCTTGTTCTTCCCGGCCGGCTGTGCAAATTTCACGCCCAAGTCAGCCCGGAGCGGTGCGCAGGCGGGGAGCCGTATGTGCGGCCGCTGCCGGCGCTTTCCAAACCGGCAGGAATAGCGGGAAGACAAGCGCATGAAGATTCATTCGGTTTTCGCGGCGGTCGGCGCCCTGGCCTCGAGCCTGGTACTGGCCCCGGTTGCCTGGGCCCAGGACGGTCCGGACCTTTCGGGCCTGCCCGTGATCGGTAAGCCCGTCGAAGGCGGCATCGGGTTCCAGCCCGCCGCGACCTCGTTGGCGCGGGACATCCACTGGCTCGACAGCTTCATCCTGGTGATCATCACCGTGATCGTGCTGTTCGTGACCGCGCTGCTGGCCTGGGTCGTCGTGCGCTACAACCGCCGTGCCAACCAGGACCCGGCGACCTTCACCCACAACTCGACGGTCGAGGTTGCCTGGACGCTGGTGCCGATCCTGATCCTGATCGTGATCGGCTCGTTCAGCCTGCCGACGCTGTTCAACCAGCTCGAGATCCCCGAGGCCGACGTGACAGTCAAGGCCACCGGCAACCAGTGGTTCTGGAGCTACGAGTACCCGGACAACGACATCGCCTTCGACAGCTACATGCTGGGTGCGGGCAAGGCCGTGATGGACGACGAAGTACGCGCGGAACTTGCCGAGTATGGTTATTCCGAGGACGAGTGGCTGCTGGCCACCGACACCGCCGTCGTGGTGCCGGTGAACAAGGTCGTCCGTCTACAGGTTGCCGCTGGCGACGTGATCCACTCGTGGACCATCCCGGCCTTCGGCGTGAAGATCGACGCCGTTCCCGGCCGCCTGAACGAAACCTGGTTCCGCGCCGAGGAAGAAGGCGTCTACTTCGGCCAGTGCTCGGAGCTGTGCGGCATGTACCATGCCTACATGCCGATCACCGTGAAGGTCGTCAGCGAAACCCAGTATGCCCAGTGGATCGAGAGCCAGGGTGGAACCGTTGCCGGTCTTCCGACCGAGCTGAAGGTCGCCGAGGCGAACTGATCCGATGAGCGACGCCACCGTATCCAGCACCCAGCCCGGAGAGGCGCAGTTCGGCGACTACGTCGAACTGCTCAAGCCCCGCGTCATGCGGCTGGTGATTTTCACCGCCGCCGTCGGGTTGCTCGCGGCGCCGGGCATGGTGCACCCGGTGATCGCGGTGGCGACGATTCTGTGCATCGCGGTGGGCGCCGGCGCGTCCGGCGCGCTGAACATGTGGTGGGATGCGGACATCGACCGGCTGATGGCCCGTACCCAGGGGCGGCCGATCCCGTCGGGCCGCGTCACCCGCGACGAGGCCCTGGCCGTCGGCCTGACCCTGTCGGTCCTGTCGGTGATGTTCCTGTTCCTCTTCGGCAACCCGGCTGCCGCCGGGTTGTTGGCCTTCACCATCTTCTTCTACGCCGTGGTCTACAGCATGTGGCTGAAGCGGGCGACGCCGCAGAACATCGTGATCGGCGGCGCTGCGGGCGCCTTCCCTCCGATGATCGGCTGGGCCGTGGCCACGGGCGGCGTCAACCTCGAGTCGGTGCTGATGTTCGCGCTGATCTTCCTGTGGACGCCGCCGCACTTCTGGGCGCTGGCGCTGTTCCGCAACGATGATTACACCGCCGCAGGCGTGCCGATGCTGCCGGTCGTTGCCGGAACCCGCGCGACCCGCAACCAGATCTTCATCTATTCCCTGATCCTGGCCCCCGTGGCGATCCTGCCGGCTTTCACCGGCATCGGCGGACCGCTGTACCTCGCCGCGGCGCTTTACCTGAACGCGCGTTTCGTGGCCGGTGCCTGGGCGATCCGGAAACGCGACGATGCCGCGGCCGAGGCCGATGGCTATCGCGCCGAGAAGCGCTATTTCGGCTTCTCCATCGCCTATCTGTTCCTGCACTTCGCGCTGATCCTGGCCGAGGCGACGCTGCGCGCCACGGGTCTGGTGCTGGACGGCTGGCCGGTGATCGGATGAACGGGAGCCTGAGCATGAACAAGGGCATCGAAAACGGGCTGCTGCCCGACAGCCACGAGGTCTACACCCGTCGCCGGGGCCGCAACCTCGCGATCGGCGGCTGCCTGCTGGGCGTCGTTCTGATGATCTTCGCCGTGACCATCGTGAAGCTGGCCTCGGGCGTGGAGATGAAGGGTTTCGACCACACGTTCGAGACGGTCCCCGCCGCCCCCGCCAGCTCGGAGGCCGCGCAATGAATCGCAATACCAAAACCTTCGCCTCGCTCGCTGGCGTCGTGGTGGTGATGGTCGGCGCCTCATTCGCCGCGGTTCCGCTTTACGACTGGTTCTGCCGCGTCACTGGCTATGGCGGCGAGACCGGCGTCGCCTCGCAGGCTTCGGACACGGTGCTCGACGAGACGATCCGGATCCGCTTCGACGCCTCGCGCGAGCGCGGCATGCCTTGGGAGTTCAAGCCCGAGGTGACCGAGGTCGAAGTGAAGATTGGCGAGACCGGGCTGGCCTTCTACGAGGCCTACAACCCGACCGACCGGCCGGTCGCGGGCACCGCGAGCTACAACGTCACGCCCTATTCGGCGGGCGCCTATTTCGTGAAGATCGACTGTTTCTGCTTCGAGATGCAGGTGCTGCAGCCAGGCGAGCGCGTCTCGATGCCGGTCACCTACTATGTCGACCCCGAGATCGTGGACGACCGCGAGGCGAAATACGCACACACGATCACGCTGAGCTACACTTTCCATGAAACCGAGCTTCCCGAAGAGGAAGTCTCGGCCTATGAGACCAACCAGGAGAACCAGGTCAACTGAGCCTGGAACTAGACAAGGGACCACGCGTCATGGCGCACGAGAAGAACCACGATTACCATATCCTGGCCCCGAGCATCTGGCCCTTCGTGGGCAGCGTCGGCGCCTTCGTCATGCTGCTCGGTATGGTGCTGCTGTTCCACGGCAACGGCCCCTGGGTCATGCTGATCGGCCTGGCGGTGGTGCTCTACACCATGTTCGCCTGGTGGTCCGAGATGGTCGTCGAGAGCCGTGCGGGCGATCACACCCCGGTAGTGCAGATCGGCCTGCGCATGGGCGTGATAATGTTCATCATCTCGGAGGTGATGTTCTTCGCCGCCTGGTTCTGGTCGTTCTTCAAGCACGCGCTTTACCCGATGGAGGCGATCGACAACACCTGGCCGCCGCCGGGCATCGAGACGTTCGACCCCTGGCACCTGCCGCTGATCAACACGCTGATCCTGCTCTGCTCGGGCTGTGCCGCGACCTGGGCGCACCACGCCATCGCCCATGACAACGACCGCAAGGGTCTGGTCTGGGGCCTGTCGCTGGCCATCGCCCTGGGTGCGATCTTCACGCTGTTCCAGGCCTACGAGTACAGCCACGCCGCCTTTGGCTTCGCGGGCAACATCTATGGCGCGAACTTCTACATGGCGACCGGCTTCCACGGCTTCCACGTCATCATCGGCACGATCTTCCTGGCCGTGTGCCTGGTGCGCGCGCTGAAGGGGCACTTTACCCCCGAGAAGCACATCGGCTTCGAGGCGGCGGCCTGGTACTGGCACTTCGTCGACGTGGTCTGGCTGTTCCTGTTCTTCGCCGTCTATATCTGGGGTGGCTGATGTTCCGTCGCGTTCGCGCGAAACTTACCGGAAATCATACGCCAAGTGATCTACCTGCGGCGGGCAATCCCTATGAGGGATTGCCCGCTACTTCTTTCTGGAAGCGAACCGTCGCAGAGGGACGCAATAGAGCCTTTTCAGGCATTTGGGTTCCGCGAGCGCCAATAGACCGAACGACGCGTATCGCGACCTACGGATCCTGCTTCGCACAGCATTTCAGTCGGCGACTAGTGAAGCGCGGGTTTCAATGGCTCGATATGGAAAGCGCGCCGTCGGTAGCGACGCCCGAGGTCGCGACAACCTATAACTACGGCATCTATTCCTCGCGTACTGGCAATATCTACACGGCGGCTTCGCTTCGGCAGTGGTTGGAGTGGGCAGACGTTAAGTCCGTTGGGGACGATGAAGCCTGGCAGGAGGGGGACCGTTGGTACGATCCGTTTCGCCCAGCGATCGAGCCCAACGGGTTTTCGTCCCGCGAAGAATTGATGAACAGCCGCCGGACGACCATCCGGGCGTTTCGTAAATCGGCCAAGCGCGCGGATCTGTTCGTATTTACGCTGGGTTTGACCGAGGCGTGGGTCAACAAGAAACGCGGAACAATCTACCCGGTGTGCCCTGGCACGGTCGCGGGAAATTTTGATGCATCCGAGCATGTCTTCGAGAACTTCGACTATGTTCGTGTGCTTGACGATATGAGAGCGGCAATTGCTGTTCTGAGAAGGATCAATCCCGATACTCGTGTTCTCCTGACCGTTTCGCCGGTCCCGCTGACCGCGACCGCGACCAATCAGCATGTCTTGGTTGCTACGACCTACTCTAAGTCGGTTCTGCGGGCGGTGGCTGGCACGCTTCAGGCAGAACTGGATTGCGTCGATTATTTCCCGTCCTACGAGATCGTTACGTCGTCCCTGAACAGTCGGGATTTCTTTGCAGAGAACAAACGAAGCGTTACCGCCGACGGTGTGGACTTCGTCATGGCTCGGTTTTTCGAGTGCATCGGCGAGGCTTCGGAAGAACTGATCAGCCCGGCTCCGGACGAACAGCGTCACGGGAGACCGCGGTCAAAAGCACGATCCGAAGACCGTTTGACCTGCGAGGAAGAATTGCTCGAGGCGTTTTCCAAGCCTGCGGGGCGCTGATCATTAATTTGAGCCTGGAGTTTGCCATCCATGAAGGTTGGTCTGATAGGGAACAGTCACCTTGGGGCATTGCGCAAGAGTTTTGATCCATCGGTTTTTCACGGCACCGGGCTCGACTTCGACTTCTGGGGTTTGCCTGGAGAGTTCCAAAAGATCCGCGTGACCGAAGACACCGTCACCCACGCGAATTCGCGCAAAGCCGAGAAAGTCAATGGCCCAGGGAGAGCATCGTTCTGTTTTGCCGGCCTGGATGCGCTCGTTTTGGTGGCCGAACCCATAGCGATGCCATTGTTCCTTACGGGGCTGAGGGGCCGAAGCGCAAATCTCGAAGAGTATTCGGATGGTTTTCTGTGCGCGACGTTCGAGGACTGGGTGAGCAACAGACCCGCTGCGAAATTGTTGAGGGCGGCTCGTGAAGTGATTGACGGTCCATTGATTTCAGTCGCGCAGCCTGTTTGGCGCGCGGGTTCTCGGCGCGCGCGGGGGCTGCCTGTACTTTCTGAGGAGCAGTTCGAGCGTTTCAATCATCTGGCGGATGGAGTACTCGGAACGCTTGGTGCCAAGTATCTTCCACAACCGCAGGAGACGTTGACGCCGGACTTCCGAACGCGCGATGAATGGTCAAAGGCTTGGGCTGCCGGGACAGCGGCGAATCCCACCGCCGACCATGCGCACATGTCGGAGGCCTATGGTGCGCTGGTGCTTGGACAGATCATTGCCGCGCTGAAATCTCGAATAGCGAACTGAAACCATGTACAATAAGTCCCGAGAACGTCGGCTTCTCGTCCCTCTCCTGTTTGGTCTCGGTGGTGCTGCCGTGCTCATCGCGCTTTGCGTCTGGCAGGTGCAGCGGCTTCAGTGGAAAGAGGGGATGCTGGCCGAGATCGACGCAAGGATGGCCGAGGCGGCTGGGCCGTTGCCGGAGGCGCCTTCGCCGGGAGAGGACCGGTACGCTCCCGTCACAGTCGACGGGACGTTCGGCGAAGGCGCTTTGCATGTGCTGACCAGTCAGCGGCAGGGCGGGCCGGGTTACCTTGTGGTGCAGGCCTTCGAGACGGGGGACGGGCGTCGGATCCTGGTGGACCGGGGGTATGTGACCGAAACGGATAAGGCCGCCGTGTTCGATGCGGGGCCGGTGTCTGTCTCCGGTCTGCTGGTCTGGCCGCGCGAGACGGACATGTTCACGCCGGAGCCGAATCTCGAGCGGAACATCTGGTTCGCCCGCGACGTGGACTTGATGTCCGAGGCGCTGGGGACCGAACCTGTGCTGATCGTGGCCTCGCAGCCGACGGGCGATCCGAGCCCGCGTCCGGTGCCCGTGGGCGTCGACATTCCGAACAACCACCTGTCCTATGCGGTCACCTGGGGGCTGCTGGCTGCCTTGTGGCTGGCGATGACCGGCTACCTGGTGTACCGCATCACCCGGACCGAAGCTGCGAAGGGCTGAACCGACCATGCGTTATATCTCGACCCGCGGCCAGGCGCCGGCGCTGAGCTTCGAAGAGGCGATGCTGAGCGGGCTGGCCCGTGATGGCGGCCTCTACGTGCCGGAAAGCTGGCCGCAGATGAGCGCGGACGAGATCGCGGCGCTGGCAGGTGTCTCCTACGAGGAGGCCGCCTTCCGGGTGATGAAGCCGTTCATTGGCGACACGTTCTCGGACGAGGAATTCCGCGGGATCATCGCGCGCGCCTATGCGGGCTTCGGCCACGCGGCGCGCTGCCCGGTCAAGCAGCTGGACGCGAACCATTTCCTCTTGGAGCTGTTTCACGGCCCGACGCTGGCGTTCAAGGACGTCGCGATGCAGCTGATCGGGCAGATGTTCCAGGTCTCGCTGAAGCGCTCGGGCAAGCGGGTGACGATCGTGGGCGCGACCAGCGGCGACACCGGCTCGGCGGCGATTGAGGCCTTTGCCGGGCTGGACGCGGTCGACGTGTTCATCCTTTTCCCGCACGGCCGTGTGTCCGAGGTGCAGCGCCGGCAGATGACGACGCCGCCGCAGGCAAACGTGCATGCCATCGCCGTGGACGGGGATTTCGACGACTGCCAGGCGCGGCTCAAGGACATGTTCAACGACCACGCGTTCCGCGACGAGGTCGGGCTGGCGGGCGTAAACTCGATCAACTGGGCGCGGGTGCTGGCGCAGGTGGTGTACTACTTCACCTCGGCCGTTGCGCTGGGGGCGCCGCATCGCAAGGTCAGCTTCACGGTTCCCACGGGGAACTTCGGGGACATCTTCGCGGGCTATGTCGCCAAGCGGATGGGCCTGCCGGTCGACCGGCTGGTGATCGCGACGAACCAGAACGACATTCTGCACCGGACGCTGGCGAGCGGCGAGCACCGGAAGGAGGGGGTGACGCCCTCGATCTCGCCGTCGATGGATATTCAGGTCAGCTCCAACTTCGAGCGGTTGCTGTTCGACATCTACGACCGCGAGGGCGCCGCGGTGGAGCAGCTGATGACCGCGCTGAAGGACGAGGGCGGATTCGCGCTGGACCAGGGCGCACGGGAGCGGCTGGGACGCGAGTTCGACAGCGGGCGCGCGTCGGAGGAGGAGACCTCGGCGACGATCCGGCGGACGCTGGAGGTGTCGGCCGAGCTGATCTGCCCGCATACCGCCTGCGGCGTGAAGGTGGCCGAGGAGCAGCCCGAAAGCACGGTGCCGATGATCACGCTGGCGACCGCGCATCCGGCGAAGTTCCCCGATGCGGTCGAAGCCGCCACGGGCATCCGCCCCGGTCTGCCCGAGCGGATGGCGGACCTCTTCGACCGTCCCGAGCGGGTCGAGCGGTTGCCGAATGACCTTGCGGCGTTGAAGGCTTTCGTGGCAAATCAGCGCGCATGACCGTCAGGATGCACCGCCTCGCCAACGGGCTGAGGATCGTCACCGAAGAAATGCCAGGCCTCGCCAGCGCCGCCGTCGGCGTCTGGGTGACCGCCGGCTGCCGTCACGAGACCGAAGCCGAGAACGGCATCGCGCATTTCCTCGAGCACATGGCGTTCAAGGGCACCGCCAGCCGGACCGCCTTGCAGATCGCCGAGACAATCGAGGACGTGGGCGGCTACATCAACGCCTATACCAGCCGCGAGATGACCGCCTATTACGCCCGTGTGCTGGACGAGGACGTGCCTCTGGCGCTGGACGTGCTGGGCGACATCCTGCTGAACCCCGCTTTCGATCCGCGCGAGATCGAGACCGAACGCGGCGTGATCCTGCAGGAGATCGGCCAGGCGCAAGACACACCGGACGACATCATCTTCGACTGGCTGCAGGAGGTCTCGTTCCCCTCGCAGAGCATGGGCCGTCCGATCCTGGGACCGCCAGAGCGAGTCTCGGCTTTCCAGCGGGACGACCTGACGCGGTTTGTCCACGGCCATTACGGACCTGAGCGGCTGATCATCAGCGCGGCGGGCAAGGTCGATCACGACAAGATCGTCGCGCAGGCCGAGGCGATGTTCGGGGGGCTGGCGCGGCGCTCGACCGGCGCGGTCGAGGCGGCGAAGTTCCAGGGCGGCGAACGCCGGGTGGTCCGCGGGCTGGAGCAGGCGCATTTCGCGCTGTCGCTGCAGGGGCCGGGCTATCTGGACAGCAATGTCTATGCCGCGCAGCTGCACGCCGGGATCCTCGGCGGCAGCATGTCATCGCGGTTGTTCCAGGAGGCGCGCGAGAAGCGCGGCCTCTGCTATTCGATCTTCGCGCAGAACGCGAGCTATGCCGACAGCGGGTCGCTGATGATCTATGCCGGCACTGCCGAGGACAGCCTTGCCGAGCTGATACAGGTCGTCATCGACGAGATGCGGCGTCTGCCGGGCGATGTCACCGATGCCGAGTTGGAGCGCGCCCGCGCCCAGATCAAGGCCGGGATGCTGATGGGGTTGGAGAGCGCTTCGGGTCGTTGCGAGCGGCTGGCGCGGATGACGGCAATCTGGGACCGCGTTCCCGGCGTCGAGGAGACCGTCGAGAAGATTGATGCCGTGGGCCGCGCCGACCTCGCTGCCTTTGCCGAACAGGTCTGCGCGCAGGCCGATCCGGCGCTGGCGCTTTACGGGCCCGTGTCGGCGGCGCCGGATCACGAAGGGATCCGCGCGCGTCTGGCGGCCTGACGGGGCGGCGATGTTCCTGAAGCGCGCACGGCTGTCGATCGACACCGAGCGCATGACGTTGCGCCTTCCTGAGATGGAGGATCACGCCGACTGGGTGAACCTGCGGCGCGATTCCGAGACCTTCCTTCAGCCGTGGGAGCCGGTGCGGCAGGGCGATCAGACCTCGCGCCGGGCGTTCCGCGACCGGGTCAACTGGGCCGCGCGGGCGATGGACCAAGACCGGGCGCTGCCGCTGTTCATGATCCGCCGCAGCGACGGCGCACTGCTGGGCGGGATCACCCTCGACAACATCCGCAAGGGGCCGGCGCAGTCGGGGACCGTGGGCTATTGGATCGGCGCGCCCCATGCACGGCAGGGCTACATGCGCGAGGCGCTGCTGGCGCTGGTGCACTATGCCTTCCGCGATCTCGACCTCAGCCGGATCGAGGCGGCGACGCTGCCCGAGAACACGCCCTCGCGGTCTTTGCTGGAAGGCGCTGGATTCAAGTACGAGGGCGTCGCCCAGAGCTATCTGCAGATCGCCGGGCGCTGGCGGACGCATGTGCTCTACGCGAACCTGCGCAGCGATCGGCGCGGCCGGGTCGAGGGTGTCACCCCCGCTGCTGCACCTCCGAAAGCCTCGTAGCAGCGAGCGCGCCGAGGGCCGACTGGCCTGCCATTAGCCACAGAAGCGGGACCGTGCCGAAGGTGTGGGCCACCACGCCGTAGAGCCCTCCGGCCAGCAGCAGCAGGCCGATCACCGTATTCGAGACGGCGGTATAGGCGGCGCGCGTGTCCTCGGTCGCCATGTCGACGAGGTGCGTAGAGCGGCCCAACCGGACGCCTTGGTAGGCGATCATCAGCCCGAACAGCAGCGCCGCAGTCACCGCGCCGGACGAGCCCGAGCCCAGCAGCGCCGTCAGCGCCAGGATCGCGGCGGCCACGATGCCCGAGAGCATCAGAACCTTGCGCGACGAGCGGTCCGAGAGCTTGCCCCAGACATAGCTCGACACCAGTGCGGCGAGCGAAGAAGCGGCGACCATCCACCCCAAACGGTCCAGCGAGGCTTCGCCCAGCGTGACCACGAACGGCGGCGCGAGCGCGGTTGTGATCAGCAGACCGCGCGTCAGGATGAACTGGCGCAGCGCGGCGTCGGTCCGCAGCAGCTTGAGGTTCCGAAGCGCCGAACTGGCGGCATCCGTGTCGCCCTCATCGGTCCCCTCCGGCTCGTCCAGCCGGGTAAAGAGCCCCGCCGCCGCAAGCCACAGACCGGCGGCGAGAGCGATGGCGGCGGTGATCAGGCCGAGGCTCGCGCCGGGGCCGAAGGTCAGGATCGCGGCGAAAGCCAGCACGCCTGCGGCGGCAATGGAGCCGGCAAGGCCAGTGGTGCGGCCCCGGGACTGTTTCTCGACGGTCTTGCCAAGCACGTGCTTGTAGCTGGCAGAGCAGACGCTGCGCGCTAAGGCCAGTCCCGCCAGAAGCGCGACGATCAGCACACCGGCCAGTGCGCCCTCAAACGCCCACGCGACACCGGCAATCGCGGCGGCGGCCGCGCCCTGCGCGGCACTGCCCCCGGCCCAGGCATAGCGGGCGGCGCGCATCGCCCGGATCCGGGCCGAGATGAAGAGCTGCGGCAGCAGCGCGCCCGCCTCGCGAACGGGAACAAGCAGACCGATCAGAAGCGCGGGCGCCCCCAGCGAGGTCAGCAGCCAGGACAGGACCAGTTTGGGGTCGATCAAGCCGTCCGCGAGCTTGCTGCACGACAGGCTCGCCACATGTATTGTGGCGTTGCGCGCCCTGGGCGTGGCCGCGGCGGGGGAGGACTCGGCGGTGCTCATGGGCCAGAACAATAGCGCGCGTGGACCCGGATCAAGACCGGGCCGCGGATGGGGCAGCATCGCAGGCACACAACAGGAGGTTTTCCACATGCGCACCCTGTCCGCTGCGCTTGCCGCTCTGGCCTTGGCCGCTGCCGCGCCTTCCCTTTCCGCCCAGACCCTGCAAAGCCATTGCATCGCCTTGGTCCAGAACGAGTTTTCCGACATCCGCTTCGCGAGTTTCGGGGACGGGCTGACCAACGAAGAGGTGCGGATCAGCTATGTCGATCACTCGATGTTCATGATCGAGACGCCCTCGGGCCGGGGCATCGTGACCGACTTCAACGGCTATGTCGGCGTGGACGTCGTGCCTGACGTGGTGACGATGAACCACGCCCATTCCAGCCACTGGACGCCCAATGTCGATCCGCGAATCGAACATGTCCTGCCGGGCTGGGGCGACGAGGAAGGGCCCGCGGATCACCGGCTTGTGCTGGATGACGAAATTCTGATCCGAAATGTGCCGACCAACATCCGCTCGGGCTTCGGTGGCGCCGAGGAGGACGGCAACTCGATCTTCATCTTCGAGGTGGCGGGCCTGTGCATCGGACATCTCGGGCATCTGCACCATGAGCCCTCCGAGCAGCAATACGCCGCGATCGGGCGACTGGATATCGTGATGGCTCCGGTGGATGGCGGGATGACCGTGGACCTGCCGACGATGATCCGGGTGCTCAAGCGCCTGAAGTCGCGGATCGTGCTGCCGATGCACTGGTTTGGGCGCGGCACGCTGAACAGTTTCGTCGCGGGCATGTCGGACGAGTTCGAGGTCGACAGTTCCGACGAAAGCAGCATGACCGTCAGCTTGCGCACGCTGCCGCGCCAGCCTACCGTGCGCGTCCTGCTGCCCCGTTACTACGACCTTCCGGACTGACCATGACCCTGACCTCCGCGAGCCCCGAGATCGTCCAGGCCTTGGCCGAGACATTGCCCGAGGGCCGCGTGGGAGAGGTCCCGCCCGCCTATTCCGAGGACCCGCGCGGGAGGGTGAACGGCACCGCAAGCGCGCTGGTGCGGCCTGCCTCGACCGAAGAGGTTGCCGCGGTCGTCCGTTTCGCCGCGGCGCACCGGGTCGGGCTGGTGCCCTATGGCGGCGGCACCGGGCTGGTGCGGGGGCAACTACCCGAGGGGCCGCCGACGCTGCTGGTCTCGCTGGAGCGGATGAGCGCGGTGCGCGATGTGGACCCGGCAGGCAATACAATGGTGGCCGAGGCGGGCGCGATCCTTGCCGATGTTCAGGCCGCCGCCGAGGCCGAGGGGCGACTGTTTCCGCTGGCCCTGGCCTCGGAAGGCTCGGCGCGCATGGGCGGGCTGCTGTCGACCAACGCGGGCGGCGTGAACGTCCTGCGCTATGGCAACACGCGCGATCTGGTGCTGGGGATCGAGGCAGTGCTGCCTGATGGCTCGGTCCTGGACGGGCTCAAGCGGCTGCGCAAGGACAACACCGGTTACGACTTGCGGCACCTGCTGATCGGCGCAGAGGGCACGTTGGGGATCATCACCGCCGCCAGCCTGCGGCTGTTCCCGCGCCCGGCAGAGGAGGCGACCGCGCTACTGGCGACGGACAGTCCTGCGGCCGCGCTGGAGCTTCTGGGGCGGCTGCGCGACCCGCTTGGCGACGGGATCACCGCGTTCGAGCTGATCGCGCGCACCAGCTTCGACTTCCTCGCCGAGGTGCTGCCCGAGGTTGCCCAGCCGTTCGCCGAGCGCCCCGACTGGGCGGTGCTGGTCGAGACCGGCGGCCCCGAGGGCGCGCGGACCTCGGAACGGCTGGAGGCCGCGCTGGCCGATGCGTTCGAGCGCGGGTTGATCCATGACGCATTGATCGCGCAGAACCGGGCGCAGGCGGCGACGTTCTGGGACATCCGCGAGCGCATTCCCGAAGCCAACAGGAAGGTCGGCGCGGTCGCCTCGCACGACATCTCGCTGCCGATCGGACAGGTGCCCGCGTTCATCGCCGAGGCCGTCCCCGCGTTGAAACGGATCGACGCGCGGTTCCGGATCAACTGTTTTGGGCATCTCGGCGACGGCAACCTGCATTTCAACGTCTTCCCGGAAGAGGCGGGTCAGCGGGACCTGCACGACAGCCAGCGCGCAGCGGTGACGGACTGCGTGCACGACCTTGTGCACCGCTATCGCGGCTCGTTCAGCGCCGAGCACGGCGTCGGGCGGCTCAAGGTCGGAGATCTTGAGAAATACGGGGATCCGGCCAAGCTGGCGGCGATGCGGGCGATAAAGTCCGCGTTGGACCCGCTTGGGATCATGAACCCCGGCGCGGTTCTCAGGGGGTGAGACGGGACGCGCCCCCCGGTGGGTAAAGCCGGGAGGCGCGGTTGTTCAAGTCCTCTTACCTTGGCCCTGGATTGGGGTGTTCGGGACCTGTTTCGCAAGCAACACCGGCTGTGGGGGCCAGTGAATGTGTGATAGCGGGCAACTGGTTAGTGGAAGGTTAACGCAGGTCGCAGGTGACGGAAAAATCACCTTTGGCGCAGAATGGGCTCCGTCAAACGATCCGCAGCATCTCGCAAGCAACCCGGGATGACTTCTGTTTGCTCTCGTATGGCTGCAGCTGTGCTTTCGTCTGGGTGATTACGGAGAAAGCCGAGGCGGTAAAGCATTGAGCGTGCGGCTCGGTTCGAAGCAAAATATTCCTGTGTCGTTAGAACGGGTTCCATACCAGGTTCACTGTAATTTGTGTTCATTCCCTTCACTGCAGTGGTCGCTACGCAGTGTCGTATCTCGCCCGAACAATGCTGGCGGCAGGCGTTTCTCAATGGCCAAAGGAACGGCGTGTCTTCCGCATCATCCAGGATCGCTTGCCCGAGCGATTCCAGTTCTGTTGGAGAAATATTAGGCGCATCGCCGCGAGATCTAGGTAGCGTCTTCAGCCAAATATCGTGCCAACGCTCGATCTTCTCTCGTTGTTCGCCCGGTGGGATGAGATCCGGGGCTAGCTGTGCCGTCAGAAGGGCGGCGTAAATCGCGGTCCATCGACCTTCGGAAAGGGCTTGGAGGAATTCCTGTTCAACCCTGCTGTTCCAAGGCGGCTCTCCCCATCGTGCGCGGCGCTCTGCGACTTTCGCAGGGTTGCTTTCTTCCGAATATTCGAGAAGGCGGCTTTCGGAAATTCGAAAAGCCCAGAGCACCGTCTTGGCTTGTTCGCCCGTCGAAACCCAGGTTTCGGCCCATTTCACAGCTTCTATGTCGATATCCGGACGGTTCATCGGCATGCCGGCTACGTTCCAGAGGGCGCGATCACGCTGCCCGGCATCCAGCAAGGTTTGCCCGGCTTCGGCGAGCTCTTCCTGTGTTTCGGCTGACCACATTCGATCCTTTGGAACAAGCTCTCGGTCAATCAGGTACCGGCCATATCGGAATCTGTCGGGGTCGTCGCCGGGTGCGAGAAGGGCAAGTCTCTCCTTTCGATCGAGTAGCGGAAAATCAAAGTGGATCTGTAGAAGGACCACCCGGTTTATGAAGAGCTGGGCGGCGATATTGCCCTCGGCGGCAAGTTCGCCCAAGCGTCGCACGTCGGCGGCCGGGTCTTCGTCGTTCAGCCACGCCAAAGCAGCGGCGCGGAGCCGCGGGTCGTCGGCGCCGGGGATGGTCTGGGCCGTCGCCAGTGTCGGAAGGAGCAGCGCAAGCGCGCCGAAAATCAGTCCTCGCATTGAAATACCCATCTTCTGAAATCGCCCTCAGACTAGCACGTTCGGCGCGTCTTTGGGCGAATTCCTCGCGGATGGGTTGTGCGAGTTCAGTCGCCTTCGAAGGCGCAGAGGGCGTGGACGTCGAGGCCGAGCTTCTCGAGCCGGGCGCGGCCCCCGAGGTCGGGAAGGTCGATGATGAAGGCCAGCGAGACGACCTCGCCGCCCAGTTTCTCGATCAGCTTCACGCCTGCCTCGGCGGTGCCACCGGTGGCCAGCAAGTCGTCGACGATCAGCACGCGCTCGCCGGCCTGGATGGCGTCATCGTGCAGTTCCATCGTCGCGGTGCCGTATTCCAGCGCGTAGTCCTGCGAGATCGTCGCGCCGGGCAGCTTGCCCTTCTTGCGGACCGGGACAAAACCGACGGACAGCTGGTGCGCCACTGCGCCGCCCAGAATGAAGCCGCGCGCCTCGAGGCCGGCGACCTTGTCGATGCGGATGCCGGCGTAGGGGTGGAGCAGCTGGTCGACCGCAACGCGGAAGCCGCGCGGGTCCGAGAACAGCGTTGTGACATCCCGGAACTGGATCCCCGGCTTGGGGAAGTCGGGGATCGTGCGGATGTAGCTTTTCACATCCCGTGTTTCGGGCATTGGCCGGGTCCTCGCGTCTATGGCGCGCGGACCCTAGCCGCCGCTCGGGGACCGGGCAAGCGCCCTGCCCGCCTGCAGGCGCAGAGTTTACTTGCGCAGCAGGTGCTTATGCGCGGCCGAGAAGCTGCGGTAGAGCGACTCCGGCAGCCAGCGCAGCCGCGGACGGTTCTGGTCGCGGCGGTCGAGCATCAGCATGATGCGTGCGTCGTGCAAATTCATGGTCATCTCCTGCCCGTGGCGACTGGGCCGCCTGTTTTCGTATAGCAATTGTATATACATTGACGGTGCAAAAATCAAGGGATACGTCAATAAGTGGCCACATCGCACTTGAATGCCCCCAGAACGGACGCCCGAAGACCGGACAATGTCGAAACATAAGTCAGAGAAGAGGGGCGGCAAGAAAGGCAGCCAGCTGGTCATCCGGGTCGACCGGGACGAGCGGGATGCCTTCGTTGCCCTGTGCGACAGGCTCGATACCTCGGCCTCGCGCGAGATCCGGCACTTCATGCGCCGGTTCGTGAAAGAGAACGCGCCGGCTTCGGACGAGAGCTGAAGCCGGCGGGGCTGTCTCAGGCCAGCACGCGGCCCGCGATCGTTTTCAGTTTGGCGACCATTTCAGGATCCCGCGCGTCGGGTTGTGTCAGGATCGCGTATTCCAGCGCCCGGTCGCAGCCGTGAGGGCAGGGCGCGCGCTCGCCGCCCAGCAGAGCGGGAAGGCCGCCGACCATGCCGCGGGCCTTGTCGGCATTGCCCAGGAGGGTGCGGATGATCTCGGAGACGTCGACCTCGCCGTGGTCCGGGTGCCAGCTGTCGTAGTCGGTGATCATGGCAACACTCGCGTAGCAAAGCTCGGCCTCGCGGGCGAGCTTGGCCTCGGGCATGCCGGTCATGCCGATCACGTCGCAGCCCCAGACTTCGCGGTAGAGCCTGGACTCGGCCAGGGTCGAGAACTGCGGGCCTTCCATCGCCAGGTACGTGCCGCCGTCGTGAACCTTCACACCGTTGGCGCGGGCGACCTGAGAACAGGCGGCCGACAGGCGCGGGCAGGTCGGGTGCGCGACCGAGACATGCGCGACGCAGCCCGGGCCGAAGAAGGACTTCTCGCGGCCAAAGGTGCGGTCGATGTACTGATCGACGATGACGAAATCGCCCGGCGCCATTTCCTCGCGGAACGAGCCGCAGGCCGAGACCGAGATCACGTCGGTTACGCCCAGTGTCTTGAGCGCGGCGATGTTTGCCCGGTAGCTGACCGAGGACGGGGTCTGCACGTGGCCGCGGCCGTGGCGGGGCAGGAAGCACATCTTCACGCCGCCGAGCCGACCCACCAGCACCTGGTCCGACGGCGCGCCCCAGGGCGTGTCCACCGTGGTCCATTCGGCGCCCTCGAGCCCCTCGATCTGGTAGACGCCGCTGCCGCCGATGATCCCGAGAACCGTTTCCATGCCTGCCCCTTTCCGTCGATTTGGCGCGCTCACACTAGCGGCGCGGCGCGGTGAGGCAAGCCGCTCAGGTCTGGCCGGGGCGGTTCAGGGAAAACACTTCCGTGACCGTGGCATAGTCTCGGTAGCCGAGACGCGACAGCGGCTGGACTTTGGTGACGTCAAAAATGCCGTCGGTGAGGAACGCTTCGTCGATGTGGATGCCGACGACCTCGCCGATGACCATGACGTTAGAGGGGCCGGGCAGGTCGATGATCTTCCAGAGCTTGCATTCGAACGACCCGGCGGCGCCCTTCACGCGGGGCGGGGCGATCAGTTCGGACGGGTCTTTCTCGAGCCCAGCGACCTCGAACTCGTCGACGCCCGCCTCGTATGCGCCGGAGCTGGCGTTCATCGGATCGCGCAGCGCAAGGCCGACGATGGAGGTCGCGAACTCTCCGGTTTCGCGGATGTTCGATACGCTGTCCTTCGCGCCTTCGCGGTCAGGCTTGGTGCCGGTGTTCGAGAACATGACCAGCGGCGGGTTGTCGGCCAGTGCGTTGAAGAAGCTGTAGGGGGCGAGATTGACGTTGCCATCTGCGCCAATGGACGAGATCCAGCCGATGGGACGCGGGGCGACCATGGCCTTGAACGGGTTGTGCGGCAGGCCATGATCGTCGAGGCCGGGGCGGTAGAACATGGACGCTCCTTCGTTTTCCGGTTTGTGACCCATCTAGTCGCGTGCTACCGGAGTGTCGAGCCATGGAGGATCGGGTGCGCCCGCAAGCAGGGATCAGGAGGCGATGAACGCGCGACGAAGGGGGCCAATCTCCGCCGCCGTCCGTTCCCCGTTTGCCGCGAGCCTGCCCGCCGATGTTTCGACTCTACCCTGAACGCCCTCAAGACACGCCGGAAGTCGAACAGCTGTTCGACACGGCCTTCGCGCCCGGCCGGACAGCGCTGAGTTCCTATCGATTGCGCGACGGCGTGCCGATGCTGTCTGGACTGTCGCTGGTGGCACGGGACGATTACGACGCCGTCGCGGGGGCAATCCGCTATTGGCCCGTGGTCGTGGGAGAGCGGGAGACACCGTCGCTGCTGCTGGGGCCGATTGCCGTTCACCCGACGCGCCAGGGTGAAGGCATCGGCGCGCTGTTGATGTCGGAAAGCCTGTCCCGCGCGCGCGAGGCGGGCTGGGCGCGGGTGCTTCTGGTGGGCGACCGGCCCTATTACATCCGTTTCGGCTTCGACCATGTGCCGGTGGAGTTTCCCGCGCCGACCAACCCGGACCGGGTGTTGGGCCATGCCTTGCAGGAGGGCGGTCTAGACGGGCTGAGCGGGGCGGTCGCGCCGTGGCCGGCCGAACGGGCGGCGATCCCGGCCTGAGGTCAGGGCAACCTGAGGTCAGGGTAGGGGCGCGCCGGTTTCCTTCAGCCAGTCCATCAGCGCGGGGCGAACCGACTGGTCGCCGGACCGGCGGGCCTCGTCGATCTGGCGGCGGGTTTCGGACAGGTCGACGGCGCGCAGCAGCCGCTTGACCGGACCGATGGAGGCTGGGCGCATCGACAGGTGCCGCAGGCCCATGGCGGTCAGGGCCAGCGCCTCGACCGGGCGGCCCGCGTCTTCGCCGCAGAAGCTGACCGGCGTGCCGAACCGGTCGCAGCGCGCGGCGATCTGCTCGATGAAGCTGAGGAAGCTGACGTTGAGCGTGTCGTAGCGGCGGCGCACCAGCTCGTTCTCGCGGTCGGCGGCGAAGAAGAACTGCTTCAGGTCGTTCCCGCCGATCGAGATGAAATCCGCCATCCGGAAGAACTGGTCCGGCGCGAAGGCGAGGCTGGGGGTTTCCAGCATCGCGCCGATGCTGATCTCTGATGGGACCTTGTGGCCGAAGCCCTGCTCGCGCTCCAATTCGCGATAGACCATGTTGCGCGCGGCGCGGAACTCGTCGAACTGTGCGACGAACGGGAACATGATCCGCATCGGCCGTCCTTCGGCGGCTCGCAGCAGGGCTTGCAGTTGCATCCGCATCACGCCAGCCCGGTCCAGCCCGACGCGGATCGCGCGCCAGCCGAGCGCCGGGTTTGGCTCTTCTGGTCGGTTCATGTAGGGCAGCACCTTGTCCGAGCCGATGTCGAGCGTCCGGAAGGTCACGGGGCGCTCGCCCGCGGCGTCGAGGATGCGCTTGTAGAGCGCCATCAGCTCGCCGCGCTTGGGCACGGTGCGGCGAACAAGGAAGGCGAGCTCGGTGCGGTAGAGACCGACGCCCTCGGCGCCCGAAGGCACAAGGCTGGGCAGGTCGGCCATCAGGCCCGCGTTCATCTGCATGCCCACCCGGACGCCGTCCAGCGTCACGGCTGGCTTGTCGCGCAGCTCGGAGTAGGTTTCCTGCGCCTCGTGGACCATGTCGATCTTGGCGCGGAAGGCCTCGCGGACGCTGTCTTCAGGGCGCAGGTGGACGACACCCTGATCGCCGTCGACAAGCAGCGGATCGCCGTTGTGCGCCTCACGGGTGATCGCGGTCGCTTGCAGCACCAGCGGGATCGCCAGCGCGCGGGCGACGATGGCGGCGTGGCTGCCGACCGAACCTTCCTCGAGCACGACGCCCTTCAGCTTGCGGCCGTAGTCCAGCAGTTCGCCCGGGCCGATGTTGCGGGCGACGAGGATGGCGTCGGGCGGGATCTCGCCCTCGTTCACACCGTCTCCGCCGGTCAGCAGGCGCAGCAGGCGGTTCGACAGATCGTCGAGATCGTGCAGCCGGTCGCGCAGGTAGGGATCCTTGACCCGGCTCATGCGGGCGCGGGTGGCGGACTGCTCGCGCTCGACCGCGACCTCGGCGGCGAGACCGGCGTCGATGCTTTCCATCATCCGCCGTACCCAGCCCTTGTCATGCGCGAACATGCGCCAGGCGTTGAGCACCTCGCGGTGCTCGCCGTCCATGTCGAGGTGCTCGGCGGCGAGCATCTCGTCCACCTCGGCGCGGAGCCGGTTCAACGCGTCCGAAAGCCGGGCGTGTTCTGCCGTGGGATCGTCAGCGACCGGGTTCAGGATGGCGATCTTGGGGTCGTGCATAAGCACGGTGCCCTCGGCGACGCCCTCCTGCCCGATCAGGCCGCGGACGTGGAACGGGCCGCGGTGCGGTGCGGGCGGATCGGTCGGCGCGGTGCCGGTGAAGGCGCCCAGCTCGGCCATCTCGGCGAGGACCATAGCGACGATCTCGAGCCCGTGGATTTCGTCGTCGCTGTATTCCCGCGCTTGCTGGTTCTGCACGACGAGCACGCCCAGAACCTCGCCCAGGCGCTGGATCGGCACGCCGAGGAAGCTGGCGTAGATCTCTTCGCCGGTTTCCGGGAAGTACTGGAAGCCGCGGGTGTGCGGCGCGTCCGAGGTCGCCACAGGCTCGGCGGTGTCGGCGATACGGCCCACGAGGCCTTCGCGTACGCGCATCCGGGTGCGGTGCACGGCGTCCGGGTTCAGACCGGTTGTCGCGCACAGCTCGAGCGTGTCGTCCGGTAGCTTCAGGTAGATCGAGCACACCTGCGAGGCCAGAGACCGGGACACGAGGTCGGTGATCCGGTTCAAGCGCTCCTGCCCCTCGCCGGCCTCGGCGAGGGTGTCACGCAGCCGCTTGAGCAGAACGCGGCTCTCGACCGCCTGCGTGGTGCCCGGGGACATCGCGCTCAGCCGGCCTTTTCGAGCTCGAAAGCGTCGTGAAGGGCCTGGACGGCCAGTTCGAGATACTTGCGGTCGATCAGGACCGAGACCTTGATCTCGGAGGTGGTGATGACCTTGATGTTGACCCCTTCGTCGGCCAGCGCCTTGAACATCTGCTTGGCGACGCCCGCGTGGCTGCGCATGCCGATCCCGACGATCGAGACCTTGGCCACGTCGATGTCGGCGTCCAGTTCATGATAGTTGAACTGGCCCTCGTCGCGGGCCTTCTCGAGCGCGGCGCGTGCACGGTCGACCTCGGCCACCGGGCACGAGAAGGTCATGTCGGTGCGCCCGTCCTCGGAGATGTTCTGGACGATCATGTCCACGTTCACCCCGGCGTCGGCGAGGGGGCCGAAGATGGCGGCCGCGATCCCGGGCCGGTCGGCCACCGAGATCAGCGTCATCTTCGCCTCGTCCCGCTGGAAGGCGACCCCCGAAACGACATTGCTTTCCATCAATTCCTCCTCGTCGCACACGAGTGTACCCGGCTTGTCCTCGAAGGACGAGAGCACTTGCAGCCGGACCTTGTAACGCATCGCAAGCTCGACCGAGCGGGTCTGCAGGACCTTGGCGCCCAGCGAGGCCAGTTCCAGCATCTCCTCGTAGGCGATGCGGTCCAGCTTGCGGGCGCGGTCCTCGATCCGCGGGTCGGTGGTGTAGATGCCGTCGACATCGGTGTAGATGTCGCAGCGTTCCGCCTCGAAGGCAGCGGCGAAGGCGACGGCGGTGGTGTCCGAGCCGCCCCGGCCGAGGGTCGTCACGCGGTTTTCCGGGCTGATGCCCTGGAAACCGGCGACCACGGCCACACGCATGCCTTCGTCGAACTTGGCGGCGATGTTGTCGGTGCCGATCTCCTCGATCCGGGCGGCGCCGTGGGCCGAGGTGGTGCGCACCGGCACCTGCCAGCCCTGCCAACTGCGCGCGTCTACGCCCATCTGCTGCAGGCGCAGCGCCATCAGGCCCGAGGTCACGATCTCGCCCGAGGCGACGACCGCATCGTATTCGCGTGCATCGTAGAGCACGGAGGTGTCGCGCACCCAGCCCACGAGCTCGTTGGTCTTGCCCGCCATAGCCGACACCACGACGATCACGTCATAGCCGGCCTCGACCTCGCGTTTGACGCGTTCGGCGGCGGCTTCGATGCGGGAGAGGTCGGCGACGGAGGTTCCGCCGAATTTCATCACCAGGCGGGGCATGGGCAATCCGATGCATAGTACAAGACCCCCGGTTCCTAGCCGTGGTCGCGGGCAGCCGCAAGCGCACTTTGGGTCTGCCGGGGAGCTCGGGCGCCGACGTGTGTCGATCCCGTGTCAGTCGCGGAATGCGCGCAAGCTTTGCCGGATCAGCGATCCTCAGCTGTCGGTGCGGTTCCGCCAGGGTAGGGGCGCGACGGGAATCCCGTCCTCGATCAGATCGCGGGCTTCGTCCGCCCGGGCCTCGCCATAGATCGCGCGGCGGGGCGCCTCGCCCTCGTGCATGGCGCGGGCCTCACGGGCGAAGTCGCGGCCGACGTTGTCGGCTTCCGCTTCGATCTTCTTGCGCAGCGCGCGGAGCGCCTGTTCCGCTGGCGAGGCGGGGGCCGACAGCGGCGCCGGGGCGGGTTTCGCGGTTTCGGCCTCTTCCGAGGTGGTTACGCGCGGTGCCATCAGGGCCTTGCTGATGCCCGAACCGCCGCAGACCGCGCAGGACAGATGCCCGGAACGCTCAAGGCGTTCGTAGTCCGCGCTGGAAGAAAACCAGCTGTCGAAGCGGTGGCCGTCGGGACATTGCAGTTGGTACTTGATCATCTTGGCTCTGCTCGGTGTTCTCTATCCAGATATAAGACATTTTCTTGAAAGCAATATCGCTTACGTCGAGTTGCCGACGATGCTAGGTAGGGGCCCGCACCCAAAACTGCGAGAGGACCCGTGCCGATCCGTCGGACATATCCGCTGCTGGCCCTTGGCGCCGCCTGTATCCTGGCCGTGTTCGCAACCGCGCGCCTCGGGATGGGGGACGTTTGGCTTGCAGTTATCCTGGTGGCGCTTGTTGCCGTCTATGGATGGGGCACCAGGCGCGCGGAGCGTAAGGGCCTTCTGTCGTCGCCGCAGTCTGACGCGGCGGCCACGCCTTTGCAGATGGGGCCCGGGCGCACGCTGCTGCATCGGATGCCCGCGCCACTGCTGGTGATCTCCGAGGAGGAACGGTTCACCTACGCCAACCCGGCGGCCGAGAAGATTCTGCCCGCCGTGCGGCCCGGGGCGCATTTCGCCACGGTGATTCGCGCGCCCGCCTTCGTCGAGGCGATCGAGGAGATCCTGCGCGATCACGAGGACATCAGCTTCACCTTCAGCCAGGTCCGCGGACGTGAGCGGTTTTACGAGGCCCGCGCGTCCTATCTTCCCGCCAGTGCCGCTGCCGATTTCGGTGATGGCGCGCAAGTCATCGTGCAGATCGAGGACCGGACGCGGGACAAGGCGCTGCTACAGACACGCTCGGACTTCGTGGCCAACGCGAGTCACGAGTTGCGCACTCCGCTTGCCTCGATCCTCGGATATATCGAGACCTTGCAGGGCCACGCAAAGGACGACCCCGAGGCGCGCGAGCTGTTCCTCGGCATCATGATGAACCAGGCCGGCCGGATGCAGCGGCTAGTGGACGACCTGATGTCGCTGAGCCGGATCGAGATGAACGCCCATGTGCGCCCCGAGGACCGCATCGACCTCTATTCCACGGCGCACGAGGCGGCGGCCGCTATGTTCCCGCAGGCGACCCGGGCCGATGTGCTGCTGCAGATCGAATTGCCGCGCGAGGGCGAACAGGCCATAGTGTTCGGCGACCACGACCAGCTCACGCAGGTGGTGACGAACCTGATCGACAACGCGATCAAGTACGGCGGGTCGGGGCAGAAGGTGCGCGTGGTTGCTGCCGAATCGGACCCGCGCTATCCGCGTCACTACGGCGTCAGCGTGATCGACCAGGGGCCGGGAATCGCCCGGGAGCACATCCCCCGACTCACCGAACGATTCTTCCGTGTGAACGCGAAGCAGAGCAAGGACATGGGCGGAACCGGGCTTGGTCTGGCGATCACCAAGCACATCCTGTCTCGGCATCACGGGGCGATCGATATCCGCTCGAAACAGGGGCACGGAAGCTGCTTCACACTGTGGATTCCGCAGGCGTCCGAAATTGAAGTTGACGTTGCGGAAGGCGAAAAAGCCGTTCCGGCGCAATAGCTTGGACTGTCATTTAACCGTCATCGAATCGCAATAAAACCTGCACGTCGTCGGCCTAGGTTGCCGCTCGGCAGGGAGGCGCCCTGTAAACCGGCAGGGACCAAACCCTGTACAACCGAAACGAATGGTATTCGGAGAAATCCCGTGAAACTCACCAACATTCTCGCTCTTGCTGCTGCTGGCGCCGTTGTCGCCGGTGCCGCCGCTGCCCAGGGCCGCGACCAGATCCGCATCGTCGGTTCGTCGACCGTGTTCCCGTTCTCGACCGCCGTGGCCGAGCAGTTCGGCAAGACCACCGATTTCGCGACCCCGGTCGTCGAGTCGACCGGTTCGGGCGGCGGCCTGAAGCTGTTCTGCGCCGGTGTTGGCGTCGAGCACCCGGACATCACCAATGCCTCGCGCCGCATGAAGCCGTCGGAGTTCGACGACTGCCAGGCCAACGGTGTCACCGACATCACCGAGTCGATCGTGGGTTATGACGGCATCGTCATCGCCAACGCCAAGGGCGGCCCGTCGTTCGCGCTGACCCGCGAGCAGATCGTCACCGCGCTGGCCGAGCAGGGCCCGAAGCCGATGACCTGGGACGAAGTTGATCCCTCGCTGCCCGCCATCAAGATCGAAGTCCTGGGCCCCCCGCCGTCGTCGGGCACCCGTGACGCCTTTGAAGAACTGGTGATGGAAGAAGGCTGCGAAGGCGCCGGCATCGAGTGCGAAGGCATCTCGATCCGTGAAGATGGTGCCTATGTCGAAGCCGGCGAGAACGACAACCTGATCGTCTCGAAGCTGGAAGCCAACCCGAACGCCCTGGGCGTGTTCGGCTTCTCGTTCCTCGACCAGAACGCCGACGCCCTGCAAGGCGCCACCGTCGACGGCGTCGAGCCGACCTTCGACAACATCGCCGCCGGTGACTACCCGGTCTCGCGTTCGCTGTTCTACTACATCAAGAAAGCGCACGTCGGCGTCGTTCCCGGCATCGAAGAGTACGCCGCCGAGTTCTCGTCGGAAGCTGCCGCCGGTGAAGAAGGCTATCTGGTCGACAAGGGCCTGATCCCGCTGCCGGAAGAGCTGTTCAACGAGAACGCCGACGCGATTGCCAACCTGAAGTCGCTGGAAAAGTCGGCTCTGGAATAATCCGCATCGTCTGATGCCTGCAGGGGCGGGATCTTCCCGCCCCTGCTCACTGTTTGTGCGGCCCGGGGACGCGGTGCCGCGACTGGTCAGGGACAACCCGCATGTCTACCGCCGTAATTCTCGTAACCTTCGTCCTAGCATTCGTTTTCATGTTCCTCGCGCGTCAGCGGTCCACGGCGATCGCGGAAGGCGACATGGCGATTCTGCACTCCCGGCCGACCTACCACGGCCTCTACGCGTTTCTTCTGGCCGCGCTGGGCGGCATCATTACGTTGCTCGTCGTCTCGACGCTGTTCGGGATGTACATCAACAGCTCGTTGAGCGGAGCCATTGCCGATGCGGTGCCCGATGCACCGCGCATCGAGCGGCAGCTGATCCTGTCGGATGCCAAGTCGATCGCCTCAGGCGGTGTGGCCTCGACGCAGGACGAACTGCGCGAGGATATCGCGGCCCGCTACGGCAGGCTCGAAAGCCTACGCTTCTGGGGTACGATCATCCTGAGCCTCGGCATCGCCGCGCTGGGCGGGCTGATGGCGCTGCGGTCGATCAGCACCGAGTTCCGGGCCCGCAACAGATCCGAGACGATCATCCGTTCGGTCCTGGCAATCTGCGCCATCATCGCGATCCTGACGACCATCGGTATCGTCCTGTCGCTGATCTTCGAGACCCTGACCTTCTTCAACAACATCGGCTGGCGCATCGACAAGTTCCTGTTCGGCACCCGCTGGTCGCCGCTTTCCGGCGTGCATTCCGGCGAGATGGACCCGGACAAGGTCGGCGCGGTGCCGCTGTTCGCCGGTACGCTGCTGATCACCGCCATCGCCATGCTGGTCGCGGTTCCGGTCGGTCTGTTCGCCGCGATCTACCTGTCGGACTTCGCATCCAAGCGGGTCCGGGCCTGGGCCAAGCCGATGCTGGAGATACTGGCCGGCGTGCCGACGGTGGTTTACGGCTTTTTCGCCGCGATCACCGTGGCGCCGTTCATCCGCGGCACGGGTGAGTCTCTGGGACTGAGCGTGGCGTCGGAATCGGCGCTGGCCGCGGGCCTGGTGATGGGGATCATGATCATCCCGTTCATCTCGTCGCTGTCCGACGACGTCATCAATGCGGTACCGCAGAGCTTGCGCGACGGCTCCTACGGGCTGGGCGCGACAAAGGCCGAAACGATACGCCAGGTTGTTCTGCCGGCGGCGCTTCCGGGGATCGTCTCGGCGGTACTGCTCGGGATCTCCCGCGCGGTGGGCGAGACCATGATCGTTGTGATGGCTGCGGGGCAGGGCGCCAACCTGACCCTGAACCCGCTGGAAGCGGTCACGACCGTCACGGTGCAGATCGTCATGCTGATCACCGGCGATACCGAGGCCAGCGTGGCCGCCGGTCCTGCCTTCACGCTGGGTTTCACGCTGTTCTGCGTGACGCTGATTCTGAACGTCGTCGCCTTGCGCATCGTGCGCAAGTACCGCGAACTCTACGATTGAGGGGGCGTCCAAGATGGTCGCGATAGCAGATCTCTCCGCCCAGCACGGCACGGAGGCTTCCGCGCGCCGGTTGAAGAACCGCCGCTGGGCCGAGCTGAGACTGAAAACCTACGGTATTCTGGCGATCCTGTTCGCCGGGCTGGCGCTGGTGGCCCTGATGTCCACGGTTGTCGGCAACGCGATGCAGGTGCTGACCGAAAGCTACATCACCGCCGAGGTGCCGCTGGACGACGAGGGCCTCGATGCCAACGACCCCGAAAGCATCGCGCGGTTCAACTACGACGGTCTTGTGAAGGACGTCCTCAAGGAGGAGTTCCCCACGGTCAGCGGCCGGACCGAGCGGCGCGAGCTATATGACCTCGTCAGCTCGGGCGCGCAGTTCGAGTTGCGCCAGCAGGTGATCGACAACCCCGACCTGGTCGGCGGCTCGGTCGAGATACCGCTGCTGGCCTCGGACGTCACGGATCTTTATCTCAAGGGCGTCTATGGCGGGATGAAGAAGGTCGCTCATGCCGGCGCGCTCTCTATCGTCCCGATCGCCGACAGCGACAACGTCCGGATCCTGACCAGCGCCAACGATTTTGAAGAGGCGTTGCAGGTCGCCAAGACCGCGCTGCGCGAACAGGCGCTTTTCCAGCGCAACCAGGCGCGCCTGCAGAACCGCGGTTTCGAGGTGTTCACGGCGCAGGCCGAGAACGCCGAGACCCAGGAAGAACGCGACCAGCTTCTTGCCTCGGCGCAGAGCCGCGCGGTCGAGCGGGACCGGCTGCTGGACATCGCCGACGATCTCGACGCACGTGCCACCCAGGCAGGTGGGTTCGAGCCGCTGGACAATTCGGCGCCGTCGGTGCTGCTGCGGGTTGGCGACGGTTGGCTGAAGATGCTCGAGGTCGGCGCGACGACCGGGCTGGCCGAGCAGATCACGCCGGTCGAGGCGGTCGATGACCTGCCGGCAGACCAGTGGGGCTATTACATCTACGAGCTGCCCGAGAATGCCCGCAAGATCACCGACCGTCAGGCGATCTGGATCGACACGCTGCAGGAACGTGGCCAAGTCTCGGAGGTGTTCAATACCCGCTTCTTCACCGCGAGCGACAGCCGCGAACCGGAGCTTGCCGGGATCTGGGGCGCCATCGTCGGCTCGTTCTGGACAATGCTTGTGACCTTCCTGCTGGCCTTCCCGATCGGGGTCGGCGCGGCGATCTACCTGGAAGAGTTCGCGCCGAAGAACCGCATCACGGATTTCGTCGAGGTGAACATCAACAACCTGGCCGCGGTCCCGTCGATCGTGTTCGGTCTGCTGGGCCTCGCCGTGTTCCTGGGCTACTTCGGGGTGCCGCGTTCGTCGCCGCTGGCCGGCGGGATCGTGTTGGCACTGATGACGCTGCCCACGATCATCATCGCCAGCCGCGCGGCGATCCGGGCGGTGCCGCCCTCGATCCGCGACGCGGCGCTGGGCCTGGGCGCATCGAAGCTGCAGACAAGCTTCCACCACGTCCTGCCGCTGGCGATGCCGGGTATACTGACGGGCACGATCATCGGCATGGCCCAGGCCTTGGGCGAGACCGCGCCGCTGATCATGATCGGCATGGTTGCCTTCATCGTGGACATCCCTTCGGGCGTCACCGACAGCGCCACCGTGCTTCCCGTGCAGGTGTTCCGCTGGTCTGACTTCCCCGAGCGCGCCTTCGAATCCCGAACCGCTGCAGCTATCTGCGTGCTGCTGCTGTTCCTGGTGCTAATGAACGCGCTGGCCGTCTTCCTTCGCAAACGATTTGAGCGCCGCTGGTAAGGGCGGACAGGAGTAAACCGATGTCGAATGCTGACATGACCGATATCCGGACCAACAACCAGGCGCCGGGGTCCGACGAGATCAAGATCCACGCGAAGGACGTGCACGTCTACTACGGCCAGAACGAGGCCATCAAAGGCGTGGACGTGGACATCCTCGACAACACCGTGACGGCCTTCATCGGCCCGTCGGGGTGCGGCAAGTCCACCTTCCTGCGCTGCCTCAACCGGATGAACGACACGATCGACATCTGCCGGGTGACCGGGAAGATCCTGCTCGATGGTGGTGACATCTACGATCGCAAGGTTGATCCGGTGCAGCTGCGCGCTCGCGTGGGCATGGTGTTTCAGAAGCCGAACCCGTTCCCGAAGTCGATCTATGACAACGTGGCCTACGGTCCGCGCATCCACGGTCTGGTTTCGTCGAAAGCGGATCTGGACGCGGTGGTCGAGCAGTCGCTGCGCCGCGCTGCACTGTGGGAAGAGGTGAAGGACCGCCTGGACGCGCCCGGCACCGGCCTTTCGGGCGGCCAGCAGCAGCGCCTTTGCATCGCACGTGCCGTCGCCACCGCCCCCGAGGTGCTGCTGATGGACGAGCCCTGCTCGGCGCTCGATCCGATCGCGACCGCGCAGGTCGAAGAGCTGATCGACGAGCTGAAGCAGAGCTTCTCGGTGGTCATCGTGACCCACTCGATGCAGCAGGCCGCGCGCGTCAGCCAGAAGACCGCGTTTTTCCACCTGGGCTATATCGTCGAGTATGACGATACGCCGAAGATCTTTACCAACCCGGTAGATCAGCGGACCCAGGATTACATTACCGGCCGCTTCGGCTGAGCCCGTCGGCATATCAGGATCAAGGGAGTTTCCCTATGGGAGATCATATCGTCTCGTCCTTCGACCAGGACCTCGAGAAGATCGAGGCCCGCATCTCGGAGATGGGTGGCCTTGCCGAGGATCTGCTGGCCGGCGCGCTCGAGGCCGTCGAGACCCGCGACACGACCCTCGCCGACAAGGTGGTCGCGCGCGACAAGCGCGTTGACCAGATGGAAAACGAGATCGAGGAATTCGCGACCCAGGTGATCGCGCTCCGCGCGCCCGTGGCGCAGGACCTTCGCGTGGTCATCGCCGCGCTGAAGATCTCCACCACGCTGGAGCGGATCGGCGATCTGTCGAAGAACATCGCCAAACGCTCGGCCGCGATCTCGAAGCTGGGGCCGCTGCCGACCACGCCCTCGATCGTGCGCATGGGCCGGGCGACGCAGGCACTGCTGTCGGAGGTGCTCAGCGCCTATTCCAGCCACGATACAAAGGCCGCTGTCGCGGTATGGCGGAAGGACGTGGACATCGATGAGATGTACAATGCCATGTTCCGCGAGGTCGTGACCTACATGATGGAAGACAGCAGGATGATCGGTGCGGGCAGCCAACTGCTGTTCATCGCCAAGAACCTGGAGCGGATCGGCGATCACACCACCCATATCGCCGAGATGGCCTACTATATCCAGGAAGGTGAGCCTCTGGGCGACGACCGTCCCAAGGGCGAGCCGGTCAGCCCGGCGATCGATTGACGGAGGAAACGCGTCGATGTGTGCGAAGATCCTTGTTGTCGAAGATGAAGAGGCCCTGAGCCACCTGCTGAGTTACAACCTCGGCAAGGAAGGGTTCGACATCGCCGTCTGTGCGGACGGCGAAGAGGCGCTGATCGCCATCGACGAGGAAAAGCCGGACCTGATCCTGTTGGATTGGATGCTGCCGAACGTCTCGGGCGTCGAGATCTGCAGGCAGGTGCGCGCGCAGACCTCGACGCGGGAGATCCCGCTGATCATGCTGACCGCCCGCGGCGAGGAAGAGGACCGTATCCGCGGCCTTGAACTCGGCGCGGATGACTACGTGACCAAGCCCTTCTCGATGTCCGAGTTGGTCGCCCGGATCCGCGCCGTGCTGCGCCGGACCCGGCCGACCATCGCCGGGGACGTCGCGACCTTTGCGGATATCACCCTCGACCGCGAAACCTGCCGGGTCCGGCGTGCGGGGCGGGACATCCACCTTGGCCCGACCGAGTTCCGGCTGCTGGATACGCTGATGCAGCGTCCGGGCCGGGTGTTTAGCCGCGAGCAGCTGCTGGACCGGGTCTGGGGCACCGATGTCTATGTCGAGATCCGCACCGTGGATGTGCATGTCGGGCGGCTGCGCAAGGCGCTCAACCGGCGCGGCGAGGCGGACCCGATCCGCACGGTGCGCGCCAGCGGCTATGCCCTGGACGAGACCTACCAGGGCGGCGCGGCTGCCCGGAAAGCCGGTTGATTTTCGGGGGAGTGCAGCCCCCGGCCGGAGATTGCTGAACGGCGTCGCGATCAGTTCGCGGCGCTGTTTTCCTTTTACTAGCGCTGCTTTCCCGGGCCGGCGGCGGATGCCTCCGGCGGGGATATTCGGGGGAAGTGGAAGGCGGTGGGTTTCCTGCTGGCGGCCTTTGGCTCAGGTGCCGCAGAAGGTCTGGGCGACTTCCTGGCCGGGGGCCGGAGCGGCGCGCAGCGGGCTGTCGGGCGCGGCCTGCCAGGGGTTCACGAGCGCCTCTGTCAGGGCGTGGAACGGGGCGAGGTCGCCCTGCAGCGCGGCGGTGATCGCCTGTTCGATCCGGTGGTTGCGCGGGATGATCGCGGGGTTCGCGCGGGTCATGCCGGGCTGGCGGTCCGACGGCGTCGCGCCCTCTGCGGCCAGCCGGGCAGTCCAGCGGGTGCGCCAGTCCTCGAGTGGAGCGATGTCGTCCGAAATGTGTGCTGGCAACGGGGCCTCGGAGGGCGTCTCGGCCAGTGCGCGGAAAGTCTGGGTGAAGTCGGCACGGGTCGCGGCCATTGCGTCAAGTAGCGCGGTAGCGAGTGCCGGGTCGTCCTCCTGCGGGTCGGCGAGGCCCAGCTTGGCGCGAAACACCTCGGCCCAGGCCTGTTGGTAGAGCGGCTGGAAGGCGTCCACGGCGGCCTGCGCTTCGGGGACGGCATCCTCGGGGTCGTCGGCCATGATCGGCAGCAGTGAGGACGCCAGCTGCGCCAGATTCCACTGCGCCACCGCGGGCTGGTTGCGGTAGGCGTAGCGGCCCATCTGGTCGATTGAGCTGAACACCGTGTCCGGGTGGTAGGCGTCGAGGAAGGCGCAGGGGCCGTAGTCGATGGTCTCACCCGCGATTGACATGTTGTCGGTGTTCATCACGCCGTGAATGAAGCCGACGCCCAACCAGCGGGCGATCAGCCGCGCCTGCGCCTCGGCCACGCGTTTCAGCAGGCCGAGCGCGTCGCCGGGATCTAGGTCCGGGTAGTGCCGGGCGATGACGTGATCGGTGAGCAGACGCAGCGCGTCGAGGTCGCGCCGTGCGGCGAAATACTGGAACGTGCCGACGCGGATGTGGCTGGAGGCGACGCGGGTCAGGACCGCGCCGGGCATGGTGGCCTCGCGGTAAACGGGCTCTCCGGTGGTGACGGCGGCCAGCGCGCGGGTTGTTGGGATGCCGAGTGCGGCCATCGCCTCGGAGACCACGTACTCGCGCAGCACCGGGCCCAGCCAGGCGCGGCCGTCGCCCATGCGTGAGAACGGTGTGCGCCCCGCGCCCTTGAGCTGGATGTCGTGGCGGGCGCCCGAGCCATCGAGAACCTCGCCCAGCAGGACTGCGCGGCCGTCGCCGAGTTGGGGAACCCAGCCGCCGAACTGGTGGCCGGCATAGGCCATCGCCAGAGGCTCGGCGCCCTCGGGCACGCGGTTTCCGGCAAGCAGGGCAACGCCTTCAGCAGACTCAAGTTCGGACGGATCGAGGCCCAGCTGCCGCGCCAGCGCGTGGTTCACCCGGATCAGGCCGGGCGCGGCCACGGGGGTCGGGTCGAGGCGCACGTGGAAGCGCTCGGGCAGGCGGGCGTAGCTGTTGTCGAAGGCGATGGTGCGGGTGTCCTGGGTCATGCGGTCCCCTTTCACCCGAGAGATAGGATGGCGGGGGCCGGGTTGAAACCGGCCCCCATCAGCTTAGCGCGATGACGAGCGGCGGTCGCGGCGGCTGCTCATTGGCTGCAGGGCGACCGACACATGTGTCTCGCAATAGGGCTTACCGGGCTGGGTCGGATGACCGCAGAACCAGAAATCCTCGGTCGCGGGGTCGCCGATCGGCCATTTGCAGGTGCGCTCGGTCAGCTGCAGCAGGGTCAGCTTGCGGGCGCGTTTCTCGAGCGCGGCCAGGTTGGCGCGGGTTTCCTCGGAGATCTCGGACTGGCTGGGCTGCGGCGGCAGCGGCTGGCCGGGGATCGGGCGGCGCGGCGCGGGCGGCTGCGCCGAGGGCGCGGCGGCGGCGGGCTGGGCCGGTTCCGGCTTTGGCGCGGGCTTGGGCGCGGCGGCCGCGGGCTGTGCCGGCTCCGGCTTGGGCGCGGCGGGCGCGGGGCGCACGGCCTCTTCGACGGGCTTGGCGGCAGGGGCTTCGTCAGCTGGCTTGGCGGCGGGGGTCCGGTTCGACAGGCCAAGGCGGTGCACCTTGCCGATCACGGCATTCCGGGTCACGCCGCCCAGTTCCTTGGCGATCTGCGACGCCGACTTGCCTTCGGACCACATCTTCTTGAGCGTCTCGACGCGTTCATCGGTCCATGACATGGGACATCTCCGCGAGTGGGTGGCAACAGCAAAGGGCCAGGAAGGGGGCATCCCGACCTGGCCCGGTCGGCTCCTATTGTAACCACTGGCTCAGCCGTTACAAGGCGGGGTGCCGCAAGATCGCCGAAGGAGTCTCCCGGATGAGTGACGCGCAGCCCGTAAGCCACACTTCCCAGCCCATGCGCCCAATGGCCGAGCGCCGCTTCGGGCGGTTCAACTTGCTGGGTCTGTGGACCCTGATCCTGCGCGAAGTGCGGCGGTTCACCAATGTCTGGACGCAGACGCTGGCCGCACCGGTGGTGACGGCGGGGATCTTCATGGCGGTGTTCTCGCTGGCTTTCGCGGCGCGGCGCGCGGGCGAGGACGGCGCCGAAGCGTTCACCCATTTCATCGCTCCGGGCATCCTGATGATGCAGGTGATCCAGAACGCGTTCGCGAACACCTCGTCCTCGATCATGGTCTCGAAGGTGCAGGGCAACATCGTCGACACTCTGATGCCGCCGCTGAGCGCCTTCGAACTGACGCTGGGCTACGCGGTGGGCGGCGTGACGCGGGGCGTGATTGTCGCGATTGCGATCTCGACGACGATCTTCCCGCTGGTAGGGCTGGGTGTCGCGCACCCGCTCTGGGCGTTGATCTTCGTGATCCTCGGGGCAGGGGTCATGGCGCTGCTGGGCGCGTTGGCGGCGATCATCGCACAGAAATTCGACCACATTGCCGCGATCACCAATTTCATCGTGATGCCGCTGAGTTTCCTGTCCGGGACGTTCTACTCGATCAGCATCCTGCCGGGCTGGATGCAGGCGATCAGCCACGTGAACCCGTTCTTCTACATGATTGACGGGATCCGCTACGGCACGCTGGGGGTGTCTGACAGTTCGCCGTGGCTGGGGCTGGGAGTTCTGGTGCTGGTCAACGGCGGACTCGGCGCGCTCGTCTGGCACTGGTTCCGGATCGGCTATCGCCTGAAGCCCTGAGGAGAAGCCGGGCGTAGCGCCCGGCCCCGATTCTTAGCCGTCGCAGACGACCGAATATTCGATCGTGTCGTCCTGGCCGCCCACGAAGCTGATCGTCACGCTGTAGTCCAGCCGGTTGCCGTCGATCGTCGCGGTGTCGTCGTCGAAGCCGAACGCGATTCCGCCCGCCATCAGGGACATGGTTATATCGCCCGAGGGCTGGGCCGTCACGTCGATGATCACGCCGTCGCCGTTGCCGTCCTCTCCGGGCGTGTTCGGATCGCTTTTGGCCGTTGCCGGACCCTCGGGGAAGCCCGCACAGACCACCGGGACGTTGAAGGCGACGCCCGAGACCGTGCCCGAAGCCGTGCCGTTCCATTCCGGCTCGGCCGGGGTATCGGTGGCAGGCGCGGCGGTTTCCTCGCCGTTGGTGGGGGTGTCGCCCGTGGTCTGGTCCTGTGCCCAGAGGGGCGCGGCGGCCAGCGCGGCCAGCGTCGTGACGGTCAGCAGAGTGCGCACCGGTTGCTCCTGTCTTGTCGCGTTCGGCCAATCCATAGCGCAGCTTTGCGTGCACGCCTACAGGCTTGCGACCGCTATGCAACGCGGTGTGGCTGCGCGGAACAGCGAATTGACAGCCTGTTCGCTTTGCGCCATCACCACCTGACGCCCCGGCCGCGCGGAAGCGGACCGGGGCGTTGTCTTTTGCAGATGGCGAGAAGAGGAGACCAGTCGTGATTTCGCCCGTCCTGCCGACTTATGCACGGGCACCGCTTTCCTTCGTGGAAGGTGAGGGCCCCTGGCTGACGACCGAGACCGGAGAGCGCTTCATGGACCTGGGGGGCGGCATTGCCGTGACCGCCCTTGGCCATGCGAACCCCCGGCTCGTGGCAGCTTTGGAGGGGCAGGCGCGACGACTGTGGCACACCTCGAACCTCTACCGCATCCCGAACCAGGAAAAGCTTGCGAGCCTGCTGGTCGACAACAGCTTCGCGGACACCGTGTTCTTCACCAACTCGGGCACCGAGGCGATGGAGTGCGCGATCAAGATGGCGCGCAAGCACTTCGCGGCCAAAGGCCAGCCGGAGCGGCATCGGGTGATCACCATCCAGGGCTCGTTCCACGGCCGGACCATGGGCATGATCGCGGCTGCGGGCGGCGACAAGCTGACTAAGGGTTTCGAGCCTTTGCTGCCGGGCTTTGACCATGTGCCCTTCAGCGACATGGATGCGCTGCGTGCCGCCATCGGTCCCAATACCGCCGCGCTGGCGGTCGAGCCGATCATGGGCGAGGGCGGGATCAAGGTGCACAGCACCGAGACGCTGCGCGAGATGCGCGCGCTATGCGATGCCGAGGGTATCCTGCTGATCTTCGACGAGATCCAGTGCGGCATGGGCCGGACCGGCAAGCTCTGGGCGCATGAATGGGCCGGTGTGACGCCGGACATCATGGCCGTGGCCAAGGGCATCGGCGGGGGCTTCCCGCTGGGCGCATGTCTCGGGACCGAAGACGCGGCCTCGGGCATGACGGCGGGCACGCATGGCTCGACCTATGGCGGCAACCCGCTGGGCTGCGCCGTGGGTGCCGAGGTGCTGACGGTGATGCTCGAGGACGGGTTCCTCGACAACGTGCGCCATATCGCGGGCCGCATGCGCCAGGGGCTCGAGAGCCTTGTGGCGAACCATCCGGACGTCTTCACCGGCATCCGCGGCGAGGGCCTGATGCTGGGGCTCGTCTGCAAGCCCGCTTGCGGCGAGGTGGTGCAGGCTGGTTATGCCCAGCATCTGCTTGTGGTTCCGGCCGCCGAGAACGTGGTGCGGATCCTTCCGCCCCTGAACCTGACCGATGCCGAGGTGGACGAGGGTCTGGCCCGGCTGGAAAAGACCGCCAAGGCGGTCGAGGAGGCCATGTCATGAGGCATTTCCTGGACCTGCACACCACCGATGCTGCCGAGCTGCGCAGGATCATTGACAGCGCGCGCGCCATGAAGGGTGAGCGCGAAGGCCAGAGCCGTGGCGCACCGGACGCCGACCGACCGCTTGCGGGCCGTGTCGTCGCGCTGATCTTCGAGAAACCCTCGACCCGGACCCGTGTCAGCTTCGATGTCGGCATTCGGCAGATGGGCGGCGAGACGCTCGTGCTCTCGGGCGCCGAGATGCAGCTGGGCCACGGCGAGACTGTCGCCGACACCGCCCGCGTGCTTTCGCGCTATGTCGACCTGATCATGATCCGCACCTTCGAAGAGGCAACCCTGCACGAGATGGCCGAATACGCCGACGTGCCGGTGATCAACGGGCTGACCGATTCAAGCCACCCGTGCCAGATCATGGCAGACGTGATGACCTTCGAGGAGCATCGCGGCCCGATCGCCGGGCGAAAGGTCGTCTGGGCGGGCGACGGCAACAACGTCTGCGCGAGCTTTCTGCACGCCGCAGGGCAGTTCGGCTTCGACGTGACATTCACCGGCCCACCGACGCTGGACCCGCCCGCCGCGGCGGTCGAGTATGCCCGCGCAAAGGGCCGTACTGTCGAGATCGAGCGTGATCCGGCCAAGGCTGTCGCTGGGGCGGATTTGGTCGTTACCGACACTTGGCTGTCGATGCATGACGCCCAGAGTGCGCGCGAGCGTCGCCACAACCAGCTGCGTCCCTACCAGGTGAACGAGGCGCTGATGGCCAAGGCTGCGCCGGACGCCCTGTTCATGCACTGCCTGCCCGCGCATCGCGGCGAGGAAGTCACCGACGAGGTTATGGACGGCCCGTCTTCGGTCATCTTCGACGAGGCCGAGAACCGGCTGCATGCGCAGAAAGCGATCATGCGTTGGTGCCTCGAGGTCTGATGGCACTGCCCGCGGCGGATTTCGCCGCGGGTTTTACCACTTCGTAAGCCCTCTGCCCTTACAGCTGACCCTCGGGTTCAAGGTTGAAGGGAAGGGGCTCATGTTCAGTTCGTCGACGTCGGCCGCGCAGCAGCGCAAACCGGGCGGTCCGACCCGCTCGGCAGAGGATATTCCAGAGCGCGCGCTGGGGTTCGCGCGCAAATACGGCACCCAGCTGACGCCGGAAGTGTTCGAGGTCTGGTACACCTATTCGGCGCGGGACAATCCCCAGATCAACGAGGTGCTGGATCGGGCGATGAACACCGGCCAGGACCTGGATGTCGAGTTCCTGACCAAGCTCTACAGCGAGCATTTGTCGCCGCAGTCGGCGGGCGATGCGCTGGACCGGATCGGGGGCGATCTGCATGGCACGCTGACGCGTGTCTCGGATGCGTTGGGCGAGAACCTGAAGGAGCACTCGCTCTTCTCGGGCACCTTGCGCAATGCGGGCAGGCATCTGGCGCAGGGCAGTTCCAAGGGTGAAGTTTCAGGCGTGATAAGGGAACTGCACAGGGCCAACCAGCAACATCTTCAGGCGGCGCAGAAGCTGGGGCTGCAGCTCGAGAAAAGCCGGGCCCAGGTCGCCAAGCTGAAGAACGAGCTGTTCGAGGTGAAGCGCAGTTCCAACACCGACTACCTGACCGGGTTGCCGAACCGGCGGGCGCTGGACGAAGTGCTGGATAACGAGATCTTCGATGCACGGCAAAAGAAGCATCCGCTGGCGTTAATGATGTGCGCGTTGGACAATCTCGAGGCGGTCACGCGCACCCACGGGCTCAGTGCCGGGGACGAGACGATGAAAGCATTCGCCGAAATCACTCGCCGGGTGCTGCGCCAGGGGCAGACCCCGGCGCGTTTCGCGGGCGCGCGCTTCGCGATGGTTCTGCCCGAGATGGAGCCGGTCGAAGGCCTGCAATTGGCCGAAGCGCTGCGTCAGCGGTTCAAGGAACTCGATGGTGCGAAGGGGATGATCGGGCAGCTCTCGGTGTCGGTCGGTGTGACCGAGTTGCAGGAGGGGGACGACCGGATCATCCTGATCGACCGCGCCGACCGGGCGCTGACCGATGCGCAGGGCGAGGGCCGGGATCGGTCGGTCATGGCATAGTCGTCCGCCAATGGCTCGCCGGCGCGGCAGGCTGTGCTATCTGCCGAGAAGCGCTGACGGGGCCAGGTGTTGGGCTCCCCTGGCGTGAACGGGCAACTGGCAGGAGACGGCGATGGCGTATTTGTGGATCTACCTCGCGATGCTGGTCGCGTTCCTTGCGGTGGACGCGGTCTGGCTGACCCAGGTGATGCGTCCATTGTTCGAGCGCCATGTGGGTGACCTCTTGCGCGAGGACATATTGCTCTCGGCCGCGGCGGGCTTCTACCTGGCCTACGTTGTGGGCATCCTTTGGTTCTGCGTCCTGCCGGGTCTGCGCGAAGACGCGGTTCTGACTGCCGTTGGCCGTGGACTGGCGCTGGGCTTCCTGGCCTACGGAACCTACGAGTTCACCAACATGACCACGCTGAAGGGCTGGAGCTGGAGCATGGTCGCCGTCGATACTGCCTGGGGCATGGTGCTTACCGGCGGCACCGCCGCCGTGGGCGTTTGGGTCGGACGGGCGGTCGGGGTTTCGGCGGGATAGCCGCGGTCTAGGTACACACGGCTCGGACTTCGGCGTTTGCGCGTCTGAGCTTACCGAAAGTGTGTTCGAGCGCGCCGGCACGACTTAGACCTTTCCGTTAGATAGGATCCGCGTCCCCGGAGATCATGTGGCGTTCCTTGAGCCACGGATGCACCTTCACCGCATCGCGCAGAGCTTGCTGGGCCAGCTGTGCGCGGCCCTGCTGCATCAGGTTCAGCGCACGGCCGGACAGCGCGCCGAAATGATAGGGGTCGGCGGCCAGGACCTTATCCAGATCGGCAAGCGAGCCGTCGTAGTCCGCGCGGAGGAACCGGGTGAAGGCGCGCTGGTTGTAGCCCTCGGAGTAGTCCGGACAGTAGGCGATCAGGGCGTCCAGTGTCGCCTCGGAGTCGGCCAGGGCATACCCCTCGCGCTGCGACATTCCGGTGTCGAGCAACGCCTGTGCCTGCGCGTCCGGGGCTTCGAGCCAGATCTGCCAGAGCTGGTCGGCGATCCGGTTGGCCTCGGCCTCGGAGCGCGACTGGAGCAGGCGCGTGTGCAACTCCGCTCGGGCATCCGCCCGGTCAAGCGAGGGCGGGCAGTCGGCCTGCGCGCTGAAGGCGAGCACGGTCAGGAGAGCGGCGAGGGCCGGGACATTGCGCATGGGTTCAGCGTCGCACGGCCCCTGTGCATGTCAAGGAAACTTGTCGTGCGGCGGTCCTGCGTGCGACAGGTCCGCCGCACGAAAGTTCAGCGAGCGCCGGCGAAGCGCGTCGCCCAGTCCTCGCGTTGCTCGTCGGTGATCTTCGCGAACAGCACATCCGGCGTCGTGAACCCGTGGCCTGCGGACAGGGCGCCCAGCGCGGTTTCCACGTCGGACGGCCAGTCGGCGGCCTCGACCCCGAGCGCTTCGAGCATCTGCGCCGAGGCGTGCGGGATGAATGGCGCCGACAGCACGGCGTAGAACCGGATCAGGTTCAGCGCGAAGCGGACCACGGCGGCGGCGCGCTCCGGGTCTTCCTTGAACGCGGCCCAGGGGGCGGCGGCCTGCAGGTACTCATTGCCCGCAACCCAGATCCCGCGCAGCTCGGCGGCGGCCTTGCGCATCTCCATCGCGTCCATCGCGGACTGATAGGCGGCAAGGCGGGTGGTCAGCTCGGCCACGACAGCGCGCTCGGCCTCGGTCCAGTCGCCGCCCGCGGGGACTTCCTCGCCGAAGCGGGAGCGGCAGAACTTGGTCACGCGACTGACGAAGTTGCCCAGGACGTCGGCGAGGTCCTTGTTCACGCCGTTCTGGAAGCTTTCCCAGGTGAATTCGCTGTCCGAGCTTTCCGGCACGTTCGACATCAGCCACCAGCGCCAGTAGTCCGCCGGCAGGATCTCGAGCGCCTGGTCCTGGAACACGCCCCGACCCTTGGAGGTCGAGAACTGTCCGCCCTGATAGTTCAGGTAGTTGAACGACTTGATGTAGTCGACCAGCTTCCAGGGCTCACCCGAACCGATGATCGTGGCGGGGAAACTGAGCGTGTGGAAGGGCACGTTGTCCTTGCCCATGAATTGCACGTAGCGCACGTCGTCCGCGCCCTTGTCGGTGCGCCACCAGCTTTCCCACGCGCTGTCGTCCAGCCCGTTCGCATCCGCCCATTCGGCGGTCGCGGCGATGTATTCGATCGGTGCATCGAACCAGACGTAGAAGACCTTGCCCTCCATCCCCGGCCAGGGCGCATCGCCCTTCTGCACCGGGATCCCCCAGTCGAGGTCGCGGGTAATGCCCCGGTCCTGCAGCCCGTCGCCATCGCGCAGCCATTTCTTCGCGATCGAGGTGGTCAGGATCGGCCAGTCGGCCTTGCTGTCGATCCACTCTTCCAGCGTCTCGGCGAGCGTAGACTGGCGCAGGAACAGGTGCTTGGTCTCGCGGATCTCGAGATCGGTCGAGCCCGAGATCGCCGAGCGCGGGTCGATCAGGTCGGTCGGATCGAGCTGCTTGGTGCAGTTCTCGCACTGGTCGCCGCGGGCGCTGTCGTAGCCGCAGTTCGGACACGTGCCCTCGACATAGCGGTCGGGCAGGAAGCGGCCGTCGGCGTTCGAGTAGATCATCTTCTCGGACACTTCGCGGATCAGACCGGCTTCGGCCAGCCGGGCCGCGAAGTGCTGCGTCAGCCGGTGGTTCCGCTTCGAGGACGAGCGACCGAAATGGTCGAAGGACAGGCCGAACCCCTCGGCAATGTCCTTCTGGGTCTGCCACATGTCGGCGCAGTACTCGGCCACCGGCTTGCCTGCCTTGGCGGCGGCGATCTCGGCCGGCGTACCGTGCTCGTCGGTGGCGCAGATGTACATCACCTCGTTCCCGCGAGCGCGCATGTAACGGGCATAGACATCCGAGGGCAGCTGGCTGCCGACCAGGTTGCCCAGGTGCTTGATGCCGTTGATGTAGGGCAGCGCAGAGGTAATCAGGATGCGGGACATGGGCGGGCGCCTCTTTGCGGGGAATTGCGCCTGCGGTGTACGCAAATGCCGGCAGGGGAGCAAGCGTTGCGCCGTCTTCGCTAGGCCGGGACGCCGCGCGGGGCAGAAACCGGTTGTCTTTTGACCCCCGCGCGATTATCTGGCCCGCATCGAAATTGCGGCCCCGGCGCGCGGGGCACGGACTCTGCAAGGATGAATGCGCAATGGCAAAGGCAAAGTTTGAGCGTACGAAGCCGCACGTTAACATCGGGACCATCGGTCACGTTGACCACGGCAAGACGACGCTGACGGCTGCGATCACGAAGTACTTCGGGGATTTCCGGGCCTACGACCAGATCGACGGCGCGCCGGAAGAGAAAGCCCGCGGGATCACGATCTCGACGGCGCACGTGGAATACGAGACCGAGGGCCGTCACTACGCCCACGTCGACTGCCCGGGCCACGCCGACTACGTGAAGAACATGATCACCGGCGCGGCGCAGATGGATGGCGCGATCCTGGTGGTGAACGCGGCCGACGGCCCGATGCCGCAGACCCGCGAGCACATCCTGCTTGCGCGTCAGGTCGGTGTTCCGGCGCTGGTCGTGTACATGAACAAGGTCGACCAGGTCGACGACGAAGAGCTGCTCGAGCTGGTCGAGATGGAAGTGCGCGAGCTGCTGAGCTCGTACGACTTCCCCGGCGACGACCTGCCGATCGTCAAGGGTTCGGCCCTGGCGGCGATGGAGGGCCGTGATCCGGAGATCGGCGAGAACTCGATCCGCGAGCTGATGGCCGCCGTCGACGAGTACATCCCGACCCCCGAGCGTCCGGTTGACCAGCCGTTCCTGATGCCGATCGAGGACGTGTTCTCGATCTCGGGCCGCGGCACCGTGGTGACCGGCCGTGTCGAGCGTGGCGTGATCAACGTGGGCGACGAGATCGAGATCGTCGGTCTGAAGGACACCCGCAAGACCACCTGCACCGGCGTCGAGATGTTCCGCAAGCTGCTGGACCGCGGCGAAGCGGGCGACAACATTGGCGCGCTGCTGCGCGGCGTGGACCGCGAGCAGGTCGAGCGTGGCCAGGTGCTGTGCAAGCCGGGTTCGGTGACGCCGCACACGAAGTTCGAGGCCGAGGCCTACATCCTGACGAAGGAAGAGGGTGGCCGTCACACGCCGTTCTTCGCGAACTACCGTCCGCAGTTCTACTTCCGCACGACGGACGTGACCGGCACGGTTCAGCTTCCCGAGGGCACCGAGATGGTGATGCCGGGCGACAACCTGAAGTTCGACGTGGAACTGATCGCCCCGATCGCGATGGAAGAGCGCCTGCGCTTCGCCATCCGTGAAGGCGGCCGCACCGTCGGCGCAGGCGTCGTCTCGAAAATCATCGAGTGATCCAATCGGCGGCATGTCCGCCGTTCCGATCCAAGGGGCGCCTTCGGGCGCCCCTTTTTCGTTGCGGGTCTTTCAATTGCCCCGCGCCGGTCTAGGGTCGCTGGTAGATATTTGCCTGCCGGACTTGCGCCATGCCCGATTTCATCCGTTTCGCCTATTCGCTGGAGGCCGCCGATACCGACGGCAAGCCGGGGATTGCCCTGAACGACAGCGAGGCGATTGCCGCCGCACTCGCCGCACCAGAACCGGCATGGGTCCACCTGCAGGCGGACCATCCCGGTACGGTCGAATGGATGGAGCGCTATCTTGCCTACCTGCCTGCACCGGTTCGGGCCGCCCTGCTCGAGCCGCAGACCCGGCCACGGGCGCTCGCCTACGGCGATGGCGTTCTCGTCATTCTGCGAGGGGTTAATCTCAACCCCGGTGCCGATCCCGAGGACATGGTGTCCGTGCGGATGTGGGTCGCGGAAGGGCGGGTGGTCTCGCTGTCGAAGCGGCCGCTTGTGTCGCTGGACACGCTGGCCGAGGAGGTGGCCGCTGGCGAGGGCCCGAGGGGAAGCGGTACATTGCTGGTGCGGCTCATCGAGCTGCTCAACGGGCGGATCGAAGACCATCTGACCTCGCTGGATGCCGAAGGCGATGGGCTGGAACAGGCTGTCCTCGCCGGGGCCGATCCAGCGCTCCGGGCTCGGGTAACGGACATCCGCGGCGAGTTGGTCGATCTGCGCCGGTTCCTCGTTCCGCAACGGGATGCGGTCGGGACGCTCTCGCGCGAGCGGGCGCCGGTGCTGAACGGCGACGACCGGCTGCGTCTGGCCGAAGCCTACGATCGTCTTGTGCGTGCCGTGGAGGAGGTGGAGAGCCTTCGCGACCGGCTGGTCGTCTTAAAGGACGAGCTTGCAAGCGCCCTGTCGGATCGGCTGAACCGCAACCTCTATCTGCTGTCGGTGATCTCAGCGGTGTTTCTGCCACTGGGTGTTCTCACCGGGTTGATGGGGATCAATCTCGCGGGAATGCCGGGGGCGAATTGGCCCCCGGCCTTCTGGGTATTCACCGGGATGCTGGGCGTGATCCTGGTGGTGCAGGTTCTGATCCTGCGCGCGATCCGATGGTTCTAACGGATCAGGCGGCGGCCTTGTTCACGCCGTGCGTAGCGATGTGCGTCGCCCGCCTGTCGCCGTCGTAGGTGTTGTTGAGGCACTCCTGCAGGATGGCCGCATCGCCATCCAGGCCCAGCCGGTTTGCGAAGGCGACCACAGTGCCGTACCCGGCAAGTGCGTAGTGCACCATGCGCTGGTACTGGCTGATGATCATCGCGTCGCGCGCATCTTCGTCGCCGAAGTCCTCCTCCAGTCCATGGGCGCGGGCCTCGGCCACGAGCCCCTCCATTCCTTTGCAGTGCTCGCCGGTCGGGTCGATCCCGTGCTCGGCGCAGATAGAGGCGATTTTGTCCATCCCGTCGCTGATCCCGTTGGCGCCGTCCTTCAGTGCCTTCTGCAGCTCGTCGCTGGAGGCGGCTCGCCCCAGTTCGATCGTGACCTGCATCGACTGTTTGCACGCGCTGTAGAGATCCTGCAGCTGATCGAGGTAGACGTCCTTGAGCGAGTTCATGGTCATCGTTCAATCCTGTGTTGTTGCCTGATTTGGCGTTACCCTCTAGAAACGCGGGGACGGTCGCGGGGTTCCTCGCAACGACCCGGCGCGGGCGGAGATCGCAGAGACGCATGGTTTGACGACGCATCCCGATACCGAGCGCCTAACCAACGCTTCCGCCGGCCAATCGCCCGAGCGCACGGCGAAGATCCTCATGGCCGCCGCAGGGCTTGCCGCGCTGCTGGCGATTGCCGGGTCGATGTTCCCGCCAAAGTACTATGCGATTGCATCGCTGCTGCTGGATTACTCCGGAGGGCTGATCAAACGCGGGTTGGTGGGCGAACTGCTGAAGCCTGTTTTCGGCCCGATGGTCACACTGTCGGAGCTGTATCTTGCCGCTGCGCTGGTGACGCTGGCGGGGGCGGCTGCACTGGCATTCATGGTGTGGGATATGCGCCGCAGCCTGCCCGGGCAGCTGGTGATCGTGCTGTTGTTCTCGAGCTTCGCTTTCCGGTCCTATGTCGGCACGACCGGCTACATGGAAGGGGTACTTCTGGTTCTGGCCGCAGTCGCGATGACGCTGCCCGCCTCCGGCACGGCGGGTGTGTTGTTGCGGGCAATCTGTATCGTTGTTGCAGTACTCGCGCATGAGATCGCGCTTGCCTGGATCGCGCCACTGATGGTGTTCGAGATCTGGCTCGTTCGGCGCGACAGTCCGTTCATTGGGCGGGCGGCCGTCTCGGCCATTCCGATGCTCACCGCGCTTCTGGCTTACGGTTTCGTGAGCCTTTTCGGCGAGGTTGGGCCGGCGGTGGTGGCGGCACAGGATGCGCAGATCGCCGCACGGCTTGATCCGCGCTACACATTCTCGAGTGAGCCAATCATGTCGCGGTCCCTGGGTGACCATCTGGAGCATCTCGTGTCCAGCTACTGGACCGATGGCAAATACCACCGCTGGCTGGTGTTCGACGGCCTCCCGCTTGCGCTTATGAGCTATTGGCTGGGCAGGACAGCCGCGCGGATCGCGCCCGACCGGCTGACGGCCCTGATCGCGATAGGGGTTATCGTCGCGCCACTGACGCTGAATGCAATCGCCTATGACGTGGTGCGTTTCGGCACAATGTCTGTATTGTCAGGATTTCTCGTGCTGGCCGTACTGCACCGTGCCGGCCACGGAGAAGGGCGCCGTGGGGATGCCATGCTGGACTGGCCGGTCTTTACTGTTCTTTTGGTCCTCAATCTCGCGATCACCACGGGGAGCATCAACGTCACCTCGCACTACCTGCACCAGATGCCACGGGTGATGACGGATCACGGTCTGTGGCAGCCGTAGCAGCGGCCTTCGCTTCCTCTTGCATCCCGTATCGGAAGTGGGTACGACCTGCCGGCGGCCTAGGGGTGTAGCTCAGTTGGTAGAGCATCGGTCTCCAAAACCGAGGGTCGGGGGTTCGAGCCCCTCCGCCCCTGCCATCCGCGAGGATGGACCGGCCGCCTTCCTCAATCGATAGATCGTTCGACGGTGACAGCGCGTCCGCTTCGGCGGGCCGTCGCAATATGCAACATGCTTTGATACGGACGTGCGAACCATTCCTCCCGCTGCCGCGTTTGTCTTGGCAATCGGGCCGTTGTGCCCGACGGAACAATGGAGGCCGGAATGGCACGCAATACGCTGATGACCACCACTGCGATCGTCCTGGGCCTGTCCCTGGTCGCTCCGGTTGCCGCGCAGGACGCGGCCCCGGTGTGCGATCCCTTGGTCGAGGACTGCCCCGAGGCGGCCGGTGAGCAGCACAAGAAAACCAAGGAAGAGCGCCAGCAGGCCCGCGAGGAACGCCAGAAGGCGCGGGAGGAGCGGCGTGCGAACCGTGATGCCGCCGAGACAGAGACCGAAACCGAAGAAGCAGAGGCGGCCAAGGTAGAGGCTGATTCTGAAGCCGAATCAGCGGTAGAGACTGGTGACAAGGAACCCGCACAGGAGGGTACCGAAGCATCTGAGCAGGCTGACGCGGACGCCGAGGCTGCGCCAATCGACGCCCCCGCGCCGGCCGACGCTGAAGCGCCACAGGAAGAGGCAACTCAGGATGAGCCGGTGCAGGCGGAAGCCGGGCCGGAGGCTGAGCCCGAAGAGGCCGAAGAGCCGGTGGAGACCTCCGCTCAGCCAGACTCGGCACAGGATGAGGAACCTGCTGAGCCTTTAGCCGAGCCGGGCGCCGATGCGACTGTTGAGAGAGAAGCGGACGTGGCGGGTGAGACTGACGCCGAGGCTGAGACTGAGGTGCAGACCGAGGTCGAAAGCGAAAGCGTCGAGGAGCCTGAACTCACCGAGGAACAGCTCCAGGCGCGGGAGGAGCGCCGTGCCGAACGGCGCGAGCGCCGGCAGGCGGCCAAGGCCCTCGCCGCCCAACAGGCCGGCAAGAGTGAAGCGGACGCCAAGGTCGAGACCGAGGTGGTGACCGAGGAGACCTCGCGCTCGAGCGACGAGGACGAGGTGGTGCGCCGGGTCGATGATAACGACGACACGCTCTCGGACATTGCAAAGATCCTGGGTGGCGCTGCTGCCGGGTTCGCGCTGAACGAGTTGCTCAGCCCGGATGACGAAGTGGTACAGACCACGCAGGACCGGGTAATCGTCCGCCGCGACGGCGAGTATGTGGTTCTGAAGGATGAGAACGAACTCTTGCGTCGGCCCGGCACGGAAGTGCAGACGCAAAGCTTCTCGGACGGCTCCACGCGCAGCATCGTGACCCAGCCAGATGGCGACCGCGTGGTTACCGTGCGCGCTGCGGACGGCAGCGTGCTCTACCGCACCCGAGTGCAACCGGACGGCTCGGAAATCGTGCTGATTGACGAGACCGCGGTCGAGGAGCGGCCGGTCGATGTGCGCCGTCTGCGTCAGGCTGCCGCCTCGGAGCGGGTAGAGTACCAGCAGGCCGACGACGCCGCCTTGCGCCGTGCGCTGCGCAAGGCGAACCGGGGGATCGACCGGAACTACTCGCTGCGGCAGGTGCGCGAGTTGCGGGAGGTCCGCGAACTGATGCCGCCGATCGACCTGGACAACATCACCTTCGCCACCAACTCGGCAGCGATCCGCCCCAACCAGGCTGAAGCGCTGGCCGCGCTGGGGCGCGAGATCGCCGCGGTCATCGACGAGAACCCGGATGAGATGTTCCTGATCGAGGGGCACACCGACACCGTTGGGGATGCACTCTACAACCTGGCGCTATCTGATCGCCGGGCCGAGAGCGTGGCGCTCGCTCTGGCCGAGTACTTCGACGTGCCGCCGGAGAACCTGGTCGTGCAAGGCTACGGGGAGCAGTTCCTCAAGGTCGCGCGCGAGGGGGACATTCGGGCGAACCGACGCGCCACGGTGCGCCGCATCACGCCGCTGCTGCGCACCGCGCGCAACCAGTAGACTCCGAAGGGGCCGGTGCCACGCCGGCCCCTTTGCACATCGGCCTTCGGGTTGCCCCAATCGGAGCTTAAGGTTCCCGGGCCGCGCACCTTCCGCGCAGCGTGAACTGGACCTGCCCGTGCTGAAACACCTCTTTCCGGCCTTGACCTTATGTCTTGCCCTTGGCGGCATGACCTTGGCCAAGCCCCTCATCACCAGCTCGGAAGAGACCGCCGCGCGGCATTGTCGGGCGTTCGACGACACGCCCGAGCGGTTGATCCAGTCCTGCACCCAAGCCCTGCGCGATGGCGCCCCGACCGCCGCTGAGCGTGCGGTCCTGCTCACGTTGCTGGGGGATGCGCTGGATTTGCTCGACCGTGTCGAGGAAGCCGAGGAAGCCTTCAGCGCCGCGGCCGAGGCGGACCCGGGACATGTGCGGGCGCACACCGGCATGGGCTGGCTTCTGTGGAACAACGACCGTGAGGCCGAGGCGGTCGTCCACTTCCGGCGCGCCGTTGATCTTCGGCCGACCGCCGACGGGCTCGGCGGGCTGGGCAGCTCGCTCTACCGTTCGGGGCAGGGGAGCGCGGAAGAGGCGCTGGCGCTGATAGATGCCGCTCTGGCCATCGAGCCCGAGTATGTCTGGGCGCTTAGGGAACGTGGCTGGATCGCGCTGGACGAGGGTGAGACCGAGACGGCGCTCGACGCATTCGACGCGGCGCTGGCACTAGCTGGGAACGACTGGAACGCGCACTACGGTCGCTCGCGCACCTTGGCGCAGGCCGAGCAGTACGAGCCCGCGCTCGAGGCGATCGCCGCGTCGATTGCGTCTGACCCTTCACGCTACTGGACCTACGCGCATCGGGCCTTCGTGCTGCGCCGATTGGATCGCAACGCGCAGGCGATAACCGAGGCGCAGCGGGCGGTATCAATGGCGCCTGGTTGGCCAGGCGGTTACGTCCAGCTTGCCTTGGCGCAGGAGTCGCTCGGTCGTCGCGCCGAGGCGATCACTACCTTCGCAGAGGCTCTGCAACAGGGGGCCGAGAACGCCTATCTTCTTCACTGGTACGCGGATGTCCTTTCGAATGACCGCCAGATGGACCGGGCTGCCGAGGTGATCGACCGTGCGGTCGCGCGTGCCGACGGGGACCAGTACGATCTGAGCCTCAAGGCCTACATCGCTGTCGAACTGAAGGATTACGAAACGGCGTTCGCCGCTGCCGAACAGGCGCTCGCGCTCGACGGCACGATGCCCTATCCGCACTACTATGCAGCCGTGGCGCTGGTGAACGCAGGGCGAGCGGACGACGGCATGGCGCGCTTCGACGAGGCGGTGAAGCTGGGCATCGGCGAGCACATGATCGGCATTTTCGCCTCTGACCTTATTGCCGCGGGCCGTTTCGTGGACGCCGTACGTCTGCGCGCACGATATTAGGCGCGGCTTGCATCCCGGCGCGACGATCTTTACATGGTGCCGAGTCCCCCGAAGGAGTGGTAGCAATGGCCAAGACCAATCCCCTGCAGTTCATGCAGCAGGTGCGCAGCGAAACGGCGAAAGTCGTCTGGCCGACGCGCCGCGAGACCCTGCTGACCACGGCGATGGTTTTCGTGCTTTCGGCCCTGGCCGCGACGTTCTTCTTCATCGTCGACCAGATCGTGCGCTTCGGGCTGGAGATCTTCATTTCCGCGGCGTCCTGACGATCCGCACTTGATCCTGCGGCGGCGCGGCGTTATAGGCTCGCGTCTCCGCGTAATGTCGGGCGCAAAACGATTCGTCGTGCGCGCCATTTCGCCTTCGGGCGCGGACGTCGCGGGCAGGCAGAATTCACGACCGTTGCGGTAGGCGGGCGCAAACGGGCAGACCGAGGTTCAGAGCTGAGATGACAGCACGGTGGTACGCGGTCAGCGTCCTTTCCAATTTCGAGAAGAAGGTTGCGGAGTCGATCCGTGAGACTGTTCAGCAGAACGGCCTCGAGGAAGAGATCCTGCAGGTGCTTGTGCCGACCGAAGAGGTGATCGAGGTTCGTCGCGGCAAGAAGGTGCAGACCGAGCGCCGGTTCATGCCCGGCTACGTGCTGGTGCAGATGGAGATGACCGACCGCGCCTATCACCTGATCAACAGCACGAACCGCGTGACCGGGTTCCTTGGTCCGCAAGGTCGTCCGGTGCCGATGCGCGACGCCGAGGTGAACGCGATCCTGAACCAGGTCGAAGAGGGCGTCGAGCGTCCTCGCGCCCTGATCTCGTTCGACGTGGGCGAGCAGGTGAACGTCACCGACGGCCCCTTCGAAGGGTTCGCCGGCATGGTCGAGGACGTGGACGAGGAAAACGCCCGTCTGAAAGTGACCGTTTCGATTTTCGGCCGGGCCACCCCGGTCGAGCTGGAATTCACCCAGGTCGCCAAACAGTCCTGAGTGATCTTCGTGGGAGGCGAGCCCGACGCGTCGGGCGGACCGGACCACGCCATGAGACGCCCCGAGCGACGCGCGCGACGGGCTTGGAAGAGAGGAGGCCTCGATGGCCAAGAAAGTTGCCGGCACCATGAAGCTTCAGGTGCCCGCCGGTAAGGCGAACCCGTCGCCCCCCGTTGGCCCAGCACTGGGTCAGCGCGGCATCAACATCATGGAATTCTGCAAGGCGTTCAACGCCCGCACGCAGGAAATGGAGCCCGGCGCGCCGTGCCCGACCGTGATCACGTACTATGTCGACAAGTCCTTCACGATGGACATCAAGACGCCGCCGGCGTCGTACTATCTGAAGAAGGCTGCGAAGCTTCAGTCGGGCGCCAAGACGCCCAGCCGTGAAGTCGTCGGCACCGTGACCCGCAAGCAGGTCCAGGAAATCGCGGAAGCGAAGATGAAGGATCTGAACGCGAACGACGTCGATGCCGCGATGCAGATCATCCTGGGCTCGGCCCGGTCGATGGGTATCGAGGTGAAAGGGTAACGCCATGGCGAAGATTTCCAAGCGCATGCAGGCGGCCCGCAAGGCCTTCGACGGCAAGACCAACCTGTCGGTCGAGGACGCGGTTGCCCTGATCAAGAGCAACGCCAGCACCAAGTTCGACGAGACCGTCGAGATCGCGATGAACCTGGGCGTCGACCCGCGCCATGCCGACCAGATGGTCCGTGGTACGGTCAGCCTGCCCAACGGCACCGGCAAGGATGTCCGCGTCGCCGTGTTCGCGCGCGGTCCGAAGGCCGAGGAAGCTCAAGCCGCCGGTGCCGACATCGTCGGTGCTGAAGACCTGATGGAGACCATCCAGGGCGGCAAGATCGACTTCGATCGCTGCATCGCGACCCCGGACATGATGCCGATCGTCGGCCGTCTGGGTAAGATCCTGGGCCCGCGCAACCTGATGCCGAACCCCAAGGTCGGCACCGTGACCATGGACGTGAAAGCGGCCGTGGAAGCAGCCAAGGGCGGCGAAGTGCAGTTCAAGGCCGAGAAGGCCGGTGTCGTGCACGCCGGCGTTGGCAAGGCCTCGTTCGACGCCGAGAAGCTGGCCGAGAACATCCGCGCGTTCGTGGACGCGGTGAACAAGGCCAAGCCGTCGGGCGCCAAGGGCACCTACCTGAAGAAGATCGCGCTCAGCTCGACCATGGGCCCCGGCGTGACCGTCGACGTCGCCGCTGCGACCGGTGCTGCCCAGCAGGCTGCTGCCGAGTGAGTTTTTCGGGTCGGCCCCGTGCCGGCCCGTACGAGATCGGAACGGCAATGTTCCGTAGGCCGGGGGCGACCCCGGTCATCCTCCGGGCGGGATGTCCGCCCGGGTACGTCCGAGAAGGCGGGCGCCTGATCCCCTCGGGGTGACGGCTTAATCTCCTGCCTGAGACGGGGAGCGAACAGGATCAGCCAGGGCGTCATGCCTCGGGCGGTTTTGGTCGGGACCCGTAAGAAAGGACCCGAGTGGCTTGTCCTCGGACAGGCCGAAACTGAGCCGGGGGGAAACCCCCATGGACTGGAGCAATAAGTTGGAAAGAGCCCAGAAAGAAGCTGTTGTCGAGGAACTCGGCCAGATCTTCACGGACTCTGGTGTGGTTGTGGTTGCACACTACGCCGGTCTGACTGTTGCCGAGATGACGGATTTCCGGAATCGCATGCGCGAAGCCGGCGGGTCTGTCCGTGTCGCTAAGAACCGGCTCGCCAAGATCGCCCTGGAAGGCACCCCGAGCGCAAGCATCGCGGATCTCCTGAAAGGGCAGACGGTACTTGCTTATAGCGAAGACCCGGTCACGGCCGCGAAAGTGGTCGAGGCCTACGCCAAGGACAACGAAAAGCTCGTGATCCTCGGTGGTGCTATGGGCGAGTCCGCTCTGGACCGCAACGGTGTCAAGGCCGTCGCCGCCATGCCGTCTCGCGAGGAACTCCTCGCGCAGATCGCCGGCATGCTGGGCGCGCCCGCCTCGAACCTTGCCTCCGCGATTGGCGCGCCGGCCTCGAACATCGCCTCGATCCTCGAGACGATCGAAGAGAAAGCGGCATAAGTCGAAGCAACAATTGGGCCGGTGGATGTGCACGGCACGCACCGGAACCTACTTGAAACCTGAACGGAAACGCACAAATGGCTGATATCAAGAAACTTGCCGAAGAGATCGTCGGTCTGACCCTTCTCGAGGCCTCGGAACTGAAGCAACTCCTCAAGGACGAGTACGGCATCGAGCCCGCCGCCGGCGGCGCTGTCATGATGGCTGGTCCGGCTGCCGGTGGCGACGCCGCCGCCGCTGAGGAAAAAGACGAGTTCGACGTCATCCTGGTCGAAGCTGGCGACAAGAAGATCAACGTCATCAAAGAAGTCCGCGCCATCACCGGCCTGGGCCTGAAAGAGGCGAAAGATCTGGTCGAAGCCGGCGGCAAGGCCGTCAAGGAAGGCGCGACCAAGGACGAAGCCGAAGAGATCAAGAAAAAGCTCGAAGAGGCTGGTGCCAAGGTTGAGCTCAAGTAATCAACTCTCCCTTCGGGGAGCGTGATTGAAGGCTGGTCCCGGGAGCTCCGGGGCCGGCCATTTGCGTCTTTTCCAGCGTCCCGAGGGACGTTGCAGAAGGTGCAGATGATCCGGGTGCGGAAGTTGGGACCTTCCGCAAAGCATGGGATCCCTTGCCCCTGGCAGGACCGCGAGAGCGCGCGCCCCACGCGCCGACCGGTTCGAGCAAAGATAGGTACGCGACGCACATGGTTCAGACCCACTCCGGCCACAAGAGAATTCGCAAGTTCTACGGCAAGATCCGCGAAGTCGCGGATATGCCCAACCTGATCGAGGTCCAGAAGTCGTCCTACGACCTGTTCCTGCGCTCGGGCGACGAGCCCCAGCCGATGGACGGCGAAGGCATCATGGGTGTTTTCCAGTCGGTCTTCCCGATCAAGGATTTCAACGAGACCAGCGTGCTGGAATTCGTGAAGTACGAGCTGGAAACTCCGAAGTACGACGTCGAGGAATGCCAGCAGCGCGACATGACCTACAGCGCGCCTCTGAAGGTCACCCTGCGCCTGATCGTGTTCGAGGTGGACGAGGATACCGGCGCCAAGTCGGTGAAGGACATCAAGGAACAGGACGTGTTCATGGGCGACATGCCCCTGATGACCGAGAACGGCACGTTCATCGTCAATGGCACCGAGCGGGTCATCGTTTCCCAGATGCACCGCAGCCCTGGCGTGTTCTTCGACCATGACCGCGGCAAGACCCATTCCTCGGGCAAGCTGCTGTTCACCAGCCGCATCATTCCCTACCGCGGTTCCTGGCTGGACTTCGAGTTCGACGCCAAGGACATCGTGTACGCCCGTATCGACCGCCGCCGGAAGCTTCCGGTGACGACCCTTCTGTATGCCCTGGGCCTCGACCAGGAAGGCATCATGAAGGCGTACTACGACACCGTTACCTACCGGCAGCTGGGCGACAGCTGGGCCACCACCTTCTTCCCCGAGCGTATCCGGGGCACGAAGCCGGCCTATGACATCGTCAACGCCGACACCGGCGAGGTCATCGCGCCTGCCGGCAAGAAGGTCACCCCGCGCACCGTCAAGCAGCTGCTCGACGAGGGCAACCTGCCCGAGATCAAGGTCCCGTTCCAGGCGATCGTCGGCCGCTTTGCCGCCGAGGACATCATCAACGAGGACACCGGCGAGATCTGGGTCGAGGCCGGCGACGAGCTGACCTGGGAGACCGACAAGGACGGCAACGTCACCGGCGGCACGCTGAAGAAGCTGCTGGACGAGGGCGTGACCGACATCCCTGTGCTCGACATCGATAACGTCAACGTCGGCGCCTACATCCGCAACACCATGGCGGCGGACAAGAACCTGAACCGCGAAACCGCGCTGATGGATATCTACCGCGTCATGCGTCCGGGCGAGCCGCCCACCGTCGAGGCCGCCTCGGCGCTGTTCGACCAGCTGTTCTTCGATGCCGAGCGCTACGACCTGTCGGCCGTGGGCCGGGTCAAGATGAACATGCGACTGAACCTGGACAAGCCGGATACCCAGCGCACCCTGGACAACGGGGACATCATCGCCTGCGTCAAGGCGCTGGTCGAGCTGCGTGACGGCAAGGGCGAGATCGACGACATCGACCACCTCGGCAACCGCCGTGTGCGCTCGGTCGGCGAGCTGATGGAGAACCAGTATCGCGTCGGCCTGCTGCGCATGGAGCGCGCGATCAAGGAGCGAATGTCGTCGGTCGAAATCGACACGGTCATGCCGCAGGATCTAATCAACGCGAAGCCTGCCGCCGCCGCCGTGCGCGAGTTCTTCGGTTCGTCGCAGCTGTCGCAGTTCATGGACCAGACCAACCCGCTGTCGGAAGTCACGCACAAGCGTCGCCTCTCGGCGCTTGGCCCGGGCGGTCTGACCCGCGAGCGTGCCGGCTTCGAGGTTCGCGACGTTCACCCGACCCACTACGGCCGGATGTGCCCGATCGAGACGCCGGAAGGCCCGAACATCGGTCTGATCAACTCGCTGGCCACCTTCGCCCGCGTGAACAAGTACGGCTTCATCGAGACCCCCTATCGCAAGGTGAGCGACAGCCAGGTCTCGGACGAGGTCGTCTACATGTCCGCGACCGAGGAAATGCGTCACACCGTGGCGCAGGCCAACGCCGTGCTGGACGAAGACGGCAAGTTCGTGAACGAACTGGTTTCGACCCGTCGCCAGGGCGAGTACATGCTGAACCCGACCGACGCCGTCGATCTGATCGACGTGTCGCCGAAACAGCTCGTGTCCGTGGCCGCCTCGCTGATCCCGTTCCTCGAGAACGACGATGCGAACCGCGCGCTGATGGGCTCGAACATGCAGCGTCAGGCCGTGCCGCTCGTGAAGGCCGAAGCGCCTTATGTCGGCACCGGCATGGAAGAGGTCGTGGCCCGCGACTCGGGTGCGGCTATCACCGCGCGCCGTGCGGGTATCGTCGACCAGGTCGACGCCATGCGCATCGTCATCCGCGCGACCGGCGATCTGGAGCCGGGCGATCCTGGCGTGGACATCTACCGTCTGCGCAAGTTCCAGCGGTCGAACCAGAACACCTGTATCAACCAGCGCCCGCTGGTGAACGTGGGTGACACGGTATCGAAGGGCGAGTTCATCGCCGACGGACCGTCGACCGACCTGGGCGAGCTGGCGCTGGGCAAGAACGTGCTAGTCGCGTTCATGCCGTGGAACGGCTACAACTACGAGGACTCGATCCTGATCTCAGAACGCATCGTGAAGGACGATGTGTTCACCTCGATCCACATCGAGGAATTCGAGGTTGCGGCCCGCGACACCAAGCTCGGCCCCGAAGAGATCACCCGCGATATCCCGAACGTCGGCGAGGAAGCCCTGCGCAACCTCGACGAGGCGGGCATCGTCTACATCGGCGCCGAGGTCGGCCCGGGCGACATCCTTGTGGGCAAGATCACGCCCAAGGGTGAAAGCCCGATGACCCCGGAAGAGAAGCTGCTGCGCGCCATCTTCGGCGAGAAGGCTTCCGACGTGCGCGACACCTCGCTGCGTCTGCCGCCGGGCGACTACGGTACCGTCGTGGAAGTGCGTGTCTTCAACCGTCACGGCGTCGACAAGGACGAGCGTGCACTGCAGATCGAGCGTGAGGAAGTCGAGCGTTTGGCCCGTGACCGGGACGACGAGCTGGCGATCCTCGAGCGCAACATCTACGCGCGTCTCAAGTCGCTGATCCTCGGCAAGACTGCCGTGAAGGGTCCCAAGGGTGTGGCCGCCGGCTCGACCATCGACGAGGCGCTGCTGGACGGCCTGAGCCGTGGCCAGTGGTGGCAGCTCGCGCTGGGCGAGGACAAGGACGCGACCGAGGTCGAGGCCCTTCACCAGCAGTTCGAGATCCAGAAGAAGGCTCTGGACCGCCGCTTCGACGACAAGGTCGAGAAGGTGCGCCGGGGCGACGACCTGCCGCCGGGCGTGATGAAGATGGTCAAGGTCTTCATCGCGGTGAAGCGCAAGCTTCAGCCGGGCGACAAGATGGCCGGCCGCCACGGCAACAAGGGTGTCATCTCGAAGGTGGTTCCGGAAGAGGACATGCCTTTCCTGCAGGACGGGACCCCGGTCGACGTTGTTCTGAACCCGCTGGGTGTGCCGTCGCGCATGAACGTCGGGCAGATCCTCGAAACCCATATGGGTTGGGCCGCACGCGGCATGGGCATCAAGATCGACGAGGCGCTGAAGGACTACAAGCGTTCGGGCGATTTGACCCCCGTGCGTGAAGCCATGCGTCTGGCCTACGGTGACGAAGTCTACGAGCAGGCCCTGTCCGAAATGGACGAGAACCTGTTTGTCGAGGCTGCCGGCAACGTGACCCGCGGCGTGCCGATCGCGACCCCGGTTTTCGACGGCGCCAAGGAAGACGACGTCAACGACGCGCTGAAACGCGCGGGCTTCGACGAGTCGGGCCAGTCGGTCCTGTTCGATGGCCGCACGGGCGAGCAGTTCTCGCGTAAAGTCACCGTCGGGATGAAGTACATCCTGAAGCTGCACCACCTGGTGGACGACAAGATCCACGCCCGTTCGACCGGCCCGTACAGCCTGGTTACCCAGCAGCCGCTGGGCGGCAAGGCGCAGTTCGGCGGTCAGCGTTTCGGGGAGATGGAGGTCTGGGCCCTGGAAGCCTACGGCGCCGCCTACACCCTGCAGGAGATGCTGACGGTGAAGTCGGACGACGTGGCAGGCCGGACCAAGGTCTACGAGTCGATCGTCAAGGGCGAGGACAACTTCGAGGCCGGTGTGCCCGAGTCGTTCAACGTGCTTGTGAAAGAGATCCGCTCGCTGGGCCTGAACGTCGAGCTGCTGGACGAAGAGACGGACTGAGCGGCGCGGGGTGGGCAATAGCCTGCCCCGGCCAACGCCGACGGGCCCACGGGGCCCGCGGCCTTAGACATTCGAGGTGGATACCATGAATCAAGAGATCATGAACCCGTTCAACCCGGTTCAGCCGCTCAAGACGTTCGACGAGATCAAGATTTCCCTCGCGAGCCCCGAGCGGATCCTGAGCTGGTCCTTCGGCGAGATCAAGAAGCCGGAAACCATCAACTACCGCACGTTCAAGCCCGAGCGTGACGGCCTGTTCTGCGCGCGCATCTTCGGTCCGATCAAGGACTACGAGTGCCTGTGCGGCAAGTACAAGCGTATGAAGTATCGTGGCGTGACCTGCGAAAAATGCGGCGTGGAAGTCACGCTGCAGAAGGTCCGCCGCGAGCGCATGGGCCATATTGAACTGGCCGCGCCTGTTGCGCACATCTGGTTCCTGAAGTCGCTCCCGTCCCGCATCGGCCTGATGCTGGACATGACCCTGCGCGACCTCGAGCGGATCCTCTACTTCGAGAACTACGTCGTCATCGAGCCCGGCCTGACGGACCTGTCCTATGGCCAGCTGATGACCGAGGAAGAGTTCCTGGACGCCGAGGACCAGTACGGCGCTGACGCCTTCCGCGCCGGCATCGGCGCCGAGGCGATCCGCGAGATGCTGGCGGCCATCGACCTCGAAGCCGAGGCGATCAAGCTGCGCGAGGATCTGGCCGAGGCAACCGGTGAGCTTAAGCCGAAGAAGATCATCAAGCGCCTGAAGCTGGTCGAGAACTTCCGCGAAAGCGGCAACCGTCCCGAGTGGATGGTGCTGACCGTGATCCCCGTGATCCCGCCCGAACTGCGCCCGCTGGTGCCGCTGGACGGCGGCCGGTTCGCGACCTCGGACCTGAATGATCTGTATCGCCGGGTCATCAACCGGAACAACCGTCTGAAGCGGCTGATCGAGCTGCGGGCGCCGGACATCATCATCCGCAACGAGAAGCGGATGCTGCAGGAATCCGTCGACGCTCTGTTCGACAACGGCCGTCGCGGCCGCGTCATCACGGGTGCCAACAAGCGCCCGCTGAAGTCGTTGTCGGACATGCTCAAGGGTAAGCAGGGCCGCTTCCGCCAGAACCTTCTGGGTAAGCGCGTCGACTTCTCGGGCCGTTCGGTCATCGTGACCGGCCCTGAGCTGAAGCTGCACCAGTGCGGTCTGCCCAAGAAGATGGCGCTGGAACTGTTCAAGCCGTTCATCTATTCGCGCCTCGACGCGAAGGGCCTGTCCAGCACCGTCAAGCAGGCGAAGAAACTGGTCGAGAAAGAGCGTCCCGAGGTCTGGGACATCCTCGACGAGGTGATCCGCGAGCATCCCGTGATGCTGAACCGTGCGCCGACCCTGCACCGTCTGGGCATCCAGGCGTTCGAGCCGGTGCTGATCGAAGGCAAGGCGATCCAGCTTCACCCGCTGGTCTGCTCGGCCTTCAACGCGGACTTCGACGGCGACCAGATGGCCGTGCACGTTCCGCTGAGCCTCGAGGCCCAGTTGGAAGCGCGCGTCCTGATGATGTCGACGAACAACGTTCTGTCGCCCGCAAACGGCAAGCCGATTATCGTTCCGTCGCAGGATATGATCCTTGGTCTCTACTATGTCACGCTTATGCGCGAGGGCATGAAGGGCCAGGGCATGAAGTTCGCCTCTCTGGAAGAGGTGGAGCATGCGCTGAACGCCGGCGAGGTGCACCTGCACGCCAAGATCGAGGCGCGCATCGAGCAGATCGACGAAGAGGGCAACTCCTACATGGCCCGCGTCGAGACCACGCCGGGCCGTTTGCGGCTGGGCGCACTGCTGCCCAAGAACCACAAGGCCCCGTTCGAGATCGTCAACCGCCTGCTTCGCAAGAAAGAGGTGGGTGAGGTCATCGACACCGTCTACCGCTACTGCGGTCAGAAGGAGTCGGTCATCTTCTGCGACCAGATCATGACCCTAGGGTTCCGCGAGGCGTTCAAGGCCGGTATCTCGTTCGGCAAGGACGACATGCTGATCCCGGACGCCAAGTGGGAGGTCGTGAACGCGACCCGCGACCAGGTGAAGGAATTCGAACAGCAGTACATGGACGGCCTGATCACCCAGGGCGAGAAGTACAACAAGGTCGTCGATGCCTGGTCCCAGGCGTCGGACAAGGTTGCTGACGCCATGATGGGTGCGATCTCGGCCATGCGCGTGGACGATGCGGGCGCCGAGATGGAGCCGAACTCGGTCTACATGATGAGCCACTCGGGTGCGCGTGGCTCGCCCGCCCAGATGAAACAGCTGGGCGGCATGCGCGGCCTGATGGCCCGTCCGGACGGTTCGATCATCGAAACGCCGGTCATCTCGAACTTCAAGGAAGGCCTCACCGTGTCGGAGTACTTCAACTCCACCCACGGTGCGCGTAAGGGCCTTGCGGATACCGCGCTGAAGACCGCGAACTCGGGTTACCTGACCCGTCGTCTGGTCGACGTGGCGCAGGACTGCATCGTGAAGATCGACGATTGCGGCACTGACTTGTCGATCACCGCGCAGGCGGCGGTCAACGATGGCGAGGTGGTCTCGTCGCTGAGCGAGCGCATCCTGGGCCGTGTCGTGGCCGAGGACGTGATCAACCCGGCGACCGGCGAAGTGCTGGCCAAGCGTGGCGAGATGCTGGACGAGCGTTTGTCCGACGCCATCGAGGCGGCTGGTCTGCAGACTGTTCAGATCCGCAGCCCGTTGACCTGCGAGGCCGAGGACGGCATCTGTGCGCAGTGCTACGGTCGTGATCTGGCGCGCGGGACCCGCGTGAACCCGGGCGAGGCTGTCGGCATCATCGCCGCGCAGTCGATCGGCGAGCCGGGCACCCAGCTGACGATGCGGACCTTCCACATTGGCGGTATTGCTCAGGGCGGCAGCCAGTCGTTCCAGGAAGCCGGCCACGAAGGCAAGGTGGAGCTGCGCGGTGGCACGTCCCTCGACAACCGCGACGGCGAGCTGATCGTGATGTCGCGGAACATGGAGATGGCGGTCGTCGACGACAACGGCATCGAACGGGCCTCCTACAAGTTGGGCTACGGCACGAAGATCCACGCACGCGATGGCGTGAAGGTGAACCGTGGCGACAAGCTCTTCGAGTGGGATCCGTACACCCTGCCGATCATCGCCGAGAAGGACGGTGTTGCGAAATACGTCGACCTGACCGCCGGTATCTCGATCCGGGAGGAAACCGACGATGCGACCGGCATCAGCCAGCGGATTGTCTCGGACTGGCGCGCGGCCCCGAAGGGCAACGAGCTGAAGCCCGAGATCATCTTGGTAGACAAGGACGGCGAACCCGTGCGCAACGAGCAGGGCAACCCTGTGACCTACGCGATGTCGGTGGACGCCATTCTCTCGGTCGAGGACGGTACCGAGGTGAAGGCAGGCGACGTTGTCGCCCGTATCCCGCGCGAAGGCGCCAAGACCAAGGACATCACCGGGGGCCTTCCCCGCGTGGCGGAACTGTTCGAGGCCCGTCGTCCGAAGGATCACGCCATCATCGCCGAGATCGACGGCCACGTGCACTTCGGCAAGGACTACAAGAACAAGCGTCGCATCACGATCGTCCCGGTCGAGGAAGGTGCGGAGCCTGTCGAGTACATGGTCCCGAAGGGCAAGCATATCCCGGTTCAGGAAGGGGATTTCATCCAGCGTGGTGAATACATCATGGACGGCAACCCTGCCCCCCATGACATCCTTCAGATTCTGGGGATCGAGGCGCTGGCCGATTACCTGATCGACGAGGTGCAGGACGTCTATCGCCTCCAGGGCGTGAAGATCAACGACAAGCACATCGAGGTCATCGTCCGGCAGATGCTCCAGAAGTGGGAGGTCACCGACTCGGGTGGCACGATCCTTCTGAAGGGCGAGCAGGTCGACAAGGTGGAGTTCGACGAGGCCAACGAGAAGGCGATCGCCGAAGGCCGCGACCCCGCGAAGGGTGCGCCGGTCCTGCTGGGGATCACCAAGGCGTCGCTGCAGACCCGCAGCTTCATCTCGGCCGCGTCGTTCCAGGAGACGACTCGCGTGCTGACCGAAGCTGCCACCCAGGGCAAGCGCGACAAGCTGATCGGCCTGAAAGAGAACGTGATCGTCGGTCGCCTGATCCCGGCCGGTACCGGTCGCGCCACCCACGAGATCAAGCGCGTGGCGACAACCCGCGATGCGAAGATCATCGAGGAGCGCAAGCAGATGGCCGAAGCCGCTGCCGTTCTGGAAGGCCCTGTCGAAGTGCCCGAAGGCAGTGGACCCGACATGAGCGATTTCGATCTGAACTGATCGTATCAAGACCAAGGGCTGTTTCTGGCCCGGTGCGGCCGGCCCCCGAAACGGGGCCGGCCGTTTGCATTTGCGCGGGGGTGTAACTCCCCGTGCCGGTGCGCTATTTCGCTGTTTGGGATCCAGCCAAGGGGAGGCCAAACATGACAGGCAGCGTCGCAGGCGGTGAAACGGAACCGGTGCAAGTGGTCGGATTGGTCCGGTTCTCCTACCTCGGCAGTGGCGGGTTCCAGAGCGTTCCCGAAGACCCGGACGAAGCCGCGGCGCACCTGTTCGACGACACCCGGATGGAGCGCCGGTTCCGCATGTTCGAGCGGGTGACGATCCCGAGCCTTGCGGCGCAGACAGATCCTGATTTCACGCTGGTCGTGCTGACCGCGGAAAACCTGCCAGCACATCACCTAGAGCGGTTGAGGGCGGCTGTGGCAAAGCTACCGAACGGGAGCGTGCTCCAGTTGCCGGCAATGCCGCAGTACCGTGCCGTCCGGGAGGCGGTCCAATCCGGTCTCACGCTCCAGCCGGACCTGACAGCCCAGTTTCGGCTGGACGACGACGACGGTCTGGCGCTGGATTTCGTAGCGACCTTGAAACGGCATGCGCCGGAAGTGGCGCGGCTTCACCTCGATAGCGAGACGCCCGGTGTTGGCCTCGACTATACACACGGGCTTCGGGTGTTCTGGAAAGACGGCGAGATACAGACGATCATCCACAACCGGCGCATCCATACCTCGCAGGGCATGACGCTGGTGACACGGGACCGCGGCGTGAAGACCGTCATGGGATACGCGCATCACAAGATCTGGCAACATATCCCGCTGGTCAGTCTTCCGAAGCCGCTGATGTATCTGCAAAGCTCTCACGAGGACCAGGACTCCGGGATGAGAATCCCCAACTCGATGGACGAGATTCCGCAGGGAACGGCGGCGCGCCTGCTGGAGGAGCGTTTCGGGTTGGACCTGCGTGCTTTGAACGCCGCCTGACGATTCGCCCAAAGGGGGGGGCAGCCGCAGAATTTCCTTGCGCAGAAGAGCTGCAAAACAGCGGATAATGGCCTTCAATCGTGTACCTGGTGCCCCTCAGGCCGGGTTTCCCGACTCCCGACGTTTTGCTGTTGACACAGGGGTTCACCGGACCTAGGTTCCGCGCGCTCAAGGGACCGCAATGCGACCCTGAAAAAATAGCCGTTACTGGCGATCATGACCCGAGGTATGACCTCCGGTCCTCTGGAACACCGCCGCACCGGCCCTCACGGGCGCCGCGTGCGGCAGTTTGGCTTTTTCCGTCACCGGACGGGAGGGGCCGCTTCGAATTGAACGCGCACTATGCGCATACGGAAAAAACGGTATCAGACGGGGTTATCGACCGCATGCCTACGATCCAGCAGCTGATCCGCAAGCCGCGGCAGCCCAAGCGACGCTCGAACAAATCCATGCACCTGGAGGGTAACCCCCAGAAGCGTGGTGTCTGCACGCGCGTCTATACCACGACGCCGAAGAAGCCGAACTCGGCCATGCGTAAGGTCGCCAAGGTGCGCCTGACGAACGGCTACGAAGTCATCAGCTACATCCCCGGCGAAAGCCACAACCTGCAGGAGCACTCGGTGGTCCTGATCCGCGGCGGTCGCGTCAAAGACCTTCCGGGCGTGCGCTACCACATCCTGCGCGGTGTGCTCGACACCCAGGGCGTCAAGGACCGGAAGCAGCGTCGCTCGAAGTACGGCGCCAAGCGGCCGAAGTGAGGAGATAACAGATGTCGCGACGTCACCGCGCAGAGAAACGCGAAGTTCTCCCCGACGCCAAGTATGGCGACGTGGTCCTGACGAAGTTCATGAACAACCTGATGTACGACGGCAAGAAGTCCGTCGCCGAGGGTATCGTGTACGGCGCCCTGACCCGTGTCGAGGACCGGCTCAAGAAAGAGCCCATCGAGGTCTTCCACGAGGCTCTGGACAACATCAAGCCGTCGGTCGAGGTCCGCTCCCGCCGTGTTGGCGGTGCGACCTACCAGGTCCCCGTCGAGGTGCGCCCCGAGCGCCGCGAGGCGCTGGCGATCCGCTGGCTGATCACCGCCAGCCGCGCCCGCAACGAGAAGACCATGGAAGAGCGCCTGGCAGGCGAGCTGCTGGACGCTGTCCAGTCGCGCGGCTCTGCCGTCAAGAAGCGTGAAGACACCCACAAGATGGCCGACGCGAACAAAGCGTTCAGCCATTACCGCTGGTAACCGAAGCTCAGGCTCTAAGGACCCATTCCCATGGCCCGCGAATATTCCCTCGAACGCTACCGTAACTTCGGTATCATGGCGCACATCGACGCCGGGAAAACCACGACCACGGAGCGTATCCTCTACTACACCGGCAAGTCGCACAAGATTGGCGAAGTCCATGACGGCGCCGCGACGATGGACTGGATGGAGCAGGAGCAGGAGCGGGGGATCACCATCACCTCGGCTGCGACCACGACCTTCTGGTTCCGCACCGAAGATGGCAAGAACCCGACCGGCATCTACGGCGACACGCCGGAAGAAGCCCGTTTCCGGTTCAACATCATCGACACCCCGGGACACGTTGACTTCACCATCGAAGTCGAGCGCTCGCTGGCCGTTCTCGACGGCGCGGTGTGCGTTCTTGACGCCAACGCCGGTGTCGAACCGCAGACCGAGACGGTCTGGCGTCAGGCCGACCGGTACAAGGTCCCGCGCATCGTCTACGTCAACAAGATGGACAAGATCGGTGCCGACTTCTTCAACTGCGTGAAGATGATCAAGGACCGCACCGGCGCGATCCCCGCCCCGATCCAGTTCCCGATCGGTGCCGAGGATCAGCTGGAAGGCATCGTCGACCTGGTGACCATGAAGGAATGGGTCTGGCAGGGCGAAGACCTCGGCGCCTCGTGGATCATTCAGGACATCCGCGACGAGCTGAAGGACAAGGCCGAAGAGATGCGCGCCGAGCTCATCGAGATCGCCGTCGAGCAGGACGACGATGCGATGGAAGCGTATCTCGAGGGCAACGAGCCCGATCTGCCGACGCTGCGCAGCCTGATCCGCAAGGGCACCCTGTCGCTGTCGTTCGTTCCCGTGCTGGCCGGCTCGGCGTTCAAGAACAAGGGCGTCCAGCCCATGCTCAACGCTGTGATCGACTACCTGCCGGGTCCTCTGGACGTGCCGCCGTACATGGGCTTCGCGCCGGATGACGAGACCGAAGAGCGCAACATCGAGCGTCGTCCTGGCGACGATCAGCCGTTCGCCGGCCTCGCGTTCAAGATCATGAATGACCCGTTCGTGGGCTCGCTGACCTTCACGCGGATCTATTCGGGTCTGCTGCAGAAGGGCGGTTCGGTCCTGAACTCGACCAAGGGCAAGAAAGAGCGCATCGGTCGCATGATGATGATGCACTCCAACTCGCGCGAAGAGATCGAGTGGGCAGGTTCGGGCGACATCATCGCGCTGGCCGGTCTGAAAGAGACCACCACCGGTGACACTCTCTGCGACGCGCAGAAGCCGGTCGTTCTGGAGACCATGACCTTCCCCGATCCCGTCATCGAGATCGCGGTCGAGCCGAAGACGAAGGCCGACCAGGAGAAGATGTCCCAGGGTCTGGCCCGTCTGGCCGCCGAAGACCCGTCCTTCCGCGTCGAGACCGACCTCGAGTCCGGTCAGACCATCATGAAGGGCATGGGCGAACTTCACTTGGACATCCTGGTCGATCGTCTGAAGCGCGAGTTCAAGGTCGAGGCGAACATCGGTGCGCCGCAGGTGGCCTTCCGCGAGACCATCAGCCACGAGGCCGAGATCACTTACACCCACAAGAAGCAGTCGGGTGGTTCGGGTCAGTTCGCCGAGGTCAAACTGGTCATTTCGCCGACCGAGCCGGGCGAAGGGTATTCGTTCGAGTCGAAGATCGTTGGTGGTTCGGTGCCGAAGGAGTACATCCCCGGTGTCGAAAAAGGGATCAACTCGGTCATGGACTCGGGTCCGCTGGCCGGCTTCCCGGTCATCGACTTCAAGGTCGCTCTGGTGGACGGCAAGTTCCACGACGTCGACTCGTCGGTCCTGGCGTTCGAGATCGCGGCCCGTGCCGCGATGCGCGAAGGCCTGCGCAAGGCCGGTGCGAAGATGCTCGAGCCGATCATGAAGGTCGAGGTCGTGACCCCCGAGGAGTACACCGGCAACATCATCGGTGACCTGACCTCCCGTCGCGGGCAGGTTCAGGGCCAGGACACCCGCGGCAACGCGGTGGCGATCAACGCCAACGTCCCGCTGATGAACATGTTCGGCTATATCAACACCCTGCGGTCGATGTCCTCGGGTCGCGCGAACTTCACCATGCAGTTCTCGCACTACGAAGCGCTGCCGCAGAACATCAGCGAAGAGATCCAGGCGAAGTACGCCTGAGCCAGCACAAGCGTGCCCCGGACCCGGTCCGGGGCGCCTGACAGGACATAAGGAGGCCATTATGGCAAAGGCAAAGTTTGAGCGTACGAAGCCGCACGTTAACATCGGGACCATCGGTCACGTTGACCACGGCAAGACGACGCTGACGGCTGCGATCACGAAGTACTTCGGGGATTTCCGGGCCTACGACCAGATCGACGGCGCGCCGGAAGAGAAAGCCCGCGGGATCACGATCTCGACGGCGCACGTGGAATACGAGACCGAGGGCCGTCACTACGCCCACGTCGACTGCCCGGGCCACGCCGACTACGTGAAGAACATGATCACCGGCGCGGCGCAGATGGATGGCGCGATCCTGGTGGTGAACGCGGCCGACGGCCCGATGCCGCAGACCCGCGAGCACATCCTGCTTGCGCGTCAGGTCGGTGTTCCGGCGCTGGTCGTGTACATGAACAAGGTCGACCAGGTCGACGACGAAGAGCTGCTCGAGCTGGTCGAGATGGAAGTGCGCGAGCTGCTGAGCTCGTACGACTTCCCCGGCGACGACCTGCCGATCGTCAAGGGTTCGGCCCTGGCGGCGATGGAGGGCCGTGATCCGGAGATCGGCGAGAACTCGATCCGCGAGCTGATGGCCGCCGTCGACGAGTACATCCCGACCCCCGAGCGTCCGGTTGACCAGCCGTTCCTGATGCCGATCGAGGACGTGTTCTCGATCTCGGGCCGCGGCACCGTGGTGACCGGCCGTGTCGAGCGTGGCGTGATCAACGTGGGCGACGAGATCGAGATCGTCGGTCTGAAGGACACCCGCAAGACCACCTGCACCGGCGTCGAGATGTTCCGCAAGCTGCTGGACCGCGGCGAAGCGGGCGACAACATTGGCGCGCTGCTGCGCGGCGTGGACCGCGAGCAGGTCGAGCGTGGCCAGGTGCTGTGCAAGCCGGGTTCGGTGACGCCGCACACGAAGTTCGAGGCCGAGGCCTACATCCTGACGAAGGAAGAGGGTGGCCGTCACACGCCGTTCTTCGCGAACTACCGTCCGCAGTTCTACTTCCGCACGACGGACGTGACCGGCACGGTTCAGCTTCCCGAGGGCACCGAGATGGTGATGCCGGGCGACAACCTGAAGTTCGACGTGGAACTGATCGCCCCGATCGCGATGGAAGAGCGCCTGCGCTTCGCCATCCGTGAAGGCGGCCGCACCGTCGGCGCAGGCGTCGTCTCGAAAATCATCGAGTGATGACATCCCCGGGGCGGCGGGATCTCCCGCCCCCCGGACAGCACGAAAGCGACGGACATGCAGAGCCAGAACATAAGAATACGGCTGAAGGCCTTCGATTACCGTGTGTTGGATGCCAGCACCGCGGAAATCGTGTCGACGGCCAAGCGGACCGGCGCGCGCGTGCGCGGCCCGATTCCGCTGCCGAACAAGATCGAGAAATTCACCGTTCTTCGCGGTCCCCACGTGGACAAGAAGAGCCGTGAGCAGTTCGAGATCCGGACGCACAAGCGTCTTCTTGATATCGTCGATCCGACCCCCCAGACGGTGGACGCGCTGATGAAGCTCGACCTCGCCGCTGGTGTGGACGTCGAGATCAAACTCTGAGGGGGCGTTAGAGATGCGTTCTGGAGTTATTGCAAAGAAGCTGGGTATGACCCGGCTCTTCATGGAAGACGGCCGGCAGATTCCGGTGACCGTCCTCGCCATGGAGGGTTGCCAGGTCGTCGCACAGCGCACCGGTGACAAGGACGGCTACAATGCCGTTCAGCTCGGCGCAGGTGCCGTACGTGCGAAGAACACCAGCAAGCCGATGCGCGGTCATTTCGCCGCCGCCAAGGTAGAGCCGAAGCGCAAGCTGGCAGAGTTCCGCGTCAGCGCCGAGAACCTCATCGGCGTGGGCGAGGAAATCACCGCCGACCATTACTTCGAAGGTCAGTTCGTGGACATCGCGGGCACGACCATCGGTAAGGGTTTCGCGGGTGCCATGAAGCGCCACAACTTCGGTGGTCTGCGCGCCTCGCACGGTGTGTCGATCAGCCACCGTTCGCATGGTTCGACTGGCCAGTGCCAGGACCCGGGCCGTGTGTTCAAGGGCAAGAAGATGGCCGGTCACATGGGCTCGGTCCGTGTCACCACGCAGAACCTGCAGGTCGTCAAGACCGATGCAGAGCGTGGCCTGATCATGGTCAAGGGCGCCGTTCCCGGTTCGAAAGGTGGCTGGGTCACCATCAAGGATGCGGTCAAGAAGCCGTTCCCCGAGACCGCGATCCTGCCCGCAGCCCTGAAGTCCGCCGCCGAGGAAGCCAAGCGCGCTGCCGAGGAAGCTGCCGCCCAGGCCGCTGCCGAGGAAGAAGCCGCACGCAAGGCCGCTGAAGCTGCCGAGCAGGCCGCCATCGAGCAGGCCGAAACCGAAGCCCAGGCCGAAGCGCCCGAGGCTCCGGAAGGAGGCGAGGAGAAATGAAGACCGACGTCATCAAACTCGACGCGGGCAAGGCCGGTTCGATCGATCTCGACGATGCGATCTTCGGGCTCGAGCCGCGCGCCGACATCCTGCACCGCGTCGTGCGTTACCAGCTGGCCAAGCGTCAGCAGGGCACGCACAAGGTCAAGACCCGGTCCGAGACCAGCTACTCGACCAAGAAGATTTACCGCCAGAAGGGCACCGGTGGCGCACGTCACGGTGACCGGAACGCGCCGATCTTCCGCAAGGGTGGCGTCTACAAGGGCCCGACCCCGCGCAGCCACGCCCACGACCTGCCGAAGAAATTCCGCAAGCTGGGTCTGCGTCACGCGCTGAGCGCCAAGGCGACCGCCGGTGAGCTGATCATCATCGACGTGGCCGAACTGGCCGAAGCCAAGACCAAGCTGCTGGCCAAGGCCGTCAAGGACCTGGGCTGGAAGCGCGCGCTGCTCATCGACGGTCCCGAGCTGAACGAGAACTTTGCTCGTGCGGCCGCCAACATCGAGGGCCTGGACGTCCTGCCGAGCCAGGGTGCGAATGTCTATGACATCCTGCGCCGTGACACGCTCGTGCTGACCAAGGCCGCAGTCGAAGCGCTGGAGGCGCGTCTGAAATGACCGACAAGGCAGCACTCTACGACGTGATCCGCAAGCCGATCATCACGGAAAAGGCGACCCTGGCGTCCGAGAACAACGCCGTGGTCTTCGAAGTTGCCGTCGACGCCAACAAGCCGCTGATTAAGGAAGCGGTCGAGGCTCTGTTCGGTGTCAAGGTGAAGGCGGTCAACACCACCGTCACCAAGGGCAAGCACAAGCGTTTCCGGGGTCGTCTCGGCACGCGCAATACGGTCAAGAAAGCCTATGTGACGCTCGAAGAGGGTAACACCATCGACGTCTCGACCGGTCTCTGATCGAAAAACATCGGTGGGCGCCTGCGCCCACCTTTACTTTTTTGTCGGGTGGGTCTAAGGCCCACCCTTCGTTAAAGCAAACGGAAGACAGAAAGCATGGCACTCAAGTCGTACAAGCCGACATCGCCTGGCCAGCGCGGGCTGGTTCTGATCGACCGTTCGGAGCTTTGGAAAGGCCGCCCGGTCAAAGCCCTCACCGAGGGTTTGACGAAGAAGGCGGGCCGGAACAACACCGGACGGATCACCATGCGCCGCCGTGGCGGCGGCGCGAAGCGGCTCTACCGCATCGTGGACTTCAAGCGCGCACGGCGCGACGTGTCCGCGATCGTCGAGCGGATCGAGTATGATCCGAACCGGACTGCGTTCATCGCGCTGATCCGCTACGAAGACGGCGAGCAGGCCTACATCCTGGCCCCGCAGCGTCTCGCGGTTGGCGATTCGGTGGTTGCATCCGAGAAGGCAGACGTGAAGCCCGGCAACGCGATGCCGTTCTTGGGCATGCCGATCGGTACCATCGTCCACAACATCGAGCTGAAGCCCGGCAAGGGCGGCCAGATCGCCCGCGCTGCAGGCACCTACGCCCAGTTCGTCGGTCGTGACGGCGGCTATGCCCAGATCCGTCTCGGTTCGGGCGAACTGCGCATGGTCCGCCAGGAATGCATGGCCACCGTCGGTGCCGTGTCGAACCCGGATCACTCGAACACCAACATCGGCAAGGCCGGTCGCAACCGTCACCTTGGCAAGCGCCCGTCGGTTCGCGGTGTCGTCATGAACCCGATCGATCACCCGCACGGCGGTGGTGAAGGCCGGACTTCGGGCGGCCGTCATCCGGTTACCCCCTGGGGCAAGCCGACCAAAGGCGCCCGCACCCGCACCAACAAGGCGACGGACAAGTACATCGTCCGCTCGCGCCACGCTCGGAAGAAGGGGCGGTAATCTATGGCACGTTCTGTTTGGAAAGGCCCCTTTGTCGACGCACACGTCCTTAAGAAGGCCGAGAAAGTGCGCGAATCGGGCCGCAACGAAGTGATCAAGATCTGGTCGCGTCGCTCGACGATCCTGCCCCAGTTCGTGGGCCTGACGTTCGGCGTCTACAACGGCCAGAAGCACATCCCGGTCAACGTGACCGAGGATATGATCGGCCAGAAGTTTGGCGAGTACTCGCCCACCCGCACCTACTACGGGCACGCGGCGGACAAGAAAGCGAAGCGGAAGTAAGCCATGGGCAAGGAAAAGAACCCCCGCCGCGTGGCGGAGAACGAGGCGATGGCCGTAAGCCGCATGCTGCGTACCTCGCCCCAGAAGCTGAACCTTGTTGCCCAGATGATCCGCAACAAGCCGGTGGACAAGGCGCTCAACGATCTGACCTTCTCGAAGAAGCGGATCGCCGAGGATGTGAAGAAGACCCTCCAGTCCGCGATCGCGAACGCCGAGAACAACCATGGTCTCGACGTTGACGAGTTGATCGTGGCCGAGGCCTGGGTCGGCAAGAACCTGGTCATGAAGCGCGGTCGTCCCCGTGCCCGCGGCCGGTTCGGCAAGATCCTGAAGCCGTTCAGCCAGGTGACCATCAAGGTTCGCCAGGTGACCGAAGAGGAGCAAGCCTAATGGGTCATAAAGTCAATCCGATCGGGCTGCGCCTTCAGGTCAACCGCACCTGGGACAGCCGCTGGTACGCCAACACCGGCGAGTACGGCGATCTTCTGCACGAGGATCTGAAGATCCGCGAGTACATCAAGAAGAACGTCAGTCAGGCCGGCATCAGCCGTGTCGTGATCGAGCGTCCTCACAAGAAGTGCCGTGTGACCATTCACGCCGCGCGTCCGGGCGTCATCATCGGCAAGAAGGGCGCCGACATCGAGCAGCTGCGCAAGAAGCTGGCCCAGTTCACCAAGTCGGAACTGCACCTCAACATCGTCGAGGTTCGCAAGCCCGAGATCGACGCCCAGCTGGTCGCCGAGAACATCGGTCAGCAGCTCGAGCGCCGCGTGAGCTTCCGTCGCGCCATGAAGCGCGCGGTGCAGAACGCCATGCGTATGGGTGCCCTTGGGATCCGCGTGAACGTCGCCGGCCGCCTGGGCGGTGCCGAGATCGCGCGTACCGAGTGGTACCGCGAAGGTCGTGTGCCCCTGCACACCCTGCGCGCGGACATCGATTACGCTCACTACGAGGCGTCGACGGCCTACGGGATCATCGGCATCAAGGTCTGGATCTTCAAAGGCGAGATCCTGGAGCATGATCCGCAGGCCCGCGACCGGCGCCAGTCGGAACTGCAGGAAGGCGGCGGCCGCCCCGCGCGCCGCTGAGGAGTTGAGAGATGCTTTCACCGAAACGCACGAAATTCCGCAAGCAGCACAAGGGCCGCATCCACGGTGAGGCGAAGGGCGGGTTCGACCTGAACTTCGGTCACTACGGGCTGAAAGCCACAGAGCCGGAGCGCATCACCGCGCGCCAGATCGAGGCTGCCCGCCGTGCCATGACGCGCCACATGAAGCGTCAGGGCCGCGTGTGGATCCGTATCTTCCCCGACGTGCCCGTGTCGAAGAAGCCCACCGAAGTCCGTATGGGTAAAGGTAAGGGCTCGGTCGAATACTGGGCGGCCAAGGTCAAGCCGGGCCGCGTCATGTTCGAGATCGACGGCGTCCCCGAGGACATCGCGAAAGAGGCCCTGCGCCTGGCCGCGATGAAGCTCCCGGTCAAGTGCCGCTTCGTCACCCGCGAAGACTGGTAAGACCGCTTCGCTGACAGTTTTGGCCCCCGGCGATCCGTCGCCGGGGGCTTCGCGTTCCGGGGATCGGGACGGGCGGATCGACCGGCCTTGCCCGGGAAATCTTTCCGATGGGGATATCGGGCCCGAAAGTCCTTGCCTTTCCGGTACGCATTGAGTAGAGCGACCGCTCATCCAGAACTCCACCGGAATCAGGGTGACCCTTCAAGGGGCCTACCGGTGATGTTGAATAAAGGTAGAGGCTATGAACGCCGCAGAACTGCGTGACAAGACGCCGGACGAGCTGCGCACCCAGCTCGAAAGCCTGAAGAAGGAGGCCTTCAACCTCCGCTTCCAGGCCGCAACTGGCCAGTTGGAAAACACCGCGCGCATGCGTGTCGTCCGCCGCGACGCCGCCCGTGTGAAGACCATTCTGAACGAAAAGGCGGCAACGGCCGCATCGGAGGCGTAAATGCCCAAGCGTATCCTTCAGGGCACCGTCACGTCCGACCAGAACGCCAAGACCGTCACCGTGTCGGTCGAGCGTCGCTTCACGCATCCGGTTCTCAAGAAGACGATCCGGAAGTCGAAGAAATACCGCGCCCACGATGAAGCCGAGCAGTTCAAGGTCGGTGACGTGGTCCGGATCCGCGAGTGCGCTCCGCACTCGAAGAACAAGCGCTGGGAGGTCGTCGCCGAGTAAGGCAACGACATTCCGGTTAATCGAAACCGTGGGGCAGGGGAAAGCATCCCTGTAGGTCTCCACAGGTCGGGAGTAACCCAATGATCCAGATGCAGACCAATCTGGATGTCGCTGACAACTCCGGCGCACGCCGGGTGCAGTGCATCAAGGTTCTCGGCGGCTCGAAGCGGAAATACGCTTCGGTCGGCGACATCATCGTGGTCTCGGTCAAGGAAGCGATCCCGCGCGGCCGCGTGAAGAAGGGCGACGTCCGCAAGGCCGTCGTCGTGCGCACCGCCAAGGAAGTGCGTCGTGAAGACGGCACCTCGATCCGCTTCGACCGCAACGCCGCCGTGATCCTGAACAACGCGGGCGAGCCGGTCGGCACCCGTATCTTCGGCCCGGTCGTCCGCGAGCTGCGCGCGAAGAACTTCATGAAGATCATCTCGCTCGCTCCGGAGGTGCTGTAATGGCTGCCAAGCTCCGTAAAGGCGACAAGGTCGTCGTGCTCGCCGGCAAGGACAAGGGCCGCGAGGGCACCATCACCCAGGTCATGCCGAAGGACGGCAAGGCCGTGGTCGAGGGCGTCAACGTCGCCATCCGCCACCAGAAACAGTCGCAGAACAGCCAGGGTGGCCGCATCCCCACGCCGATGCCGATCCAGCTGTCGAATCTGGCTCTGGTCGATCCCAAAGAAGGCGGTCCGACCCGCGTCGGCTTCCGTATGGAAGGCGACAAGAAGGTCCGTTTTGCCAAGAAATCGGGGGAAGTGATCGATGCTTGACGCTGCCACCTACACGCCGCGCCTGCGCGAGCAGTACAAAACGTCGATCCGGCCTGCTCTGAAGGAAGAGTTCGGCTACAAGAACGACATGATGATCCCTCGCCTCGAGAAGATCGTGCTCAACATGGGCATCGGCGAAGCCGTTGCGGACTCGAAGAAGATCAAGTCCGCCCATGACGATCTGATGGCGATTGCCGGTCAGAAGCCGGTCATCACCAAGGCGAAGAAGTCGATCGCCGGCTTCAAGGTTCGCGAAGAGATGCCGCTCGGCGTCAAGGTCACCCTGCGCGGCGACCGGATGTACGAGTTCCTGGACCGTCTCGTGACCATCGCGATGCCCCGCATCCGCGACTTCCGCGGGATCTCGGGCAAGAGCTTCGACAGCCGTGGCAACTACGCCATGGGCCTGAAAGAGCACATCGTGTTCCCCGAGATCAACTATGACCAGGTCGACGAGGTCTGGGGCATGGACATCGTTATCTGCACGTCCGCGAAGACCGACGCGGAAGCGAAGGCGCTGTTGAAGCAATTCAACATGCCCTTCACGGCCTGAGCGGAGGAGAGAAGCTTATGGCGAAAGTCAGCATGATCGAGCGCCAGAAAAAGCGCGAGAAGCTGGTGGCGAAATACGCTGCCAAGCGCGCGGCGCTGAAAGAGATTGCGAAGAACGAGGACCTGCCGATGGAAGAGCGCTTCAAGGCGCGCCTGAAGCTGGCCGAACTTCCCCGCAACTCTTCGCCGACCCGTTTGAACAACCGGTGCGAGGTTTCGGGTCGTCCCCGTGCCTACTACCGGAAGCTCAAGATGAGCCGTATCGCCCTGCGCGATCTGGCGAGCCGTGGGGAAATCCCCGGCATGGTCAAGTCCAGCTGGTAAGGGGGATCCGATATGTCTGTGAATGATCCTCTGGGCGATATGCTCACCCGTATCCGCAACGCTCAGATGCGGCACAAGTCTACCGTTCGCACGCCGGCCTCGAAGGTCCGCGCGTGGGTTCTGGATGTGCTCCAGTCCGAAGGCTACATCCGTGGCTACGAGAAGGTTGAAAGCGCGGCCGGTCATCCCGAGCTGGAAATCAGCCTGAAGTACTACGAAGGCGAGCCGGTGATCCGCGAGCTGAAGCGCGTGTCCACTCCGGGCCGTCGCGTCTACTCGGGCGTCAAGGAGCTGCCGCAGGTCCGTCAGGGTCTGGGTGTCGCCATCGTCTCGACCCCCCGCGGGGTCATGTCCGACGCGCAGGCGCGCGCCACCAACGTTGGTGGCGAAGTGCTCTGCACGGTATTCTGAGGAGGGTTCGATGTCCCGTATCGGCAAAAAACCCGTTTCTCTGCCCAGCGGCGTCACCGCGTCTGTGTCGGGTCAGTCGATCGAGGTGAAGGGCCCGAAAGGCGTCCGCAATTTCACCGCGACCGACGACGTGACGCTGGCCGTCGAGGACAATGCCGTCACCGTCACTCCGCGCGGCACCTCCAAGCGTGCTCGCCAGCAGTGGGGCATGAGCCGTACCCAGGTCGCGAACTGCGTCCAGGGTGTGACCGAAGGCTTCAAGAAAGAGCTGGAGATCACCGGTGTCGGTTACCGTGCGCAGGTTCAGGGCAAGGTTCTGAAGCTGAGCCTCGGCTACAGCCATGACGTCGACTTCGACATCCCGGAAGGCGTGACCATACAGGCCCCCAAGCCGACCGAAGTGGTCGTCGAGGGTATCGACCAGCAGGTCGTCGGTCAGGTTGCGGCGAACATCCGTGCTTGGCGCGCGCCCGAGCCCTACAAGGGCAAGGGTATCCGCTACAAGGACGAGTTCATCTTCCGCAAGGAAGGCAAGAAGAAGTAAGGGCGCAAGGCAATGGCAAACAGCAAACTGGAACTGTTCCGCAAGCGCCGCATGCGCGTCCGGAGCAAGCTGCGCAAGCTGGCCAATGGCCGGCCGCGGCTCAGCGTCCACCGTTCGTCCAAGAACATCTCGGTTCAGGTCATCGACGACGTGCAGGGTCGGACCCTGGCGTCGGCATCGACCCTCGAGAAGGATCTGGGCCTCGTGGGCAAGAACAACGTCGAGGCGGCCGCCAAGATCGGTGCCGCCATCGCGGAGCGGGCCAAGAAGGCCGGGGTCGAGGAAGTCTTCTTCGATCGTGGCGGCTTCCTGTTCCACGGCAAGGTCAAGGCCCTCGCGGATGCTGCCCGCGAAGGTGGTTTGAAATTCTAAGGGACGACGAGATGGCAAGAGACGATAACCGCCGCGACCGTCGCGACCGCGACGAGAACCCCGAGTTCCAGGACCGGCTGGTTGCGATCAACCGCGTGTCGAAAACCGTGAAGGGCGGCAAGCGCTTCGGGTTTGCGGCTCTCGTGGTGGTCGGCGACCAGAAGGGCCGCGTGGGCTTCGGCAAGGGCAAGGCCAAAGAGGTCCCCGAGGCGATCCGCAAGGCGACCGAAGCGGCCAAGCGCGGCCTGATCCGCGTTCCGCTGCGTGAGGGCCGGACCCTGCACCACGACATGCAGGGCCGTCATGGCGCCGGCAAGGTGGTCATGCGTACTGCCCCCGCCGGTACCGGCATCATCGCCGGTGGTCCGATGCGCGCCGTGTTCGAAATGCTGGGGATCCAGGACGTGGTCGCTAAGTCGACCGGGTCTCAGAACCCCTACAACATGATCCGCGCCACGCTCGACGGCCTGCGCCAGGAATCGAGCCCCCGCCAGGTGGCTTCGCGTCGTGGCAAGAAGGTCGCCGACATTCTGCCCAAGCGCGACGACGCGCCGGCAGAAGCGGTCGCTGAGGAGGCTTGAGCATGGCTACGATCGTCGTGAAGCAGGTGGGTTCGCCCATCCGCCGCCCGAAGATCCAGCGTGAGACGCTGATCGGTCTGGGCCTGAACAAGATGCACAAGACCCGGGAACTGGAAGACACGCCCGCGATCCGCGGCATGGTCGCCAAGATCCCGCACCTGGTCGAGATCATCGAAGAGAAAGCCTGAATTCCTTAGCCGCCTAGGTGCAGGACAGGATAGGAATCGCCCCGCTCATTGCGGGGCGTTTTCGTTTGAGCATGTCGAAAGAAATGCGACGTTGGTGAAGGCTCCGCGGTGCGCGAAGGTCTGCCCGAGGCCGGCTCGCTATTGCATGGCCCTAATCTGGTCGTTGGCGTTTCGAAGCCGCGTCGAAACCGAGCGGATGATGTTCCCAAGAATAGTCGGCAGCATGAGGGGGCGATCCTTCGCGAGCCTTTTGAGTTCCGCGACAGAGATGCCATAGGCCAGGACCTCGGTGTCCGCTCGGACATCTGCGGACCGCCTTCCACCGTCGAGCAGGGCCATTTCACCGAAGCTCTGCCCCGGGCCGATTGAGGCTGTACGTCGCTTCTGTCCAGCCTCGTCCCGAATAAGGATGCTGACCGAGCCGCGCGCGACTACGAAAGTCAGTTTTGCCTCGTCCCCGGTGGTCAGGATTGTCTCGCCACGGGCGAAGGAGAACGTCGAAATCGCCGTTTCGAGCACCGCGAGATCATCCTCCGGCATGCCCTGGAAAAGCTCGAGCTCTCCGAGTGAAAGCCGCTCGTCCGCGCGTGATCTACCGGCGAACTCGAGTATGTCGTCCTCTGCTTCTTCCAGCGCCTCATCGATACTCGCGTGGAAGCGGCACTGACCGCTTGCTTCCTCTTGAGAGAAGGCAGCCCGAAAGCCTTCCAGGTTCGCGTTGTTCTGAGCCTCGGTGAAATTCAAGCGCGCACCTCGTCCGGTGGCCATGTTCTGCACGGCGTGGCGAAGCAATGTGACGGCTGCCGTATCGGCATAAGTGACTCGGCGCAGATCGATGATGATCTCCGTCGGATCGGCGGGCAAAGCGGTGACCTCCCGGATCAGCCGCTCCGCGGATCCGAAATATAGCGGCCCCTGGGCCTCGACCACCGCGATGCTTCCGCCGGCTTCCGCGAGGGTATCGAGATCGCGCGAGGTTCGAACCCGGTTAGAGCGAACTCGCGCGCCGCTGTAGCTTCGGCGAACGACGTTCCTGGTGTCCGTCCGGTCGACATAGGCATGCAGCCCGAAGTCCCGGGAGAGCCGCTTGCAGACTTCGATCCCCTGAACCGAATTGCCCACGTCATCCAGCCTCGGCGAATAGACGGCAATGCCGAACTGGCCGGGCAGCACGGCAAGTATGCCGCCCGAGACGCCGCTCTTCGCCGGCAGACCGACATCGAACATCCACTGTCCGGCGTAGTTGTACATGCCGCATGTCGCCATGACCGACAGAACGTCACGAACGGTAGTGGGCGAGAGGACCCGCTTTCCGGTTTGCGGATTTCGACCGTGGGCCGCGAGCGTCGCGCCCATGATCGCCAGATCCTCGGCGGTGACGAGGGTCGAACACTGCCGAAAATAGATGTCGAGGACATCGTCGGGCTTGCTCCTGATCATCCCATTGTTGAGCATCATGTGGGCGATGGCACGGTTCCGGTGCCCGGTCTCGCGTTCCGAAAGGTAAACCGTATGGTCCATCCCGAGATCCCGTCCGGCGATACGGCTGAAGAACCCGATCTGTTCGGCTTCACGTGCCTCCAATGTGTCCCCCCGGATCTGTTCGGACATTGCGATGGCGCCAGCATTTACCATCGGGTTGAACGGACGATTGTTCACCTCGTCCAGGACGATAGAATTGAACGAATCCCCAGTCGGTTCCACGCCGACTTTCTGCATCACGGCGTCGATACCGCAGGATTCGATGGCATATGCGAACATGAAGGGCTTTGAGACTGACTGGATCGTAAACGCTTTGTCTGCGCATCCCGCCGTGTAGAGCGCGCCATCGACCGATGCGATCGCGATCGCGAAATCCTCGGGGTCTGACTTGGCGAGCTCGGGGATGTAGTCCGCGACCTCACCGTCCGACAGTGTGGCTATGTCCCGGTGCAGGCATCCGAGATAGCTTTCGACCGGACCGGAAGGCCGAGGATCGGGTGTCATGTCCATCTTCCGCCGCTACCTTTGCAAACACTGGGAAAACAGTGGCGGCAATTTGCTGTTTGCCACAACGATCCAGTGGAGCATTGGATCGTCGTGTCGCGGGATTGCATATTTCGGCGCCGCGATGCCGATTTAATGTGCGACATGCAGTGAGTTCTCGACCCGAACACCGGCAGGTAAGCCCGCACCCCGGTGCCTCTTGCATTGCGGGCTTGGAATCGGTAAGTCCACCCGGTCCCGGAAAGGGGCAACCCATCATTGCCGTGGCCGCCTTACACCGTCGCTGGTTTGGCGCGTCCGGCCAGAGGAGCAAGCGACATGAAATTGAACGAACTTCGCGACAATCCGGGCGCAGCGCGCTCGAAGAAGCGCATCGCCCGCGGCCCCGGTTCGGGCAAGGGCAAGACCGCCGGTCGCGGTATCAAGGGTCAGAAATCGCGTTCGGGCGTTGCGATCAACGCGTACGAGGGCGGCCAGATGCCCCTCTACCAGCGCCTGCCGAAGCGCGGCTTCAACAACATCAACGCCAAGCGCCACGCCGTCATCAACCTCGGTGTGCTGCAGAAATTCGTCGATGCTGGCAAGCTGGAAGCCGGCTCGAAGGTCGACGAGGACAAGCTGGTCGAATGCGGCCTGGTGCGCCGCAAGCGTGACGGCGTGCGTCTGCTGGCCAAAGGCGAGCTGACCGCCAAGCTGGACCTGACCGTCACTGGCGCCTCCAAGGCTGCCATCGAAGCGGTCGAAAAGGCCGGCGGTTCGGTCACGGTGAGCGCCCCCGCCGAAGCTGCGGCGGAATAAGAGGTTGTGGGCCTCGCGCCCACACCTTACATCGTTTCGAGACAGTTCGCGCCGCTGAACGCCCTAGCGTTCCGCGGCGCAGTTTTGGGAGAGACGCCTCATGGCATCAGCCGCGGAGCAGATGGCCGCCAACCTCAACTGGGGGGCCTTCGGAAAGGCCAAGGAACTCCAGCAGAGAATCCTTTTCGCGCTCGGCCTTCTGATCGTCTATCGCGTCGGCACCTTCATTCCGGTTCCCGGCATCGACACCCTCGAGCTCCAGCGCTTCTTCGAGCAGGCGCAGGGTGGGATCGGCGGGATCCTCAACATGTTCACCGGCGGCGCCGTCAGCCGCATGGCGATCTTCGCGCTGGGCATCATGCCCTACATTTCGGCCTCGATCATTGTGCAGCTCATGGCTGCGATGGTCCCGCAGCTCGAAGCGCTGAAGAAAGAGGGTGAACAGGGCCGCAAGAAACTCAACCAGTACACCCGTTACGGCACCGTCCTGCTGGCGACTTTCCAGGCCTACGGCATCGCCGTCGGGCTCGAGAGCCAGCAGCTAGTCCTAGATCCGGGTTGGTTCTTCCGCGCCTCGTGCGTGATCACCCTGGTGGGCGGAACGATGTTCCTGCTGTGGCTGGGCGAACAGATCACCCAGCGCGGCATCGGCAACGGCGTCTCGCTGATCATCTTCGTCGGTATCATCGCGGAACTTCCCGCCGCCTTGGCGCAGTTCTTCGCAAGCGGTCGTTCCGGCCAGCTGAGCCCGGCGGTGATCATCAGCGTGATCGTGATGGCGATCGCGGTGATCATGTTCATCGTCTTCGTCGAGCGGGCGCTGCGCAAGATCCACATCCAGTACCCGCGCCGTCAGGTCGGGCAGAAGATGTACGGCGGCGAGACCTCGAACCTGCCGATCAAGCTGAACCCGGCTGGCGTGATCCCGATGATCTTCGCCTCGTCGCTGCTGCTGCTGCCGACGACGGTCGCAACCTTCTCGACGCCGGGCACCGGGCCGCTGAGCTATGTCCAGGCGTACCTGGGCCGTGGCCAGCCGCTCTACTACCTGCTGTTCGTGGCGCTGATCGTCTTCTTCGCCTATTTCTACACCGCCAACGTCTCGTTCAAATCCGAGGATGTGGCCGACAACCTGAAAAAGCAGGGCGGCTTCATTCCGGGCATCCGGCCCGGACCGCGTACGGTGGACTACCTCGACTACGTCGTAAGCCGTATTCTGGTCGTCGGCTCGGCCTACCTGGCCGCCGTGGCGCTGCTGCCCGAGCTTCTGATCTCGCAGTTTGCCATCCCGTTCTACTTCGGCGGCACCTCGCTGCTGATCGTGGTGTCGGTGACCATGGATACGATCACCCAGGTGCAGAGCCACATGCTCGCGCACCAGTACGAAGGGCTGATCGAGAAGTCGCGGCTGCGGAGCAAGGGACGGAAAAAGACGAAGGCGCGTAGATGAACATCATTCTGCTTGGCCCGCCGGGCGCGGGGAAAGGAACTCAGGCGCATCGGCTGGTCGAGGAACGCGGCATGGTGCAGCTGTCCACAGGTGACATGCTGCGGGCGGCACGCTCCTCGGGGACGGACCTCGGCAACAAGGTTGCCGAGATCATGGACCGCGGCAGTCTGGTGACCGACGAGATAGTCATCGGCCTTATCGAGGAACAACTCGACCAGGGCGTTGGCGAGAAGGGCATCATCTTCGATGGCTTCCCTCGCACCCTGGGTCAGGCGGATGCGCTGGCCGACCTGCTGGCGAAGAAGGGCAAGACCCTCGATGCCGTTGTCGAAATGCAGGTCGCCAATGACGAGGAGCTGGTCGGGCGTGTGTCGGGCCGGTTCACCTGCGGCAACTGTGGCGAGGTCTATCACGACAAGACCAAGCCGACGGCGGTTGACGGCAAATGCGACAAGTGCGGCGGTACCGAGTTCAAGCGCCGCGCCGATGACAACGCCGAGACCATGCGCACCCGGCTGCTGGCCTATTACAAAGAGACCTCCCCGTTGATCGGCTATTACTACGCCGGCCGGAAGCTGGTCTCCATCGACGGTCTGGGCGCCATCGACGAAGTGTCGGACCGGGTCAAGGGCGCGCTAAACGGCAAGGGCTGAGGCCCGGGAAAGCTGCTGATGACATCGGGGGTTGACACCGACTTGCCGATGCATATTTTGCCAGCTTCTCCACCAGAGCGAGTCGCATGACCCTTTTGTGAGAAATCAACGGCCCACCGGCATCCGCGGGTGGGCTGCTGTTGTGAAAAAAGGTTCTGGTACTACGGAACCGCAACGAGACGGAGAAAGCATTTGGCCCGTATCGCCGGGGTGAACATCCCCACCAACAAACGGGTGCATGTCGCACTCACCTACATTCACGGCATCGGTGATTCGGCCGCTCGCGAGATCTGCGAAGCCGTCGGTATCGACACCAGCCGTCGCGTGAACGAACTCAGCGACGCCGAAGTCCTGCAGGTTCGTGAGCACATCGACGCGAACCTCGTCGTCGAAGGCGACCTGCGCCGTGAGCGCTCGATGAACATCAAGCGTCTGATGGACCTGGGCTGCTACCGCGGTCTGCGTCATCGCCGCAACCTGCCGGTGCGTGGTCAGCGGACCCACACCAACGCGCGGACCCGCAAGGGCCCGGCCAAGCCGATCGCCGGCAAGAAGAAATAAGGGGGCAGGCTGATGGCACGTGATACCAAGCTGCGCGGCAAGAAGAAGGTCAAGAAGAACATCTCGGCCGGTGTTGCCCACGTCAACGCAAGCTTCAACAACACCAAGATCCTGATCGCCGATGTGCAGGGCAACGCCATTTCCTGGTCGTCCGCTGGCACCATGGGCTTCAAGGGTTCGCGCAAGTCGACCCCCTATGCCGCCCAGATGGCCGCCGAAGACGCCGGCCGCAAGGCGCAGGAGCATGGCATGCGCACCCTGGAAGTCGAAGTTCAGGGCCCCGGCTCGGGTCGCGAGAGCGCACTGCGCGCTCTGTCGGCTGTCGGGTTCACCATTACCGCGATCCGGGACGTGACCCCGATCGCGCACAACGGCTGCCGCCCGCCGAAGCGCCGGCGCGTCTGATCCGTTCGGACTACTGGGGGTCAGCGGGGGCTTTGCGCCGTCGCTGGCCGTTCCTGTTTGAAAAGACCCTCGAGGGCGACCGCTGCACGGGATCGGAGCGGAGCGCGAGAATGGAGGCCCACGCATGATCCACAAGAACTGGCAAGAACTGATCCGGCCCACCGGCCTGGACATCAAGCCTGGTGCCGATGCGATGCGCACGGCGACCGCCGTTGCCGAACCGCTGGAGCGGGGCTTCGGCCTGACCCTGGGCAACGCGCTGCGCCGCGTGCTGCTGTCGTCGCTGCAGGGCGCCGCGATCACCAGCGTGCAGATCGACAACGTGCTGCACGAATTCTCCAGCGTAGACGGCGTCCGCGAGGACGTGACTGACATCGTCCTGAACCTCAAGGGCGTCAGCCTGAAGATGGACGTCGAGGGGCCGAAGCGCGTCTCGATCAACAAGCAGGGCGCGGGTGTCGTCACCGCCGGTGACATCACCGAAAGCGCCGGCATCGAGATCCTGAACAAGGATCACGTGATCTGCCACCTGGACGAAGGTGCCAGCCTCTACATGGAGCTGACCGTAGAGCAGGGCAAAGGCTATGTCGCCGCCGACAAGAACCGCCCCGAGGATGCGCCGATCGGCTTGATCTCGGTCGATGCGCTGTTCTCGCCGGTCAAGAAGGTCAGCTACAAGGTCGAGCCCACCCGCGAGGGCCAGGTGCTGGACTATGACAAGCTGACGCTGAACATCGAAACCGATGGCTCGGTCAGCCCCGAGGACGCGGTGGCCTATGCCGCCCGCATCCTGCAGGACCAGCTGGGCGTGTTCGTCAACTTCGACGAACCGGAAGCCGCCGGCCGTCAGGAAGAGGACGACGATCTCGAGTTCAACCCGCTTCTGCTGAAGAAGGTGGACGAACTGGAACTGTCGGTCCGTTCGGCGAACTGCCTGAAGAACGACAACATCGTCTACATCGGCGACCTGATCCAGAAGACCGAAGCCGAGATGCTCCGCACCCCGAACTTCGGCCGCAAGTCGCTGAACGAGATCAAGGAAGTGCTGACCGGCATGGGTCTGCACCTCGGCATGGATATCGTCGACTGGCCGCCCGAGAACATCGAGGACCTGGCCAAGAAGTTCGAAGATCAGTTCTGAGCATTCGGGGCGCGGGCCTCAGGCCCGCCCCCCAACCCCGGGCAATCCCGCCCCAAGGAGAGTGGACCCGTACGCAGGGCCGCCGGACAAAGCATAAAGAAGGATAGATCACATGCGTCACGGTAACGGTTACCGCAAGCTCAACCGCACCCACGAACACCGCAAGGCGATGTTCGCGAACATGGCTTCCAGCCTGCTGGTGCACGAGCAGATCAAGACCACCCTGCCCAAGGCGAAAGAGCTGAAGCGCATCGCCGACAAGCTGATCACGCTGGGCAAGCGTGGCGACCTGCACGCCCGCCGTCTGGCCCACAGCCAGCTGAAGCAGGACGAGGCCGTCAAGAAACTGTTCGACATCCTCGGCCCCCGCTACCAGGAGCGCCAGGGCGGCTACGTCCGCGTCCTGAAGGCCGGCTTCCGCTACGGCGACATGGCCCCGATGGCGATCATCGAACTGGTCGACCGCGACCCCGAGGCCAAAGGCGCCGCTGACCGCGCCCGCGTCGCAGCTGAAGAAGCCGCCGAAGTCGAATAATCATTCCTCCCTTCGGGGACCGCAGGCCGCCGCGTTCATTCGCGGCGGCCTTTTGCTTTTGTGAGGGCGAGGCGGCGGGCATCTTGACCGGTGCGGCCTTCGTGCTCAAATCCCGCCCATGATATTGCGCCCCTTCCCTCTGCTCGCCCTTGTCCTCACCCTCGCCGCCAGCGCTTTGCCCGCGCAGGACGTGCCGCAAAGCCGCGCCGAGATCTCGCTCAGTTTCTCGCCCGTCGCCAAGCAGGCGATCCCGGCGGTGGTGAACATCTATGCCACACGCGTCGTGCAGCAGCGGCTCAGCCCGTTTGCGGGGGATCCGTTTTTCGAGCGGTTCTTCCAGCCGCGCACCGCGCCGCGGTTGCAGAACTCGCTGGGCTCGGGCGTGATCGTCGATCCGTCTGGCATCGTCGTGTCGAACCACCATGTCGTCGGCCGCGCTACCGAGATCCGCGTGGTGCTGTCCGACCGCCGGGAGTACGCCGCCGAGGTCCTGCTGACCGACGAGGCGCGCGACATCGCGGTGCTGAAGGTCGAGGCCGACGCGCCATTGCCTGCACTCGAGCTTGCCGACAGCGACCGGGCCGAGGTGGGCGACCTGGTTCTGGCCATCGGCAACCCGTTTGGCGTCGGCCAGACCGTCACCAGCGGCATCGTCTCGGGGCTGGCCCGCTCGGCCCGGCCCGGTGACGGGACCGAGGCCTACTTCATCCAGACCGACGCGGCGATCAATCCGGGGAACTCCGGCGGCGCGCTGGTGGACATGGCCGGGCGTCTGCTGGGGCTGAACACCTCGATCCTGACGCGCTCCGGCGGGTCGAACGGCATCGGCTTCGCGATCCCTTCGAACCTCGTGCGGGCCTATGTCGACCGCGCGGGCGAAGGCGCCCAGCCCTGGCCGTGGGCGGGCATCACCGGGCAGTCCGTCGACGGAGAACTGGCGCAGGCTCTGGGCCTCGACCGCCCGCAAGGCGTGCTGCTGTCCGAGGTGCACCCCGCCAGCGCCTTCGCTGCCACTGGGCTGACCCCTGGGGATGTGGTGCTGGAAATCGACGGCCTGCCGGTCGCCACGCCCGGAGAGCTGGAATACCGCATCCAGACTCGTCCCTTAGGGGAAACCGCGCGTATCGTCTATCTGCGCGGCGGCTCCCGCGCCGAGGCGCGCGTCGACGTCGCCGCAGCGCCCGAGGACCCGCCCCGCGATCCCTTGCGGCTGGGCGGCACCGGCAACCTTTTCTCGGGCATGCTGGCCGAGACGGTGAACCCCGGCGTGATCGCCGAGATGGATCTGCCGCTCAACACCTCGGGCGTAGTGGTGCGCGAGCCGGGGCAGGCGGGGCGTCTCCTTGGCCTGCGGTCGGGCGACGTGATCGAGCAGGTTAACGGCCGCCGGATCGAGACGACCGCCGATCTGGAGGCCGTGGCACGCACCCTTGACCGGGGCGTTGACCTGCGCCTGTCCCGCGACGGGCGCCGCCACGCGCTCCGCTTCCGGTAAGGCTTTTTATCCGGGGCGGGGCACCTTAAATTCCCCGCATGGCCGATCTCTTCGACACTCCGGCGCAGCCTGCGCCACCCGCCTCCGCGAAACCCGACGGCCCAAGGCCGCTGGCCGACCGGATGCGCCCGGCGACCATCGGTGAGGTCATCGGCCAGGACCATCTTCTAGGCCCCGAGGGCAGTCTGCGGGCGATGATCGACGCAGGGAATTTGCCGTCGCTGATCTTCTGGGGGCCGCCCGGCGTTGGCAAGACCACCATCGCGCGGCTTCTGGCGCAGGCGACCGACCTGGCGTTCGAGCAGATCAGCGCGATCTTCACCGGTGTGCAGGACCTGCGGAAGGTGTTCGAGGCCGCCAAGCTTCGCCACGCCAACGGGCGTGGCACGCTGCTGTTCGTCGACGAGATCCACCGCTTCAACAAGGCGCAGCAGGACGGTTTCCTGCCACATATGGAGGCCGGGGTGATCGTGCTGGTCGGCGCCACAACGGAGAACCCCTCGTTCGAGCTGAACGCCGCGCTCCTATCCCGCAGCCAGGTGCTGGTCCTGAACCGGCTGGAGCCGAAGCACCTCGACGCGATGCTCTCGCGCACGGAAACCACGCTTGGTCGCCAACTTCCGCTGACCGCCGAGGCCCGCGACCGGCTGGTCGACATGGCCGATGGCGACGGACGCGCACTGCTGAACCTCGCCGAGCAGGTCTTCGCCTGGGACGGCGGGCCGTTCGATCCCAAGGCGCTGGCGCAGCGGCTGAACCGATCCGCCCCGAAATACGACAAGTCGGGCGATGCGCATTACAACCTGATCTCGGCGCTGCACAAGTCGATCCGCGGCTCTGACCCGGACGCGGCGCTCTACTGGTTCGCCCGGATGCTCGACGGCGGCGAGGACCCACGGTACCTCGCGCGCCGGCTGACCCGCATGGCGGTCGAGGATATCGGCCTGGCCGATCCGCAGGCGCAGGCTCATTGCCTTTCGGCCTGGCAAACCTACGAGCGGCTCGGCAGCCCCGAGGGAGAGCTGGCCTTGGCCAACGCGGTCGCCTACCTCGCGCTCGCGCCGAAGTCGAACGCGGCCTATGTCGCCTACAAGGCGGCACGGGCGTCGGCGAAGCAGACCGGCTCGCTGATGCCGCCCAAGCATATCCTGAACGCGCCGACGTCGCTGATGAAGGATCAGGGCTACGGTAGCGGCTACCAGTATGACCACGACGCGGAGGAGGCGTTCTCAGGGCAGGACTATTTCCCCGAGGAAATGGAGCGCGCCCGTTTCTACGACCCCGTGGACCGCGGTTTCGAGCGTGACCTGAAGAAGCGGGTGGAGTATTTCGACCGGCTCAGGGCAGACCGGAACGGCTGAATCGCCTGCCCAGCTTGACAATGCGGGGCTGCTGCCTTTTGTCGGGCGCGATCGGAAAAGGAAACCAGGGCCATGCCGCCACTCTTGCAAGTCGCCATTGGCGGCGCCGCGGGCGCCTCGCTGCGCTATCTGCTTGTCGAGGTGTCGGTGCGCCGGTTCGGCATCGACTTTCCCTGGGGTACGCTGACGGCCAATGTCTTGGGATCGTTCGTCATGGGGCTGCTTGCAATGACTCTGACCCCGCGCGAAGGCTTCACCCCTTTTCTGATGACCGGCCTGCTGGGCGGGTTCACGACCTATTCCGCCTTCTCGCTTGAAACCGTCTATCTGTTCGAGCGCGGCGAATACGGCTTGGGGCTCGCCTATGTCGTCCTGACACTTGCCGGTGCCATCGGCGGCTGCCTTGTCGGTATCGTCCTTGCACGGGGGATCTTCGCATGAGCGGTGTGCAGACACTGACATTGGATGCTGAGGCCGAGGGCCAGCGCCTCGACCGCTGGCTGCGCAAGCAGTACCCGCACGTGCCGCAAGGCCGGATCGAGAAGATGTGCCGCAAGGGCGAGATCCGCGTCGACGGTGGCAGGGTGAAGGCCTCGACCCGGCTGGAGGAGGGGCAGACGCTGCGCCTGCCGCCGTTGCCCGAGGGGCCGCCCCCCGAGGCCGGGAAGACCGCGAAGCCGATCAGCGAGGCCGACGCCCGAATGATCCGCGAGGCGGTGATCTATCGCGACGACCATATCATCGCGCTGAACAAACCGCCGGGCCTGCCGGTGCAGGGGGGCTCGAACCAGACCCGCCATGTCGACGGGCTGGCCGAAGCGCTGCGCTTCGGGATGGATGAAAAGCCCCGGCTGGTACACCGGCTGGACAAGGACACCTCGGGCGTGCTGCTGCTGGCACGCACGGGCCGCATGGCCGCCGCACTGACCCGTGCCTTCCAGGCCCGGGATACCCGCAAGATCTACTGGGCGGCCGTGGCAGGCGGGCCGAAGCCGCCGATGGGCACGATTCGCTACGGCTTGGTCAAGGCCCCGGGTCACGGACCGCACGGCGCGGGCGAAAAGATGGTTTGCGTCCATCCGAACCGGATCGACGACACGCCCGGCGCGAAGCGGGCGACGACCGACTATCTTGTGATATCGGCGGCCGCACGCCGCTGCGCGTGGGTCGCGCTGGCGCCGATCACCGGGCGCACGCACCAGCTGCGCGCCCACATGGCCGAGATCGGCCACCCGATCATCGGCGACGGCAAGTACGGCACCAACGCGCAAGAGAACCTGGGCGATGGCTGGGGTGCGCAGCTTGGCGGCGACATCAGCCGCAAGATGCACCTCCATGCGCGCCACCTGAACCTGACGCACCCGGTGACCGGCGGTCGGCTTTCGCTGACCGCACCGTTGCCGCCGCATATGGCCAAGACCTGGGACACCTTCGGTTGGGATGTCTCCGAGGTCGCCGACGATCCGTTCGAGGAGCTGGAATGACCCCGTCCCTGAAGCGCCGTTTCTGGAAAACCGTCGCTATCCGCGAGGGCGGGGCGGGGCTCGAGGTCACGCTGGACGACCGCCCGGTGCGGACCCCGGCCAAGGCGCCGCTGATCCTGCCCTCGCGCCCGCTGGCCGAGGCTGTGGCGGAGGAATGGGACGCTCAGACCGAACAGATCCGCCCGCAGGACATGCCGCTGACCCGTGCGGCCAACGCCGCCATTGACAAGGTCGCCGTGAACCGCGACGCCGTGGCCGAGATGCTGGCGGCCTATGGCGGGACCGACCTGCTGTGTTATCGCGCCGACGCGCCCGAGGGGCTGGTGCAGCGCCAGTCCGACGCCTGGGACCCGTGGCTCGACTGGGCTGATCGCGAGCTTTCGGCCCCGCTGACCCGCATCGCTGGCGTCATGCACCAGCCGCAGCCCTCCGAAAGCCTCGCGAACCTTGCCGGAGAGGTTGCCCGCCACGACGATTTCGAGATGACGGCGCTGCACGACCTGGTGACGCTCACCGGCTCGCTGGTGCTGGGACTTGCGGTCAGCCGCAACGTGCTCAGCGCTTCGGAGGCGTGGGATCTCAGTCGCATCGACGAGCTTTGGCAGGAAGAACTCTGGGGCCGGGACGACGAGGCGCACGCGATGGCTGAAGAGCGACGCGCTGCGGTCACCTCCGCTGGGCGGCTGCTCGACCTCCTGCGCGGGGCGCCCGCCTGAGTCTCCCGGCAAAGGTGACGTTGCGTGAACCTTGCCGCATTACTGCCTTGATTTTGCACACCCCCCGGGGAACGCGTTCACATCGCAGGCAATTTTCAGACTATTCCCCCATATCTTCCGCATTTTTGTAAGGCAGAGCGTACTTGACCTTTGCTCTCAAGCCGACATTCTGTGCGCACTGGTCCGCAAAGGACCCCTTCAACAACCGGGAGGTGCCGGCTCGCTTGCGTTTCATGCGGGGACAGGGTCGGATCATCAGGAAGAGGTAAATATGAAGAAATCAGTCTTTCTCGGCACGTTCGCCGCTGCTGGCCTGGCCGCAGGTGTGGCAGGTGCCGCGACGCTGGACGACGTGAAAGCGAACGATGTCCTGAAATGTGGCATCTCGACCGGCCTGGCCGGGTTCTCGGCGCCGGACGCGAACGGTGAATGGCAGGGCTTCGACGTAGCCGTCTGCCGTGCCGTGGCCGCGGCCGTGCTGAGCGACTCGAGCAAGGTCGAGTTCGTTCCGCTGACCACCCAGACCCGCTTCACCGCGCTGGGCTCGGGCGAGATCGACCTGCTGTCGCGCAACACGACCTGGACGTTCACCCGCGACGTCGACCTGAAGCAGACCTTCGTCGGCGTGAACTACTACGACGGCCAGGGCTTCATGATCCGCAAGGACATGGGCGTCAGCTCGGCGACCGAACTGGACGGCGCCACCGTGTGCATCCAGACCGGCACCACGACCGAGCTGAACCTCGCGGACTATTTCCGCGTGAACAACATGTCCTACGAGCCGGTCCCGATCGAGACCAACGCCGAGGCCATCCAGCAGTACCAGGCCGGTGCCTGTGACGTGTACACCACCGATGCCTCGGGCCTGGCCGCGACCCGCGCCACGTTCGAGGATGCGGACGCGCACATGATCCTGCCCGAGATCATCTCGAAAGAGCCGCTGGGTCCGCTCGTTCGCCACGGTGACGACCAGTGGGCCGACATCGTCCGCTGGACGCTGAACGCGCTGATCGCCGCGGAAGAGTACGGCGTCACCTCGGCCAACCTCGAGAAGATGGCCGAAGGCACCGACAACCCCGAGATCAACCGTCTGCTGGGCAACGAAGGCAATCTGGGCGAGATGCTGGGCCTCGACAACGAGTTCGCCAAGCGCGCCATCGCCGTCGCCGGCAACTATGGCGAGATCTTCGCCTCGAACATTGGTGAAGGCACCCCGATCGGTCTGTCGCGCGGCCTGAACGCGCAGTGGACCCAGGGTGGCCTGATGTACTCGCCGCCGTTCCGGTAACATACTGACGATCAAGGGCGCCGTTTGAATTCGGCGCCCTTGGTGTATCATGCGTTCAGATCGCACCCAGGGCAGGGCCGGATAAACCGGGCCGCCCGACACAGGGGGCGACGTGCCAACAGGGAAAAGGGGCCGAAGATGTCCACCATGTCCGCCGAGGCGGGGCAGTCGTTTCATCCGAGCATGTTGCTCTACGACGCCCGCTACCGCTCTCTGACGATCCAGGTCATCGCCGCGATACTGATAGTTCTCGGACTGTCCTGGCTGCTCTCCAACGTTGTTCAGAACCTGGCCGCGCAGGGCAAGGATTTCGATTTCGGGTTTCTGAGCCAGCGCGCCGGTTACGACATCAATCAACGCCTGATCGAGTACACCTCCGACTCCACGCACACCCGCGCGGCACTGGTCGGCATCCTCAACACGCTGCTCGTGGCCTTCCTCGGCTGTATCCTGGCGACGGTCCTCGGCGTGATCGCCGGCGTTCTGCGCCTGTCGAACAACTGGCTGGTCGCACGCCTGATGACGGTCTACGTCGAGGGTTTCCGCAATGTTCCGCTGCTGCTGTGGATCATCGCGATCTTCGCGATCATGTCCGAAAGCATGCCGCAGCCCCGTGACTTCCGCGAGGGCGGCGACGCGTCGATGTGGTTCGAAAGCATCGCGGTCACCAACCGGGGCATCTACCTGCCGATGCCGGTCTGGGGCTCGGGCTCGGGCATCCTCGTCGCGGTGTTCGCGGCCTCGCTGGTCGCGATCTGGGCCTTCCGCCGCTACGCCCACAAGCGCCAGGAAGCGACCGGTGAGATCATGCCCGTGTTCGCCATCTCGGCGGCGCTGTTCTTCCTGCCGGTGATCCTCTTCTACTTCCTGCTCGGCAGCCCGGTGACGCTCAGCTACCCGGAACTCAAAGGTTTCAACTTTGGTGGCGGCCTGCATCTGCGCAACTCGCTGATCGCGCTCTGGCTGGCGCTGTCGCTCTACACCGGCGCCTTCATTGCCGAGATCGTGCGTGGCGGCATTCTCGCCATCTCGAAAGGCCAGTCCGAGGCAGCATTCGCCCTCGGGCTGAGGCCGCGCCGGACGATGAGCCTGGTGATCCTGCCGCAGGCGATGCGGGTCATCATTCCGCCGCTCATCTCTCAGTACCTGAACCTGACCAAGAACTCCTCGCTGGCCATCGCCGTGGGCTACATGGACGTCCGCAGTACGCTGGGCGGGGTGACGATCAACCAGACCGGGCGCGAGCTCGAGGGGATGCTGCTGGTCGGCATATTCTACCTGGTGGTCAGCCTCGGGATTTCGGCGGTGATGAACGCCTACAACTCGGCCATCAAGCTGAAGGAGCGGTGATATGAGCGATACGCACGCACAAACCGTTGCCTACGTCCGTGAGACGATGCTGCCGCCGAGCGAGCCGCCCGCGGCCGAGCGGGGCGCCGTGAAGTGGATGCGCGAGAACCTGTTCTCAAGCTGGCTGAACGTGATCCTGACGGTGCTTGGTCTGCTGGCGATCTGGACGGTCCTGGCGGGGATCATCCCCTGGTTCTGGAACTCGGTCTGGAACGCCAGCTCGCTCGGCGAGTGCCGCGAGATCCGCGACGCGATTCACGGGCCAAGCGACGGAGGCCACGGCGTCGCCTCAGCCTGCATGGCCGTGATCGCCGAGCGCTGGAACCAGCTGCTGTTCGGTTTCTATCCGCAAGATCTCTACTGGCGGCCGGTGGTTGGCCTGATCGTGTTCCTCGCCGGCTGCGCGCCGGCGCTGTTCAGTTCGCTGCCGCGCAAACTGATCTGGTTCACGCTCGCCGCGCCTTTCCTGATCTACTGGTTCATGTGGGGCGGGTCGATCGGCGTACCCCTCGCCGTGGCGCTGGGCTTCGTGGTCGGTTGGGCCGCGATGGTCGTGATCGGCAAGCAGGTCGGCTCGCTGGCCGGGACGGTGGCGGCGATCGTGCTGCCGATCCTCTACTGGATGTTCCTGACCGGCCCGGTTGCCGGGGTCCTGGGCTCGATCATCCCGCTCGAGCTGCGGTTCGTGCCCTCGAAGGACTTCGGCGGCTTCATGCTGTCCTTCATCATCGGCGTCTCGGGTATCATCCTGTCGCTGCCGCTGGGTATCCTGCTGGCGCTGGGGCGGCAGTCGAACCTGTTCATCATCAACAAGTGCTCCATCGCCTTCATCGAGATCTTCCGCGGCGTGCCGCTGATCGTCTGGCTGCTGACGGCGTCGCTGCTGCTCAACTACTTCCTGCCACCGGGCACCAACTTCGACCTGATGCTGCGGGTGATCATCCTGGTGACCCTGTTCGCCGCCGCCTACATCGCCGAGGTGGTCCGTGGCGGCCTCGCGGCGCTGCCGCGCGGCCAGTACGAGGCGGCGGATGCGCTGGGGCTGGACTACTGGAAGGCGCAGCGGCTGATCATCATGCCGCAGGCGCTGAAGATCTCGATCCCGGGCATCGTGAACACGTTCATCGGACTGTTCAAGGATACCACGCTGGTCGTCTTCATCGGCCTGCTGGACCCGATCGGCATGTCGAACGCGATCCGCGCCGATACTGCCTGGCAGGGGATCTACTGGGAGCTCTTCGTCTTCATCGGGCTGCTGTTCTTCATCTGCTGCTTCAGCATGTCCCGCTACTCGCAACATCTGGAGCGCAGGCTCCGCACGGATCACAGGTAAGGAGGCTCTGATGGCTGATACTGCACCAGAGACCGGCGCCGCCAAGATGCAAGTCTCGGACGAGGTGGCGATCAACATCACCGACATGAACAAGTGGTACGGGGACTTCCACGTGCTGCGCGACATCAACCTGACCGTCTATCAGGGCGAGCGGATCGTGATCTGCGGCCCCTCGGGGTCGGGCAAGTCGACGCTGATCCGCTGCATCAACCGGCTGGAGGAACACCAGAAGGGGCAGATCGTCGTCGACGGAATCGAGCTGTCGAACGACCTGAAGAACATCGACAAGATCCGGTCCGAAGTCGGGATGGTGTTCCAGCACTTCAACCTGTTCCCGCACCTGACGATCCTGGAGAACTGCACGCTGGCCCCGATCTGGGTGCGCAAGACGCCCAAGAAAGAGGCCGAGGAACGGGCGATGCACTTCCTGACCAAGGTGAAGATCCCCGACCAGGCGCTGAAGTATCCGGGCCAGCTGTCGGGCGGGCAGCAGCAGCGCGTGGCGATCGCGCGCAGCCTTTGCATGATGCCAAGGATCATGCTGTTCGACGAGCCGACCTCGGCGCTTGACCCCGAGATGATCAAGGAGGTGCTCGACACGATGATCGAGCTGGCCGAAGAGGGGATGACCATGCTGTGCGTGACCCACGAGATGGGCTTTGCGCAGGCGGTGGCGAACCGGGTCATCTTCATGGACCAGGGCCAGATCGTCGAGCAGAACGAGCCCAAGGAGTTCTTCAACAACCCGCAGAGCGACCGGACCAAGCTGTTCCTCAGCCAGATCCTGGGGCATTGACCGGGCGGGGCCTTTCACCGTGCAAAAGGGGGATTTCATCGTGAAAACCCCCTTAACGCCATGAAATATATGGTGAAAAGTTTATGAAAACTTCGTAAACGCGTGATATCGGCCCCGAACGGGGCCGATTTTCGTTTCGGGACTGCCGGGTGACAGGCTAAAGCTTCGCCCTAGATCAACTGCCGGTCCTTGGGCCGGAACCGACGCGGGAACTGGGGGAACGATGAGCGGACTGCTGGCGCTGTTTGACGATGTTGCGGCCATTGCCAAGGTGGCGGCGGCCTCGGTCGATGACGTGATCGGACAGGCCTCGAAGGCCGGGGCCAAGGCGGCGGGCGCGGTGATCGACGATGCCGCGGTGACGCCGAAATACGTGCACGGCTTCTCGGCCGACCGCGAGCTTCCCATCGTCTGGAAGATCGCCCGCGGATCGATCTTCAACAAGTTGGTGATCCTGCTGCCGGTCGCTTTGCTGCTGTCGGCGTTCGCGCCCTGGCTGATTGCGCCGCTGCTGATGCTGGGTGGCGGCTATCTGTGCTTCGAGGGCGCCGAGAAGGTCTGGCACGTCCTCAATCCCGCAGACCACCACGAGGAGGACCTTTACCAGGAGAAGCTGTCAGACGCCCACCTCGAGGAGAAGAAGGTAAAGGGCGCGATCAAGACGGATTTCATCCTCTCGGCCGAGATCATGACGATTGCCCTGTCGCAGCTTCCCGACTCGGGCATCTGGATGGAGGCGGCGGCACTGGCCGTGGTCGCCGTGGGGATCACGGTTCTGGTTTACGGCAGCGTTGCGCTGATCGTGAAGGCAGACGATTTTGGCCTGTTCCTCGCGCGCGCGGGCCGTCTGACTGTGACGCGCAAGCTGGGCGAGTTGATCGTGCGCGGCATGCCCGCGTTCATGAAGCTGCTGACGACCATCGGCACCGCGGCGATGCTCTGGGTCGGTGGCTCGATCATCGTGCACAGCCTGGCCGAGATCGGCTGGCACGGGCCCGAGCATTTCATCGATGGCATCGCGGCCAGCCTCGGCGGCGGCGCGGGCGACTGGGCCGGAGCGGTGAAATGGCTGGTCAAGGCGGTGCTGGACGGCATCCTGGGCTTGGCGCTGGGCGCGGTGATCGTCGCCGTGATGACCAAGGTGGTGGCGCCGATCACGGGCAAGTCCGAGACCAGCGCCTGAGGGCTCAGAGGACCAGCAGTTCCTCGAACACGGTCATGTCGGGGAACCTGCAGAACGCGGGTCGCCTGAGCGGGATGACCGGGGCGGCCTGCTGAAGATCGGCAAGGATCGCGTCGTAGTCCTGCTGCCAGCGGGGCAGCAACACGTCCGGCAGCCAGGCCAGCGGGTAGGCGAAGGACATGTGGAAGACATAGGCGTCGTGGTCCGCATGCCGGTAGCCGAAAGGCGCGGTAAGCGCCTCGCGCCATTGGCGCAACGCGGCCTCGTCCTTGTCCGTCGCGCCTGCCAGCTGTAGGCCGGTCGGCTTGAGATCCACCACTCTCACCGAGAAGGGCGGCGGCGCGCGAAAACCTTCGAGGCGGAGCAATTGGGCCTGGGTCACCTGATCTATCGGGGCGTCCAGCGCCGCCCAGGCAGGCCAGGCGTCAGGCCTGCGGCGGGTCTCCAGCGCGCCCTCGAACACGGTCATGTGCAAGCTGGGGATCGGCGTGAAGAGGAAGTTCTTGGCCCCGGGCAACGCCTGCATGCGGGCGCGGGCCTCAAGCACCGCTTCGTGACCGGGGGCATCGAGATCGAGATGGCAGACGACGGTGTTCCCGGCCTCGGGCAGGAAGCGGGTGCTGTCGTAGCGGGTGCCGAGGCGTGCGGGCGGTGCGGTGTGCGCGCTTGCGGCGAAATCCGCAAGCCCGTGGGTCAAAGTCATCGGCGGGCTCCGTTTTCGGCAGCCCTAGCGATGGTTCGCGACAGATCCGTGACGGATCACTCGGCGTCCGCGGTAACCCCTAGCCCCTTTGGCGTGGCGTAGTCCACCAGCCGGCCCGGTGCCGTCCCGGCGGCTTTCCAGTCCTCGATGTCGAACTCGATCACCGCGACGGTGCCGGGCTTCCAGCGCGCCAGATCCTCGGGGACCTCGGCCTCGCGCAGGAGGTGCGCGCCGATGTTCTCGATCGAGGGGTTGTGGCCGATGACCAGGAGCGCATTGGCTTCCTGCCGTGCGATCGCGCCCAGGACCTGCCCCGAGGCGGCGTCGTAGAGTTCCTTGGTCAGGCGCACCGGGCAGTCGTCTTCAAGGCCCAGCCCCTCCCACGTTTCGCGGGTGCGGTTCGAGGCCGAGACCAGCGCCTTCTGCGGCAGGTGGCCCTTGTCGCGCATCCAGGCGCCGACGGCCTGCGCGCCGCGCGTGCCGCGCTCGCTGAGCGGGCGGTCGAAATCCTCGACCCCTTCGGGGCGGGAGGATTTGGCGTGGCGCATCAGAATCAGGGTCTTCATGGAGGGCCTCCGGTAAATGCGGCCATATGAAAGGCCGATTGCTCGGCGCGGCGCAACCCCTGGCCGACCGGGCAGGCGCGGCGGACGAGGCAGCCGTCGCGGCAGTCCGTGCCCTTGGGCGACGCGATATGGGCGCGGCAGGCGGGCACGTCGTAACGCTCTGGGGTCAGCGCGCGGGGCGGGCAGGCGGTGCGGCAAGGCTGCGTCGCGCAGGTCTCGCAAGGGCTGGGGGAGGTGCGGTGTTCGAGCGCCACGGGAAGGGCGAGCGCGCCGCGGAAGGACACCATCAGGCCGTGGGTGTCATGGACGAGGAGCGTGACCGGCGAGGCGTGGATCCGGCCCGTGCGCAGCGCCCAGGCGATGAACGGGTGCCAGGGCGGGCCGCCGAACGGGTAGAGCGCCGCCGTGCCGAGGTCCGTTGCCACGGCGTCGAGCGTGCGCCGGGACCAGCGGTCGAGCGGGTCGGGCTGGCCGTCGGCAAACTCGGGTGAGGCGCGGAACACCGGCCACATGGCAGGGCCATCGGGGCCGACGAGGGCAAGAGATTGCGTGCCCTCGGGCAGGTCGTCGCCGGGGTTGGCCCGCAGCGTGCCCAGCACGGTCAGCCCGTGCGGGGCGAGCGCGGAGGCGATGCCGCGAAGCACCTCAGGCCTTGGGTTGCGCCCGGATCAGCGAGCCGGCGCCATGCTCGGTGAAGAGCTCCAGCAGGACGGCATGAGGGGCGCGTCCATCGACGATGACCACCGCGCGCACACCGCCGTCGATGGCGTCGAGCGCGGTCTGCGTCTTGGGGATCATGCCTCCGGCGATCACGCCTTCCTCGGTCAGCTTTCGGACCTGTTCCGAGGTGAGGTTGGTGATCACGTCGCCGTCGCCGTCCTTCACCCCGGCCACGTCGGTCAGCAGCAGCAGGCGGTCGGCCTTCATCGCCGCGGCGATGGCGCCCGCCGCCGTGTCGCCGTTGATGTTGAAGGTCTCGCCGTTCGCGCCGGTGCCGAGCGGGGCGACGACCGGGATGAAGTCGCTGTCGAGGAAGGTGCGCAGAACCGCCGGGTTCACCTGCTTGGGTTCGCCGACGAAGCCCAGATCCTCGCCCTTGGGGCCTTGCGCCTTCTCGCAGACGATCAGCTTGGCGTCCTTGCCGCTGAGCCCGACGGCGCGGCCGCCCTGGTCGTTGATCGCCTGCACGATGCGCTTGTTGACGGTGCCCGAGAGGACCATCTCGACCACCTCGACGGTGGCCTGATCGGTGACGCGCTTGCCGCCGACGAAGGTGGACTGGACGCCCAGGCGGTCGAGCATCTGGTTGATCATCGGGCCGCCGCCGTGGACCAGCACCGGGTGCACGTTGCATTGCTTCATCAGGACGATGTCGCGGGCGAAGCGGGTCATCGCCTCGTCGTCGCCCATCGCATGGCCGCCCATCTTGATGACGACCGTCGCGCCGTCATAGCGCTGGAGATAGGGCAGGGCCTCGGACAGGGTGCGGGCGGTGGCGATCCAGTCGCGGTTCATGGCCTGTGACTTCTCCATTCTGCGGGCTCTCCGGGGGCGTGCAAATGCGTGCTGCATAGGTAATATCTGGAAAAGGTTCCAGACGAAACGGAAAGGAAACCGCCGTGCGAGCACTAGGACTTATGGGAGCGGCGCTGCTGGTCGGGGCCTGCACGACGGCGCCGGTCAGCGATGCCAGCCGCGCAGGGATCTGCCGGGATCTGTTCCAGCGCTATGACCGCGACCTCGAGTTGCGGGGACCGGCTTCGGGCTTCATGGGTACCGCCCGGACGCGCACGGCGTACCCGACACTGAACCTCGGCGGGCTGCGGCAGTACAATTGCGTGACCTATGCTAGCGAGTTGCCGGATTTCGCGTCGCTGGATGCGGCCGCACTGCGCGCCCCGGCGCGCGGCAGCGGGCCGACGCGCTATGTCCACCTGGCGACAGGGGCGACGGACGACGTTGCGAACAGGCTGGCCTCGGAAGCAAGGAACCTCGGATACCCAGTGCAGACCAAGGGCGCGCCGGGGCTGGGACGGCGGGTGTTCCTGGGGCCGCTGCGCTCTCCGGCAGAGGAAGGCGCGGCGCTCAGGCTGGCCGAGGCGATGGGCTTCAACGACGCCTATCTGCTCAGTCGGATACCATAGCGGCGATCGTCGCGCGCAGCGTATCCAGGCCCTCGCCGGTATCCGAGGAGGTCAGGATCATCTCGGGGTAGGCGGCGGCATAGCTGGTGAGTTTCTTGCGGGTCGACGCCAGCGACTTCTCAAGATCCGCCTTCTTCGGCTTGTCGGCCTTGGTCATCACCACCTGGAACGGCACGGCGGCGACCGAAAGCAGCTTCATGATCTCTTCGTCGACGTCCTTGATGCCGTGGCGGCTGTCGATCAGCAGGAAGGCCCGGCGCAGGTTGGCACGGCCCGAAAGGTAGTCCTTCAGCAGCGCCTGCCATTTCGCCACCACGGCAACCGGTGCCTTGGCGAAGCCATAGCCGGGAAGGTCCACAAGGTAGATCGGGTCGAGGGTGAAAAAGTTGATTTCCTGCGTGCGGCCCGGCGTGTTCGAGGCGCGCGCCAGCGCCTTGCGGCCGGTGAGCGCGTTGATCAGGCTGGACTTGCCCACGTTCGAGCGGCCCGCGAAGCAGATCTCGAGCCGGTCTCCGGGGGGCAGGCCGTCCATCGCGACCACGCCTTTCACGAAATCGGCCTGCCGCGCGAACATCAGGCGCCCGGCCTCGGCGGCCTCGGCGTCGGGCGTTTCGGCCAGAGGGAAGGTCGGGGTGGTCATTGCGCGGTCTCCAGCGCATCCAGGTCGGCCCCGCGGATTGCGTTCAGGTTGCGGGTGATCTTCTCAGCGGGCCAGTCCCACCATGCGATGTCCAGAAGGCGCGCGACGGTGGGCTCGTCGAAGCGGCGCTTCACCTCACGCGCGGGATTGCCGGCGACGATGGTGTATGGCGCGACGTCATGGGTGACGACGGAATGTGCGGCGATGATCGCGCCCGCGCCTATGGTGACGCCGGGCATCAGCACGGCCTGGTGACCGATCCAGACATCGGCGCCGATCACCGTGTCGCCCTTGTGTTCTAGCGACCAGGTCTGGGGATCGAAGCCTTCCTCCCACCCGTGGCCGAAGATGTTGAACGGGTAGGTCGAGAACCCGCTCATCGCATGGGTGCCGCCGTTCATGAAGATCTGCACGCCGGTGGCGATGGCGACGAAGGGACCGATGATCAGCCGGTCGCCGAAGAACTCGAAATGATGCAGCACGTTGCGCTCGAAAAACTTCTCGGGCTCGTGCGGGTCGTCGTAGTAGGTGTACCGGCCAACCTCGACATTGGGGCGGTTCTGGGCAAACGCCCGTAGATAGACCACGCGCGGGTAGCCTTCCATCGGATGCAGCGTGTCGGGGGACGGTCCGTTCATGGCAGGGTGACCTCGTCTCCGGTGGCGATCTCGCCGCCGTTCACCACACGGGCGAAGACACCGAAATCGCGATGGCCCCAGTTTTCCTGGAGCAGCTTCAGCGTATCGACCGTGCGCACGCCGGTCGCCGTATCGACCGAGGTCGCCTGGCACCGCTCGATCCGTTCGGCGATCTCGAACTCGACGGCGCCGATGGTCAGGCGCTTGCCGACGAGGTCGAACTCCTGCCAGGGGGCAAGCCCGTCGATCCAGAGATTCGCCCGGAAGCGTGCCTGTTCGAGCTCGGTGCCCGCGACCTCGGAGAGGGCGGCGAGCGATCCGGTCGAGAGGATCGAGAGCCAGGGATTGCGATTGTCGGTCATGCCCTGCGCTCCGGCGCGCGCGACGCGGACCGGCTGCGCCCGGTCCGGATCGCAGATCGGCGTGACCCAGTCGATCAGTCGTGCGGCGTCTTCAGGAATGTCCGGATCCACCTCGAGCACCGGGCGGCTCGGGTGGCTCAGGCGGATGCGACCATCGGCCAGCGTTTCCGCCCGAACCGCCATCAGCTGCGCCGAGCTGGCGCCGCGCACGAAGTTGATGCAACGACCCCAGCCGTCGCTCGGGTCATATCGGGAGGCTTCGTGTTCCACTGCCCAGAGGCGGTCGCCGGGCAGGGTCTGGTCGGCCGTGAGCGTGACCCGCCCGATCTCCTCGCGCCCGATGGCCTTGATCGGGTGCCGCTCGATGGAGACCAGGCGGGGCATGTCAGTCGGCTTCCTTCTTGCGCTTGAACGAGGACATGATGTTGCCGAACACGTCCGGCTTCACGCCCTGGCTGCGCATGATCGCGTACTGCTGGGTGAATGTGATGATGTTGTTCGCCGTCCAGTACAGCACCAGGCCGCTGGCGAAGGTGCCCAGCATGAACATGAAGATCCAGGGCATCCACGCGAATATCATCGCCTGGGTCTTGTCGGTCGGCGCCGGGTTCAGCTTCTGCTGCATCCACATGGTGATGCCCATGAGGATCGGCAGCACGCCGATCGAGAGGATCCCGAGCAGGCTCTCGGGGCCCGGAGGCGTGAACGGCAGCAGCCCGAATAGGTTCAGGATCGAGCTGGGATCCGGCGCGCTCAGGTCGGTGATCCAGCCGAAGAACGGTGCGTGACGCAGGTCGAGCGTCACGAAGATCACCTTGTAGAGCGAGAAGAAGATCGGGATCTGCAGAAGGATCGGCAAACAGCCCGAGGCCGGGTTGACCTTTTCCTTCTTGTAGAGCGCCATCATCTCCTGCTGGAGCTTCATGCGGTCGTCGCCGGCCCGTTCCTTGATCTTCTCCATCTCGGGCTGAAGCTTTTTCATCTTCGACATCGAGACGTAGGACTTGTAGGCCAGCGGGAACAGCAGCGCCTTGATGATCAGGGTCAGCGCGATGATCGCGAGGCCCATGTTGCCGATCACCAGGTTCAGCCAGTGCAGGGCGCGGAAGATCGGCTTGGTCAGGAAGGCAAACCAGCCCCAGTCGATCGAGTCGACGAACTGGTTGATGCCGTAGGTCTTCTGGTAGCCCGAGATCGCCTCCCACTGCTTCGCGCCGGCGAAGAAGTAGCTGGTCTTCTCGATCGAGGCGCCGGGGGCGACGGCCTGCACCGGCAGGCGAATGTCGGTCTGGAATACGTCGGCGCCGGTCACGTGCTTGGCCACGGCGGTGAAGCTCTGACCGGGTTCGGGGATCAGCGTGGTCATCCAGTAGTGGTCGGTGAAGCCGATCCAGCCGTTTTCGGAGACCTGGGTCTGCAACGCGGTGCCGCCCTCGGCGGGGACCGCGTCATAGTCGGTCATCGCGTCGTAGCTTTCCTCGGTCAGCTTGCCGTCGGCCGAGAGCATCAGGCCCTCGTGCAGGACGAAGAAGCCGACCTGCTCGGGCTCGCCCTCGCGGGCGATGATGCCGTAGGGATAGAGCCGCGCTTCGGATTCGGTGGTGTTCTCGACGCTTTGCGTGATGGTGAAGAGGAAGTCCTCGTCGAGCGCGATGGTCTTGCGGAAGGTCAGGCCCTGGCCGTTGTCCCAGACCAGCGTGACGGGGCTGTCGACGCCGAGAGTCGCGGTATCGCCCTCGACCTGCCATTCGGTGCTGGGGCCGGGAAGCTGGTCGGGCGCCAGGCCACCGGCGCCGCCCCAGCCGTGGAAAGCATAGTAGGCGGCCGGGGTGCCGGCGGGCGAAAGCAGGGTGACGATGGGCGAGTCGGGGTCGACTTCCTCGCGGTAGTTCTTCAGCGACAGGTCGTCGATGCGCCCGCCGGTCAGCGAGATCGAGCCCGAGAGGCTGGGCGTGTCGATGGTCACGCGCTGGGCCTCGGCGATCGCGTCCGAGCGGCTTTGCTCGGCGGACTGCGCGACGGGAGCGGTGGCGCTGTCGCCGCCCGCGGCCGGGGGCGTCAGCGCGCCTTCGACGACTTCCTGGTTCGGGACGGTCGTGTCGACCTGTTGCTCGGGCGGGAACAGGATGAACCAGACGAGGATCACCAGAAAGCTCAGCGCCGTCGCCAGGATCAGGTTCTTGTTCTGGTCGTCCATCAAGGGCTCCGCAGCGGTAAATCGGGGTTGGATGCGTTCAACAGGGCCGGGGGCCAAAGGTCAAGGGCCGCCAGCCCTGATACGGGCGGCGGATCGCCACTGGCACGCCAGTTTTTCGCGGCTCAGTCCTTGTCCTGCGGCTCGGGCCGGGTCAAGCCCGCGAAGTCGAACCAGCGGGGATCCATCAGGTGGCTAGGATTCGCATTGGTCAGCGCGCGGAAGATCTTCTGCCGCCGGCCCGGCGCGCGGCGCTCCCATTCGTCCAGCATTCCCTTGATCTGCTTGCGCTGCAGTCCGTCCTGGCTGCCGCAAAGGTCGCAGGGAATGATCGGGTAGTTCATCGCGCGGGCGAAACGGTCGCAATCCTCTTCGGCCACATGGGCGAGAGGGCGCAGCACGTAGAGGTCGCCCTCGTCGTTGACCAGCTTGGGCGGCATGGTCGCCAGCTTGCCGCCGTGAAAGAGGTTCATGAAGAACGTCTCGAGGATGTCGTCCCGGTGATGGCCGAGCACCACCGCCGAGCAGCCTTCCTCGCGCGCGACGCGGTAGAGATGGCCGCGGCGCAGGCGCGAGCAGAGCGCGCAGAAGGTGCGGCCCTCGGGGATCTTGTCGACTACGACGGAGTAGGTGTCGCGATACTCGATCCGATGCGGCACACCGCGCTCTTCCAGAAACTTCGGCAGCACGGTCGCCGGAAAGCCCGGCTGCCCCTGGTCGAGGTTGCAAGCGAGGATGTCCACCGGCAGCAGGCCACGCCATTGCAGCTCGTGCAGGACAGCGAGCAGCGTGTAGCTGTCCTTGCCGCCCGAGAGGCAGACCAGCCAGCGGGCGCCGGGCTCTATCATCCCGTAGCTCTCGATGGCCTCGCGGGTATGGCGGACGATCCGCTTCCGCAGCTTGCGGAACTCGGTCGTCGCGGGCGCGCCGCGGAACAGGGGATGAATGTCTTCGCTGTCGTCGAGCATGTGCGTGGTGTTAGAGCCGCCCGGTCAACGGGGCAAGGGATTAGTGGGAGCTGAGGTCAGTCCGGCACGTTGTCGATGCCCGAGCCGCCCCAGGGATGGCAGCGACCGAGGCGGCGCAGGGTCAGCCAGCCGCCCTTGAGGGCGCCGTGCTTTTCCAGCGCCTCGAGCGCATAGGCCGAGCAGGTCGGCTGGTAGCGGCAACTGCGCCCGACCCAGGGACTGCCGATCAGGCGATAGGCGCGCACCGGCAGCGCCAGGATCGCGGCAGCCCAGGTCATTCGGGGGGGCGGGGTTCGCGCTTTTCACGAGGCGCATGGATCCGCTCCACCGCCTCGGCCAGTTCGGTCTGGAGGCGGGCGAAGTCGCGGACCGCCGTCTCGTCCTTGCGGCCGATCAGCACGTAATCCCAGCCCGGACGGCCGTGTGTCGGCAGGACAAGCCGGGCGATTTCACGCAGGCGGCGCTTGGCGCGGTTGCGGGCGACGGCGTTGCCGACCTTCTTGGAACAGGTAAACCCCACGCGGACCAGATCGGGTCCGGGCAGGGTGGCAGCGCGTTCCGCGTCCTTGGGCAAATCCCGCGTGTCCGAATCTCTTCGGCGGGCCTGAAGCACAAAGCCCGCAGTGGCCTGACGGCGGCCGCGCGCTGCTGCCAGGAAATCCGGGCGGCGGCGCAGCGTCTCGATCATCGCCGGGCTTTCGGGCGTGCGATCGGCGTGGGGGAAGGTCTCGGGGCCGGGCATGTGCCTGGCCTGAGCGCCGTCCGGCTTACGCCGACAGCCGCTTGCGGCCCTGAGCGCGACGGCGGTTCAGGATCTTGCGGCCGTTCTTGGTCGCCATGCGGGCACGGAAGCCGTGACGGTTCTTGCGCACCCGGTTCGAGGGCTGGAAAGTGCGTTTCATCGGGTTTCTCCTTGCAAGGGGCGCTGCCGGTGCGACGCTCCTCTGAAATTTCAGACCCCGGCTATTAGGGATTCTCTGGCGAACTGTCAACGTGCAAGCGGCGGGCCCGAGGCATGGACCCGCCGCTTTTTTCAGGTGATCCCGAGGATCAGAACTTCCAGCGCACGCCGGAGAACACGGCCAGACCGTCGTCGAGGTCATCGTCCGCGCCATCGTAGCTGTAGTTCCGGACGGTGCCGTAGACTTCGAGGTTCTGCGCGTCGAAGTTCTGCACGGCCGCGAGGCCCCAGGATTCGCCCAGTTCCGTATCGCCGCCATAGTAGTCGACCGAGAAGGCGGTCGCACCGAAGGCGAAGAAGTCGCGCTGCAGGCCGGCCTTGATGTAGCCGTAGGACAGGCTGTCGCCGCCGTCCTGGTCTTCCTCGCCCGCCGCGACGGTCAGGTTCAGACCGGTCGGGGTGTGCATAACCGAGGCCGAGCCCGACAGGGTCTCGACATCGTCGCCCGCGAAGCCGTAGCCGACGCCGGCCTCGGTCTCGAAGTCGCCGAACACGTTGGCGTAGCGCAGGGCGAAGTCGTAGTAGTCATCATCGTCGCCATCCGCGATGACTTCCTGACCGTAGGCTGCAGAAAGGGTGAACCCGGCGTAGGTCGGGGTGTCGTAGCGGACGCGGAAGCGGCGCGAACCGTCGAGGTTGTCGAACACGCTGCCGACGGTGATGTCGGTCAGATCGCCAGCGTCGTTGCGGAAGAACTGGCCGCCGGCGGTGTCGGCGACGCTAGAATAGGCGATCACGCCGGTGCCCGAGAGGTCGATCTCGGCGATGCCGTCGGTGGCCATGCTGCCCTGGCCGAGCGACAGCTTACCGTAGGGAGTGGCGAAGTAGATCTCGACCTTGCGGATGTCTTCCTCGTCGAACTTCCAGCCGTCATCGTAGTAGCGGTCGGTCTGGCTGACCTTGTTCGACGGGCGGACCTGGTACTCGGCCTCGGCCGTGCCGCCGATCACCCAGTTGCCGACGGGGTACTCGAACTCGACGCCGAAGCGGGTCGAGGAGTTGTCGTTGTCGACCGGGGCGAAAGTCTCGGACTCGCCACCGTCGTCATAGTAGAGGAAGCCCTGGTTGATCTGGCCGTAGAACCTGGCGCTCGAGCCGTTCGGGCCGGAGAACTCAAGCGGTACGGATTGGGCGAGGGCAGGGACGGCGGCGCCAGCCGCCAGCGCGGCGGCGAGCGAAACGCTGCCAGCACGGGCGAGGGTGAGGATCTGCATGATCAGGGCTTCCTGTAATGTGGTCACACGGGGGAGTGAGGCGAAGGATTTTCCGCAGCGCACAATTGGAATGCCCGCAGGATGACATAAAGACGTCTTCACGTCACGATTGCTCACGCATTCGAGAGCGGCCGCCATGCCGCCGCGCCCGCAGGTGTAACAAAGCCCCACGGTCGATAAACGCCGCGTGAGACCCACTATCCAGGCCGGGGTTTCTGGGCCAGTTGTTGGCGGACACATGGACGAGGACAACATGACCGCTCACACAAGACCGCGCCCGGGCATTTCCCTGCGCCGGATCTGGCCGCTGGCCATCATCGCCCTGGTGGCGGCGGTGGGCTTCGCGTTTCGCGACGTGATCAGTTTCCGGACGTTGGCAGACAACCGCGAGGCTCTGCTGGCCTGGCGGGACCAGTCCTACGTGCTTGCGGCGTCGGTCTACGTGCTGATCTATGTCGCCGTGGTGGCGTTCAGTCTGCCGGGCGCGCTGCTGATGACGCTGACCGGCGGGTTCCTGTTTGGCCTGGTCGCGGGCTCTCTGCTGACGGTGACGGGCGCGACCGTCGGGGCGGTGCTGATCTTTCTGGCGGCACGGTTCGGTCTGGGTGAGATGCTCGAGGCGAAGATGGATGCGAGCCGGGGCATGATGACCCGGATCCGCGATGGCTTGCGCGAGAACGAGATCAGCTATCTGTTCCTGATGCGGCTGGTTCCGGCGATCCCTTTCTTCGTGGCGAACCTCGCGCCCGCGCTGATGGGCGTGAAACTGCGCAATTACGTGCTGACCACTTTCTTCGGCATCATGCCCGGCACCGTCGTCTACACATGGGTCGGTGCGGGCCTGGGCGAGGTCTTTGCCCGCGGCGAGAAGCCTGACCTGGGCATCCTGTTCGAATGGCAGGTGCTGGGCCCGATCCTGGCGCTCTGCGTGCTGTCGGCGCTGCCGATCCTGCTGAAGAAACTCCGCAAGACCGAGGGTGTGTGATGGGCGAGCATATCGAGACCGACCTGCTGGTGATCGGTGCGGGGTCCGGCGGGCTGTCTGCTGCGGCGGGCTCGGCGCAGCTGGGTGTGGACACGGTGCTGCTGGAGGCCGGCCGGATGGGCGGCGATTGCCTGAATTTCGGTTGCGTGCCGTCCAAGGCGCTGATCGCGGCTGCCGCCCATGCTCAAGCGATGCGCTCGGGCGAGGTGTTCGGGGTGTCGCCGGTCAAGCCGCAGGTCGATTATGCCCGCGCGATGGAGCATGTACGCGAGACCATCGCCGGTATCGCGCCCCACGACAGCCAGGAGCGGTTCGAGGGGCTGGGCGTGCGGGTCATCCGCGAGTTCGGCAGGTTCATCGCTCATGACACGGTGGATGCGGGCGCTTACCGGATCACCGCGCGGCGGATCGTGATCGCAACCGGTTCGGCCCCGCTAGTGCCGCCGATCCCGGGGCTGGAGGACGTGCCATACCTGACCAATGAAAGCCTTTTCGATCTGCGCGAGCAGCCCGAGCACCTGATCGTCATCGGCGGCGGGCCCATTGGCATCGAGATGGCGCAGGCGCATGTACGGCTGGGCTCGAAGGTCACCGTGCTGGAGGGCGCCAAGGCGTTGGGACAGGATGATCCGGAGCTTGCGGCCATCGCTCTGGACCGTGTGCGCGCCGAGGGCGTCGAGATCGTCGAGGGCGCGCTGGCCGAGAAGGTCTCGGAGCAGGGCGGCGCGATCACGGTGCACACCAAGGACGGCAAGGCGTACACCGGCTCGCATCTGCTGCTGGCCGTGGGCCGGTCGCCGAATGTGCAGAACCTTGGGCTGGAGGCTGCCGGGATCGAGTACGACAGGACTGGCGTGAAGGTGAACTCGGGCCTGCGAACGACCAACCGCCGGGTCTTTGCCATTGGCGACGCGGCGCAGGGGCTGAACTTCACCCATGTCGCGGGCTATCACGCCGGGATCGTGGTGCGTAAGGCGATGTTCGGCCTGCCTGCTAAGGCAACCAACGCGCACATCCCGTGGGCGACCTACACCGACCCTGAGCTTGCTCAGGTCGGCCTGACCGAAAAGGCCGCGCGCGAGACGCATGGCGATCGGCTTGAGGTGGTCCGTGCCCGCTTCAGTGGCAACGACCGTGCCCGCGCCGAGCGCGAGACCGAGGGCATGATCAAGGTTATGGTGGTGCGCGGACGTCCGGTCGGTGCCTCGATCGTCGGCCCGCACGCGGGCGAACTGATCCAGGTCTGGGCGCTGGCCATCGCCAACAGGCTGAAGATGACGGCCATTGCGAACATGGTCGCGCCCTATCCGACGCTGGGTGAAGTGAGCAAACGTGCGGCGAGCGAGTATTTCTCGCCAAGATTGTTCGGGAATTCCAAGGTTCGTGGCTACGTTTCGCTGGTGCAGAGGTTCTGATGGACTTGCAACCGGTTCTCGGGCGCAATACCTCGCGCGGTGAACGGAGCCGGTTGGGCATGAAGAGACTGGTCAACACTCTATCCGGGCGCGTCCTGACGCTGACGGTCATCTTCCTGATGTTGGCCGAAGTGCTGATCTTTGTGCCGTCGGTCGCGCGGTTCCGCGTGGAATACCTTCAGGAGCGCCTGGAGCTGAGTCAAATCGCCTCGCTGTCGCTGCTCGCGACCCCGAACGACATGGTCTCGCCCGATCTCGAGGTCGAGCTTCTGAAGAACGCGGAAGTGCTGAACGTCGTGCTGCGGCGCGACGCGATGCGCGAACTGATCCTGGCCACGCCGATGCCGGACCCGGTCGCCGAAACGTTCGATCTGCGCGATCCCTCCCCCGGCACCCTGATCTGGGACGCGCTGACGACGCTGGTGCGCGCCGAGGACCGGGTGATCCGGGTGATCGGGATGCCGGTCAAGGGCGGCGGGGTGGAGATCGAGGTCACGCTCAAGGAAATGCCGCTACGCGCGGCGATGCTGCAATACGGGCTGAACATCCTATGGCTTTCGCTGGTGATCTCGGCTTTCACGGCGGCGCTGCTGTTCATGGCGGTGCGGCGCTTCATCGTGAGGCCGATGAAGCGCGTCGTCGGCTCGATGACCGCCTATGCCGAGGATCCCGAGGACAGCCACCGGATCATCAAGCCGACCTCGCGGGTGACCGAGCTTATGGACGCCGAGGTCGCGCTGGCGGACCTACAGACCCAGCTGACCAAGTCGCTGCGCCAGAAAGAGCGCCTTGCGGCGCTGGGCGGTGCGGTCAGCCGGATCAGCCACGACCTGCGCAACATGCTGACCACGGCGCAGCTGCTGGCCGACCGGTTCGAGCGGTCCGAGGACCCGACCGTGAAGCGCAGCGCCCCCAAGCTGATCAGCTCGCTCGACCGGGCGATCACGCTTTGCGAGCGAACCCTGACCTTCGGCAAGGCCGAGGAGCCCGCGCCTCAGTTGCAGCTGCACATTCTGCGCCAGATCGTCGAGGAGGTGCTCGAGGGGGATCGGGTGCAGATCGAGGACGGCGAGGTCACGCTGATCTGCGACGTGCCGCACGAGCTGCACGTCGAGGCGGATTCGGAGCAGTTCTTCCGCGTGCTGGCGAACCTGGTACGAAACGCGCGGCAGGCGATCGCCGGCACCGGCAAGCCGGGCGAGATCAGGGTGACCGCCGTGGAGTGCGACGGAGGCATCGAGGTCGAAGTCTCGGACAACGGCCCCGGCCTGCCTGAGCGTGCCCGCGAGAACCTGTTCCAGCCCTTCAAGGGCGGTGCGCGGCGCGGCGGCACGGGACTTGGACTTGCCATCGCCGCCGAGCTGGTGCGCGGCCACGGTGGTGTCCTGGAGCTGAAGCGTACCTCGGCCGAGGGCACCATCTTCCGGATCTTCCTGCCGCGCCAGCTTGCGCAGGCCAGCTGAGAAGTCGATTTTCGCCGCTTCGCGATTTCCTTCGAAAAGGGTCGCAAAGAGGGGTTGCAAACCCCGGCCACGGGGCGTAAGACCCCGCTCCACGGACCGATAGCTCAGTTGGATAGAGTACTTGACTACGAATCAAGGGGTCGGGGGTTCGAATCCTCCTCGGTCCGCCATCACACTCCGGATGGCAAAGAACGGCGCCCTTCGCGGGCGCCTTTTCTTTTTGTGAAACGCCGCTCAGGCGCTGGCAGCCATGGCCTGCTGCGGGACCTGAAGAATGCCCATGCCGGTGCGGTTGTTCCAGCCCTCGCCGTCCGGGCGCAGGGCCGTATCGCGCAGGTGTTGGAACAGTTGGCGCGGCGGAGTTCCGGGATCTCTGGTCCTGAGTGCGGCGACCACACCTGCTGCGACTGCGCAGCTGGCCGAGGTGCCGGTCGAGACGGTGCCCGGATCCCCAGGTTCGGCGAACCAGGAGGGGGTCACCAGGTCGGGTTTGCCTTCGCAGCGCTCGTCGTATTTCAGCGCTTGCGGCCCGTCGCCCTGAGACGACGCCCCGGCCCAGTTGCCGGTCATGTCGCAGGCGCCCACGCACAGGACATTGCTCAGCGCATTCGAGCCGCGGATCGAGCGTTCGGGGCCGCGGTCGTAGATGCCTGAGAGCGTGGCCGGGTCGAACTCGCCGTAGTTCCCGGCCGCGAAGACGATGTCGAACCGGAAGCCCATAAGCTGCATCAGCAGGTTCAGCGGATGCAGTGGCCCGTCGGAATAGCGGAACGCGGGGGGCGCCGGGCTGTCCCATTCCTCGATAGTGTTGGCGACCGACCATGCGTTTACCAGAACCCAGGGCTGTCCGGCGTAGGGGCCGAACAGCGCTTCGCGTAGGATGCCGATATAGAGTTGCTCGACGTCGTAGGTGTACGCGTCGATGTCGGTGACCTGCGAGGGCAGCACGGGCGCATCGAACAGCCGCACCTTCGGCGCGATCCGCAGGATGTTACGCGCGATCATGTTGCCGTGTGAGTTCTGAGGCGCCTCGAACGGGTTGACGTATTTGCCGGGCAAAGGACGGCGCCGGTTGCGGTCGATGAACCCGCCGCCATAGTTCAACCCGGGCACGACTTGGCGCAGATAGTCGAGATTGAAGCCCTCGTCGACGATGACGACGTTGACACCGTCGCCATCCTGCCCGGCAGGGGCCTGGAACTCGGGCCAGCCGACCCAGTCCGCACCGATCAACCGCATCGCCTGAGTGGCGTCGCCGAAGCCGGGGGCGCCGTTCTTGCCTGTGGTCCAGTACTGCCGGGCGCGGAAATAGGCGTCCACCGGAGAGATCGGCTGGTCGACGCCAAGCGACCGCTGCTCTTCATCGGTGAGCGAGTCGAATTCGACCTCGAACAGCTCCTCCAGGTAGTCGGTGTCAACTGTTTCCGGTGATTTCTGATCGGGCGAGGGGTCGGCCGTTTTCCCGGACGTGCGCTTGTCCTTCGGACCGAGAACCCGGGTCAGCAGACAAGAGGGGCTGACAAGGCCGGCGCGGACCTTCTCGGGGTCGCCCTCCGGCTGAAGGTACCCCCAGGTCGGCGCCTCGCGGGCGATGTCCTCGAGCGCGTCGTCGCGGCTGCGGGCCTTGGGCCTGGCGAAGCCGCGGCAGAGGCCGAGCGCCTTCTCTGGATCCTTGTCCTGTGTGTCCAGGACCTCCTGCAAATCACCCTCGTCGATGATTCGCTTCCGCAGAACCGTCCTGACCTTGCTCATGATGCCCCCAAAACCCTAACGTGTGCACCGTACGCGGCGCGCGTGTGCTGTCACGTGTACATTGCCACATTATTAACGATTTCAGCCCTTGAAAGTATTTCTGCTGACATAGGCGTTGCCGGAATCTATGGTAGACGCCTCGAAGCTTTGGGGAGCCGAGAGGAATTGGGGACTATGGACGTCGCGATCGCGAATCATACCGCGCGGCAGCTTCTCTGCGTCGTGTTCGCGGACGTGGCCGGCTATTCCGCGCTGACCTCGCGCGACGAATCGGGCACTCACAGCATGCTGCGGCGGTTCATCGGCGAGGTGATCGAGCCTGAGACTGCGCGCCATGGCGGGGCCATCATCCGTACACTCGGCGACGGTATCCTGCTGACCTTTGCCAGCACCTCGGCTGCGGTCGAGTGGGGGCGGAGCGTGCAAAACCGCGTCATCGAGGGGCGCACCGGCAAGACCGCGCGCTATCCGGGCCTGTCGTTGCGTGTCGCGGCGCATGTCTGCGAGGTGATCCGCGACGGCGACGATATCTATGGCGACGGGGTGAACGTCACCAAACGGCTACAAGAGAGCATCGCGCCGGACGGGATCATCATCTCGGAAGAGCTGTACCACGCCACGAAGAAGTCGCTGAAGCTCGAGGTGCGGAACCTCGGCTACCTGACGCTGAAGAACATCAGCGACCCGATCCGGGCCTACGAGGTGCTGCGTCCCGACAGCGAGGACGAGCACGGGCTGAAGCGAACCAAGCAGGAACTGCCGTCGATCGCCGTTCTGCCGATGCAGAACCTCGGCGTGGACGAGGAGTTTCGATATTTCTCGGACGGGGTTGTCGAGGATATCATCGTCTCGCTGTCATCCTTGAAGGAACTTCTCGTCATTTCAAGGGCTTCTACGCTTGCTTTCGGCAATGCTCCGGCAGACCCGCGCGAAGTTGGGCGCGTACTCGACGTCAGATATGTGCTGATGGGCACACTTCGCCGCTCGGCGACCAAGATCAGGCTTTCCGTTTCATTGGCGGATACTTCGACCGGGGAGGTCATATTCTCAGATCGCAGTGAGTTTAACCACAGCGACCTTTTCGAAACTCAGGACAGAATTGTTGAGCATATTGTATCGCTCATCGCTCCGAATGTGAGAGCGTCCGAGAGAGTAAAGGCATTGAGAAAACCCCCCGACAACTTCACGGCCTACGATCTGACGTTGAAGGCCCTGCATCTGATGAACGAGTTGACGAAGGCCAGCTACGACGAGGCTTACAGGCATCTGAAAGCCGCGATGGAGCTGGACCCCGAGTTCGCGATGCCGGTGGCCTATGCGACGCGCTGGCACTGCATCTACATCGGGCAGGGCTGGGACGACGTGCGTGAAAAATACGTCTCGGCGGCGCGCGAACTGGCGTCCCGCGCGGTGAGCCTCGACCGGCAGAACGCGCTGGCGCTGGCGGCCTATGGTCACGTTAAGTCCTATCTTGAGCGCGACTACGACACCGCGCTCGTGTTCCTCGACCGCGCCCGCGAGATGGGGCCGAGCCAGGCCATGGCCTGGGTGCTGTCGTCGGGCACGCTGTGCTATGTCGGACGCGCCGACGAAGCAGTAGAGCACGCAACACACGGTCTACGTCTGTCGCCGAATGATCCAGACGCGTTTCAGTATTACGATTTCCTGTGCATGGCCTATTACCTGAACCGGGATTTCGAGAATGCTGTTGTCTGGGGCGAGCGCTCTTATGCCGAGAAGCCGGACTACACGTCGAACTGGCGCCTGATGGCGGTGAGCAACGCCGCCGCCGGTAGACTCGACCGCGCGCGGCTTTTCGGTCGGAAAATCAAGGAGCGTGACCCGGACTTCGAGATAGAGCCGTTCATTGAGAACTTCTGTCCGTTCCGGGAAACCGTGGATCGAGAAATGTATGCCGACCATTTGCGGACGGCAGGACTGAACTAACGAGTCACCCGGGGGGCGGAGCATGGCTATTTCGAAGTCGAACGCGAACAACGCGAATAATGCCAACAATGCAAATAACGCGAACAACGCCAACAACGCGAATAACGCCAACAACGCCAACAACGCGAACGGAGTAGGGAGCGGCAGCCGCTTCCTGGGCATGTCGCCCTACAAGGTCGCCGCGAACCCGAACGAGCCGGTCGAGAACTGGTACTGGCACACCAACCAGTGGCCGCAGGCCAATCCGGTGGCGTTCACCGGGCAGGGGCTCAACGACGGGCCGGTGCGGATTCAGGACATCTACGGCAAGACCAACGGTCCGGCCTTCGACAAGCGTTTCTTCTCGCCGCTGAACTGGGCGCTGTCCTGGCTGGGCGAGTTCTCGCAGGCGTTCCAGCAGTGGGGCCACGACTACCGCCCTGCGTGGGCGCAGGGCGCGAACGGCTGGAACCTCGGCCCCGAAGTCGAGGACGAGTTGACCGAGCTGACCCTGCTGATCGAATACCGCCCGGCGGTCATGGGCGAGTGCATCGCTCAGATCAACGATATCGAGGACGATTTCCGGGGCATTCTCAGCTACAGCCGCCTGACGCATCCGAACACGTCGAAACTGGTCGGGTTGGCGCAGGAGTGCTCGACCCTCGCCGTGATGCACTTCAAGCGGACCTATGCGCGGCAGCGGCCCAGCCAGATGTCGCCCATGCTGATGCCGCCGATCGACCCGCCCGAGCATGCGAGCTTCCCCAGCGGGCACGCGACGCAAAGCCAGGCGATGTCGATGGTGCTGCGCGAGCTGATGCCCGACCTGACCGCCAACCATTTCGGCCAGTCGCCCACCGCGCCGCGCCCGCCGCTGGTGCGCGATCCGCTGCAGGACATGGCCGACCGCATCGGCCGCAACCGCGAGGTCATGGGCCTGCACTATCGCAGCGATACCGAGGCCGGGCAGGCGCTTGGCTCGGATGTGTATGACACGCTGAAGAACCACATGCCGGGGCTGAACCAGCTCTGGGCGGATGCTGCCGCCGAATGGTGATCGCGCCCGCATGAGGCTTGCAAGCCTGCCGATGTACGATTTGCCCGGGGTACGGGCAGACTGGGCTGCGCTTTGGGGGAGAGCGCGGCCCTTCCTTTTGCGCGCGGGTATTCCGGCGCCGGTAAAACTCTCGCGGCCGCCGGATGTGCTGCCGCACTGGAGCGATCCGCGCCTCGTGCTGAGCCAGACCTGCGCGCCGCCCTGGCGAGACGGGCTGCGGCGGCACATGGCGGTGGTCGGGGCCTTCGATTTCGGCCTGCCGGGCTGCCCGCCGGGCTGGTATCGCTCGCACCTGGTGGTTCGGCATTCCGAGGTGCGTCCGCCACGTCTGCTGCTGGAGCAGGGGCGGGTGGCGATCAACGGAACCGACAGCCATTCGGGATACGGCTCGCTGGTGGCGCTGGGCCATCCGCCGCGTCAGCCGCTTGTGACTGGCGCGCACGTGAACTCGGTCCGGGCGCTCAAGGCGGGCTTGGCTGACATCGCCGCCATCGATGCAGTGACCTGGCGCTATCTGAAACGGGTGCCCGGGCGGCTTTCTGGCCTGCGGATCGCCGGTCACACGGCGCCGCATCCGGGCACGCCGGTGATCCTGTCGCGCCGGTTCGATCCCGATGCCGCCTGGGAGGCACTGAGCGAGGGGCTGGCACGGCTGCCGCAGCCGGCCCGCGCCCGACTGGGCGCGCGGGCGCTGGTGCCGCTGCGCGACGCGGACTACCTGCGCGCGGCGTGAGCTAGGCGAATTCGGCGCCGAAGCGCTTGATGAGCCGGGCAAGCTCGGGTTCGTCGACGGCCTTGGCGGCCTTCTTCGGCTTCATCCACTTGGTGCGCCGTTCCTTCGCCTCGGGAAAGCGGTTGAGGTTGTCGGCGACCTCGACAGGAAACAGCTCGACCACGCAGGTCATCGAGCGGCCCTTCGGCAGATGTTTGCGGTAGGTGTAGACGCCGACACTGTCGCCGGTGACGCGGCCCTTCACGCCGGCCTCTTCCCAGGCTTCCTGCGCGGCGGTCCCTGCCGGCCCCTTGCCCCGGATCGGCCAGCCCTTGGGTGCCACCCAGCGGCGCGTGCCGCGCGAGGTCACCAGAAGGATCTCGAGTCCCTTGCCCGTCTTGCGATAGCAGAGCGCACCGTATTGCAGATGCCTGCGGGGCAGACGATGTGCGCGCAATACCTGCTCGGCGCTGCTCCTTTCAGTCTTCTTTGCCATTCTGCCTCCGGTCGCCGTGTCGTCCGGCGCTTCTTGATTGGTCACGGGCGCATGCGCCCGGCCCGGCAAGTTGGGCCTCCGCCCTCCGGATGTCCAGTGTACAAAAATTTGATGACAGCAATCTGACAGTTTCGCTGTCAGGCGGGTTGTGCCGCTCCGTAATAAAGGCCCACGACATGCTCGGCCTCGGCGTAGAACAGCCAGCGCGCCACCACGGTCCCCGCGAGATGGCTCAGCACCAGAAGCCCGCCCAGCAGGTGGTGCGGCTCGGTTAGCAGGGCGATGATCGCAGGCAGGGCGATGGCCAGCGCGAAGGCGATGATCCGCAGTTTCGCCGCGTGCTTGCGGCCGATGCGGAAGACCATCTCCTTCAGCAGGTAGTTCTTGCCGGTGTGCGGGGCCTCCAGCAGGCGGACGCGGCCGAGGTGGCCCAGGCCCGTCGCCGTTTCAGCCGTGGTGCCCGAGGCCGCCAGCGCGCCGTCGCCCCGGTGCCAGGCGACCAGCTGCACAGCGCCGAGCGCCAGCAGCAGCCACCCCGCGAGCGAGACCTGCCCGGCCAGCAGCGCCCCGCCCGCCAGCGCGTAGAGCACGAACAGCGCCGGGGTCAGCGGGCTGTACCAGCGGGGGATCGACCGAAGCTGCGCATAGATCATGCCCGTCGCCGCGACCGTGCAGAGCGCCAGCAGCGCCGAGAGCCAGCCCAGCAAAGCGACCTGCGCGCCCGCCAGCACGATCAGCGCGGCGTAGAGCGAGAAGCTGAACATCGCCGCCATCGCCAGCACGCCCTCGCGGCTGAGCCATGAACTGCGCCATTGCGACAGGGCTTTCCACGCGCGCTCGGGGTGGCCGAGGTGCCAGAGCGAGGCCAGCAAACCGATGCTCGCCAGCCCCAGCGCCAGCACGGCGAAGACGGCCATGACCCAGCCGCCCTTGGCCGGAGGGTCGATGCCGAGGAACACCATCAGGCCGAAGCCGAGGCCCGAGAGGGTCGTGAAGACGATGAGGGAAGGTGCCGGGTGCATGTCAGATCCGATCCAGTGCGCGGTCGAGCCAGCCAAGGAAGCCCCCGGCGCCCTCGGTGCTTTCGGCCAGCAGCGGTCCCAGAACGTCGGGACCGTCGGTGGTGTCCGTCTTGGGGCGGGGCGGCAGGTACTTGTTGACGGGCCGCGTGCCCTGCTCGGGCATCAGATCGAAACCGCCGCGATCCTCGACCAGCTTGAAGACGCTGCTTTCGGGGTCGGACAGGTCGCCGAAATGTCGCGCGCCCGCCGGGCAGGTGCGCACGCAGGACGGCACGCGATCCACCTCGGGGATGTTCTCGTTGTAGATCCGGTCGACGCAGAGCGTGCACTTCTTCATCACCTTCTCGGCGCCGTCCATCTCGCGCGCGCCATAGGGGCAGGCCCAGGCGCACAGGCCGCAGCCGATGCAGTCGCTCTCGTTCACCAGAACGATGCCGTCGTCCTCGCGCTTGTAGCTGGCGCCGGTGGGGCAGACGGTGACGCAGGGCGCATCCTCGCAGTGCAGGCAGGACTTGGGGAAGTGGACGACCTGCGCGGGCTTGCCGGGCTTGGCGACCTCGAAGCTGTGGACGCGGTTGAGGAACGTGCCCAGCGGCTCGGCGCCATAGGGATCGAGGTCCGCCAGCGGCGCGCCGTAGTTCGCAGTGTTCCATTCCTTGCACGAGATCACGCAGGCATGGCAGCCGACGCAGGTGTCGAGGTCGATCACCAGGCCGAGGCTCTTTTCGGTTTTCTCGGGCAGCGAGGTCATGCGTTCACCTTGTCGTTTCCGCGCCCGACGGGCGAGGCCTGCGCCGGGATCGCCGGCTGGGTCGCGCTCTGGGCAGGGGCCTTCTCGATCCGCACGCGCAGGTCGTACCAGGCGGCCTGGCCGGTGACCGGGTCCGAGTTCGACCAGCGCAGCCCGTCGCCCCTGGGCGGCAGCAGTTCATGGATCAGGTGGTTCAGCAGGAAGCCTTTCGTGGCCTCCGGCGCGTCCTCGTCCAGCGCCCAGGCGCCCCGGCGCTTGCCGATGGCGTTCCAGGTCCAGACGGTGTTGGGGTTCAGTGCATCCATCCGCGCGACCGGAATGGTGATCGCCCCGTGCGCCGAGGTCAGCCGGGCCCAGTCGCCCTCTTTGAACCCATGCTTCTCCCAGACGTCGCGCGGAACATAGAGCGGGTTCGCCCCGTGGATCTGCCGCAGCCAGGCGTTCTGCGAGCCCCAGCTATGGTACATCGCCGCCGGGCGCTGGGTGATCGCGTGCAGGGGGAAATCGTCCGTATCGACGCGCGTTTCCTCGAAAGGAGACTCCCAGCGGGGCAGCGGATCCATCGCCGTTTTCAGCCGCGCGCGCAGATGCTCGGGCGGCTGATGCTCGCCATGGCCCTCGGCGGCGCGCTGGAACTTGCGTAGGGGCTCAGAGTAAAGCTGGAACAGGTAGGGTGCGGGCAGATCGTCGGTGTAGAAGCCCATCTTCACCGCCCAGTCCTGGTAGGCGGCGTTGGTCGGTTTGTAATACTGCGCTTCCTCGGGAACATGCTCCAGCCAGAAGCCGCCGTTGCGCTTGTAGGCCTCGATCTGGTCGGGGTTCGGCGCGCCGCGCCCCGATTGGGTGCCGTCGCCCCGGAACCCCGCCAGCGGCCCAATGCCCGGGCGGCGCTGGTGGTTCACGATATAGTCGGCGTAGTCCTGATAGACGGCGTTCCCCTCGGCATCGACCATACCGGGCAGGCCGAGGCGCACGCCCAGCTGTATGAGCGCGGTCTGGAAGCCCCTCACGCCCTCGTGGCCGGGACGCTCGGGCTCGACCACCGGCCAGCGGATCGCGTCGGCGGCGGCGTCGGGCTCGCAGATCGGGCGGTCCAGCAGGCTGATGCAGTCGTGCCGCTCAAGATAGGTCGTGTCCGGCAGGATCAGGTCAGCATAGGCGACCATCTCGGATGAGTAGGCGTCGGAGTAGATGATCTTCGGTATCTTGTAGTCGCCATTCTCATCCGTGTCGGTCAGCATTTCGATGACCTTGGACGTGTTCATCGAACTGTTCCACGCCATGTTGGCCATGTACATGAACAGCACGTCGATCGGGTACGGATCGCCCGCGTGCGCGTTCGAGATGACCATGTGCATCATCCCGTGGGCGGACATCGGCGCCTCCCACGTGAAGGCCTTGTCGATGCGCTTGGGCGTCCCGTCCTCGTTCAGCAGCAGATCCTCGGGGCCGCGCGGATAGCCCAGGTGCGGGCCGTCCAGCGGCTTGCCCGGCGTGACCTTGGCGTGCGGGCGCGGGTGGGCGGAGACCGGCTTGGGGTAGGGCGGCTTGAAGCGGAAGCCGCCGGGTACCTCGACCGAGCCGAGCAGCAGTTGCAGCATATGCAGCGCCCGCGCCGTCTGGAAGCCGTTGGAATGGGCCGAGATCCCGCGCATCGCGTGAAAGCTGACCGGGCGACCCGTCATCGTTTCGTGCCGCTGGCCGCGGAAATCGGTCCAGGGCTGGTGGATGGTGATCTGCTTCTCGAAGGCGGCGTGCGCCAGTTCGGCGGCGATGCGCTTGATCGTCGCGGCGGGGATGCCGCAACGCTCGGCCACCGCTTCCGGTGCGTGGGACGGGTCGAGATAGCGCTCGGCCAGGTGCTGGAATACAGGGGTCATGCCGTCGAAGGTGCCGTGCAGCGCGGGCTTGAGGCCGGGGGCGTCGAAGGGCATCGCCTTGTTCGTGCCGCGGTCCCAGACGAGTTCCTTGCCGTCCGCGTCGCGGGCGAACAGGCCGTCCGCGTCCAGAAGCACCGGCGCGTTCGTCGTCCGGCACAGGTAGTCGAGGTCGATCTTCCCGGCCTTCAGCAGCTCGTGCACCAGAGCCAGGATGAACAGCCCGTCGGTACCCGGGGTGATCGAGACCCACTCGTCCGCTACGGCATTGTAGCCGGTCCGCACCGGGTTCACCGCGATCACCTTGGCGCCACGTTCCTTCAGGCGGCCAAGGCCCATCTTGATCGGGTTGCTGTCGTGGTCCTCGGCCACGCCGAAGATCATGAAGAGCTCGGTCCGCTCCCAGTCGGGGGCGCCGAATTCCCAGAAAGCGCCGCCCAGGGTGTAGATCCCGGCAGCGGCCATGTTGACCGAGCAGAAGCCGCCGTGCGCGGCATAGTTCGGCGTGCCGAACTGCTGCGCCCACCAGCCGGTGAAGCTTTGCGACTGGTCGCGGCCGGTAAAGAAGGCCAGTTTCTCGGGTGCGGTTTCGCGCACGGGGGTCAGCCATCCTGCGGCCATGTCCAGCGCCTCGTCCCAGGTGATTTCCTCGAACTGGCCCGAGCCGCGGGGGCCGACCCGCTTCATCGGGGCGCGCAGCCGGGCGGGGGATTTGTGCTGCATGATCCCCGCCGAACCCTTGGCGCAAAGCACGCCCTTGTTCACCGGATGGTCGCGGTTGCCCTCGATATACGAGACTTCGCCGTCCCTGATGTGCACGTTGATGCCGCAGCGGCAGGCGCACATGTAGCAGGTCGTCTGCTCGATCCGGTCGGCGACGGGCGGGGACAGGTCCAGCGCGAGTCTTGTATCAGACATATTATATCAGTCCTCCCTTGGCCGCACCTTACGCAATCGGCGGGCGTTGTCCATCGCCCTCTCGACACCGCCCCTGCCTGCGTGCTTGATGCGGCCATGAAGATCACGACCATCGGCTTCGACGCGGACGACACGCTCTGGCAGAACGAGCAGTTCTTCCGCATCACGCAGGAACGCTTCCAGCGCTTGCTGGGCGACTATTGCGACCCGGACCACCTTAGCGAACGTCTGCTGGCAGCCGAGCGGCGCAATCTGTCGCACTATGGTTTCGGAGTGAAGGGCTTCACCCTGTCGATGATCGAGACCGCGATCGAGATCACCGAGGCGCGGGTCCCGGCCACGGTGCTGGCCGAGATCCTCGAGGCGGGGCGCGAGCTGCACGCCCACCCGATCGAGCTGCTGCCCGATGCCGCCGACGTCGTCGCGCGGATGGCCGAAAGCCACCGGATCGTGCTGATCACCAAGGGCGACCTGTTCGACCAGGAGCGCAAGCTGGCGCAGTCGGGGCTTGGCGAGCGGTTCGAGGGGATCGAGATCGTCAGCGACAAGGTCCCCGAGACATACGCCCGAATCTTCGCCGCGCATGGCGACGGACCCGAGCATGCGATCATGGTCGGCAACTCGCTGAAGTCGGATGTGATCCCAGCAATCGAGGCCGGAGCCTGGGGCGTCCACGTGCCCCATGACCTGACCTGGGTGATCGAGCATGCCGAGCCGCCCACCGGCGCGCCGCGGTTCCGCGAGCTGTCCCGGCTGGGGGACCTGCCCGACCTGGTCGGGCAGATCGAGAGCGCCTAGAGCGGCTGGACCAGGATCGCCCGGAAATCGTTGACGTTGGTCAACGTCGGGCCGGTCACGACCTGATCGCCAAGCGCCGCGAAAAAGCCGTGGCCGTCGAACCGGTGCAGTGCGGTTTCCAACGCCTCCCTGCCGCTGCGCGCGACCGTGTCGGGTTTGACGATCGCGCCCGCGACCTCGGCCAGGCCGTCGACGCCGTCTGTGTCCCCTGCCATCGCCCAGATCCCCGGCGCGCCGTCCAGCCGCTGCGCAAGACCCAGCAGGAAGTCCACATTGCGCCCGCCGTCGCCCAGGTCGCGCCCGTCGCGGGGCAGGGTCACGGTCGTCTCGCCGCCCGAGATCATCACGTGCGGCGCGTCGCCCGGTTTCATCGCCTTCTGACGTTCCAGCGCCAGTTCGGCGAACTCGGCGCCCAGCAGGCGGGCCTCGCCTTCCAGCGCATCGCCCTGGATCTCGACGCTAAGGCCATGCTTGCGCGCCGCTTCGGCCGCCGCTTCCAGTGAGGCGAGGGGCGCGGCGATCAGGTGCGCTTCGGCACGGGCCAGGCGTGGATCGTCGGGCTTGACGCTCTCGTTCGACGGATCGTTCAGCGCGTCCATCATGTGCGCGGGCAGGTCCAGCTTGTAGCGTTCGACCAGCTTCCGCGCATCCTCCAGCGTGGTCGGATCGCCCACCGTCGGCCCCGAGGCGATGTTCAGCAGATCGTCCCCCGGCACGTCCGAGATCGCCAGCGTGATCATCCGCGCGGGATGCGCCGCCGCCGCCAGCCGCCCGCCATTGCTTTGCGAAAGGTGCCGGCGCACGCAGTTCATCGCGTCGATCCCCGCGCCCGAGGCCAGCAGCGCTTTGTTCAGCGTCACCGCGTCGTCGAGGTCCATGCCCTCGGCCATCAACGTCAGCAGGGCCGAGCCGCCGCCCGAGATCAGCGCCAGCACCACGTCGTCCTCGCCGAGGCTTTGCAGCAGGTCCAGTATCCGCCGCGCGCCCTCGGCCCCGGCGGCGTCGGGTACCGGGTGAGCGGCCTCGACGATCTCAATGTGCTTGCAGGGCACGGCGTGGTCGTAGCGGGTCACGACCAGCCCGGTCATCGGCCCGTCGTAATGCGCCTCGACCGCCGCGGCCATCGCGGCAGACGCCTTGCCCGCCCCGACGACGACCAGCTTGCCGGGCACGCGGTCGGGTACGAAGGGCGGGACGATGCGCTCGGGCAGGGCCGCATCGACGGCGGCGGCGAACAGCTCGCGCAGAAGGGCGTTCTCGTCCATCACAGCCACACCATCGGCTCGGGCAGACCGCGCTGCGGAATGTCGGCCATGAAGATCGACCCCGCCAGCGGCTGCTTTTCAAGATCGGACGGCTGCAGCCCCTGCCGCGCCGTGGTGATATACATCCGGCCCTCGGGTGTCAGCGCGGGGCAGGTGACGTTGGACACGGGCAGGCGGATCTGCTCGCGCGCGACGCCGTCGGGGCTGATGCGCTGCACGCGCCAGCCGCCCCAGACCGCGACCCAGAGCGAGCCGGTCTCGTCCACAATGGCGCCGTCCGGATTGTCGCCGCCCTCCATCACGTGGAATTCCGCCGGTGCGCCGATGGGCCAGCCGTCCTGGTCCAGCCGCCAGCGGTAGATCGTCTTCAGGCGGGTGTCGGCGAAGAACGCCTCGGAACCATCGGGGGCGAAGCAGATCGCGTTGGGGATCGTCACGCCCTTGCGCAGCGCGCGCAGTTCGCCCTTGTAGAACCGGTAGATCGCGCCGGCCTCGTGCTCGGCGCTCTTGCCCATGGTGCCGATCCAGAACCCGCCCTGCGGGTCGGCGCGACCGTCGTTCGAGCGGGTCACCGGGTTGTCCGCCTCGAGCGGGCAGATGCTGTCGGCAATGCCGCGTGCCGGGTCGAAATGCATCAGGTCGGTCTCGGTCGCGACCAGCAACCCGCCCTTGGTGGTGCGCGCCGCAGCGGTCGAGATCCGCTCGCCGTCCCAGTTCTCGGTCACGGTGCCGCCCTCGGACAGGCAGTAGAGCCGCGGCCCGCCCACGTTCAGCCCCGTGATGTCGAAGAACCAGAGCCGGTCCTCGTCCCACAGCGGACCCTCGCCCAGTGCGCAGGTCATTTCCTTGAAAAGGCTGGCTTCCATGCCGTGCGTTTCCCCCGTTTCGTATTCTCGCGCATAACTGGCCCGAAACCGCAGCGCAGTGCAATGTTCTTGGGGCGCGCCGTGTCATCGTAATTCCACTTGTGCAGCGCAAACTTGCTGCTAGCGTCCGAATTCATGACCGACCCCTGGACCCTGAAATTGAACGACTGGATTGCCGCACGCCCCGAGCTTGCGAGCCTTCAGGTCGTGCTGTGCGACATCAACGGCTGCTTCCGCGGCAAGCGCATCCCCGTGGCTGACGCGGGCAAGGCGGGCCGGGGGCAGATGCGGATGCCGCTGACCGTCGCCGCGCTGGACATCTGGGGCCGGGACGTCGAAGGCAGCCCGTTCCTGATGGCGGGCGACAGCGACGGGCTGTGCCGTCCCACGGGTCGGATGCCCCTGATGGTGGACTGGCTGGCGCACCCGGCAGCGCTGCTGCCGCTCTGGTCCTTCACCGACACCGGCGAGCCGAACCCGCTCGACGTGCGCCACGCGCTGGCCGCCGTAGCCGAGCGTGCGAAGGGCATGGGCCTGCGCGCCGTTGTCGGCACCGAGGTCGAGTTCCATTTCGTCGACCCCCAAGAGGCGCGGCCCGCGCCGCCCAACACGCCCGGCACCGGACGGCGGGTGATGGCGGACAACATCAACGCCATCGCCGACATCGACAATTTCGAGGGTGTGCTGGAAGACATCTTCCGCGCCGCCGAGGCCGCCGGGATCAGCCTCGCCTCGGCCATTGCCGAGGCCAGCCCCGGCCAGTTCGAAATCGCGTTGAACCATCACGACGACGTGCTGGCCGCCGCCGACGACGCCGCGCTGCTCAAGCACCTGATCCGCGGCACCGCGCGCAAGCACGGGCTGGCGGCGACATTCATGGCCAAGCCGTACCCCGAGGCGTCGGGCAATGGGTTTCATGTGCACATCAGCCTAGTGGACGATGAGGGACGCAACGTCTTCGACAACGGCACCGACGAGGGCAGCGAGCTACTGCTCCATGCGCTTGCCGGCTGTCTGGAGGCGATGGAGCCGATGCTGCTGGTCTTCGCGCCGCACCTGAATTCCTACCGCCGGATCTCGCCCGAGCCACATGCGCCGAACCGGGTCGAGTGGGACTACGAGAACCGGTTCGTCTCGCTGCGCGTGCCCGGCGGGCCCGGCGTCGCACGGCGGATGGAGCATCGCCTCGCCGGGGCCGACGCTAACCCCTACATGGTGATCGCGGCGATCCTGTCCTCGGCGCTCGACGGCATCGAACGCAAGATGGAGCCACTGCCACCGGGCAGCGAGGGACCGTCGCTGGTCACCAGCTGGCACGAGGCGATCACCGCCTTCCGCGAGTCCGAGATCCCCTCACGGGCCTTTCCGCAGCCGCTGGTCGACATATTTGCCGACTGCAAGGCGCAGGAACTGGCCCGGTTCCGGGCGCAGATGACGCGGCTGGAAATCGACAGTTACCTCGAGGTCGTCTGAATGACTTTCCCGCCCGACGGCGCCTATCCCGCCTCCTACTATGCCGCGACGGCCAACCCGGCCCCCGAGCGCCCGCCCGTCCAGGGCGAGGTCGAGGCCGAGGTCTGCGTTGTGGGCGCGGGCTATACGGGCCTCTCCTGCGCCCTGTCGCTGGCAGAGCAGGGCCACAAGGTCACGCTGATCGAGGGCGCCCGCGTCGGCTGGGGCGCCTCGGGGCGTAACGGCGGGCAGCTGGTCAACGGGATCAACGCGCCGCTCGACAAGATCGGGCGCCTCTACGGGCAGCGCGTGCAGGCCTTCGTCGGCGGGCTGGTGACCGAGGGTGGGCAGATCATTCGCGAGCGGGTCGACCGCTATGGCATCGCCTGCGATCTGAAACCCGGCAACCTGTTCGCCGCCTATACCGACCGGCAGATGCAGGAGCTGGAGGCCAAGCGGGAGCTCTGGTCCAGGTTCGGGATGGACGAGCACGAGATGCTCGACCGCGACGGGGTTCGCAAGCATGTCGGCACTGACGCCTATGTCGGCGGCATGATCGACTGGTCGGGCGGGCACCTGCACCCGCTGAACCTGGCGCTGGGCGAGGCCGCAGCGGTGGAATCCCTAGGCGGCGTGCTCCACGAGCGCAGCCCGGTGCGATCGGTCGACACCTCGGCAGAGAAGCCGGTGGTGATCACGGACAGTGGCCGGATCACTGCGCGCACGCTGGTGCTGTGCGGCAACGCCTACCTCGGGCGCACGGTGCCCGAACTGGCGACGCGGGTGCTGGCCGCGTCGACACAGATCGTGGCGACGGAACCCCTGGGCGACCGCGCGAAGGACCTGCTGCCGACCGACCTGTGCGTCGAGGATCTGCGCTACATCCTCGACTATTTCCGGCTGGCGGCGGACGGCTCGCTGCTGTTCGGCGGCGGCACTGTCTACGGTGGCTCGACCCCCAACGATATCGAGAAGAAGCTGCGCCCGAACCTCGAGAAGGTTTTTCCGCAGCTCAAGGGCGTGCGACTAACCCACGCCTGGTCGGGCAACTTCGCCCTGACCTTCAGCCGGGTTCCTCAGTTGGGACGGCTGGGCCGATCCACCTATTTCGCGCACGGCTATTCGGGGCACGGCGTCACCGGCAGCCACCTCTTCGGGCGCATCCTTGCCGAGGCGATCACGGGCGACTTGTCCCGCTTCGACACATTTGCCAACCTGCCGTGGAGCCCGTTTCCGGGCGGGCAGGCGCTGAGAGTTCCCTATTCTGTCGCGGGCAGCTGGTGGTACGGGCTGCGCGACCGACTGGGAATATGACTGCAACCGGGAGCACGGGAGACCGCTCATGAAGACCCCCATCGCGCTGACCCTGACCACCGCGCTCGTCGCCGGCCCTCTGGCCGCGCAAGAGACGGTGAACATCTACAACTGGTCGGACTACATCGCCGAAGACACGCTGGAGAAGTTCGAGGCCAAGACCGGCATCAAGCCGAACTACGACGTCTACGACTCGAACGAGGTGCTCGAGGCGAAGATGCTCGCGGGCAACTCGGGCTATGACGTGGTCGTGCCGACCTCGGACTTCCTGCAGCGTCAGGCCGCGGCGGGCGCCTACCAGAAGCTGGACAAGTCCAAGCTGCCGAACCTCTCGAACATGGATCCGGAGCTGATGGAACAGGCCGCGGCCTACGATCCCGGCAACGAGTTCGGCGTGATCTACCAGTGGGGCACCACCGGTTACGCCTACAACGAAGCCATGGTCGCCGAGCGTCTGGGTGAGGATGCGCCGACCGACAGCTGGTCGCTGATCTTCGATCCGGAAGTGGTCGGCAAGCTGGCCGACTGCGGCGTGACCTTGCTGAACGCTCCGACCGAGATCATTCCGGCGGCAATGGCCTACATCGGGCTGGACCCGCGGTCGACCGATCCGGCCGACCTGGAGAAAGGCGCCGAGGTGATCGAGGGTGTGCGCGATCACATCCGCTATTTCCATTCGTCGCAGTACATCACCGACCTCGCCAACGGCGACGTCTGCGTTTCGGTCGGCTGGTCGGGTGACCTGTTCCAGGCCCAGGCCCGCGCGATCGAGGCCGAGAACGGCGTCGACATCGTCTACACGATCCCGAACGAGGGTGCACTGGTGTGGTTCGACATGCTGGCGATCCCGGTCGATGCGCCGAACCCGGATGCGGCACATGCCTTCATCAACTTCACGATGGACGCGCAGATCAATGCCGACATCACCAACTACGTCTGGTACGCCAGCGCGAACGAGGCGTCCTATCCGCTGATCGACGAGGAGATCACCTCGGATCCGGGCATCTTCCCGACCCCCGAGGTGAAGGAAAAGCTGTGGACCGCGCCGGTCTACGACAGCCGCACGGACCGGGTCGTCACCCGGCTCTGGACCCGCGTCACCACCGGTCAGTAACCTGATCCGGCCGGCCCTTCCGGGGGCCGGCCGGACCCTATCGGCATCTCTCGCATGACCCAGATCCCCCCTCAGCCCGCAGCCCAGACGGCCGGTGAACTCAAGCCCTGGCGCAGTGCGTCCGAGCCGCCGTTCGTTCGGATCCGCAACATCACCAAGCGCTTCGCCGAGGTGGAGGCCGTCAACGACGTCTCGCTCGACATCTGGAAGGGCGAGATCTTCTGTCTGCTGGGCGGGTCGGGGTGCGGCAAGTCCACCCTGCTGCGGATGCTTGCGGGGTTCGAGACGCCGACCTCGGGCAGTATCGAGATCGACGGCCAGGACTTGTCGAACGTGCCTCCCGAGGTGCGGCCGACGAACATGATGTTCCAGTCTTATGCGCTGTTCCCGCACATGAGCGTCGAAGCAAACGTGGCCTACGGCCTGCGCCGCGAGGGCATGGGCCGCGCCGAGGCAATGGAAAAGACCGCCGAGATGCTGCGTCTGGTGCAGCTGAAAGGCATGGAAAAGCGCAAGCCTCACCAGCTTTCGGGCGGTCAGCGGCAGCGCGTGGCGCTGGCCCGCTCGCTGGTCAAACGGCCCAAGCTGCTGCTGCTGGACGAACCCCTGGGCGCGCTCGACAAGAAGCTGCGCGAGGAGACCCAGTTCGAGCTGATGAACATCCAGGACCGACTGGGCATCACCTTCATCGTCGTGACTCACGATCAGGAAGAGGCGATGACGCTGGCGACTCGGATCGGCGTGATGGACGCGGGCCAGATCCGCCAGGTGGACGAGCCGCGCATGGTCTACGAGCGCCCTGCGAACCGCTTTGTCGCGGATTTCATCGGCACGGTGAACATTTTCGACGGCACGGTGGACGTCGCCGCGCCCGATGCGATGCGCGTGCAGACCGCGGACGGGCCGGTGCTGGTCAAACCGGTCGAGGGGTTGAGCGCGAACCAGCAGGTCGCCGTCGCCGTCCGCCCGGAAAAGATGAGCCTGACCCGCGAGCCCTCGGGCGCGGACAACCAGCTGACCGCGACCGTGGTCGATTACGCCTACATGGGCGACGTCACGATCTACAAGCTGGCGCTGCCCGGCGGGCGCACGATCAAGGTCAGCCAGGCAAACCACGGGCTGGAAGCTCGGCCGATCACCTGGGACGAGACTGTGCACGTGGGCTTTTCCTCGGCCGCCGGCGTGGTGCTGACAGCATGACTGGGGGCGCCATGCGCATGACCTGGCGGCGCTGGCTGGTGGTGGCGATCCCGATGCTTTGGCTGGGGATCTTCTTCCTGCTGCCATTTCTCGAGGTCGCCCGGATCTCGCTGGCGGACCCGGCGCTGGCGCGGCCGCCCTATACGCCGATCTGGGAAGACGGCAGGTTCACCGGTGACCTCGAGAACTTCGTCTTCCTGCTGTCCGACAGCCTTTACATCAACGCCTATCTCAGCTCGATCCAGTTTGCGTTCTTCTCGACCGTTCTGGCGCTGCTGATCGGCTATCCCATGGCTTACGCCATCGCGCGGGCGCGCGAGCCCTGGCGGACGGTGCTGCTGTTCCTGGTGATCCTGCCGTTCTGGACTTCGTTCCTGCTGCGGGTCTATGCGCTGGTGGGGCTGATGAACCCGACGGGGCCGATCAACCAGCTGCTGCTGTGGCTGGGGCTGATCGGCGAGCCGCTGGTGATGCGGCAGACCGATTTCGCGGTCTATGTCGGCATCGTCTACACCTACCTGCCGTTCATGATCCTGCCGCTCTACGCGGTGCTCTCGAAACTGGACGACGCGCTGCTGGAGGCCTCGGCCGACCTCGGCGCGCATCCTGCGGTGACGTTCCTGAAGATCACCCTGCCGCTGTCGCTGCCGGGGATCGTCGCGGGCTCGATGCTGGTGTTCATCCCGGCGATCGGCGAGTTCGTGATCCCGGCGTTGCTGGGCGGGCCGGATACGCTGATGATCGGGCAGGTGCTGTGGAACGAGTTCTTCTCGGCTCGCGACTGGACCGTGGCGAGCGCGGTGGCGGTGGCGATGCTGGCGCTGATCGTGATCCCGATCCTGTTCCTTCAGAAACACCTGGAGCGCGCGTGATGGGTCGGTCTTGGTTCTTGTGGCTGACGGCGGGCTTCGGCTTCGTCTTCCTGTGGGTGCCGATCGTCAGTCTGGTGGTCTACAGCTTCAACGAGTCGAAACTGGTGACGGTCTGGGCGGGTTTCTCGACCAAGTGGTATGGCGAGCTGCTGCGCGACGAACAGGTGATCAGCGCGGTCTGGGTCAGCCTGCGGGTGGCGCTGATCAGCGCCTCGCTCGCGGTGGTCTTCGGAACCCTCGCGGCCTTCGTGCTGATCCGGTTCGGCGCGTTCTGGGGCAAACCGGTGCTGCGCGGGATGACCGCGGCGCCGCTGGTCATGCCCGAGGTGCTGCTGGGCCTGTCGCTGCTGCTGCTGTATGTGTCGATGGAGCAGACGCTCGGTTGGCCGAAAGGGCGCGGGGTGCTGACCATCGTGATCGCGCACACGACCTTCTGCCTGGCCTATGTCGCGGTCATCGTGCAGTCGCGCCTGGCCGACATGGACGAAAGCCTGGAAGAGGCGGCGCGGGATCTGGGCGCGGGGCCGGTGCGGGTGTTCTTCGACATCACCCTGCCGGTGATCGCCCCGGCGCTGATCGCGGGCTGGCTGCTGGCCTTCACCCTGTCGCTGGACGATCTGGTGGTGGCGAGCTTCGCGACGGGGCCTGGGGCCTCGACGCTGCCGATCGTGATCTTCTCGAAGGTGCGGCTGGGCGTCAGCCCGGACATCAACGCGCTGGCGACGATCATCCTCGTGGTGGTCGCGATCGGCGTGGCCCTGGCCGGGCTGGCGATGCGCCGGCGCCGCTGACGACATTTCAAGGATCGGCGCCGGCGCACTGAAACGGAGAGTGACATGGACGAGCAGGGCGATCAGGCCTTCCGCAAACCCGACCCGCACGGCCGCTGGGCCGAAATGGGCTATGCCGGCGCGCTGAGCTTTCTGCGGCGGCCCTACAGCCGCGACGTGGCTGGTGCCGACGTGGTCGTCAGTGGTCTGCCCTGGGACGGTGCCACCACCAACCGGCCCGGTTGCCGTCTGGGGCCTCGGGCGATCCGCGCGGCGTCGGCCGAGACGGCGCAGCTCAAGGCGTTCCCCTGGGGATTCGATCCGTTCGAGACGCTCAAGGTGATCGACTGGGGCGATGCGTGGATCGACCCGCATCATCCGCAAAGCGTCGCGCCCGCGATCGAGGCGCACGCCGCCGCGATCCTGGACGCGGGTGCGACCATGCTCACCTTCGGCGGCGATCACTTCGTGACCTGGCCGCTGCTGAAGGCCCATGCAGCGAAGCACGGGCCGCTGGCGCTGATCCAGTTCGACGCGCACGGCGATCTGTGGGAGGACGACCCCGAACGTATCGACCACGGCACGATGATGGGCCGCGCCATCCGCGACGGACTGGTCGATGCCTCGAAATCCGCGCAGGTCGGCATCCGCACCTTCCACGACAGCGACGAGGGGCTGGAGATTCTGACCGCGCCCTTCATCCACCGCGAGGGTGTCGCCGCCACCGTCGAGGCGCTGCGCGACCGGGTGGGCGATGCGCCGGTCTACATCTCGTTCGACATCGACGTGCTCGACCCGGCCTTCGCCCCGGGCACAGGTACGCCGGTTCCGGGCGGGCTGGCCAACTGGCAGGCGCTGGAGATCCTGCGTGGCCTTGCGGGGCTGAACCTGGTGGGGCTTGACCTTGTCGAGGTCTCGCCGCCCTATGACCATGCCGAGATCACCGCGATCGCGGCGGCGACGGTGGCGCACGACTGGCTGTGCCTGCTGGCCGAGGCGAAGGGCGCGACGCGCCATGCGGTGGGCCGGCTCTGACATTTTAGAACGGTGACGTAATGACAACCGAAGACTGGACCACGCGACTGCCCGGGGCCGTGCAGACATGGCTGGCGGGCCGCCGCGTGGAAGAGGTCGAATGCGTGATCGCCGACATGGCGGGCATCAGCCGGGGCAAGGCGATGCCCAATGCCAAGTTCATCCGCGGCGACCGCATGTACCTGCCGATGTCGATCTTCTACCAGACCATCGACGGGGCCTATGTCGATATGGACATCCCCAACCAGTGGACCGAGAGCGACATGGTCCTGGTGCCGGACTTCAGCGCCGCGACCTCGTCGCCCTGGGCCGACGATGTGACGGTACAGGTGATCCACGACATTCTCGACCACGACGGCAACCCGATGCCTTTGGCGCCCCGCAACGTGCTGAAGCGGGTGATGAGCCTCTATGCCGCCGAGGGCTGGAAGCCGGTTATCGCGCCCGAGATGGAGTTCTATCTCACCAAGCCGAACACCGACCCGGACTTGCCGATCGAGCCTCCGATCGGGCGCACCGGACGGGTGGTGGCCTCGCGCCAGGCCTATTCAATGACCGCCGTGGACGAGTACGGGCCGGTGATCGACGACATCTACGATTTCGCCGAGGCGCAGGGTTTCGAGATCGACACGATCATCCAGGAAGGCGGCGCCGGGCAGATCGAGATCAATTTCATGCACGGCGATCCGGTCGCGCTGGCCGATCAGGTGTTCCTGTTCAAGCGCACCATCCGCGAGGCGGCGTTGCGGCAGAACTGCTTCGCCACCTTCATGGCCAAGCCGATGCAGCACGAGCCGGGCTCGGCCATGCACATTCACCAGTCGGTGGTCGAGATCGAGACCGGGCGGAACGTCTTTACCGGCGAGAATGGCGAAAGCACCGATCTCTTCGGTGCGTTCATCGCCGGGCACCAGACCTGGCTGCCGAAGGTGATGCCGATGCTGGCACCCTATGTGAACAGCTACCGGCGCTACGTGCCGAACGGCTCGGCGCCGATCAACCTGGAATGGGGGCCTGACAATCGCACGACAGGTCTGCGCGTGCCGGTCTCCTCGCCCGGTGCGCGGCGGGTCGAGAACCGGATCGTCGGTATGGACGCCAACCCGTACCTGGCCATCGCAGGTTCGCTGGCCTGCGGCTATCTTGGCATGAAGGCGGGCCTGACGCCGCGCCCGCCGGTCAACGGCGAGGCCTATGACTACGACTACGCCCTGCCGCGCGGCCTGTTGGAAGCCGTCGACACGTTCGAGGCGAACACCGAGTTCCACGAGGTCCTGGGTGAGACGTTCTGCACCGTCTACGCCCAGCTGAAGCGGCACGAGGCGGAGAGCTTCCTGGCTGTCATCAGCCCCTGGGAACGCGAACACCTGCTGTTGAACGTATGACGGACCTGCTGCGCCTGAACGAACCCGACGGGGAGCACCCGCAGAGCTATTACGCCGCGACTGCCGGGCCCGCGCCCGTTTGCGATACGCTGAAGGGTGACCGGAAGGCCCATGTCTGCATCATTGGCGCCGGGTTCACCGGCCTGTCGGCTGCGCTTTACCTGGCCGAACGGGGCCTCGACGTGGTCCTGGTGGAGGCGAACCGCGTCGGCTGGGGCGCGTCGGGGCGCAACGGTGGCCAGCTTGGCTCGGGTCAGCGCCTCGGCCAGCTGGAGCTGCGCGGCATGCTGGGCGAGGAGCGCGCGGCCGAGCTTTGGCGCCTGGCCGAAGATGCCAAGGACCACGTCCGCAGCCTGGTCGCGCAGCACCGCATCGCCTGCGATCTCAAGGCAGGGCACATCCGTGCTGAACTGAGCGAGAAAGGCCTCGAGCATGCCGCCGAGGAGGCCGCGCACCTGCGCGAGGATCTGGGCTACGGCAAGCTGACGGTACTGGACCGCACCACCGTGGCCGAGCATACCGGCTCATCGCTTTACGCGGGCGGGGTGCTCGACATGGGCGCAGGGCACCTGCACCCGCTCAGCTTCGCCCGGGGCCTTGGCCGCTCCGCGCAGGAGGCCGGGGCGAAGATCTTCGAGAAGAGCCGGGTGCTCTCGGTTTCGGAGGATCGCCCGCACGTGGTGAAGACCGAGAAAGGCAGCGTGACGGCCGAGAGGGTGTTCTACGCGCTCAACGGCTATCACGGCGGGTTGGAGCCGCGCGGCGCCCGGCGGGTCATGCCGATCAACAATTTCATCGTCGCGACCGAACCGCTGAGCCCCAGCACCTGTTCCGAAATTCTGCCCGGCGATGTGGCGGTGGCCGACAGCAAGTTCGTGGTGAACTACTGGCGCAAGTCCGCGGACAACCGGCTGCTCTTCGGCGGCGGCGAGACCTACTCCTACCGTTACCCCGGCAATATCGAACGGCTGGTGCGACGCAACCTCTCGGAGGTCTACCCGCAGCTCAAGGACGTCCGCGTGGACTACAGTTGGGGCGGTACGCTGGGCATCACCCGCTCGCGGTTGCCCTATTTCCGCGCGATGGGCGAGACCCGGCTTTCTGCGGGCGGGTTCTCGGGGCATGGCGTTGCGCTGGCGACGCTCGCGGGCAAGCTGATGGCGCAGTACATGGTCGGCCGCAAGGACGGTTTCAAAGCCTTCGCGCAGCTTTCGCCGCCGCCGTTCCCGGGGGGCGAATGGGCCCGCCAGCCGCTGCTTGTCGCTGCGATGAGCTGGTACGCGATGCGCGACCGGCTGGGGATCTGAGATGCGGATCACCGACTGGGACGACGCCTATGCCAACCGCGACCACATCCCCGATGCCGCCGACTACATCGACCGCTGGCCGGGCGAGGCCGCGGCGTTCCGGAAGGAACTCTCGAACGCCGGTCGCGCGCGGCTGGATCATCCCTACGGTCCGTCGCCACGCCACCGGCTGGACCTGTTCGCCCCCGATGGTCCCGTACGCGGGCTGGTCGTGTTCGTCCACGGCGGCTACTGGATGGCCTTCGACAAGTCGACATGGTCGGCCTATGCGCAGGGTGCGGTCGCTGCGGGCTGGGCGGTCGCGCTGCCCAGCTACACGCTCGCGCCCGAGGCGTCGATCGCCACGATGACCACCGAGATCGCCGACGCCGTGGCGGAAGCTGCGCGGTTGGTTCCCGGCCCGATCCGCGCCACCGGTCATTCGGCGGGCGGACACCTCGTCAGCCGCCTCGCCTGCACCGACACGACGCTGCCCCCCGAGGCGCAGGACCGGCTGGAGCATGTCCTCTCGATCAGCGGCCTGCACGATCTGCGCCCGCTGCTGCGCACGAAGATGAACGATACGCTGCGCCTGGACGCGGCCTCTGCCGCCGCCGAAAGCCCCGCTCTGCTGACCCCCCGCGAGAATGCCAGCGTCACCGCCTGGGTCGGCGGCGACGAACGACCCGAGTTCCTGCGGCAGGCGGCGCTGCTTGCCAATGTGTGGACCGGGCTCGGCGCGGACATGGCCGAGGTGGTCGATGCGGGCACGCACCATTTCAGCGTGATCGAGGGGCTGACCGCCCCCGACAGTCCTCTGACACGCTGCCTGCTTTCCTGACGTCGCAAACGGACCTTCAAGCGTCCTGAACTGGTAGATGGCGCGCGCGCCGCGTGGCCCCCTGAGCGTGTCAATATTGGAGGGCGTGGGAATGCAGGATACGGCTCGGGTTGTGGTGATCGGCGGCGGGGTCGTCGGCTGTTCGGTGCTCTACCATTTGGCGCGCGCTGGCTGGACCGACGTCATGCTGATCGAGCGGTCCGAACTGACCTCCGGCAGCAGCTGGCACGCGGCGGGCGGCTTCCACACGCTGAACGGTGATCCGAACGTCGCCAAGCTGCAGTCCTACACCGTGGGTCTCTACAAGGAGCTCGAGGAAGCCTCGGGCCTGTCCTGCGGCCTGCACCTGACCGGCGGCTTCATGATGGCCGACAGCCCGGAGCGGATGGACTTCCTGCGCTACACCCATGCAAAGGGTCGGGCCTTGGGAATGCAGACCGAACTCGTTTCAGCCTCGGAGGCCAAGGCCATGTTCCCCATCCTCGACGACAGCCATTTCGTCGGCGGGCTGTGGGATCCGGTCGAAGGCCATCTGGATCCGTCCGGTACCACCCACGCCTACGCCAAGGCGGCACGGAACCTTGGCGCGCAGATCGTCCTGCGCAACCCGGTGAAGGAATTGACTCAGGACCCCGACGGCACCTGGAACGTGATCACCGAGCAGGGCACCGTCCGCGCTGAGCATGTGGTGAACGCGGGCGGCCTTTGGGCGCGCGAGGTGGGGCGGATGGTCGGCCTCGAACTGCCATTGCTCGCCATGGAGCACATGTACCTGCTGACCGAGGAAATCCCCGAGATCGTCGCCTACAACAAGGAAACCGGGCGCGAGGTCTGCCATATCATCGACTTCAAGGGCGAGATCTACACAAGGCAGGAACGCAACGGCCTGCTGGTCGGCACCTACGAGCAGGCCTGCCGCCCGTGGTCGCCGCAGAACACCCCCTGGGACTTCGGCCACGAGTTGCTGGAGCCGGACCTCGACCGCATCGCGCCGAACCTGGAGGTCGGTTTCCGCCACTTCCCGGCGTTGGAGCGGGCCGGAATCAAGCAAATCATCAACGGCCCCTTCACCTTTGCCCCCGACGGCAACCCGCTGGTCGGGCCGGTGCAGGGGCTGACGAACTTCTGGTCCGCCTGCGCGGTCATGGCAGGCTTCTCACAGGGCGGAGGCGTAGGGCTGGTGCTGGCCAACTGGATGACCGAAGGCGATCCGGGCTTCGACGTCTGGGGCATGGACGTGGCCCGGTTCGGCGAGTGGGCGACCCTGAAGTATACCAACGCCAAGGTGCGCGAGAACTATTCCCGCCGCTTCTCGATCCGCTTCCCGAACGAGGAACTGCCCGCCGCGCGGCCTCAGCAGACGACGCCGCTCTACGACATTCAGGTGCGGGACAACCACGCGGTCATGGGCGACAGCTGGGGACTGGAGGTGCCGCTCTGGTATGCGCCCTCGGCCGAGGCGGCGAAGGATGTGCCCAGCTTCCACCGCTCGAACGATTTCGAGCACGTCGGCGCCGAGGTCCGCGCCGTGCGCGAGGGCGTCGGCGTAACCGAGATAGCCAACTTCGCGAAGTACGAGGTGACGGGGAAGGGCGCGCGCGGCTGGCTCGACCGCCTGCTGACCAACCGTATGCCGAAGCCGGGACGCATCGCGCTTTCCCCGATGCTGAACGAACGCGGCAAGATGATCGGCGATTTCACCGTGGCCTGCCGGGACGAGGACAATTTCCTGGTGTTCGGCTCCTCCGCCGCGCAGATCTACCATATGCGCTGGTTCGAGCGGCATTTGCCGGACGACGGCTCGGTCTCCGTGCGCAGGCTTGGGCAGACCCTTGTCGGGTTGATGATTGCCGGACCGAAGTCGCGCGACGTGCTGGCGAAACTGGTCGACGTGGACATCGGACCCGAAGCGTTCCGATTCATGGATCATCGGCAGATCGACGTGGCGGGCTGCCCCTGCGCGGTCAACCGGATCAGCTATACCGGCGATCTGGGCTACGAGATCTGGATGGAGCCGACCTATGAACGGCGGGTCTACCTCGCGCTGGAAGAGGCCGGAGCGGCGCATGGCCTGCGCGATTTCGGGATGCGCGCCCTGCTCTCGATGCGGCTGGAAAAGAATTTTCCAACCTGGGGGCATGAGCTGCGCCCGATCTACGGTCCCTTCGAGGGTGCGATGGAGCGGTTCGTGAAGCTCGACAAGAACGACTTCATCGGCCGTGAAGCGGCTGCGCGCGAACATGCCGAAGGCCCGCGCCTGCGCCGGGTGTCCTTCGTGATCGACGCGGGGACAGCCGACGTTATGGCCGACGAGCCGGTCTGGGCGCGGGTCGGCGAAACCGACTACGGAACGACCGCGGCCCCGCATGATACCGGCGTTGCGCGATATTCGGGGAACGGCCCGCTGCCCCGGCCCGAGATGCAGCGCGACGGCGACTGGCGCGTGGTCGGTTGGGTGACCTCGGGCGGCTATGCGCATGGTGTAGGAGCCTCGATGGCGCAGGGCTATGTCCCGGCGGCGTTGGCCGGAATGGCTGAGGACGGCCTCTTTCAGGTCGAGATCCTTGGCGAGCGCCGCCCCGCGCGGATTGCTGTCGAGCCGCCCTTCGATCCCAGTGGCGCGCGCATGCGGTCCTGACGGAAACCGGTTGCAGATCGTTCGCCGGAAATGTGTCGATTTTGAGCGATTCGCCCCCCCGGACCCCTTGTTTCATGGCCCGGCCGCGCCATATCTAAACTTGTTCGGCGCTGCATGTTTGTAGTGTTAAGCGGCCGGGTGACCCCTTAACGGCATGAAATTGCCCGTTTTAACGGATCCCCGACCAGTTTGGAGTGTTATGCGCTGAATGCATGGGTGGCTTGAGCAGATTGCAATGGCCACACGTCAAAAAAAGGTCATATTGCGCCACAACCACGACAGACGGGAGATCGAGGAAGCGTATGTTCGATTACGTTGATCAGACCGCGTATGCCAACGACCAGGGAAAGCGAGCTCAGAAGCTGTTCGCCGCCGTGGTTCTGGCGGCACTGGATGATGCCATCGCGGACGACAAGAAATACGGCAACGGCCAGGAAGTCATCGCTCGCTGGGCGCGCTCGCGCGACGGCCGCGAAGTGCTGACCTGTGCCGGGATCGAGGCGAATGAGCGGACCGTGAAAGGTCTGATGGATTTCGTTTCGAAAGGCGTGCGGACCTCCGTCGCGCTGAGCCGCGAAGAAAGCGAACGCCGGGCCGCGGCCTGACGTAGTACCCCGCCGGACGCCGGGGTGCCCCGGCCAGAGCGCCGGCGCACCATTCCGATCCGGATTTGAAAGACCCCGCCGGCGGTGAGATCCGCCGCGCGGGGTTTTCCGTTTCTGGGGGTGCTTTCATCCTGCAATGCCCTTTCATCCTGAAACCGGAGGACCGCCCCGTCACCCGGTGCGGCGCCGCGGCGCGGGGGAGCCCGTTGGGGGAGAGAGCACCCGACTGCGGCGAACGCGGCGGCCGCCGGGGCGGTCCGGTCTTCAGCTTTAGAATCGCAAGGTTTAGGACGGGTAAACCGACCAACGCCCGTGTCGAACATCGGCACGATGGGATGAAATCCCGGGATTTCATCGTGAAAACCCCCTTAACCTTATGAAATTCCTTCTGAAAACTTCCTTAAAACATCGTTAATGGCACACGGGACCCGTTTTCGGGCGGGTCAGGCGGGGGTTGCGGGCACCTGCGGTGCGATGCACTCTCGCGCCGAAAAGACGACCATGAACGCACCCGGAGGGAACCCCATGACCCATGTGCTGGCGATTGATCAGGGCACGACGTCGAGCCGCGCCATCCTGTTCGACGACAAGCTGAAGATCGTCGCCTCGGCGCAGGAGGAGTTCCCGCAGCATTTCCCGCACTCCGGCTGGGTCGAGCATGACCCGCAGGACCTGTGGTCCACGACCGCCGGCACCTGCCGTGCCGCGATTGAGCGGGCGGGCCTCGGCCCCGACAGCGTCGCCGCCATCGGCATCACCAACCAGCGCGAGACGACCGTGGTCTGGGACCGCGAGAGCGGCAAGCCGGTCTACAACGCGATCGTCTGGCAGGATCGCCGCACGGCCTCGTTCTGCGCAGGGCTGCGCGAGCAGGGCCACGAGGCGATGATCACCGAACGCACGGGGCTGCTGCTGGACCCGTATTTCTCGTCGACGAAACTGGCTTGGATCCTCGATAACGTGGACGGCGTCCGCGAGCGGGCCGAGGCGGGCAAGCTGGCCTTCGGGACGGTCGACACCTACCTGATCTGGCGGCTTACCGGCGGCAAGGCGCATGTCACGGACGCGACCAATGCCTGCCGGACGATGCTCTACAACATCCGGCAGGGCGGCTGGGACGAGGAAGTCTGCAAGCTGCTGAACATCCCGATGTCGCTGCTGCCCGAGATCAAGGACAGCGCCGCCGAGTTCGGCATGACCCGACCCGACTTGTTTGGGCGGGAAGTGCCGATCCTGGGCGTGGCGGGCGATCAGCAGGCCGCGACCGTGGGGCAGGCGGTGTTCCAGCCGGGCATGATGAAATCGACCTATGGCACGGGCTGCTTCGCGCTGCTGAACACCGGGGACGAACCGGTGGCCAGCAAGAACCGGCTGCTGACCACGGTGGCGTACCAATTGGACGGCAAGCCGACTTATGCGCTGGAAGGCTCGATCTTCATTGCCGGGGCTGTGGTGCAATGGCTTCGCGACGGGCTCAAGATCATCCGTGAGGCATCCGAGACGCAGCCGCTGGCCGAGCGGGCGGACAAGGGGCAGGAGCTGTACCTCGTGCCCGCGTTCACCGGCCTTGGCGCGCCCTATTGGGATGCCGAATGCCGGGGGGCGATCTACGGTCTGACCCGCAGTTCCGGCCCGGCGGAGTTCGCGCGCGCCGCGCTGGAGTCGGTCGCCTTCCAGACGCGCGATCTGTGGGAGGCGATGGCCGCCGACTGGGGCGAGGGCGGCGAAGCGGTGCTGCGCGTCGACGGCGGCATGTCCGCGTCGGACTGGACGATGCAGTTCCTGGCCGACATGCTGGGCGCGCCGGTGGACCGCCCCGAGGTGCTGGAGACGACTGCGCTGGGCGCGGCCTGGCTGGCGGGAATGAAGGCGGGGCTCTATCCGGATCAGGAAGAGTTCGCGCGGGGCTGGGCGCTGGAGCGGCGCTTCGAGCCGCAGATGGACGATGCGGAGCGCGCCCGGCGTTATGCCGGGTGGAAGGATGCGGTTCAGCGGACGCTGACCCGATAGGGATCGGAAGCGGGGACATTGCAATGAAAGCTGCTGTTATCGGACTGGGCGCGATGGGCATGGGGGCCGCGCGCTCGCTGATGCGCGCGGGGATCGAGGTGACCGGATGCGACATGGTCGAGGAAGCCCTGGACGCGCTCGCAGCCGAGGGTGGCGGCCGTTCCGACACCGCCGAGGGCGCGGTGAAGGGCGCGGACGTCGTGCTGGTCTTCCTGCGCAACGCGCAGCAGGTGCGCAGTGTCCTGTTCGGCAGCCGCGACGGCGCTGTGGCCGCCGCCGACCTGGGCACGGTCTTCGTGCTGAACGCGACGATGAGCCCCGAGGAGGCCGAGCAATTGGCCGACGATCTGATCGCGGCCGGGATGAAGGTGATCGACGCGCCCGTTTCAGGTGCACGGGAGCGGTCCGAGGCGGGACAGCTGACCCTGATCGCCTCGGGGGCGGATGCCGCTTTCGAGGTGGCCCTGCCGGCGCTGGAGGCCATCGCCTCGAAGATCTACCGGCTGGGCCAGACGCCGGGCGTGGCCGCGCGGGTCAAGATGATCAACCAGCTGCTGGCGGGCGTGCACATCGCCGCCATGGCCGAGGCGATGGTGCTTGCCGCGCGCGAGGGGCTGGACCTGAACGCGGTGCGCGAGGTGGTCAGCGACAGCACCGGCCAGTCGCGCATGTTCGATACCCGCGGCGCACAGGTTGCGGCGGGGGACTACGCCCCGCGCTCGTCGGTCGAGATCGTGCTGAAGGACCTAGGCCTGGTCGAGAACATCGCCGGAGAGACCGAGCTACCGCTGGTGCGCCACGCGCTGTCGCTGTTCCAGGAGGCCTCGGCCGCCGGGATGGGTCGCGAGGCCGATGCCTCGATCGCCCGCCTTCTGGCCGAGCGGGCGGGGGTCGAGTTGCCCGAGAAGGGGTAGACCCGCCTCAGCCGGCGAGATCGGTCAGCCAGTTGCCGTGAACCCATCCCCGGCGGTTACGGCCATCGTAGAGAACGCCATGCCAAGGGCCGGATTTCTGGCAGGTAGCAACCACGTCGCCGTTGTGCAGTTCGTCCATTTTGCGAAATTCGGTGCCGGGACCAGAGCGAACGGACAGAAAGCCGTCGCCGTTCGGATCAAGGCCCGAAACCGTTGACGTAGCGCAATCGCCGGCCTGGCCGTCGCCGGGCGGTATCGTGATCGGAACATCGAGCTGTTGCGAGATGGCGGGCGCGGCGGTGAGCACCGCCAGCGTCAGGGCTGTAATTCTGAGCATGAGGCCAATCCGGAACTGATGACTATACGTGGCCCGATTGGGCGTTGTTCCGGGGAGTCGAGTCAAGCCTGCCGGTACTGGATCAGGTCCCAGCGGTTGCCGAACGCGTCTTCGAACACGGCGACCTTGCCGTAGGGCTCGTCGCGGGGTGTTTCGAGGAAGCGGATGCCGGCGGCGCTCATGCGGGCGTGTTCGGCGTCGAAGTCCTCGACCGACAGGAAAAAGCCCACGCGGCCGCCGGTCTGGTTGCCGATGGCGGCCTGCTGGTCCGGCGTCGCGGCCTGCGCCAGCAGCAGCCGCGTCTGCCCGCCCGGAGGCTGCACCGTGACCCATCGCTTGCCTTCACCCTGGTCGATGTCCTCGGTCAGGGCGAAGCCCATCGGGCCGGTGTAGAAGGCGATGGCGGCGTCGTAGTCCGGCACCACCAGCGCGACGGCGGAGAGGTGCATCAGCCCTTGGCCACGACTTCGGTGACGCCGCCGTGCTCGCCCGACCATTCCAGCGGGTTGTGCAGGAATTCCTCGACCGCCTTGATGGTCGGCTCGTCGAAGAGCTTGTCCTCGCGCGCGGCGGCCAGCACGTCCCACCAGGTGGCGAGGTAGTGCAGTTTCAGCCCGTTCTCGGCCAGTGTCTCGATACCGCCCTTGAAGATGTCGTAGTAGAAGATGACGGACGTGTGCGCGCAGGTCGCCCCGGTCGCGCGCACCGCCTCGGCGAAGCGCAGCTTGGAGCCGCCGTCGGTCGCCAGGTCCTCGACCAGAAGGACGCGCTGGCCTTCCTTGATCACGCCCTCGATCTGCGCGTTGCGGCCGAAGCCCTTGGGCTTCTTGCGGACGTATTGCATCGGCAGGCCCATGCGGTCCGAGATCCACGCGGCGAAGGGGATGCCTGCCGTTTCGCCGCCGGCGACGGCGTCGAACTGCTCGAAACCCGCGTCGCGGCTGAGGCCGGCGACGGCGAAGTCCATCAGCGCCGAGCGGATCCGCGGGAACGAGATCAGCTTGCGGCAGTCGATGTAGACCGGGCTCGCGAGGCCGGAGGTGAAGATGTAGGGCTCTTCGGGGCGAAAATGCACGGCCTCGACCTCCCACAGCATGCGGGCTGTCAGGCGGGCGATCTCGTCGCGGGCGGGGAAGGTGTTCGGGAACATGCGCGGCCTCCTGCTCGGGTCGGGGTTGTTTTGCGCCTTCCGGCGGCGGACGCAAGGGGGCTTTGTGCCGAGGGGCGCCTTGGGGCTTGATCCGCCGGGGGCCGATCGGGGCATACTGGGGCCAGGCAAGAGGGAGGATCGGCAGATGAGACGAGGCGGGATCGGGGTTCTTGCGCTGGCGGTACTGGCGGGTTGCGGCGGGGGCGGCGTGCCCGAGGCCAAGACCAGCAAGGGCGAGGACGCCTGTCTGAGCGAAGTGGCGCGGCAGGCGGGAACCTCGGAGGTGGCGCTGATGTCCTCGGCGGCGGGTTATGTGACCGTGGGCGTCGGCGCGGGGCGGACGCCCTGGCAGTGCGTGATGAACGGCGGCCGGGTGACGCAGGTGCAGGCGCTTGGGGCAGGCGGGGCGCTCTAGGCGCCCCGGTCCGCGGTCAGGCGGCGGCTGCCGGTTCCGGGTGCTGCATCCGGGTGCTGACGGCAATGCGGTTCCAGACGTTGATCGTGGCAATGGCGACGGTGAGCCTGGAGAGTTCCTCGTCAGAGAAGGCGGTGCGCGCCTCATCGTAGGCGGCGTCGGGTACCCCGGTGTCGGCCAACAGGGTCACGGCCTCGGTCCAGGCGAGGGCGGCGCGCTCGCGGATGTCGAACCAGGACGATTCGCGCCAGGCGGAGAGCAGGTGCAGTTTCTGCGCCGGGATCCCGTCGGAGAGGCTTTCCGATACGTGCATGTCGATGCAGAAGGCGCAGCCGTTCAGCTGCGAGGCCCGCAGTTTTACCAGGTGCAGAAGCTGCGCATCCAGGCCGGAGTCCCGCACGGCTGTCTCGAGCGCAAAGACGGCGCGGTAAAGCTCTGGTGCCAGTTGGGGGAGGTTGAAGCGTTGCATGTCGGGTTCCTTGAATGCGGTCTGATTCGTGGATATAAATTGTCCATGATTATCGCGGACCGTCAACAAGGAGGCTGAATGCGCAGGCTGAGCGACGGGGTCGAGGCGGCGCTGCACTGCGCGCTCCTGCTGGCCTGGGTGCCCGAGGGGCGGGTCATGCCCGGCAAGGCGCTGGCGGCCTATCACGGGCTGTCCGAGAGCTATCTGCTGAAGCACATGCGCCTGCTGGCCGCCGCAGGCGTGGTCGAGGCAGTGCCGGGGCCACGTGGCGGCTATCGGCTGGCGCGACCGCCCGAGCAGGTGTCGATGCTGGATATCGTCGAGGCGATCGACGGGGCGGGGCCTGCCTTCGTCTGCCGGGAGATCCGCCAGAAGGGGCCGGTAAAGGCAGCGGACCCCTGCGCCTATCGTCGCGACTGTTTCGTGAAATCGCGGATGCTGCGGGCCGAGCGGGTCTGGCGCGACGCGCTGCGGGCGCAGACGCTGGCTGACATGGTCGCGGATGGCGAAGGCCAGATCGACGCCGACACCATGCGGCAGGCGGCGGCTTTCATCGAGGCCGAGCAGCGCTGAGCCTCTTTCGCCCAGGCGTGTGCTGTGCAAGATCGCCGCAACAGCAGCGGAGGTGGTGATGCAGGACGGACAGGAGATCGGCTATGACGTGCCGGCAGCGGTGGGCATGGCCGAGGACGAGGTGCAGACCCCGGCGCTGATCGTCGATCTGGATGCGTTCGAGGCCAATCTCGCGCAGATGCGCGACGATTGCGCGGCGATGGGCGTGGCGCTGCGCCCGCACGGCAAGATGCACAAATGCGCCGAGGTCGCGCAGCGGCAGATCGCGCTGGGGGCCTCGGGGATCTGCTGCCAGAAACTGTCTGAGGCCGAGGCTTTCGCCCGCGCGGGGATCCGCGATCTGATGGTGACGAACCAGGTGACCGATCCGCTGCGCATCGGGCGGTTGGTCAAACTGGGGGGGCAGGTACGCGTCTCGGTCTGCGTGGACGATGCGGGCAATGTGGCCGCGCTGTCCCGCGCCGCGGAGGCCGAGGGCGTCACGCTGGACGTTCTGGTCGAGATCGACTGTGGCTCGGGGCGCTGCGGGGTGGCGCCAGGCGCGGCGGCGGTCGAACTGGCGCAGGCCGTCGCAGCGGCGCCGGGGCTGCGCTTTGCCGGGCTTCAGGCCTACCACGGCAGCGCGCAGCATATCCGCGATGCCGGGGAGCGCGCGGCGACAGTGGCGGGTGTGGCCGACCTGGCGCGCGAGACGGTTGCGGCGCTGGAGGCCGCTGGCCTGACCTGTGGTGTGGTCGGCGGTGGCGGCACCGGGACTTACCCTTATGAGGGCCGCTCGGGGGTCTACACCGAACTGCAGTGCGGCAGCTACGCGTTCATGGACGCCGACTATAGCCGGGTGCTGGACCCCGAGGCGCAAGGTGTCGGGCGCTACCGGCAGGCGATGTTCGTCCTTGCCTCGGTGATCTCGACGGCGCGCGCCAAGGGCGGCGTTTGCGATGCCGGGCTGAAGGCGCTGGCCGTGGACAGTGGGTTGCCGGTGGTCTCAGGGGCGCCGGGGGTGGTCTATGCCGGGGCCAGCGACGAGCACGGGCTGCTGGACGCGCCCGAAGGCGCGCTGCGGCTGAACCAGCGGGTGCGGCTGATGCCGGGGCACTGCGACCCGACGGTGAACCTTCATGACTGGATGGTCGCCATGCGCGGCGGACGGGTCGAGGCGCTGTGGCCCGTCACCGCCCGCGGCAAGCTTTACTGAGCGGCGGCCTGCTCGCGGCGGTAACGCAGCGCGATCAATCGCATCACCACGGCGGCGGCGACAAAGAGCGCCGCGGCCGAGGCGACCCCCGCCGAGATGCCCCCGGCGGCGATCACCGGTTGCAGCAGCAGCGGCGAGGCGAACTGACCGAGGAAGATCGCCGTGGTGAAGCCTCCCATGACCCGGCCCATCCGCGCGTGGGGCGTGATCCGCATCAGGAAGCTCGGCAGGCCGGGCATCGTCAGGCCAAGGCCCAGGCCGATGACGGCCAGTGCCACGAAGGTCACCGGCAGCGCAGTCGAGAGGCCCGCGACCAGCACGCCGGCGCCGGTGAGCAAGGTTGCCAGCGGTACCACGAAACCGGGGCGGAGGCGGCGGGTGACGGCGCCGAAGTTGAGGCTCGCCACCGCCGAGACCAAGGTGACGGTGCCCAGCGCCATGCCTGCGAGCTTTGGCTCGGGGTGGCCTTGCTCGGCCAGCAGGAAGGGCATCTGCACGGGGATCGCGTAGAAGCCCGCCATCACCAGGAAGGCGGCGGCGTAGAGCATGAAACGGGGCCCCTGCGGCTCGCGCTCGGCAGTGGCGCCGTTCGTGCCGGGTCGGGTGCGGTCCGGCTCGTGCAGGATCAGCGGAACGGCGACGATCAGCAGCAGCGGGATCGCGTAGACCCAGAACGGGCCGCGCCAGCCGGTCTGCGCCAGCAGCCCGCCGAGGGTGATGAACACGACGCCGCCGAACCCCATCGCCGAGCCTTGCCAGCCGAGGACGCGGCCGCGCTTCTCGCCATCGAAATAGTCGCCGATCAGCGCCGTGGCCGAGGTCATGATCGCCGCGACCGCCATGCCCAGCAGCACGCGCGAGGCCAGCAGCGCAGAAAGGTGGTCGATCCAGAGCCCCGCCGTGCCCGCGGCGACGTAGAGCGCGATGCCCCCGGTCAGCAGCGGCAGCCGCCCGAAGCGGTCGGCGAGTGCGCCAACCGGCGTCGCGGTCAAGGCGATCGCGAGCGAGGTGATAGTGATGACCAGGCGAACCAGGATCTCGGCATTGGGTGTGCCCTGGAAGGCCTCGACCATCTGCGGCAGCGAGGGCGAGATCGTCGCACCCGCCATGATGGTCATCATCGAACAGAACAACAGGACGGCGACCCCGGCCGGGCCGGGGTCTTTCGCGGGGACCGGACCCGCGTCGGCAATGCTGGCGGACATGAAAAGCTCTCCGTAGGTATGGAGGCTACATGGACCCAAGCCCCCGCGAAGGCAAACCGGGAGGTTTATGGAAACGCGGAGTTTCCGAATTGGGAACAGGCGATTTCAGGGCAGTCGGGACTCGAGAAAGGCTGCCATGTCCTCGGATCCGGTGGCCCGGGCCTGTTCGGGGTCGAGCGTTGCGCCCGCGTCCAGCAGCAGTTTCGCGCAGGCGACATGGTCGCGGGTGGCGCGGGCCGGGCAGAACTCGGCGCCGTGTATAACCGTGCCCAGCGCGTCGCCGCCATAGGCGTTGCGGCGTGTAAGATCGGGCGAGAGGGTCAGCAGGTAGGCGACCTGCTCGGGCAGCCCCTCCCACCCGGCGATGTGAAGCGGGGTGAGGTCCATCTCGTCGCCCTGTTCGGGATCGAGGCCCGCCAGCAGCAGGCAGCGCAGGTGGTCGAGCCGCTCGGGCCGCGCCGCGATGCGGGTGGCGAGGCGGGCGAGTTCGAGCGGCAGGCCTGCCGGGTCGAGGCGGCGGGACGGCGTGCGGCCCTCGGCGCAGGCGGCGAGGGTTTCCTCGGCTTCGGTCAGCGTAGGCGCGTGGCCGGCGCGGGCCAGCACCTCGGCGGCCTCGGCGTTGCCATAGACGCGAGCGGTGGCATAGGGCGTCAGGCCCTGCCAGCGGGCGGCGGGATCGGCGCCGTGGTCGAGAAGGGCTTGCACGACTTCGCCCGAGCACCAGCGGCGGGCGGCCTGATGCAGCGCGGGCAGGGCAATCGGCGCCTCGCCCGAGGGATGGTCTGCGACGCCCTCGTTCGGGTCGGCGCCGTGTTCCAGCAGCAGGGTGATGGTTTCGAGATCGCCGAAGTCCAGTGCGCGGGGCAGGGCGTTGGTACCGGTGGGGTCCGCGCCGTGCTTGAGCAGCAGGCGCAGGCCGTCGCGGGTGGGCAGTTCCGTCGCGTGATAGAGCGACTCGTTATCGTTGGGCGTCGCGCCGCTGTCCAGCAGTAGCTCGGCCAAGGGCAGGTTGTTGGCGTGGCCGAGCGCGCCGTAAAGGGCGGAGAGCTTGTGCTCTTCGCCGGGCTGCCAAGGGAAGCCGTCGTTCGGGTCAGCGCCGCTGTCCAGCAGCAGGTGGGCGATGGCGAGCATGTCCTCGTGTTTTTCGGGCGCCATGTGGATGTATTGCGAGAACGCCAGGTGCAGGATCGGGGTGCGACGGCCGAGGGGGCGCGTTGCGGCCTCGGGGTCGGTCAGCGCCGCCTGCACGGCGGGCAGGTCATAGGTCGCGATCTGCAGGTCGAGCGCCTCGTCGGGAAGGTCCGGGTCCTGCGCCAGCAGGTGGCGCACGACCCAGTGCTGGCCGTGGTAGAGCGCGATGCGCAGACGCTGGGCGCGGGCGGCACGGTCCATGCCTGCAGCCTCGAGCGAAAATTTCAGGCGGGGCCAGCTTTCGGCGCCCTGCTCGCGGGCGATGACGTGCAGTGCGTCGGCATGTTTGAGGCTGTCGGTCCGGCCAAGGACGGCGGCGACGCGGGCGCGGGCGTCGGCCTCGCCCTTGTCAAAGGCGCGGCGGAGGTGCTTGGCGTCGGCGCGCAGGCGCGAGATGCGGGTGGTCGACATCGGTTCTTCCCCTTCGGGGCCCGAGTGTCCGCCAGGCGCGGGCCGGTGAAAAACCGGATGGCTGTAAAGTCAGGCGACGGGTGCGCGTTGGCGCTGTCCGCGGACCGGGATGCCCCCCGCTGGGCAGCGCAAGCCTAACCGGGCGCGGCGCGCCGGATCAAGTCTCAGAACACGTTGTCCATCGCCTGGCCCGCGTTGGTCACGTCGCGGCCGACGCCCTTCACGGTCTCGCAGGCGGCGAGGGTGGTCAGGATCAGCACAAGGGTGATGACGCGCATCATGGGGGAGTCCTCACTGCTTCGATGGGCGCGCAATCTATCGCCGGGCGCGGGGGCTGTCCATCTGGGGCGGCGATCATCCGCCGGCGAAGAGTCTCGAGCCGGGGCGGTGCGGGTCCTGCTGCATCTCGAGGTGAAGCCGGTCACCGGTCCACGGGTGAGCGCGGGCGACCTTTTCGTTCAACTCGACACCGAGGCCCGGCGCGTCCGGCAAGTGCAGGTAACCGTCCGCGAAGTCGACGGGACGGGTCAGCAGTTCGGCGTGGAAGCCCGCGCCGGTGCCGATGGTCTCGGCCAGCAGAAAGTTCGGCAGGCTCGCGCCCAGTTGCAGCCCGGCGGCCCAGGCGATCGGCCCGGCATAGAGATGCGGCGCGACCTGCGCCCCGGCGGCCTCCGCCAGCACGGCGAGCTTGCGGCCCTCCCAGATGCCGCCGACGCGGCCAAGCGCGGGCTGCACGACACCCACGGCGCGGGCGGCCAGCAGCGGCGCGTAGTCGAAGCGGGTGGTCAGCCGCTCGCCGCTCGCCACCGGGACCGGCGAGGCGGCGGCGACCTGCGCCATGCCCGCCACGTCATCGGGCGGGACCGGTTCCTCGAACCACAGGGGCCGCGAGGGTGCGATGGCCTGCGCCATGCGGATCGCGCCCGAGGGGGTGAATTGACCGTGCGTGCCGAACAGCAGGTCCGCGCGGTCGCCCACGGCCGCCCGGATCTTCGTGCAGAAGGCGGCAGAGCGCTCCAGGTCCTCGGGCGTGGGCTGGTGCCCGCCCATGATCGTGTAGGGTCCGGCAGGGTCGAACTTCAGCGCAGTGAAGCCCTTTGCCAGCCATTCGATCGCCGCCTGCGCCGCGCGGTCCGGGTCGTTGTAGAACGTCGCCGGGTCCTCGGCCTCGGAGGGGTAGAGGTAGGTGTAGGCCCGCAGCCGGTCCTGCACCTTGCCGCCGATCAGCGCGTGGATCGGGCGGTCGCGGTCCTTGCCGAGAATGTCCCAGCAGGCGATTTCCAGCCCGGAAAAGGCGCCCATCACCGTCGGGTCGGGACGCTGGCTGAACCCTGCGGAATAGACCCGGCGGAACATGGTTTCGACGTTCTCGGGGTTCTCGCCCTCCATGTGGCGGGCAAAGACGTCGCGGATCACGGCGGTCATCGCCTCGGGGCCGACGGTGGCGGCATAGCATTCGCCCCAGCCGGTGATGCCGGTGTCGGTCGTTACCTTGACGAAGGTGAAATAGCGGCCCCCGAAGCCGGGCGGCGGGTTGCCTGTGACGATGACGTCGAGGTCGGTCAGCCGCATCAGGCGACGCCGTCGAAGGTGATGACGTTGCGCAGGGCGTGCCCCGAGAGCGTGTGTTCGATGGCCTCGTTGATGGCGCTCAGCGGGTAGCGCGCTGTGATGAGCGTGTCGAGTTGCAGCCGCCCGGCGGTGTAGTGGTCGATCAGCCAGGGCACGTCGCGCGAGGGCACCGACTGGCCCATGCGGCTGCCCAGCAAGCGCTGGTTCATCGAAGCGAGGAGCGTGGGCGCGAAGGGCACTTCCAGGTCGGTCGCGGGCATCCCGACCAGCACGACCGCGCCGCCGGGGGCCAGCAGCGCGCTGGCGGTGGCGTAGACCTGCACCGCGCCGGTCGTCACGAAGGCATAGTCGACGCCCAGTCCATTCGTCAGCGCCCGCAACTGCGCCGGGTGGTCCGGATCGTCGCCGCGCAGCCCGTGGGTCGCGCCGAAGCGGCGGGCGTTGTCGAGCCGCTCGTCAGCGATGTCCACGGCGAAGATCCTGGACGCGCCCGCGATTGCCGCGCCCTGGATCGTGTTGAGCCCGACGCCGCCCGCGCCGATCACGGCGCAGGTCTCTCCGGGCCGCAGTTTCGCGGTGTTGGTGACAGCGCCCACGCCGGTCAGCACGCCGCAGGACAGCAGCGAGGCCGAGGCCATGTCGAGCCCGTCCGGCAGGCGCACGATCTGGCTTTGATCGACGGTGACCGCCTCGGCGAAGGCGCCGGTGGACATGCCTTGCGTGACCGGGCCGTCGGCGTCGCGCAGCGGCGTGTCGGTATCCCAGGCGTGGGTGCAGTTGGTCGGCGCGCCGGTGCGGCAGGCGGGGCAGCCGCCGCAGGCGCGGATCAGGGTGACCAGTACGCGGTCGCCCGTGCTGATGCCGCGCACGCCGGGGCCGGTTTCAGTGACGATGCCCGCGGCCTCGTGGCCGAGTACGGCCGGAAGCGTGCTTCCCCAGAGGCCCTCGGCGTAGGAGATGTCGGAATGGCAGATGGCGCAGGCGGCGATCTGGACCTTGACCTGGCCCAGTCCGGGGCCGGCCAGGTCGAGGTCCTCGATGCTCAGCGGCGCGTTGAACGCGCGGCAGACGGCGGCTTTCATGGGCGGGCCTCCCTTGTTCAGCCCCAGACGACTTCAGGTCGAGACTGCGCCCATGGTTGGACCGATTCGCGGGCGATTGCGACAGGAGTTGTCCCGCCCGCGACCGGTTTGGACAGGCGACCTTGCGTCAGGCTTCTTCCAGACGGTCGGTGGGGGGCGGCGGAGCCGGGACCAGCGCGGCGATCTCGTTGTACAGCGCATCCGTCATGTCGAAGTCGAGCGCGGCGAGCGACGGCTCAAGCTGTTCCGGGCGCGAGGCCGAGATGATCGGTGCGCTGATGCCCTTGTGCTTTGCGGTCCAGGCGACGGCCAGCGTCGCCGGATCCACGCCAAGGCCGGTCGCGATGGCCGACAGCCCGGTCGCGGCGGCGTGCATCCAGGCCGGCGCGTAGCGGTCGCGGTACATGGTGTCCTCGGTCAGGCGACCCGCACCGCCGGCAGCGTATTTGCCGGTCAGCAGCCCGCCGCCCAGGGGCGAGTAACTGTGGATGGTGATGCCTTCGGACATGGCCATCGGCAGGATCTCGACCTCGGCCTGGCGTTTGACGAGGTTGTACATCGGCTGAAGGATCTCGACGCGGGGCGCGCCCAGCGCCTCGGCGCGGGCTTGCGCCTTCATCACCTGCCACGCGGCGAAGTTCGAGACGCCCATCACCTTGTAGACCCCCTGCCGGTAGAGCGTTGCCATCGAGGTCAGGATCTCGTCCAGCAGATCGTCGCCCGGCCAGCGGTGCAGGTAAAGCACGTCGACATGATCGGTGCGCAGACGCTTGAGGCTCTCGGCGGCCTGGGCCTCGATCTCGGAGCCGCGCTGGCCGGTGGCGGTGAGACATTTCGAAATCAGCACCACGTCGTCGCGTTCGGCCTCGGCCAGTTCGCCCAGGATCGTCTCGGAGCGGCCTTCGGTGTAGGCGTAGGCGCTGTCGAACATGTTGATCCCGGCCTCGCGGCAACGGTGATAGAGCGTGGCGGATGCCGCCGCGTCGGCCTTGCCGCCGAACTGCATCACCCCGAAGGCGAAGCGGGAAACGGGTTTGCCGAGCTTGGGCGACAGGTCCTGCGAATGGGCCTGGGACATGGGGCGATCCTCCGGGGTTGGTCTGGTTTGGGCGGAGCTTGGCCGAAGCGGCCGGAAGGTGCAATCGGCGGGTCGTCGCCGTTTATTGTGCACTGCGGCATAAATTGCCTTGCAGCGCAGCGTGGCAATCTCCATTATACTGGAAAGACATCACGAACCCCGACGATACAACAGAACTCCGGAGAGGACATGTTTTTCGCTGCCAACGTCGACCTGACCCGCTGGTGGCCGCGCCCCGGCGAGGGGCCGGTCGAGTACTGGACTTCGCTGAGCCCGATGGCGCCGTTCTTCGGCGTCCAGTGGCGCTTCGCCGAGCAGGACACCAGCCGCCCCACGCCGCGCCGTGCCGCCGCCCCGAAGCGCAGCCCGATCCGCAAGGACGCGGTGGACGCCGAGGTGGTTGCGCCGAAAGCCGCCGCCAAACCCACTGCCAAACCGGTCGCAAAGGCGGCCCCTAAGGCTGCAACCAAAGCCGCGCCCAAGGCCGAGGCTGCCAAGCCCGAGCCCGTGAAGGCGGCTCCGGTCAAGGCGGCGCCTGCTCCGGCGAAGCCAGAGCCGGTCAAGCCGGTGGCTGCCAAGCCCGAGCCGGTCAAGGCCGCCGCCCCCAAAGCTGAAGCCCCCAAAGCTGAGGCTCCGAAGGCGGAAGCTCCGAAGGCGGCCCCCAAGTCCACGCCGAAGGTTGCCGATGACCTGACCCTGCTGAAAGGTGTCGGGCCGAAAATGGCCGCGAACCTGAAGGATCAGGGCGTCACCAGATTTGCCGACATCGCCGCTTGGGACGACGCCAAGATCGACCAGATGGACGAGGCGTTGGGCGGCCTGCCGGGCCGTATCCGCCGCGACGACTGGGTGGGCCAGGCGAAGACGCTCGCCAAGGGCTGAACGAACCGGGTAACCGGCCTATCGAGACAGAAAGAGTGCCTGCCGTGAAAGCGGCAGGCATTTTCGTTTGCGCCCCCGTGATCCGGGGCCGCCGCTGGCGATGTGATCCGAGGTGTAGCGAAACGCACAGGGGCCGATTGACTTCGCCATGGAATGAGCATCATGGCCGCAGGTGTTTTCAAAAGGACTTTCGTATCGTGTTCTTCACCAAAACAGGGCCGGAGTCCGGCCCTTCCCGGAGCACAGGAACGGCTATTTCAGCCGCCGGTCTGGGTCTGGTCTTCCTGCTTGCCGGCTGCGACATGGTGGGCGTGGCGACCATGGCGATGCCCGAGGGTCTTGCCGGCCGCACCGACGCGGTTCCAATCGCCGGCATCGGCGGCGGCAACAAGGGCAGCTACGGCGCGGCGGAGTATTCCGGAACCTTCCGGCGGTCGGAAACGCGGCTGACCGTGATGGATACCGTCGACCGGCGCGGCGGCTACACGCGCTACACGCTGAATGGCCCGGCGCTGTCAGGGCCGCTGGAGGCGGATTGCGCGATCCGCGGGGCGGCGATCACGCTGGACGTTGGCGATTTCCGGGCGCGCCCGGTGTCCTACCGTTGCGCGTTCACGGTCGGCGGACGGCCGATCCCGGCCCGGTTCGAACTTCAGCAGGCAGTTTCGGGCCCGGCAGGCGCGCTGTCGGTCGAGCAGCGGCGCGGCGAGATCGCGCTGGACCGGGTCGTGCTGCAGATCCGCTCGATCCACAAGGCGGCATCGGGCGGTCTGCCCGCGGCGGCACCGCTGGGCTATGTGTTTACCCAGGCAGGCCAACCGGTCGGCGCTGTCGAGACGAATGGCCGCCCGGTGGTACACCTTCCCGCGGGGGGCGACGAGGCGCTGCGGCGTGCGGTGATGGCCGGCGCGCTGGCACTGGCGCTCTATCGCGATCCCGCCGACAGCGGGCTTGGCGAGCTGTAACCCCCGGGCCTTCGCGAGACGAAAAACGCCCCCGCGAGCAGTCGCGGGGGCGTTCTGTCTTTCAGTCTGGGCTGGCGGCGCCGATCAGGCGATCTCGACCAGCTTGACGTCGAACTTGAGGGTCTTCCCGGCCAGCGGATGGTTGGCGTCCAGCTCGATCGTCTCTTCGGTCACGCCGGTGACGACCACGGGGATCTGCTGACCCTGCGGGGTCTGCATCTGCAGCTGGGTGCCCGGCTCGGTCGGGATGTGGTCGGGGATCGTCTCGCGCGGGACAGCCTGAACCAGCTTCTCGTCGCGCTCGCCATAGCCTTCGGTCGGGGCAACGGTGACGGAGCGTTCCTCGCCGACTTCCATGCCGGTCACGCCCTTGTCGAGGCCTGGGATGATCTGGCCCGAGCCGAGCTGGAACTCGAGCGGGTCGCGCCCTTCGGAGGAATCGAACACGGTGCCGTCCTCGAACGTGCCTTTGTAGTGCAGGCGCAAGGTGTCTCCGGCCGCAGCGGCTTTGGTCATGTGAGGCTCCTGGATTTCGGGTGGATTTGCCGGGGTCACGCCGTTCCCTTGTGCTGGGCGTGACCTGCCGGAATTCGAGAGAGAGCCTAACAAGCGTGTCCGGAGGATGCAAACAACCCGCAGGAAGCGGGTCGCGCCGCGGGCCTTGGGCAGGCTATCAGGAACGGACTGCCCCAGGAGATGCCCGATGAGTCTGACCCGAAATGCTACGATCACGCCTGTCATGGGCGGTGCAGAGTGGGCGATGCTGCTGGCGCTCTCGGTGCTCTGGGGCGGGTCGTTCTATTTCGTCGGGATCGCGGTCACGGGTCTGCCGGTGCTGACCATTGTCGCGCTGCGGGTAAGCCTTGCGGCGCTGACACTCTGGGCGGTGCTGCTGCTGACCGGGCGGCGCGTGCCGGCGGAGCCGAGAGTGATCGGCGCGCTGCTGGTGATGGGGTTGGTGAACAACGCCATACCCTTCGGGCTGATCGTCTGGGGGCAGACCAGCATCGGCGCGGGGCTGGCCTCGATCCTCAATGCGACGACGCCGCTGTTCACCGTGCTGATCGCGGGACTCGCGCTGCCGGACGAGCGGATCAGTGCGCGCAAGCTGGCCGGTGTGGCGCTGGGGTTCGCGGGTGTCGTGGTGATGATCGGCCCCGAGGCGCTGGGCGGGCTGGGGCGCGCGGGCTGGGCGCAGCTGGCGATTCTGGGCGCGGCGCTGTCCTATGCCTGCGGCGGCACGTTCGGGCGCCGGTTCGGGGGCTGGGGCGTCGATCCGGTGGCGGTCGCTGCGGGGCAGGTTACCGCCTCGTCGCTGATGCTGGTGCCGCTGGCACTGGTGCTGGACCGGCCCTGGACGTTGCCCGCGCCGGGGATCGGCGTCTGGGCGGCAGTGCTGGCGCTGGCGGTGCTGTCGACCGCGCTGGCCTATGTGCTCTATTTCCGAGTGCTGGCGCGGGCCGGGGCCACGAATATCCTGCTGGTGACCTTCCTCGTCCCCGTCTCGGCCATCATGCTGGGCGTGGGCCTGCTGGGCGAGGTGCTGACGCCCGCGCAGTTGGCGGGCATGGCGCTGATCGGTGCGGGGCTCGCGGCGATCGACGGGCGGCTGCTGAGGCGGCGTCAGTTCAGAATCTGAGCCATGCCGATGGAGGCGGGCGCGGTCGGTTCGAAACCGTATTGGGCATAGAGCCGGTCGGCGGGCACGTCGGCCATCAGGCTGATGTAGGCCGAGGCGGGCGCGTGCGCGCGGAAATGCTCCATCAGCGCGGCCATGATCCGCTTGCCGAGGCCCTTGCCCTGATGGTCCGGGTGCACGGCGATGTCGGTGATCTGGAAGAAGCAGCCGCCGTCGCCGATGATCCGCCCCATGCCGACGGGCGCGCCTTCGTGACGGAGCAGGACCGCGTGCCAGCTTCCGGGCAGGCCGCGGCGCGCGGCGTCTTCGGAGAACGGGCTGAGGCCCGCCACCCGGCGCAGCATCAGGTAGGTTTCGACGTCGGGCGTCTCGGCGGCGAGGGTGTAGCTCATGCGGGGCTCCGGACATGAAAGACCCCGCGCCGGGAAGCGCGGGGCCAAGGTGCATCGGGTCGGGATCAGTTCGGCAGCTGGTCCTCGATGCCCTCGACGTAGAAGTTCATGCCGAGCAGGGTGCCGTCATCGGCAGTCTCGCCCTCGGCCAGCCAGGGGCTGCCGTCCTGCTTGTTGACCGGGCCGGTGAACGGGTGGATCTCGCCGGCGGCGATGCCGTCGGCCAGCGCCTGCGCACTCTCGCGAACCTCGGCGGGGATCGCCTCGGTCATCTCGCCGATCTCGGTCATGCCGTCCTTGATGCCGTGCCAGGTGTCGACGCTCTCCCAGGTGCCCTCGATCACGGCGCGGGTGCGCTCGACATAGTAGGGCGCCCAGTTGTCGATGATCGAGCTGACGCGCGGGGCGGGCTTGAACTCGGCCATGTCGGAGGCCTGGCCGAACATGGTGACGTCCTTGCCCTCGAGCGCCGCCATCGGTGAGGTCGAGTCGGTGTGCTGCATGATCACGTCCGCGCCCTGATCATAGAGCTGGTTGGCGGCGTCGGCTTCCTTGGCCGGATCGAACCAGCTGTTGACCCAGATGATCTTCATCTGCACGTCCGGGTTCACCGCCTTGGCGGCGAGGAAGGCGGCATTGATCCCGCGCACGACCTCGGGGATCGGGAACGAGGCGATGTAGCCGATCGTGTTGCTCTCGGTCATGTGCCCGGCAATGTGGCCGATCACGGCGCGGCCCTCGTAGAACCGGCCCGAGTAGGTCGATACGTTGTCGGCGCGCTGGTAGCCGGTGGCGTGCTCGAATTTCACGTCCGGGAACTGCTGGGCGACCTTGAGCGTCGGGTTCATGAAGCCGAACGAGGTGGTGAAGATCAGGTCATGGCCGGACTGTGCCAGCTGACGGATCACGCGCTCGGCATCGGGGCCTTCGGGCACATCCTCGATGTAGGTGGTCTCGACCTTGTCGCCGAACTCGGCCTCGACGGCCTGGCGGCCGAGCTCGTGCTGGTAGGTCCAGCCGAAGTCGCCGATCGGGCCGACATAGACGAAGCCGACCTTGACCGGATCGTCCTGGGCGACGGCGCCGGTGGCAATGCCCACGGACAGCGCGGCCGCGGTGAGCAGCAGGTTACGTCTCTTCATGCTCATTCTCCTTGTTGGATTCTTCTCGTGTTTTCTGGACCAGCGCGGCCGAGATCAGGCCGGTCGGGACCGCGATCACCGACAGGCCCACCAGCAGCACGATGCCGGTGAAGATGCGCCCGCCCGCGGTCACGGGGTAGATGTCGCCGTAGCCCACTGTCGACAGGGTCGCCACCGCCCACCACATCGAGTGCGGCACGGACTTGAACAGCTCGGGCTGGGCGGGGTGTTCGAACTGGTAGATCCCGACCGAGGCCAGGAACAGCATGATAAGCGTGAAGATCACGAAGACGATCAGCTGCTCGCGCACGTCCTTGAGCGCCCCGAGAAGGATGTCGAAGGCCTTGGCGAGGCGCAGAAGTTTCAGCACACGCGCGAGCTGGATCAGCCGAATGATCCGCGTCGAGCTGAGGTCCGTGCCGCCCAGAAGCAGCGCGGGAGCCCAGGCGATCAGGTCGACGATCCCCCAGAAGCTGAACACGTAGCCCAGGGCGCTCGGCGCCGAAATCAGCCGCAGCATATAGTCGAGAGCGAAGGTGAATATTACGACCGTCTCGATGGCGTAGAGGACGAGGCGCGTGTTCTCGGAGAGGTCGGGCATGGTCGAGGCCGCGTAGGCCACGACCGCCAGCACGATCACCGCGTTGTTGAAGAAGAGGTAGGGCCGGCCGAAACGGGGGTCGTTCCCCTCCAGCACATCGTAGATCCGGGCCCGCAATGCCATCCATTCAGCCCGTCCGGTGGAAGACGCGGCCCAGCGAGGCAGGCGCGGAGAGGCTGGCGCGCAGCCGGTCGCCCGACATCACCACCAGAACCAGGATGGTGCAGATATAGGGCGTCATCGACAGGTATTGCGACTGGATCGAGGGCGCCCAGGTCAGCGCCAGCACGGCCGCGCCGGCAGTGGCGGCCCACCAGCCGGCCGCGGGCGCGATCGGCTGGCCCTTCTGCCAGCGGCTGACCGTGGCGTTGACCGCCAGCAGCAGCAGCGCCAGCGCCAGCAGCCAGAGCGGGGTGATCCGCGCGGCCTGGAAGTTCAGCTGCAGGATGGTGACGCCGCCGAAGAGATAGGCGCCGAGCGCCACGCGGCCCGGCTTCCAGCTTGCGAAGACGACGATGGCGAGCGCGATCCAGCCAGCGCCTGCGGTCATGCCCTCGGTCCACTGCGGCACGCGCACCAGCGACAGCGCCGCGCCGCCGAGGCCCGCGCATGCGCCGCCGAAGGCGATGGCTCCCAACCGGATGCCGATGACGTTGTAGCCGAGCGCGTGCGCGGCGTCGTGGTTCTCGCCCACCGCGCGCAGGGTCAGGCCCGCGCGGGTGCGGGTCAGGAACAGCCAGACGCCCGCGAGCAGCGCGAAGGCAAGGTAGAGCATCAGGTCGTGGCCGAAGAGGATCGGTCCGATCACGGGGATGTCGGAAAGGAAGAAATCCAGCCGCGGGAATGCGGGCGGTTTCACCCCGGCATAGGGCTGGCCGATCAGCGCGGCGAGGCCAAGGCCGAACAGCGTCAGCGCCAGACCCGTCGCCACCTGGTTCGACAGCAGGATCTGCGTAAGCACGCCGAAGACCAACGCCAGCGCGGCCCCGGCCAGTGCGGCGGCGATGACGCCCAGCAGCGGCGAGGTCGTCTCGACCGCGACGGCAAACCCCGCGACCGCGCCGATGATCATCATGCCCTCGACGCCGAGGTTCAGGACGCCGGATTTCTCGGTCACCAACTCTCCGAGCGAAGCGAGCATCAGCGGGGTTGCGGCGACCATGATCGACACGGTCAACGCCACCGGGTTCAGCCCGTTGACCGTCGCGAAGACGATCAGCGCGAGGATCGCGGTCAGGGTGACGGCCAGCAGGGGCAGGGCGGGGCGGTTCATGCAGCCCTCCGAACACGGCGCAGGCGGTAGCGGGACAGGACTTCGGTCGCCAGCAGGAAGAACAGCAGCATGCCCTGGAAGACCGAGATAGCGGCGGCGGGGATTTGCAGGGTGAACTGCGCCGTCTCGCCGCCGATATAGGTCAGCGCCATGACAAGGCTCGCCAGCACGATCCCGAGCGGGTCGAGCCGGCCCAGGAAGGCCACGATGATCGCCGTGAAGCCGTATCCGACGGGCAGCGAGGGCACCAGTTGGCCGACGGGACCGGCGGCCTCGAACATGCCGGCGAGGCCCGCCAGGGCACCGGACAGGCCAAGGCAGGCCGCGACCATCGCGTTGGTCGAGATACCCGCGAAGCGCGCCGCGCGCGGCGCTGCGCCCATCAGGCGGACGCGGTAGCCGAAGACGTGCCGGTGCAGCGTGACATAGGCCGCGACCGCGACGCCGAGGGCGATCAGGACGCCGATATGGGCGCGTGTGCCGCCCAGCAGGATCGGCAGCGTGGCGCTATCGTGAAACATGCGGCTCTCGGGGAAGTTGAAGCCCGCGGGGTTGCGCAGCGGGCCGGAGACGAGGGCCGAAAGCCACAGCTCGGCCACGTAGACCAGCATCAACGAGACGAGGATCTCGTTCGCGCCGAAGCGGATCTTCAGGAGCGCTGGGATCATCGCCCAGAGAAAGCCGCCCAGCATACCCGCGAAGGCCATCAGCGGCAGCAGCCACATCCCCGGCACGTCCCAGAAGGCCAGCGCCACCGCGCCGCCCGAGAGCGCGCCGATGATGAACTGGCCCTCGGCGCCGATGTTCCAGACGCCTGCGCGGAAGCCGAAGGACAGGCCCACGGCGATCAGGGTCAGCGGCGCGGCCTTGACCAGCAGTTCCGAGCGCGAGAACGGGTCCAGCAGCGGATCGACGAAGATGATGCGGATCGCCTCGACCGGGTTCTTGCCCAGCGCGGCGAACAGGATGCCACCCGCGATCATGGTCAGCACGACCGCCAGAACCGGCACCGCCGCCTGGAGCGCCGCCGGGGGCGCGGTGCGCGGCTCAAGCATCAGCACGGGGCGCGTCCTTTCCTGTCTGGTCCTTCATCGAGCCGCCCATCATCAGCCCGATCTCGTCTATGGTCAGCGAGCCGGTGCGTTGCGGGGCCGAGAGCCGCCCGCCTTCCAGCACCGAGAACGTGTCCGAGATCTCCATCAGTTCGTCGAGATCCTGGCTGATGACGAGCACCCCTGTGCCCTCGGCGGCAAGGTCGCGCAGCGCGGTGCGGATCGTGGCGGCGGCGTGGGCGTCCACGCCCCAGGTGGGCTGGTTCACGACCAGCACGCGGGGGCGCTGCATGATCTCGCGCCCGATGACGAATTTCTGAAGGTTGCCGCCCGACAGCGCCCGCGCCTTGGTTTCCGCCGAAGGGGTCCGCACGTCGAAGCGCCGGATCACGGCGCGGGCGAAGTTCGCGGTGGTCGCGGGCTTGATGAAGCCGCGATAGGCAAGTCGCTGGCGGCGGTTGCCGGTCAGGAAGGCGTTCTCGATCAGGCTCATGTCGCCAGCGGCGGCGTGGCCCAGCCGTTCCTCGGGGGCCGAAAGCAGGCCGTACTGGCGGCGCTCGGTCGGGCCCATCGCGCCGATCTGGCGGGATTCGAGCACCAGCTTGTCGGCGTCGACGCGGGTCTCGCCCGAGAGGACGCGCATCAACTCTTCCTGCCCGTTGCCGGCGACACCCGCGATGCCCAGCACCTCGCCGGTGCGCAGCTCCATGCTGACGTTCCGGAGTGTGGTGCCGAAGGGCGTTTCGGCGGGCAATGTCAGGTCGCGCAGCCGCAGGAGCGGTGCGCCGGGGCTGAAGAGCCGGGGCAGGGGGCGGGTCAGTTCCAGCCCGATCATCATCTCGGCCAACTGGCGCGCGGTCTTCTCGGCCGGGCGGCATTCGGCCACCACGCGGCCCGAGCGCAGGATCGTCGCGCGGTCGCAAAGGGTGCGGATTTCTTCCAGCTTGTGCGAGATGTAGAGGATCGCGACACCTTCCGACGCCAGCTGCCGCAGGGTGTGGAACAACGTTTCGACCTCTTGCGGGGTCAGCACGCTGGTCGGCTCGTCCATGATCAGGATGCGCGGGTTCTGCAGCAGGCAGCGCACGATCTCGACCCGCTGGCGTTCACCGACAGACAGGTCCCCCACCAGCCGGTCCGGGTCGAGCGGCAGACCGTAGGCGTTGGCGACGTCGCGGATGCGCTGGCCCAGTTCCGTCCGGCCCGGCGGGTCGGACATGCCGAGCGCGACATTCTCGGCCACGGACAGCGCCTCGAACAGCGAGAAGTGCTGGAACACCATCGACACCCCGGCAGCGCGGGCGGCCTGCGGGCCGCGCGGCTCGTAGAGGTTTCCGTCGACGTACATCTCGCCCTTGTCGGGGGTGACGAGGCCGTAGATCGTCTTGACCAGAGTGGACTTGCCGGCGCCGTTCTCGCCCAGAAGCGCGTGGATTTCGCCGGGCGCGACTTCGAAATGGATGTCGCTGTTGGCCAGCACACCCGGATAGGACTTCGTGAGTCCACGGATCGAGAGGAGTGCGCTCAAGCGGAGTGCCCCTTCGCCTTCTTGTCCCTGTCGGTGCCGGTTCCGGTTCCGTTGCCGCTTCTGTCGGCGGCCAGATCACTGAGTAGCGCATGAACCACGCTGACGGCAATGGCTTGCGGCTGTTTGCCCAACGCCGGGTCTCCGATCGGGCAGTCGAGGCGGGCGAGGCGTTCGGGTGGGTGGCCGAGGTCGCGCAGGCGGTTCAGGAAGCGGGCCCTCTTGGTGGCGGAGCCGATCAGCCCGAGCCGCGCGAAGGGGCGCGAGAGGATCGTGTGGCACAGCTCGAGGTCGAGCGCGTGGGAGTAGGTCAGCACGTAATGCCGCGCGTCGGCGGGTGCGTGAGTGGCGGCGCGGGGCAGATCGGCGGCGACCAGCATGTCGGCGTGGGCCGGGATTGCCTCGGGGAAGCGGGCACGGGCGTCGTCGATCCAGCTGACGCGGACCGGCAGGCCCTCAAGCGTACCGACCAGCGCGCGGCCGACGTGGCCGGCGCCCCAGATCCAGACCGGGACCGGGGTTTCGGTCGTCGGCTCGATGAACCAACCGTCGGCGAGCGAAGGGGTCACCGGCTGGCCACCGCGCGCACCGCGAAGGATGCGGGTGACGGAGAGCGGTGGCTCCGATTGGCCCGAGGCTGTGGGGCGCGCGAAGGTGCCGGTTTCGGGGATCGCGGCAAGCTCGGTTTGCGCGATCCGCTCGATCAGCAGCGTGACTGAGCCGCCGCAGCACTGGCCCAGTGCGGGGCCCAACGGCTGGGTCAGCAGGCGGCGGGCGAAGGGCGTTTCGTCCGTCAGCAAGCGGCGGGCCTGGGCGGCGGCGTCGTATTCCAGCGCGCCGCCGCCGATGGTGCCCTGCTGGCCGTCGGCCCAGACCAGCATCGCGGTGCCGGTCTCGCGTGGGGTCGATCCGGCGTGCCCGGCGACGACGACGCGTGCGACCGCGCCGTGCGCAGCCACGGCTTGCGCCAGCGCGGGCCGGTCGAGGCTCATCCCGCGCTCCACGGGTTGCCGCGCACGTGGTCCACGGCCCGCAGGATGCGCTCGGGCGTGGAGGGGGCCGATAGGTCGGGATAGACGCTGCCGTCGCCGCATTGCGACACGGCATGGCCCAATGCCATCAGGGCCGAGATGCCCAGCATCAGGGGCGGCTCGCCGACGGCCTTGGAGCGATAGACCGTCTGTTCGCGGTTCTCGCCCTCCCAGAGCGCGACGTTGAACTCGCGCGGGCGGTCCGAGCAGGCGGGGATCTTGTAGGTGGACGGCGCGTGGGTGGCGAGGCGGCCGTCCGGTGTCCAGACCAACTCCTCCATGGTCAGCCAGCCTGCGCCCTGGACATAGCCGCCCTCGATCTGGCCGATGTCGATGGCCGGGTTCAGCGAGGCGCCGCAGTCGTGCAGGATGTCGGTGCGCAGGATGCGGTTCTCGCCGGTGAGCGTGTCGATGGCGACCTCGGTCACGGCGGCCCCGTAGGCGAAGTAGTAGAACGGCCGGCCCTTCCCGGCGCGGCGGTCCCAGACGATCTTGGGCGTGGCATAGAAGCCGGTCGCCGACAGCGAAACGCGCGCCATGTAGGCAGCCTGCACCAGTTCCTTGAAGCTGAGACGCTCGGATTTGATCTCGACGCCCACGGGGGTGAAGCGGATGTGCGCGGGCTCGGTCTGCCAGCGCTCGGCGGCGAAGTCGACCAGGCGTTGCCGGATCGTCTCGCAGGCGGCCTTGCAGGCCATGCCGTTGAGATCCGAGCCCGAGCTTGCCGCCGTGGCCGAGGTGTTCGGCACCTTTCCGGTGTCGGTGGCGGTGATGCGCACGGCGTCGAGCGGCTGTTCGAACACCTTGGCGGCGACCTGCGCGACCTTGGTATTCAGGCCTTGGCCCATCTCGGTCCCGCCATGGTTCAGGTGGATCGAGCCATCGGAGTAGACATGGACCAGCGCGCCCGCCTGGTTGAGGTGGGTCAGCGTGAACGAGATGCCGAACTTCACCGGGGTCAATGCGATGCCGCGTTTCAGGATCGGGCTGTCGAGGTTGGCTACCTCGATCGCGGCCCGGCGGGCGGCGTAGTCCGAGGTCTCGGCCAGCCGTTCGGTCAGGGCGTTGATGATGCAGTCCTCGACCGGCATGTGATAGGGCGTGGTCTGCAGATCGGTCGCCGGGGGGTGGACCTTGGGCGCGGGGACTTCGGCGCCGCGCGAGGCCTCGTCGCCGGGCACGTCGATTGCCGTGGGCTGGTTGCCGTGAGGCGCGGGGGCCGAAGTGTCGCTGTCGCGGTAGAAGTTCGCCCGGCGGACCTCGAGCGGGTCGCGGTCCAGCGCGTGGGCGACGTGGTCCACGATACGCTCGATCCCGACCATGCCCTGCGGGCCGCCGAAGCCGCGGAAGGCTGTCGCGGACTGGGTGTTGGTCACCAGCCTGTGCGAGCGGATGCGGATGTGCGGCAGGTAATAGGCGTTGTCGGCGTGCAGCATCGCCCGGTCGGCCACGGGCAGCGACAGGTCGGCGCTCCACCCGCAGCGGCAGTATTGTACGACATCCAGCGCGGTGATCCGGCCGGTCTCGTCATAGCCGACGTCGTAATCGATGCGGAAATCGTGGCGCTTGCCGGTGATGACCATGTCGTCGTCGCGGTCATAGCGCATTCGTGCCGCGCGGCCCGTCCGCATGGCGGCCACGGCGCAAGCAACAGCCAGCGCGTTGCCCTGGCTTTCCTTGCCGCCGAAACCGCCGCCCATGCGGCGGGTCTCGACCCGGACCAGCGCATAGGGCAGGCCGAGCGCGGCGGCGACCTTGTGCTGGATCTCGGACGGGTGCTGGGTGGAACAGTGCACCGTCACGTCGCCCTCGCCCGGCAGGGCCAGCGCGGCCTGGCCTTCGAGGTAGAAATGCTCCTGCCCGCCGATGTGGATGCTGCCCTGCAGGCGGCGCGGGGCGTTCGGCAACTGCCCCTCGGCGTCGCCTTGCGCGAAGGTCAGCGGAGGTTCCAGTTCCGGCGCGCCGCGTTCCAGCGCGTCCTCGATGGAGAGGATCGGCGGGTCCTCGGCGATGTCGGGCTTGCCCAAACGCGCGGCACGGCGGGCGGCGAGGTGGCTGTCGGCGATCACCAGGAACAGCGGCTGGCCCAGGAAGTGCACGCGGTCGGTGGCCAGCATCGGCTCGGGCGCGGGCGCGGGCGAGACGTCGTTGGCGAAGGGGAGGTTCTCGGCGGCCAGCACGTCGATGACGCCGGGCGCGGCGCGCACTTCGGAGAGGTCGAGGCCGTTCAACTTGCCGCGTGCCACCGGCGACAGGCCGAAGGCCAGGTGCACCGCGTTGTCCGGCAGCGGCACGTCGTCGGTATAGCGGGCGCGGCCGGTGACGTGCAGCGGCGCGCTGTCGTGGGATTTCGACTGGTGGACGCTCATGCCGAGACCCCTTCGATGCGGGAAGCGCGGGCGAGGCGCGTCGGCGTGCCCTGATCCTCGTGGAAGGTGCGCAGCAGCATGTTGGCGGCGGTCCGCAGCCGGTACTCGGCGCTGCCGCGCATGTCTGTGAGCGGGGTGAAGTCCCGGGCGAAGGCAGGTAGCGCGGCCTCGACTGTGGCGAGGGTCCAAAGCTGGCCGGTCAGGGCCTGCTCGACCTGGGTCGCGCGTTTCGGGGTGCCGGCCATGCCGCCGAAGGCGATGCGGGCGGAGGTCACGGTGCCGTTTTCGACGGCGATGTTGAAGCAGCCGCAGACCGCCGAGATGTCGCTGTCGAAGCGTTTGGAAAGCTTGTGGCAGCGCAGCCGGTCTGCCTGGGCGGGGATCGTGACGCTTTCGACGAATTCGCCGGGGCGGCGGTCCTGCTTGCCGTAGTCGATGAAGAAATCCTCGAGCGGAAGCGTGCGGCGTTCGTTTCCGAGGCGCAGGGTGAGCGTCGCACCGAGGGCGATCAACGCGGGCGGGCTGTCGCCGATCGGCGAGCCGTTGGCGATGTTGCCGCCGACGGTCGCCGCCGCCCGCACCTGCGCGCCGCCGAAGCGGCGGATCATCTCGGCGAAGTCTGGATGACGGGCGGCCATGATGCCGCGCAAGCGGGTCAGGGTGACGCCACCGCCGACGATGAGCGCACCGCTGTCGTTGGTGGTGATCTGCTGGTGCTCGCGGAGCCGGTGCAGGAAGGCCAGCGGGCGGGGCTGGCGCAGCGCCTTGGTGACCCAGAGGCCCACGTCTGTCGCGCCCGAAACCAGCGTCGCATCGGGGTTTGCAGCGTACCAGTCGGCGAACCCGTCGAGGGTCGCAGGCACGCAATAACCGGGGCCGGTGACGTCCTCGCCGGTGTCGAGCGCGGCGAGGGCTTCGGTCTCGTCCAGCAGCCATTTCGGTTGCGGCATCTGGGCGGCGGCTTCGGCGGCGCGCAGGATCGGGGCGTAGCCGGTGCAGCGGCAGAGGTTGCCTGCAAGGATGTCGTCGAAGTCCTGCCGCCCGTCACGATGCGCGGTGAAGAGCGACATGACGAAGCCGGGGGTGCAGAAGCCGCATTGCGAGCCATGGTGCTCGACCATCGCCTGCTGGACCGGGTGAAGCGCGCCGTCGGGGCCCGAAATGCCCTCGACCGTGCGCACGGCGCGGCCGTGGAGCTGCGGCAAAAACAGGATGCAGGCATTGAGTGCGCGGTGAACCTGCGCGCCGTCCTCGAGCGCGGTGACGCAGACCGTGCAGGCGCCGCAATCGCCCTCGTTGCAGCCCTCCTTGGTGCCGGTCAGGCGGCGGGTTTGGCGCAGCCAGTCGAGCAGGGTCTCGTCCGGCGCCGGGTCGTCCAGCGTCACGGGCGTCCCGTTCAAGAGGAAGCGGATCTGGCCCATATGGGTCTCTCCTGTCGGGCCGGGCGCGGACGCGCGGCGTCATTTTTGTCCGTTTGGTCAAATGGACCGGAAAAACCTGCGTGGTGCAAGCGTCTCATCGGGGGATCTTCCATTGATCATGCGGAGCGCGCTGGCGCGCGCAAGACCCCGTGCAGGGCCGTGGGCGGCCCTGCAGTGGGCGCGGGAACGCGGGGTTGACCCCGGACCGCCAGGCGCGGCTATATCTGCCAATGACCCAGCCCCGATTCATCCACCTTCGCGTCCATTCTGCATACTCGCTGCTGGAGGGGGCGATTCAGGTCAAGGCCTTGGCTGGCATGGCGAAATCCGCCGGGATGCCTGCTGTCGCCGTGACCGATACCGGCAACCTGTTCGGCGCACTGGAGTTTTCCGAGATCGCCGCCAAGGCGGGCGTGCAGCCGATCATCGGCTGCCAGCTGGCGCTGGCCTATGCGCCGCCTGCCCGGCCCGGCGAGAAGGGCGCGCCGCCGCGTGCCATCGTGCTGCTGGCGCAGGACGAGCCGGGGTACATGAACCTGATGGCGCTGTCCTCGGCCTATTACCTGGAAAGCGGCGACGAGGAATCGCGGATCACGCTCGAGGACCTGGAAGCCCATGCCGAGGGACTGATCTGCCTGACCGGCGGCGCCGAGGGGCCGCTGGGGCAGCTGATCCGCGACGGCCAGGAGGCCGAGGCGAAGGTCTTGGCGGAGCGGCTGAAGCGGCTGTTCGGGGACCGGCTTTACATCGAGGTGCAGCGGCATCCCTCGGACGGGGGAAAGCGTACGGCGGCGGAGGCGGCGACCGAGCCGGCGCTGGTCGACCTGGCCTATGCGCTGGACCTGCCGCTGGTGGCCACGAACGACGTGCATTTCACCGATCCGGGCATGTACGAGGCGCACGACGCGCTGCTCTGCATCGCCGACGGGGCCTATGTCGACCAGGCCGCGCCGCGCCGGGTGCTGACCGACCAGCACTATTTCAAGACGCCCGAAGAGATGGCCGAGCTGTTCGCCGACCTGCCCGAGGCGATCGAGAACACCGTCGAGATCGCGCGCCGCTGCGCCTATCGCGCCCGGACCCGCGATCCGATCCTGCCGAAGTTCGCCGATGACGAGGTCGAGGAACTGCGCCGCCAGGCGAACGAGGGCCTGCAGGCGCGGCTTGCGGTGATCCCGCATGCGGCCCCGGTCGAGGAGTACCAGAAGCGGCTGGATTTCGAGCTGGGCATCATCGAGGGGATGGGCTTTCCGGGCTACTTCCTGATCGTTGCGGACTTCATCAAGTGGGGCAAGGACCACGACATTCCGGTGGGGCCGGGACGTGGCTCGGGCGCCGGTTCGCTGGTCGCCTATGCGCTGACGATCACCGACCTCGACCCGCTGCGCTACAGCCTGCTTTTCGAGCGCTTCCTGAACCCGGAACGTGTTTCGATGCCGGACTTCGATATCGACTTCTGCATGGATCGGCGCGAGGAGGTGATCCAGTACGTGCAGGAGAAGTACGGCCGCGACAAGGTCGCTCAGATCATCACATTCGGTGCGCTGTTGTCGAAGGCCGCCGTGCGCGATGTCGGCCGCGTCTTGCAGATGCCCTATGGCCAGGTGGACCGGCTGTCGAAGCTGATCCCGGTCGAGGGCGTGAAGCCGGTGAGCATCGAGAAGGCGCTCAGCGACGAGCCCCGGTTGCGCGAGGAGGCGCGGCAGGAAGAGGTCGTCGCGCGCATGCTCGACTATGCGCAGAAGGTCGAGGGGCTTTACCGGAATGCCTCGACCCACGCTGCCGGTGTGGTGATCGGGGACCGGCCGCTGGTGCAGCTCGTGCCGCTCTACCAGGATCCGCGCTCGGACATGCCGGCGACCCAGTTCAACATGAAGTGGGTCGAGCAGGCAGGGCTGGTGAAGTTCGACTTCCTGGGCCTCAAGACGCTGACGGTGATCCAGGGGGCGATCGACCTGATCCACGGGCAGGGGCGCGACCTGCACATCGCGCCGGATGGCAGCACTCTCTATGAGCCGCCCGAGGGGGCTGAGAACCAGATCAACGCCATCCCGCTGGAGGATGAGCGGACCTATCAGCTTTATGCCTCGGCCAAGACGGTGGCGGTGTTCCAGGTGGAATCCACCGGCATGATGGATGCGCTGCGGCGCATGAAGCCGACCTGTATCGAAGATATCGTCGCGCTGGTGGCGCTCTATCGTCCCGGTCCGATGGAGAACATCCCGACCTATTGCGAGGTGAAGAACGGGCAGCGGAAGATCGCCTCGATCCATCCGCTGATCGACCACATCCTGGAAGAGACGCAGGGCATCATCGTCTACCAGGAGCAGGTGATGCAGATCGCGCAGGTCATGGCGGGCTACAGCCTTGGCGGCGCGGACCTGCTGCGCCGCGCCATGGGCAAGAAGATCAAGGAGGCGATGGACGCCGAGCGTCCGAAGTTCGTCGAGGGCGCAAAGGCGAACGGTGTCGACAAGGCCAAGGCGACCGAGGTCTTCGACCTGCTGGAGAAGTTCGCCAACTACGGCTTCAACAAGTCGCACGCCGCCGCCTATGCGGTGGTCAGCTACCAGACCGCCTGGCTGAAGGCGAACCACCCGGTCGAGTTCATGGCCTCGGTCATGAACTGCGATATCCACCTGACCGACAAGCTGAGCATCTACAAGCAGGAGGTCGACCGGCTGGGGATCGAGGTGATCCCGCCCTGCGTGAATCGTTCGGAGGCGCTGTTCAGTGTTTCCGAGGGGCGCGTGGTCTACGGGCTCGGCGCGCTGAAGAACGTCGGGACCGAGGCGATGCGGATGATCGTCCGCGCGCGTGAGGAGGGCGGCCCGTTCAGCGACATCTTCGATTTCGCCCGCCGGGTGGATCTGAAGCGGGTCGGCAAGCGTCCGCTGGAGATGCTGGCGCGCGCCGGGGCGTTCGACGGGCTGGACAGCAACCGGCGACGGATGTTCGAGGCGGTGGACAAGCTGGTCGCCTATTCGGCGGCGGCGCACGAAGACAAGGCTTCGGCGCAGATCTCGATGTTCGGCGCGGCGGGAGAGGAACTGCCCGCGCCCAAGCTGCCGCAGCCCGAGGACTGGCTGGCGACCGAGCGGCTGGGGGCGGAGCACATGGCGGTGGGCTTCTACCTGTCCGGGCACCCGCTGGACGACTACATGGGCCCGCTCAAGCGCCAGCGCGTCATGACGCTGACCGAGATCGAGCAGAAGGTGAAAGGCGGGCCGATCGCCGCCAAGATCGCCGGGGCCGTCGCCGTAAAGCAGGAGCGAAAGTCGGCCAAGGGCAACCGGTTCGCCTTTGTCACGCTCAGCGATCCGACCGGGATCTACGAAGTGACCATGTTCTCGGAGCCGCTGGAGAAATTCCGCGACCTGCTGGAGCCGGGCGCGAACGTGGTGCTGGCGGTCGAGGCGACCTACGAGTCAGAGCAGCTTAAGTTGCTGGCGCGCGGCGTGCAGACCGTGGACGAAGCGGTGATGGGCGCGGCCCCCGCCGGACTGAAGATCTTCGTGGACGATCCCACGGCGCTGGGCTCGGTCGCGACCCGGCTCGAGGAGGCGGCTGGCGGCGTGAAGCGTGCGGGTGGGCCGGTGAACCTGATCCTGATGCACCCCGAGCTACCGGGTGAGGTCGAGGTGGAACTCCCCAAGCGCTACCCGGTGACGCCGCAGATCATGGGGGCGATCAAGCACGTCCCGGGCGTTGCGCATGTCGAGGAATTCTAGGCCCTAGTAGTGAGGCGGCCGCTCGTCTCCGTAGACGTGGCCGCCTTCGGCTTCGGCCTGAGCGGCGCGTTCGCGGAGTTGCTGCACGCGGCGTTCCAGTATGTCGATCCGGTCGGCTTGGCTGCGGACGATCTCGGACAGGTCCTCGATCGTTGCGGCCTGGTGGGTCAGCATCTCTTCTAGCCTTGTCAGGCGGTCATCCTGGGTCATCTGCATCCTCCGGGGCGTCTTGCGCGACAGATAGGCGGGCGCAACCCGCGTGACAATCGCCGTGCATGGGGGCAGAACCGGAACAGCAGGGTAAGACCGGAAGGGCCGAGATGAGCATCGACCAACGCGAACTGCGCGACGCGCTGGGACAGTACGCGACCGGCGTGACCGTGGTGACGACGCTGACCGGGGACGGTCCGCTTGGAATCACCGCGAACAGTTTCGCATCGGTCTCGCTGGATCCGCCGCTGGTGCTCTGGGCGCCGGCGCGCCGCTCGCAGCGGTTCCCGGCGTTCCAGAAGGCTTCACATTTCGCGATTCACGTGCTGACCGAGGATCAGCGTTGGCTGGCGGACCGGTTTGCGCGCACTGGCGCGGATTTCGAGGGAATCGATACTGTGGCCGGGCTGGGCGATTCGCCCCTCATCGACGGCTGCGCGGCGCGGCTCGAATGCGCGCACGCCGCCCAGTACGAGGGTGGCGATCATCTGATCATGGTCGGAGAGGTGCTGCGGCTGGAGCAGGGCGGAGGCGCCCCGCTGGTCTTTCACTGCGGCAGCTATCGGGGCCTTGGCGGCCCGCTTCAGCGGTAGAAGATGTTCCCGCCCAGGGTCGCGGTACGCTTCAGCGTCGCGAACCAGCCCGGGGCCATCCGGGCTGCGTGGAAGAACAGGGCGCCGCCGCTGACATCCTCGGACGGGTTGGCCAGAACGATCTCGGTCGCCTTGGTGGCGTTGGCCAGTTTTACCTTGTCTGCATAGACTTCCGGCTTGCCGTCGCAGCGGTAGGAGAACTGGCAGCCGTCGGCGATCACGCCGCAGATGCTGTTGGGGAAGCGCGGATCGTCCGCACGGTTCATGATCACGTTCGCCACGGCACGCTGGCCGTCGAGCGAATGCGCCGCGGCCTCGTGGTAGATGGCCTCGCGCAGGCAGGTGAAGTCCGACTGGGAGTAGGTGACCGCCTCGGTCTGGGTATCGGCACGAGAGATCTCGTCGACTTGCGGGGCGGTGCAGGCGGCCGTCGCAAGTGCGGCCGAGAGGATGATGAACCGGGGGAACGCTGCGAGCATTGTGCTGTCCGTCGTAGTTGCCTTCCCGGATGAAGTGCTGTGACCCACGGGTCTCTGACAACCCGCGGTTCCCTCGGGCGTTTCGATCGGCGAGGATCCGCCCGGAATGTGGCACGCTTGCCCCCTTTCAAGCCCTGCGATAGGACACGCGCGCAGGCGGGAGACATCCGAATGGCTAAAGTGAAGAAGGCGCCGCGCCCCAAGGCGCAGCAGCCCAAGGGATTCCGGGACTATTTCGGGTCCGAAGTGACCGGGCGTGCCGAGATGCTGGCGCGGATCACCGGCGTGTACCATGCGTATGGCTTCGATCCGCTCGAGACGAGCGCGGTCGAGACCGTCGAGGCGCTGGGCAAGTTCCTTCCCGACGTGGACCGTCCGAACGAGGGCGTTTTCGCCTGGCAGGACGAGGACGAAAGCTGGATGGCGCTGCGCTACGACCTGACCGCGCCGCTGGCGCGGGTCTACGCGCAGTACCGCAACGATCTTCCGAATCCCTACCGCCGCTATGCCGTCGGCCCGGTCTGGCGCAACGAGAAGCCGGGGCCGGGGCGGTTCCGACAGTTCTACCAGTGCGATGCGGACACCGTCGGTTCGGCCTCGGCCGGGGCCGATGCCGAGATCTGCGCCATGCTCGCCGACACGCTCGAGGCGGTCGGGATCGCGCGCGGCGATTACATCGTGCGGCTAAACAACCGAAAGGTCCTGAACGGGGTGATGGAGGTCGTGGGGCTTCTGGATCCTTCGGATCCTGATGCCCACGCAGACCGGCGCGGCATTGTGCTGCGCGCCATCGACAAGCTGGACCGGCTGGGTCTGGATGGCGTACGTGCGTTGCTGGGCGAGGGCCGCAAAGACGACAGCGGCGATTTCACCAAGGGTGCGGGCCTGTCGGCGGATGCGGCCGAGGTGGTCATGGGCTTCATGCAGGCGCGCGGCGCCGATGCGGGGGCGACCATCGCCAACCTGCGCGGGCTGGTCACCGGCTCGGCCTCCGGAACCGAGGGCGTCGACGAGCTTGAGCAAATCGGCGATCTGGTCACGGCGCAGGGTTACGGCACCGACCAGTTTCTGATCGATCCCTCGGTCGTGCGCGGTCTTGGGTATTATACCGGGCCGGTCTACGAGGCCGAGCTGACCTTCGAAATCACCGACGAGAAGGGGCGTCCGCGTCAGTTCGGCTCGGTCGCCGGCGGTGGGCGCTATGACGATCTGGTCAAACGCTTCACTGGGCAGGCGGTGCCCGCAACGGGTGTGTCGATCGGCGTCGACCGGTTGCTGGCGGCGCTGGCTGCCAAGGGTCGCCACGCGGCCGAGGCGGCGGGGCCCGTAGTGGTCACCGTCATGGATCGCGAGCGGATGGCCGACTACCAGCAGATGGTGCGTGAGCTGCGCAACGCCGGAGTCCGGGCCGAGGTTTACCTGGGCAATCCGAACAAATTCGGCAAGCAGCTGGAATATGCCGATACGCGGCAGAGCCCGGTCGCCGTCATCGAGGGCGGCGACGAGAAGGCCCGCGGTGTGATCCAGTTGAAGGATCTGGCGCTGGGCAAGCGGCTGGCGGCCGAGATGGAGACGCATGACGAGTGGAAGTCCCAGCCCGCACAGATCGAGGTGCCGCGCGGCGCTCTGGTCGAGGAAGTCCGCAAGATGATCGCGCGCGCAGGCTGAGCCGATGATGGAACGCGCCTACCTCGACGGTGCCCGCACCGGTGCCGGGCTGGAGCGGTTGGAGGCCGAGGTCTCGCGCCTGCTGGACCTGTTCGCGCAGGCCGGTGCGGCCAAGGTCGATCCCGCCGCGCTGCTGCCCGCCGAGGTGCTGCTGGACCTCTACGGCGAGGATATCCGCGCGCGTGCGTTTGTGACTTCGGATGGCGAGCGCGAGATGATGATGCGCCCGGATTTCACCGTTCCCGTGGTCGAGCGGCACATGGCGCACGGGGCCGAACCCGCGCGCTATTGCTATGCGGGCCGGGTCTGGCGCAAGCAGGAGACCGGGACCGGCCGGGCGTCCGAGTATCTGCAGTGTGGGTTCGAGTTGTTCGACGGCGCCGATCCGGCGGCCTCGGACGCCGAGGCCTTCGCGCTGTTCGCCAAGGCGCTGGACGGGCGGGGATTGCAGCCTGCCACCGGCGACATGGGGCTGCTGTTCGCGGCGATCGACGGGCTGGCCACCACCGACGACCGCCGCCATGCGCTGCGCCGACATGTCTGGCGACCGGCGCGGTTCCATCGGCTGCTGGAGCGCTATGGCTCCATGCAGCATCCGAAAGCGGACCTGGTGTCGGCGGTGGGCGATGACCCGATGCCGGCGATCAAGGCGGCCGGCCGCGCGGTGGGCAAGCGCAGCGCGCAGGAGGTTGCCCAGCGGATCAAGCGGCTGGTGCGCGATGCGGCAACGCCGCCGCTGGCCGACATGGAAGTGCAATTGATCGAGGCGCTGCTGGAGCTGCGCGCCCCGGCAGCGAAGGCGCTGGTCACGTTGCGCGATCTGGCGGGCGAGTCGACGACGCTCGCGCCCGCGGTAGACCGGTTCGCGGCGCGGCTGGATGCGCTGTCGGCGCGCGGGGTCGATGTGGATGCGCTACCGTTCGAGGGCTCCTACGGGCGGACCTCGCTGGAGTATTACGACGGCTTCGTGTTCGGCTTCTATGCGCCGGAGCGACCGGACCTGCCGGTGATCGCCAGCGGCGGGCGCTACGACGCGCTGACCCGCGTCCTCGACGTTTCGGGCGGCGGTGTGCCTGCGGTGGGCGGCATCATCCGGCCCGAGGCTCTGCTGGCGCTGGAGGCAGGCCGATGACGCTGAAGCTGGGCGTGCCCTCGAAGGGGCGGTTGCAGGATGACACGTTCGCGTGGTTCGCGGAACGGGGCGTGGTGCTGAAGCGAACCGGCTCGGGGCGCGAATACGCAGGACGGGTGGACGGCGTCGAAGGCGTCGAATTGGTGCTGCTGTCGGCGGGCGAGATCCCGCGCGAGATGGCGCAGGGCCGCATCCACATGGGCGTCACAGGGCAGGACCTCGTGGCCGAGAAGCTGCGACCCGGCACGGCGCTCGAGGTGGCCGAACTGGGTTTCGGCCATGCTGACCTGATCGTCGCAGTCCCCGCATTCTGGATCGATGTCGACACAATGGACGATCTGGACGCCGCCGCCGCTGCTTTCCGGCAAGCGCATGGCCACCGGCTGCGCGTCGCCACCAAGTACCACACGCTGACCCGCCGCTTCTTCAAGGAGCAGGGCGTCGCGGATTACAGCCTGGTGGACAGCCAGGGCGCGACCGAGGGTACGGTGAAGAACCTGACTGCCGAGGCGATAACCGACATCACCTCGACCGGAGAGACGCTCAGGGCGAACCACTTGAAAGTCCTGTCCGACGGGGTAATCCTGCGGTCGCAGGCGACGCTGTTCGCCTCTCGCCGGGCCGCTTGGGGGGACGAGATGCGCGCCGCGTACACCGCACTGACCGAGAAACTGCTGCCGGGCGAAACCGGCGTTCCGCCGTGGAACTAGTCCGCACGGTGGCCGAGCTGGCCGCGCGCGTCGCCGCCTGGCATGAGGATGGCGAGCGCATCGGCCTGGTGCCGACAATGGGCGGGCTGCACGGCGGACACACACGGCTGATCCGCGCCGCGAAGGAGCGCGAGGAGAAAGTCATCCTGACGCTCTTCGTGAACCCGACGCAGTTCGGACCGAACGAGGACCTGGCGAACTATCCCCGGACCGAGGATGACGACCTGGAACTGGCCCGGATCGAATTTGTGGACCTGGCATTCGCTCCGAAGGTCGACGAGATCTACCCGCGCGGCTTCTCGACCAAGGTGCTGGTCGAGTACGACGAGGAAGTGCTTTGCGCTGCCGGGCGCCCGGGTCATTTCGATGGGGTCGCGCAGGTGGTCACGAAGCTGCTGAACATGGCACGCGCCGACAGCGCCTATTTCGGCGAGAAGGACTGGCAGCAGTTGCAGCTGATCCGCAAGCTGGTGCGCGACCTGAACTATCCGACCCGGATTGTCGGGGTCCCGACGGTGCGCGAGGGCGACGGCGTGGCGATGTCCACGCGCAATCGCCATCTCGGCGCCGAGCACCGGGCCATCGCGCCGCGCCTCTTTGCAGAGATCACGCGCGTCGCCAGCCGCATCGCCGAGGGCGAGCCGACCGAGCTGGCCTGCGTCGAGGCCGCTGAGAACCTGATCATCGCCGGGTTCAACGAGGTCGAGTATCTGGAGTGCCGCGACGCCGAGACGCTGCGGATCGCGCCTTCTCCCGGTAAGGGTGCGCGGGTGTTCGTGGCTGCCCGTCTGGGCAGCGCACGATTGATAGACAACGTGCCCGTCCCAGACCTGTTGGCCCGGTGACAGGCACGCTTGGCGGGCCGGGTCAGGCTGCCAAGTGGTTCTCGAAGAACAGGATCGTCCGGCTCCAGGACAGCTCCGCCGCATCCGCGTCGTAGCGCGGGGTCGTGTCGTTGTGGAAGCCGTGGTTCACGTCCGGATAGAAGTGGGCCGAGAAGGCCTTGCTGTTCGTCCGGAGCGCTTCCTCATAGGCGGGCCAGCCGGCGTTGATACGCTCGTCGAGTCCCGCGTATTGCAGCATCAGCGGCGCCTGGATCTTCGGCACGTCGGCAGTGTCCGGCTGGCTGCCGTAGTAAGGGACCGAGGCTGCCATCTCGGGGTAGGCCACGGCCAGCGCGTTGCAGACGCCGCCGCCGTAGCAGAAACCGACGGCGCCCGCCTTGCCATTCGACAGTTCGTGGTCGCGGACGAACTCATAGCCGGCGAAGAAGTCCTGCAGAAGCTTGGGGCGGTCCATGCTCGCCTGCATTTCGCGGCCTTCCTCGTCAGTGCCGGGATAGCCGCCCAGCGGGGACAGGCCGTCGGGGCCGAGCGCCAGGAATCCGGCCTTGGCAACGCGGCGCACGACGTCTTCGATATACGGGTTCAGGCCCCGGTTCTCGTGCACGACAAGGACGGCGCCGAACGGACCATCGCCCGAGGACGGCCGCGCCATGAGGCCGCTGATCTCGCCATGCCCGTTGGGCGAGTTGTAGGTCACGCGCTCGGTCACGATGTCGGGGTCGTCTTCGGCCACCTGCTGGGCCAGGGCGTAATCGGGCTTGAGCGCCTCGAACATGGCGGTGGCGGTCATGCCGCCGATGGCGAACTTCGCCGCGCCGTCCATGAAATCACGTTTGGTGATCTTGCCATGCACGTAGCCGTCGAACAGATCCAGCACGCGCTGGTCGAAATCTTTTGCGGTGAGACGGGTCATAGGTTCCCCCTGTTGGATTGGCCCAACCTTTTTACGCAGGGGAAGCCAAATTCCGTCACGCGATCACGCGTTCGTGACCCCGGTGCCAAGACGGGGGTCAGAGAATGCCGAAATCCGACAAGGCGGAGTGCAGTTCCGGCGGCAACTCGTCCTCGCCGTCGGCGCCTTCGGGCAAGTCGCGCGGCGCGTCCTCGGGCTTGAGATAGCGCCAGCCCTGGAAGGCGCGGCGCGGTTGCGGGTGGGTGCGGATCAGGCCCGGCTCAAGCACGATGGCGCAGCGGCGGATGCCCTCGGCGTCGATGCGCTCCTGAAGGTCGAGCACCGGTTGGCGGGCCAGGACGGTACCCTTGATCACCCAGTAGATCGAGCCGCCGTCGAGCAGTTCATCCTGCCGCCGGGGCCACATGCGGGTGACATGGGTGACGATGGGGCCAAGGCCCGCGGCGCGGTTGCGGTCGGCCACGACCCGCTGCCACTCGTTCAGCGTATCGACGCTTTCGGTGCCTACGGACAGCTTGATCAGATGCAGTTTCGCCACCGCCGATGCCTCGCGATTCTTCCGGTGAGGCGGGCAACCTAGCAGAGCGGGACGGGAAGGGGAAACGGGCCGCCGCGACTTAGGCGGCGGCCCGGTCCAGTGTCAGAGCGCGGCGCGCTGCGGGTCGAGCGTGGTCGACCAAAGCTCGGTGTTTCCGCGGTCCATCAGGCGCACGGTCATCTGCTCGGTCGCGCCGTCGATGTCGACCAGACCGAAGAACTGCAGCCCGGCGCTGGGCGGCAGGTTGACGCCCTGTTCCTCGGTCGGGGCCTTCACGAAACGGACCTCGGGACCGAAGGTGCCGTCGAGCGCGTTCGGCCCGAAGGTCCCGGCGTGGAGCGGGCCCGAGACGAACTCCCAGAACGGCTCGAAGTCCTGGAAGGCGGCCCGGTCCGGGCTGTAATGGTGTGCAGCGGTGTAGTGGACGTCGGCAGTGAACCAGACGGTGTTGGTGACGCCGGCGGTCTTGATGAAGCGCAGCAGGTCGGCGATCTCGAATTCGCGACCCTTGGGGCTGCCGTCCTCGCCGTTCGCGACGGCCTCGATATAGTCGCCGTCACGCACCACAAGGCCGATGGGCATGTCCGAGGCGATGACCTTCCACGTCGCCTGCGAGCTCGCCAGTTCGCGCTTTAGCCAGGCGATCTGCTCGGCGCCCAGGGCGCGGGTGGCGTCCGAGGGCTGATCCTGCAGGCCTTCGCTGTTCGCGGTACGGTAGGAGCGCAGGTCGAGGAAGAACACGTCCAGCATCGGGCCGTAGGCGATCTTGCGATAGACGCGGCCGGGCTCGGACGGGGCGAAGCGGATCGGCGTCATCTCGTGGAAGGCGCGGCCGGCGCGGGCGGCCAGCAGGTCGATGGACTTCTCGGTGTAGCGGTCGTCGCCGCTCAGGTCCTTGCCCGGCGACCAGTTGTTGACGACCTCGTGGTCGTCCCACTGGAAGAAGGTCGGCGCAACGGCGTTCAGCGCCTGCACGTGCCGGTCCATCATGTTGTACTTCCACTGGCCGCGGAATTCGTCGAGGGTCTCGGCGACCTTGCGCTTCTCGTCGATCAGGGTGGTGTTCTTCCACAGGCTGCCGTCGGCCAGCTCGACCTCGTCAGTCATCGGGCCGTCGGCATAGATCGTGTCGCCCGAATGCAGGAAGAAGTCCGGCTGGTGCTGCGCCATGGTGGCATAGGTCGCCATGCCGTCGTCGTCGATGCCCCAGCCCTGACCGGCGGTGTCGCCCGACCAGGCGAAACGGACCGAGCGGCGCGAGGCAGGCGCGGTGCGGAAACGACCGACCAGCGGCTCGGAAGTCGCGTTGACGTCCGAGAGGTCAGTGGCGGTGAAGCGGTAGAAGATCTCCTGGTCCGAAGGCAAGCCCTCGATCAGGCGCTTCACGGCGAAGTCGCTCTCTGGCAGCGCGTGTAGCGGGGCCAGCTGGCGTGCGTCCTTGAAGCTTTCGGTGGTGGCGACCTCGACGGCGACGCGTGCGGGCCGGTCGGTGCGGGTCCAGATCATGCCCGAGGCGGCGTCGACATCGCCCGACTGCACGCCGTGGGTGAAGACCGGGCGGGCCGCGGCGCGGACCAGCGCCGGGGCGGCCAGCGTGGTGGCGAAGGCGGTGCCGCCCGCAAGCACGGTACGGCGGCTGAGGCGCGGCGAGATGAGGGGTTTCCGGGTCATGATCCCTGTCCTGTCTGGCTGTTCGGCTGGACGGCGCGGAGTGCGCACCGGGGCAGGGTGACGACCATGCTTTGCAGCGAGGTGCCAAGTGTTTGAATATTTGGTGAAGCTTTCGCGTCAGTGCTGCCGAGCCACGATATATGGTTTTCCGATCAAATCGGGCCGCCGTATATTGCGGTCGGCGGATTGACCTGAGGCGGCGTTCGCCATATGGTCGAACGCCCTCCCAAACGTACCGACACGCAGAATCGAAGGCGTCCGACATGACCCGCTTTACCGCCCCCATCGCCGAATCCATCTGGGACATGAAGTACCGCCTGAAAGAGGCTGACGGCACGCCGATCGACGCCAGCGTCGAAGACACCTGGCGCCGTATCGCCCGCGATCTGGCCTCGGTCGAGAAGAAGCCGGAAACCTGGGAAGACAAGTTCTACGAGGCGCTCGAGGATTTCCGCTTCCTGCCGGCGGGCCGGATCGTGGCGGGTGCCGGCACCGGCCGGACCGTGACGCTGTTCAACTGCTTCGTGATGGGCACCGTGCCCGACAGCATGGGCGGCATCTTCGACATGCTGAAAGAGGCCGCGCTGACCATGCAGCAGGGCGGCGGCATCGGCTACGACTTCTCGACCATCCGCCCGCGCGGCGCGGTGGTGAAGGGAGTGGCCGCCGACGCCTCGGGGCCGCTGTCGTTCATGGACGTCTGGGACGCGATGTGCCGCACGATCATGTCCGCAGGCTCGCGCCGCGGCGCGATGATGGCGACGATGCGCTGCGACCACCCGGATATCGAGAGCTTCATCACCGCCAAGCAGGACCCGGCGCGGCTGCGCATGTTCAATCTCAGCGTACTGGTGACCGACGATTTCATGGACGCGGTTAAGGCCGACGGCCCCTGGGATTTGAAGTTCGACGGGAAGGTCTATCACACGATCCAGGCGCGCGACTTGTGGAACAAGATCACGCGCGCGACCTATGATTACGCCGAGCCGGGCGTGATCTTCATCGACCGGATCAACCAGCGCAACAACCTCTACTATGCCGAGCAGATCGCCGCGACAAACCCCTGCGGCGAGCAGCCCCTGCCGCCCTACGGCGCGTGCCTGCTGGGGTCGATCAACCTGGCGAAGCTTGTGACGGATGCCTTCGGCGAGGACGCCGCGCTGGACGAAGACGCGCTGGACGACCTGGTCGCCACCGCAGTGCGGATGATGGACAACGTGGTCGACGCCTCGCGTTTCCCGCTGCCGCAGCAGGCGGAAGAAGCCGCCAACAAGCGCCGCATCGGCCTTGGCGTCACCGGCCTTGCCGACGCGCTGGTCATGGTCGGTGAACGCTACGGCTCCGAGGAGGCCGCGCGCGTCACGGAGCGTTGGTTGAAGCGGATCGCCCGCGCGGCCTATCTGGCCTCGGCGCAGCTGGCAGCCGAGAAGGGCGCCTTTCCCTTGTTCGACCGCGAGAAGTACCTTGCGGGCGAGACCATGCAGGAGATGGACGATGACGTGCGCGACGCCATCGCCAAGCACGGCATCCGTAACGCGCTGCTGACCTCGATCGCGCCAACCGGGACGATCAGCCTGTTCGCAGGCAACGTATCGTCGGGGATCGAGCCGGTTTTCGCCCATAGCTACACGCGCAAGGTGTTACAAAACGACGGCTCGCGGACCGAGGAAGAGGTGGTCGACTACGCCGTGCAGGCCTGGCGCGACCGCAACGGCGACGCTCCGTTGCCGGATCATTTCGTCGACGCACAGAGCCTGACACCGCTGGAGCATGTCCGCATGCAGGCGGCGGCGCAGAAGTGGATCGACTCGTCGATCTCGAAGACGATCAACTGCCCGGCGGACATCGCCTTCGACGACTTCAAGGACGTCTACCTGCAGGCGTGGGAACTGGGCTGCAAGGGCTGCACCACCTACCGCCCGAACGACGTCACTGGCTCGGTCCTGAGCGTGACGCCCTCGGCCGAGGAGGCCAAGCCCGAGCCGGACGAGAGCGGCGAGGTGGTCTACCTTTCCGAGAAGCTGGACCGCCCGCAGGAGCTGGAGGGCACGACCTACAAGATCAAGTGGCCCGAAAGCGAGCATGCGATCTACATCACCATCAACGACCTGGTGGTCGGCGGCGTGCGGCGTCCGTTCGAGGTCTTCATCAACTCCAAGAACATGGAGCATTTCGCCTGGACCGTGGCGCTGACGCGGATGATCAGCGCGGTGTTCCGTCGTGGCGGCGATGTGAGCTTTGTGGTCGAGGAGCTAAAGGCGGTCTTCGACCCCCGAGGCGGCGCCTGGGTGCAGGGCAAGTACATCCCCTCGATCCTGGCGGCGATCGGCGGCGTGATCGAGCGGCACATGATCGCCATCGGCTTCCTGGCCGGTGAGGGCACCGCTGCGGCGGAAGACCCGCAGATCGCCGCCTTGCGCGCAGGAGAGAAGCCGCGTGGGCCTGCCTGCCCGAACTGCGGCCAGTATTCGCTGCGTATGGTGGAAGGGTGCCTGACTTGCGCGGATTGCGGACACTCGAAATGCGGGTGAGGTGATGGGGCATCGTGTCTGTCAGGCCCCCCATCCCTTTTCCGCGTTTCACACCATCCTTTTTCCGGGCGAACGCGAAACGCCATAGAAACAAGGGCGGAGCACATGGCTCCGCCTGATTTGGTTTCCGGGTATGATATTTTAGCCGAGGCGGGAGAGTACGGTCCTGCGCAAGTAGAGGATCCCGTAGTCTTCATCATTCGGGGAGAACGGCTCGATGCTCTTCCCCCGAAGATCCGCGCGCAGGCTCTGCCAGCTGCGCCCGAGCGCTTGCGCCATCGTCCGTGAGGTGAAGAACCGCTCGTGGAAGGCCTCGGCGTCCTCCTTGGTCACGTAGTACTGTAGCGCCTTAGTTTTCGGGTTTGTCATCAGGGTCGCCGGGGTGTGCCCGTCCATGATGAGTCGCCGCATCCTGCTGGGTTGCCGCATGCCGACGGATTTTGCGAAGAACTCGATGGTCTGCGCACTCGGCTCCTCCGATCCGAGGATCCCCATGACCTCGGGGTGGTAGACATAGACAGCCGCGAAGCCCTCATGATCCATGTGGTTGCCGATGCGCGTGATCCGGCGTTCCCGGATTGCGGCCATAATCTCGCTTGGCTGGATCTTCAGCCTCTGTGCCGATCTCAAGATGTGGATCCAGCCATGCTGCGCCTGCCGAAGCTGGGTCGCGCCGACGAGGAGGCTCTAGAGGAAGGCGGTGCCGTCTGCGGGGCTCCAGACCGCCTTCAAGTCCGGGGCATTCAACGCGGGCTGAAGCACTCCGTCAGCGACCAGCAGATCGAACTGGGACCGTGAGGCGCCGATGAGCTGCGCGAAGGCGCTGGTGGTGACCAGGTGCTGGAGATCGCGCAGGAGCGGCTCGGCGGCCTCGGCCTCGAAGACCTGCCACGCGTCGGGCAACGCGTCCCCGCCGTCCGGGACCAGCCCCGCAGCGGAGAGCATCTTGCGGAAGCGCCGCGGGTCGATGCCGGTCGCCGCCGCCGCGGTTCTGACGGAATGCAGCCGGCGCTCCATGACCGGCTCGCCCATCACCTCATCCCCGATCCCCAGAGGCCAGGTCTCCAGCATGTGGGCGCGCAGGATCGCCCGGAAGGCCGCGTAGTCCGGGTTGTCATGGTAGTGGTGGGACAGCCGATCGTAGAGCACCGGGAAGACCTTCTTTGGCCCTTCGTGGGGGCCGCCCGGCAGGGCCTGCAGGCCTCGGAGCGCGGCACGGACGGCGTCTTCTCCGCCCCGGGCGATCTCGAATCCCATCTGCTGGAGCCCCCAGCGGTCATCCGGGTCGATGGCGGAAGGGGCGATCTCTTCGTGCCGCAGCAGGGCATAGCCGAGCATCAGGCAGAAGTTGGCGGCCGCGTGAAGCGGCTGCCTGTCGAGCCATCCACCTGACGCGATCCCCTGCAGCCGGTCGTCCAGCCAGAGATCGAAATCGGTGGGGTCGCGGAGGGTCTTGTCGAACCTGCCCGAGATCAGGTCATCGTCGATCTCTGCCAGGTGGCGGACGGAGTCGAAGCGGGATGTGGGGCTGGGATCCCGCCACAAGGGGACCAGTGGGTGCTCGTGCTCCAGGCACAGGAACACATGCGGGACCAGCCAGTGCCCGCGCATCGCCATGGCCAGATGTGACGGAAGGTCGGAACCTGCCGCATCCTCGCGTAGGCAGGCCGGGCATCCCCGCATCGCCGGGGACTGGACAACCTTGGTCGGAAAGGGTGTGCCGTTCAGGTTTCGTCTGGAGCCGGCTGTCTTCACCGGGCTCCAGTCCAGGATCGTCTCTGGGATATCGACCCCAAATTTCCGGAGGACATCGACTGCATCCCGGGACCCCTCGATGACTTGCTTGAACGTGGTCTCCTTGTCGCCAACCGATGCTCCGCGGAGTATTGATTCAAGCCCTCACCCGCTCGGACTTCGGGTCGTAGAATGGCCTTAGGGAGGCTGTTGCCTGGAACCGTCTTCCGGCCACTTCTATCTCGAAAGGCGAGGTCAGGAGATCGGCCGGGGTTTCTCCCGTGCAGGGGACGTAACCCATGCCCATCGCGGCGCCGAGGTGGTGGCCGTAGGCTCCGGACGACAGGTGGCCGACGATGCGGCCGTCGCGGACGATGGGCTCGGCGTGGTAGAGCATCGGTTCGGGGTCGGTCAGCATGAACTGCACCAGCCGGGTCTGCAGGCCTTCGTCGCGTTTGCGCTGGATCGCCGCGCGACCGATGAAATCGACGTCGGTTTTCTTTATCGCGAAGCCCAATCCTGCCTCGAGGATATGGTCCTCGGGGGTAATGTCATGGCCGAAGTGGCGGAAGCCCTTCTCCATCCGGCAGCTGTCCATCATGTGCAGGCCGCAGAGCTTCGCGTTCAACTCGCGGCCCGCCTCTTGCAGAACCTCGAAGACATGCGCGGCCATGTCCGTGGATACGTATAGCTCCCACCCGAGCTCGCCGACGTAGGTCACCCGATGGGCCCGGGCGAGGCCCATGCCGATCTCGATCTCCTGGCATGTGCCGAACGGGTTGACCTCGTTCGTGAAATCGCTGGGAGAGACCTTTTGCAGCAGCGCGCGGGCATTGGGGCCCATGACGCAGATCACCGCCTCGGAGGCGGTCATGTCGAAGAGCGTGACGCGGTAATCGCCGAGATGGCGGCGGAGCCACTCCTGGTCCGCGAGGCGGCTCGCTGCGGGCGTGATCACGAGATAGGCGGTTTCGGACAGGCGGGTGATCGTCACGTCAGCCTCGATCCCGCCCGAGGCGTTCAGGAACTGGCTGTAGACGATCTTGCCGACCGGGACGGAGAGGTTGCTGGCCGAGACGTAGTTCAGGAAGGCTTCCGCGTCCGGACCTTCCACGCGGATCTTTCCGAAGGAGGACATGTCGTAGATGCCGACGTTCTCGCGGATGGCCTTGTGCTCGCGCGCGGCGTTCTCGAACCAGTTCTGGCGCTTCCAGGAGTATTCGTATTCCGCCTTCTGCCCCGGGTCGGCGAACCAGTTGGCGCGCTCCCATCCCGCCAGTTCGCCCATCACCGCGCCTGCGCGCAGTAACGCCTCGTGGAGGGGCGATCGGCGGATGCCGCGAGCCGTGGCCTTCTGACGATAGGGGAAATGGTCCGCATAGAGCAGCCCAAGCGTTTCCTTGGACCGCTCGAAGAGATAGGCCCTGTTGCCCTGGAAGGGTTGCATGCGCGCGATGTCGACATCGCCCAGGTCGAAGGGCTTCTCGCCGGTGTCCATCCAGGCGGCCAGCGCCATACCGGCCCCGCCTGCAGACTGAATCCCGATGGAGTTGAAGCCTGCTGCGACCCAGGCATTGTCCATCCCCGGCGCGAGTCCGAGGTGGTATGCGTCGTCAGGTGTGAAACTTTCGGGACCGTTGAAGAACGTGTGTATCCCCGCCTCGGCCAGTAGCGGCATTCGGTTCACCGCGAGTTCGAGGATCGGCTCGAAATGGTCGAAGTCCTCGGGCAACTGGTCGAACTCAAAGTCTTCGGATATCCCGGCCATGCCCCAGGGTTTGGCGACAGGTTCGAATGCTCCCAGAAGGATCTTCCCAGCGTCCTCTTTGTAGTAGGCGCATTCCTCGGGCACGCGCAGCACGGGCAGTTGCGACAGCCCCGGCACGGTGTCGGTGACGATGTAGAAATGCTCGCAGGCATGCAGCGGAACGTTCACGCCCATTTTGCGACCGACCTCATGGCCCCACATCCCGGCGCAGTTCACGACCATTTCGCAGGCGATCGTGCCGGTCTGGCCATCCGCCTTCCATGACACGCCGGTGATGCGGCGGCCGTCCTTCCGAAAGCCGGTGACCTTGGTGCGCTCCAGCACCTGCGCGCCGCGCATCCTGGCGCCCTTGGCCAGCGCCAGCGCGATGTTGGCCGGATCGCCTTGGCCGTCCTTGTCGAGGTAGACCGCCGCCGTGACGTCATCGACGTTGACGTGCGGGTAGCGGTATTTGAGTTCCGAGGGGCTGATTTCCTCGATTTCGACGCCGAAGGCGCGGGCCATCGAGGCTTGTCGCAGAATCTCTTCCCGGCGCTCGTCCGACAGCGCGACGGTGATCGACCCGTTGCGGCGGAACCCGGTGGCCACACCGGTCTCCTCCTCGAGACTGCCATAGAGTTCCTGGCTGTATTTCGCGAGCCGCGTCATGTTCTGCGTCGCGCGCAGCTGAGCGATGAGCCCCGCCGCGTGCCAGGTGGTACCCGAGGTCAGTTGCTTGCGTTCCAGCAGCACCACGTCGGTCCAACCGAGTTTCGTCAGATGATAGGCGACCGAGCAGCCGATGACACCGCCGCCGACGATGACGACGCGGGCTTTTTCAGGAGGCAGAGCCATCTTCTTCGTTCCTTGCGTCAGTGATCAGGCACGGATGCGGGCGTTGTCCGCATCCCAAAGGCATCGAGAGGTCTGCACTGTCGCGCCGAGGCGTTTGCCGTAGACGTCCACCTCGACGCTGGCGTCGGCGGGAACCGACGCGTCGAGCATGGCGATCGCGATTGCGGCATCGACACGGTAACCATAGGCCGAGGACAGGACTTCGCCCACGCGCAAGCCACCGGCATAGACGGTTGCCATGTAGGGGGCGTCTTGCTGTCCCTGCTCGACGGTCAGCGTCACGAGCCGTCTGGCCGGTTCTGTCTCGGCGGCGGCCAGAAGCGCTGCCTTCCCGGGGAAATCCTGCGATTTTTCGAGTTTGACGAACCGGTGGAGACCGGTCTCGAATAGGGTGTAGTCCGAGGACAGGTCGCCTTTCCAGGTCAGGTAGCCCTTTTCGATCCGCATGGAGTTCAGAGCATACATGCCGAACGGAGCCGCGCCCGCGTCGCGGATGGCGGCATAGACCGCCGGGGTATCCTGAGGGGCGCAATGCACTTCCCAGCCGAGCTCGCCGGCAAACGACACCCGCACGAGCATCGCCGGTCTGCCCGCGACGCTGGCCTGTTGGTGCGTCAGCCAGCCTAGAGACAGGTCCGCGTCGCTGATCGCGGCCAGCACATCGCGCGACGTCGGGCCGGTCACCAGCAGGGCGATGACATCGCGGGTCTTGTCGACGAGCGCTACGCCGTCGGGCAGGGCGGTCCTGAGCACGTCGCGGTCGTGCCACTGCGCAACCGCCGCGGTCATCAGGGTGAACTCATCCTCGCCGTGACGAATGCAGGACATCTCTGTCAGCACGTGGCCGCGTGCATCGGCAATGTAGATCAGGTTCATGCGCCCGACCTTGGGCAGCGCCCCGGTGATGAGGCCGCGAAGCGCCTCTGCCGCGCCATCGCCGTTGATGCCGAACCGCGAGAAGCCGCAGAGGTCGATCACCCCCGCGCTATTGCGAACGGCCTCTACTTCTGCGCGTACGCGCGGTTCCCAGGGACCGGAGCGGTTCCAGGTCTGGGTCGCCTCCTCGGAGATGTCGTCACCGTTCCTGGCGAACCAGTTTGCGCGTTCCCAGCCGTTGTAAGCCCCCATTTGCGCCCCATCCGCCAGCAGGCGGTCGTGGTTCGGCGACAGCTTCCGGTCGCGTTCAGCCGGCCATTCGTGATGCGGGAAATGCATCGCGTACTCGTGGCCATAGGTCTCCATCGCCTTGCCGAGACAGAACTGCGGGTCGGCGTGATCGGTGTATCGACGCGGATCGACCGACCACATGTCCCACTCGGGATGGCCATGCATGATCCATTCCGAGATCACTTTCCCTGCGCCGCCGCCCTGCGCGATGCCGAAGGTGAAGCTGTGCGCCTCGAAGGCGTTGGGGACGCCGGGCATCGGGCCCAGCATTGGCAGGCCGTCAGGCGCGTAGGGGATAGGGCCGTTGATGTTCCGTTGCACGCCCTGCGTGCCCAGAAGCGGGACGCGGGCCATGGCATCCTCGATATACCATTCAAGCCGGTCCAAGTCGTCCGGGTAGAGTTGGAAGCTGAAATCGTCTGGCATCGGCTCATCGGGGGTGGCCCAAGCGGGCCGGCAGTTGCGCTCGTAGGGGCCGAGGTTCAGCGAGTAGGTGTCCTGACGAAGGTAGTAGGAGCTGTCGACATCGCGCAGCAGCGGCACCTTGCGGCCGTTGGCCTCGGTCCATTCCTTGATTTCGGGGATGGCCTCGGTCAGGAAATACTGGTGGCTCATGACGGTCAGGGGGACCGGGCGCCCGCCGTGCGGCAGGAACCATTCGCCGACCCGCGCGGCATAGTAGCCGGCGGCGTTCACGACGTATTCGCAGCGGATGTCGCCCTTTGCGGTGTGCACGATCCATTCGCCATTCTTACGGCTGACGCCGGTCGCCGGCGTGAACCGCAGGATGGTGGCCCCCGCCGCGCGCGCACCCTTGCCGAGCGCCTGCGTGACCTGGCTGGGATCGATGTCGCCGTCGAGCGGATCCCAAAGCCCGCCCTCGAGGTCGTGGGTTTCCATGAACGGGAAATGGGCCTGCAATTCTTCGGGCGTGCACATTTCCATGGTCAGGCCCATATGCGCCGCCATTCCGCGCACGCGGTCGAATTCCATCATACGTTCATGGGTGTGCGCCAGGCGGACCGCGCCGGTGACGTGGTAATTGATCGGGTAGTCGACCTCTTCGGCAAGACCCCGGTACAGCGCCAGGCCGTATCGCTGCATGTTCATCACGCCATAGTTGGCGGCAAAGTTCGGGCAGTTGCCCGCTGCGTGCCAGGTCGATCCTGCGGTCAGTTCGTTCTTTTCCAACAGGACACAGTCGGTCCAGCCTGCTTTGGCGAGGTGGTACAACGCCGATACGCCGACGATGCCTCCGCCGATGATGACCACACGAGCTGTGGAAGGAATGGACATGGCGGAACCTCAATAGACCGGAGGAGATATGACCCAGATCGCGCAGGCCGGTGTGTCGTACGGATTGGCCCAGCGATACTGCGCGCCCTTGATGCGGAAACTGTCGCCGGCGTGAATGGTGAACGGCTGATCGTTGATCCAGAGGTCGAGCGTTCCGGACACGAGATAGACCACTTCCGAGGTCGCGCGTTGGCGGGGCTGATCCAGCGATGCGCCGGGCAGGAAGGTCGAGTGAACGACCTCGAACGCGTCGGTCAGATCGGGCGACAAGAGCGCCTCGACAAGGCCATTGTCGCGTTCGCCGATCTCGCGGCGGCCAGAGGCGCGGACGACGAGGCCGCGTTCCTCCTCGGGCCCCTGGTGAGAGCCGAAGAACATGGACATGGGCACTTCGAGGGTGCGTGCGATGGCTTGAAGGTCGCTGATGCTGGGGGTGGAGATGCCGCGCTCGACCTGGCTTAGCCATCCCACCGATTTGCCAAGGGCCTCGGCAAGGTCGGTCAACGTCATCCTGCGCGTGCTGCGCAGGGCGCGAATGTCCGTTCCTATCGCGCTCGTGTCCGTCATCGGCTCCAGACCCGCCAGGTTGTGTCGTGAAATAATCGCGGAAATTTTCATTAACGCCAAATGAAAAATTGCGCAGGAATTTCACGCGCTCCGTTTTTTGCGAAGATCGAAGCCTTAGCAGACCGCTCACGGGCGCTCAGAGGCGCAGGGTTTCGCGAGCGCTGGAGCGGCGGCCGCGGGCGATCAGATCGCGCGCGGCCTGGGCCAAAAGTTTTATAAGGATCCGGGGTCTGGGGAGGACCTCAGCTCCGGCCCTTCCAGGGCACCAGGACGTTCTCGATCTTGCGCATCAGGATGTCGATGCCGAAGCCGATCACGCCGATCAGGATGATCCCCATCAGGACGATGTCCGTCAGCTGGAACTTGGAGGCGACCATGATCATCATCCCCGCGCCTTCCGATGCGGCGACCAGTTCGGCGGCGACCACGGTTCCCCAGCAGACACCCATCGCGACCCGCGCGCCGGTGAAGATCTCGGGCAACGAGTTCGGCATGATGACGTGACGCATGATCTGGAACTTGCTCGCGCCGAGCGAGTATGCCGCGTGGACCTTGGAGATGTTGACCCCCGACACTCCTGCACGGGCTGCGATTGCCATGATCCAGAGCGAGGCGAGGAACAGCAGGATGATCTTGCCGGTTTCGCCGATCCCGAACCAGATGATCACGAGCGGGATCAACGCAAGCGGGGGGACGGGACGCATGAATTCCACGATCGGCTCGAACCAGCCTCGGAACCAGTCGGACAGGCCCATCGCGTAGCCCAGCGGGATGCCCAGCAGCGCGCCAAGCAGGAAGCCCGCGATGACACGGAAGAGCGAGTAGCCAAGATGTTCCCACAGCGTGCTGTCGCGATAGCCTTCGGTGGCGATCTCGACCAGGCGTTTGAGCACGTCCTCGGGGGGCGGCAGCCAGATCGGCTCCATCTGAAGTCCCGATGGCGGCGAGAAACTGATCGCACCCTTGTCCGTCAGTGCGAAGCGGCCGGTATCGGTGCGGACATCCTTGCCCGGACCGATTTCGACGCCGTCGATCGCGACGACCTGCGCACCGTCCTTGCGGGTGACCTCGTCGTTCCTGTCGAACAGGATCGTGGATGAGCGCGAGGCGTTCATCGAAACCGCGTCGTCCTTGGCGAAGCCCTCTCCTGGATCGACGTCGAAGTTCTCGGTCTCCTGACCGAAATCGACCACGCGGACGAACACCGTCGCATCGTCGCGTTCGCCGTCCGCGGTTTCGAGTGTGTACGTGAACGAGGTCTCGCCCACGAACGGTGCCGGTGCGTGAAGAAAGCCGGGAACCCACGCCGAGCCGGTGAAGGAGCCCCAGATCAGGAAGATCGTGAGAACCGAGATGACCGAGGCGAACCGGTTTGACGTGACCGCGCTTTCGTCGCCGAAGGTGACCGTCTTGAGCGAGGTGAAATCTCGCGTCGTCTTGCGTGCGAGAAAGCGCACGGCAAGGAACGACAACACGAAGATCGCGATGTAGACCAGAAGGATCATGAGGCCGATCATTGTTCAGCCTCCGAACGACCCATGATTTCCTCTTCCATGTTCCAGATCATGCCAAGGATCTCTTCGCGCGTTTCGGCGTAGCTTTCGGCATGCTTCACCTCCCGCAGGTCCGCACCGACGCCCATGTCGGCGAAGGGAAGCTTGTATTCCTTGTGGATCCGGCCCGGTCTCGGCGCCATTACCAGCAGCCGCTCTCCGAGAAGCAGCGCCTCCTCGACCGAGTGCGTGATCAGGATGATGGTCTTGCCGGTCTCTTTCCAGAGCCGCAGCACGAGGCCTTGCATCTTCTCGCGGGTCAGCGCGTCGAGGGCGCCGAGCGGCTCGTCCATCAGGATCACGTCGGGATCGTTCGCGAGGCAGCGCGCGAGCGCGACACGCTGCTGCATACCGCCGGACAGCTCGTAGATGGCTTTGTCCTTGAAGTCCCGAAGGCCGGTGACGTCGAGCAGGTGATCGACCTGCGCACCCCAGTCCGCTTCCCTCAGGCCCTTCATCCGCGGACCGAAACTGACATTGGCCCGGACGTCCATCCACTCGAACAGCGCGCCCTGCTGAAACACCATCCCGCGTTCGGCGTCAGGTCCGGTGACCTTGTGCCCGTTCATCACCACCTGACCGTCGGTTGGTGCGAGAAACCCCGCGACGATGTTGAGCAAGGTGGTCTTGCCGCACCCCGAGGGGCCCAGAACGCTCATCAGTTCACCTTCGTTCAGGTGCAGCGAGACATCCTTCAGTGCCTGGACCGAACTGCCATTGGGCAAGTCGAACCGCATCGAGATGTTTTCAATAGACAGTCCTGTCATGGTCCGCCTTCTCAATTTCGGGTGTATTCGGCTCGGCAGTGCGGTTTCGCCCAGCTATTCCGCGCGAGGCATCTATCGCTGAAAAGGTGCCAGGCGGCGCACGGTGTCCGCCGCCCGGATCCGCGTCTTACATTCCGCTGGAGGCAGCCAGCGGGCCGGTGTTTACGGCATTCTCGTAGGTGTCCAGCGCCGAGTCGATCGATCCGGCCTCGACGAAGACGTCCGCAACCTCTTTCATGTAGGTCTGAGCCGTTCCGTTGAGCCATGCTTCGCTCAGCTGCTCATCGACGGAGGGGAACTTGAAGGTGGAGATTGTTTCCATCGTCGCTTCTTCGTCCATGCCCGCGTCCTTGGCGATAAGCGGCAGCATCTCGGCGTGGTTGGCCTCATCGGCCCACATCGCGTTGGCGTCCGCCGTCACCTTGAGGAACTTGGCGACCAGTTCTTCGTTCTCCGCGACCCAGTCGGCGGGACCCGAAGTCACGTCAAACACGAGGATGCCAAGCTCGGTCTTCTCGTCGCCGGTGAGCAGCACGTTGCCGTGCTCGAGCGCGCGGCGCAGCGAGCCGCCCCAGCCGCAGAACATGTCGACCGCGCCCTGCGCGATTGCTGCGGCGCCGTCGGGTGGATCCATGTCGACCACGTCCATCGTCGAGATATCGACGCCGAAGTGGTTCATCTGCTTGAGGAAGCCATAGTGTGCAGCAGTTCCGAGCGGCACGGCGACCTTCTTGCCGGAGAGCTCACCGGCGTTAGAAGCGTCGATCTCAAGTTCCGCGCGCACGACGCAGTTGTCGTTGTCGGCGTAGGACACGGCCACATCGAGGATCTGCAGATCCTGTCCGGCGGAGGTGGCGACCACGAAGGGGGGCATCCCCTGGCTCACCGAGAGCTGCACGTCGCCCGAAGCCATCGCGGCCGACATCTTCACGCCGCTTTCAAAGCTGACCCAATTGATATCGACGCCGAGGGCTTCCTCGTAGGTGCCCTTCTGCTTGGCGTATTCGAACGGCATGGGCCATTCGAGGAAGTATGCGACGGTGATGCTTTCGGCCATCGCATGCGAGGCGCCGAAGATCGATGCGCTTCCCACAAGCGCCGCGAGGGTGGTCTTGATGGACTTCGATTTCATGTTGCACTCCCTGTTTTTTTGACGGCCGCCACTTGGTCTTTCCAAGCTGGATTTGACTACGGGCAGGCGCCATCTCGCAATGTTTTCAATGAGCGCGTTCAAAAAATGCAACGTTTGCGAGAAAAAGGGATTACACTTTCGAATTTATCGAAAGGCGATCGCGCACTTGTTGCGAAGGACTGGTGACGAATTATGCAGCGGACGAACCTCAGCCTCCGGGGACTCGAGATATTCCGACTGGTCGCGAAATCGGGCTCGGTCAGGCAGGTCGCGAACGAAACCGGGCTTTCGATCAGTACCGTTTCGCATCACTTGCGCGGGGTCGAGGAGAGCCTGGGCGTCAGCCTCGTCGACCATTCGCGGCGACCGATGGTGCTGACCCCGGCTGGCAGTATCTTCGCGCGCCACGTGGAGGAAGGGCTTCGGATAATCCAGAGAGGGGAGACCGAGCTTACTTCCGGTGACCTGGCGCAGGTGCGCGAACTCCGGCTTGGTATCGTAGATGATTTCGACAGCGAGGTTGCGCCGGAACTCGCCCAGTTCCTTGCACGGGCCATGCCCAAGTGCACCTTCAAGCATCATACGCGCCCGAGTCACGAGATCATCCGTCTGATTTCGGAACGGAAGCTCGATGCGGGCGTCGCCACGAGGCCAATCACCGAGTCGTTAGGCCTGACTGAATTCCCCTTGCTGCGGGACCCGTACGTCCTGGCAACGCCCGCGTCCGTACAGGTCTCGCCAGAAGACTGCCTGTCGGAGCGAAGCAACCTGCCGTTGCTGCGGTATTCGAGTCAGCAACTCATCGGCACCCAGATCGAGGCCCATCTGCGGCGGTCGCGGGTAAATCTTGCGAACCGCTTCGAGCTTGAAAGCAATCAGTCCCTTCTTGGCATGGTCGCCGACGGCAGCGGGTGGGCAATCACCACTCCCGCGAGCTATGTGCGGGCCAAGCGCTTTCAGGATCAGATCGTCCTGCATCCCTATCCCGGCCGGGGATTTGCACGCACCTTGTCGCTGTTCTCAACCGACTTGTATCCGCAGGCCTCCGCCGAGCTTATCGCCGGGTCTCTGCGTCGCCTCATCAACAGGTATTTCGTCGAGCCGATGTCGACGAGCTACCCATGGCTCGCTCCGGATTTCCGCATCCTTGAACCCTAGCCGGATCGGGGTCGCGGCACGTGTTGTCTCGCAGCTCTGGGCCTCCGAAAGACTTTGCTATTGGTCCCAATCTAGTTTCGAATATATCGCAGCTTCTGCGGTTCTGTTGACGAACTCGCCCAGTCGTCCGTTCTAGACGTGTGGCTTGGGGAGGTTTCGATGAAGGGTAGCGCGCGCGTCGTGATTATCGGTGGCGGGATCGCCGGTTGCTCCACGCTCTATCATCTGACCCGCGAAGGCTGGACCGACGTCGTGCTTCTGGAACGGGACGAGCTGACCTCCGGAACCACCTGGCACTCGGCGGCGCAGGTCACGAACTTCGGCATGACCCAGACCATGGTCGGTCTGAAGAGCCATTCGATCGCGCTCTACAAGGAACTGGCCGAGGACCAGGAGTATCCGATCAACTACCACCACGCCGACGGTGGGCTTCGCCTTGCCAATACCGAGGCGCAAATGGACGGATACCGCCATTTCGCCTCGATGGCGCGAGGTATGGGGGTGGACTTCGAGGTCATCGACGCCGAAGAATGCGCGCGTCGGCATCCGCTGATTTCTACTGACGACCTGATTGGCGGACTCTGGGACCCGCTCGACGGGGACATAGATCCGGCGCAGCTTTGTCAGGCGCTCGTGCGCCGTGCGCGGAAGGCCGGGGCCGAGGTTTATCGCCATACGCCGGTTACCGGCATAACCCAGCGCCCAGACGACAGCTGGACCGTTCATAGCGAGAAGGGGGACATCGACTGCGAGATCGTCGTCAACGCGGCGGGCTACCGCGTCAACGAGGTCGGCGCGATGATGGGTGTGCACCACCCGGTCGCCACGATGGAGCACCAGTACTTCCTGACGGAGCCCATCTCTGCCATCGCCGAATCCGGCCGCCGGATGCCTCTCATTCGATGCCCGATCAGCGACTTCTACTGCCGGCAGGAAAAGCAGGGCTTGCTTGTTGGGTTCTATGAGCAGGATTGCAAGACCTGGGGGATGGACGGGATCGACCCGCATTTCGCCAACGCGCTATGCCCGGATGATCTGGACCGGATCACGGACGTTCTGGAGGGCGCGATCGCCCGACTGCCTGCACTGGGCGAGGTGGGAATCCATACCGTCATCAACGGACCGATCACCTACACGATCGACGGCGCGCCGTTGGTGGGGCCGATCCCGGGTAAACGCAACGCGTTCTGCATCATCGGTCTTCGGGCCGGTCTTGGGGAAGGGGGCGGGCACGGCTGGCTGCTGTCCCAACAGATCGTCCACGGCGAGGCGTGCTATGACACCTGGGTGATCGATCCCCGCCGGTTCACCGGCCATGCCAACGTGGAACTCACCGCGGTGAAGGCGATCGAGGACTACCAGAACGAATTCCGCTTCCACTTTCCAAACGAGCATCGTTCTGCGGGGCGTCCGGCCAAGACCACGCCACTTACCCCGGTTCTGGCGGCGGAGGGGGCCGAGTTCACTGTCGTGAACGGCTGGGAGAGAGTCGAGTACATAAAGCCGGCGCCATCCTTCCATCCGACGCTGGGTTTCCGCTTCGACGAGGCCTTCGATGTTGTGGCCGAGGAGGTCGCCGCCGTTCAGAATGGTGTTGGCCTGACAGAGGTGAACGGTTTCAACCGGCTGGAGATCAGTGGCGCGGATACCCACGATTTCCTCGACCGGCTGTTCTGCGGAAGGGTCACGCGGCGTTTGGGACGCGTTGGACTCGGGTACATGCTGAATGACCACGGCATGCTGAAATCCGAAGCGACCATTGCGAACCTAGCGGCCTCAGACCGGGGACCAATGCGGGTTATCTACGGCTCGGCTGCCGCGAGCGAGTATCACGATATGGACTGGCTCACCGCCCATGTCCTGCCCGGGGAGGACGTTCGGATCCGTAGCCTGACGAACGAGCAGACGATCCTCGTGGTCGCCGGGCCGAACGCGCGAGACGTGCTTTCCGCCGCGGCGCGTGGGGACTGGTCGAAAGAGGCCTTCCCATGGCTGTCTGTGCGTGAGTGCTTTGTCGGCATCGCGCCCGCGACGGTGATGGCGGTGAGTTTCTCGGGCGAATTGGCCTACGAAGTTCATGTACCCAACGCCTCTCTCTGCGCAGCCTACCTGGCCTTGCGCGAGGCCGGAGACAAACACGGCATGCGGCTGTTTGGGGCGCGGGCCGTGGACTCCATGCGTATGGAGAAGGGCTTCCTGCACTGGAAAGCCGATATCCTGACCGAGTTCGATCCTTTTGAGACGGGCCTCGAGCGTTTCGTGAAACTCGGCAAGGGCGCGTTCTTCGGCCGCGAGGCGCTTCGGCGGCGACTTGCGGATGGCCCGCGCCGCAAGCTTGTGACGCTGGTTCTGGATTGCACCCATAGCCCGGCGCATCCTGGCGCCTCGGTCATGGATGGAGACGCTGTCGTCGGTACCGTCACCTCTGGCGCATGGGGGCATCGAATGTCCCTGAACCTCGCCTATGCGTTTGTCACCCCCGACCGGGCCGCCCCGGGCGCCGAGGCGACCATCGATCTGCTGGGCGAACGTATCCCCGTCAGGGTCATAGAGCCGAGCCCCTATGACCCTGACTTTGCGCGCGTCCGCGCCTGACCGACGTCGATTGGAAACCAGCGCCCATGGCATCGTATCGCTTCACCGGAAAGTTCACGCAGCAGGAGCCGATCCCCGAAGAGGCGATCGAAGCGGCCGTCGCCGTATTGCGCGGAGCGCGACTGCATCGCTATGGAGTGACACCGGGGGAAGAAGGCGAAACGGCTGCACTGGAACGCGAGTTCGCCGCCTGGCAGGGGAGTCGCTATTGCCTAGCGGTGACCTCGGGCGGGCAGGCACTCCAGATCGCGCTGAGGGCGGCGGGCGTTGCTCCTGGCGCGCCGGTCCTCACCAATGCCTTTACGCTCGCGCCGGTTCCCGGGGCAATCCACGCTGTAGGTGCGCGCCCCGTCCTGGTGGAAATAGACGAGGACCTCAGGCTCGACCTTGATGATGTTGCGCGCAAGGCCCTGTTTTCGGGTGCGGGGTACCTGCTGCTTTCGCACATGCGCGGCCATCTGTGCGACATGGACCGGTTGATGGAGATCGCGCGGTCCCACGGCATCACCGTAATCGAGGACTGCGCGCACACGATGGGCGCCCGCTGGAACGGCACGCCCTCCGGCAACTTCGGCCTCGCGGGATGTTTTTCGACGCAAACCTACAAGCACATGAACTCGGGCGAAGGCGGGTTGCTTACCTCGGATGATCCCGATTTCATTGCGAGGGCGACCATCCTCTCGGGTAGCTACATGAACTACGCGCGGCATGGCGCCGGTCCGGATCCCGAGAGCTTCGACGCACCGCGCTATGAGATGGCCAACATGTCGGCGCGCATGGACGAGTTGCGCGCCGCGATCCTTCGTCCGCAACTCCCGCTGCTGAATGCCAACGTCGACCGCTGGAACCGTAGATACCGTGCTGTCGCCGACGAGCTTGGCGTTTTCAGCCGCATCGTGCTGCCACATCGGCCCGAAGCCGAGCGCATGGTCGGCTCGTCGATCCAGTTTCGGGTCCCGGACCTCGACGCGGCCGGCTGCAGGGAGGTTATCGCGCGCACCGGCACGCGCGGCGTCGAGCTCAAGTGGTTCGGCAATGCGGAGCCGGTCGGTTTCACATCCGCGCACCAAAGCTGGCGCTATGTCGCGGCACACGATCTGCCAAGAACCGACCATGTACTCGCGACACTGTTCGACATGCGTTTGCCGCTCACGTTTTCCGAGGCCGATTGTGCGATGATCGGACAGATCATCCGCGAGGAAGTCGAAAAGGTCAGCCCGCGGCGGGAAGCAAGCTGAGCGGCGGATCTGGATCTAAGCCTAATTGCGCATTGGCCCTATCTGAGGGGCGCGATTAGTGGTGAATATTGAGCAGCCGGAATCTGCGGCGTGCCCCATTTCGCTTCGCCACAAGGACAGAGCCCATGAACATCGCGCACACCGCCAATGACATGTCTTCGATCGTCAATGCCGACAAGGCGCATGTCTGGCACCACCTGTTTCAGCACAAGGCCCTCGATGGTGCCGACCCGCGGATCATCGTCGACGGAAAGGGGTTGCGGGTCTGGGACCAGAACGGCGTCGAGTTGATCGACGCGGTATCGGGCGGTGTCTGGACTGTGAACGTGGGTTTCGGTCGCGAGAGCATCGCCAACGCGGTGCGCGACCAGCTGTTGAAGATGAACTACTTCGCGGGCGTTCTCGGATCGGTGCCTGGCGCCTTGTTCTCGGAGAAGCTGATCGGGAAGATGCCCGGATTGAGCCGGGTCTATTATTCCAACTCTGGCTCGGAGGCGAACGAGAAGGTCTTCAAGATGGTGCGTCAGATCTCGCACCGTCACCACGGCGGGAAGAAGTCGAAGATCCTCTTCAGGGAGCGGGACTATCACGGCACGACAATCGCCACTCTGGCGGCGGGCGGGCAGCCGCAGCGGGCGGCGATGTACGGTCCCTTTCCCGACGGTTTCGTCGAGGTGCCGCATTGCCTGGAATACCGCAACCAGTACCCGGACGCTGAGGACTACGGCGTTGCGGCAGCGGATGCGATCGAGAAGGTGATCCTGCGGGAAGGCCCCGACAGCGTGGGCCTGCTGTGCCTCGAGCCTATTACGGCTGGCGGCGGTGTGATCGTGCCTCCCAAGGGATACTGGGAGCGTGTTCAGGAGATCTGCCGCAAGTACGAGGTTTTGTTGCACATCGACGAGGTGGTCTGCGGCGTCGGGCGCACCGGAACCTGGTTCGGCTATCAGCACTATGGCGTGCAGCCGGACTTCGTGACCATGGCGAAAGGTGTCGCCTCAGGCTATGCAGCGATCTCCTGCACGGTCACGACCGAAGCGGTCTTCGAGATGTTCAAGGACGATTCCAGCGATCCGCTAAGCTACTTCCGAGATATCTCGACCTTCGGCGGCTGTACCGCCGGTCCGGCGGCGGCGCTCGAGAACCTCCGCATCATCGAGGACGAAGGTCTGCTGGAGAACACCACCCGGATGGGTGAACGCCTGATGGATAACCTGCATGCCCTTATGGACAAGCACAGGGTGATCGGGAACGTCCGCGGCAAGGGTCTGTTCTGCGGGGCCGAGCTTGTCGCCGATCGTACCAGCAAGGAGCCCGTGGACGAGAAGCTGGCGCAGGCGGTCGTGGCAAGCTGCAACCGCCAGGGCGTGATCATCGGCGTCACCAACCGCTCCCTGCCCGGGTACAACAACACTCTTTGCCTTGCGCCGGCGCTGATCGTCACTGCGGACGAGGTCGACCAGATCACCGGTGCGATCGATACCGCCCTCACCGAGGTTTTCGGCTGAACAGGTTGGCGGCGGCCCTGCCGCCGGAGGCATTTTCCGAAGCTTCGTCCGGGTCTATGATCGGCGTCATGGAGATCCCGGTCGAAGCATTCTTTCTGACCCCCGGCGGCGAGGGGACCCTTCAGCAGCAGGTGCGCTGCATGGTGATGGACGGGATCGTCTCGAACCTGTTTCCCGCCGGCGCCCGGTTGCCATCCAGCAGGAAGCTTGCCGAACATCTCGGGACCAGCAGGATCACCGTCACGCTCGCCTATACGGACCTCGTCGCCTCCGACTATCTCGTGTCCCGAGGGCGATCCGGGTACTTCGTTTCGGAGAACGCGCCTCGGAAACCTGAATTCAGGATACCGGAAGGGGACGCCGCCCCCTCGACGGACTGGAGTCGCGCGATCGGAACCCGCTTTGCCGGCAGCGAAACCGTGATGCGACCGAAGGACTGGCGCGACTATCCCTATCCTTTCATCTACGGGCAGGCGGATGCCCGGCTCTTTGATCATCATAACTGGCGCGCTTGCGCACTGAAGGCGCTTGCCCCGCGCGAGTTCGAGGCGATGACGCTGGATCAGTACGACCAGGACGATCCGAAGCTCGTGGACGTCGTGCAGCGCCAAATCCTTCCGCGGCGCGGAATACGGGCGCGGCCGGAACAGATCCTGATAACCATGGGCGCACAGAACGCGCTCTGGATGGCGGCGGAGATACTGCTTACACAGCGGCGCGTCGCCGCCCACGAGAACCCTTGCTACCCCGAGCAGCGGAAGATTCTGGAGCGGACCCGGTGCACGACCGTGGCTCTGGACGTGGACGCGGACGGCCTGGACCCCGAAAGCCTGCCAGATAGGGTCGATGTGGTCTTCACCACCGCCAGCCATCAGTGCCCCACGAACGTGACCATGCCGGTGGAGCGGCGACGGCGTTTGATAGAACTGGCGGCGGAGCGCGGTTTCATCATCGTCGAGGACGACTATGAATTCGAGATTCCGAACAACGCCGCGCCGGCGCCTTCGCTCAAGGCGATGGACAGGGGTGGTGCGGTCGTTCACGTCGGGTCTTTTTCGAAATCGCTGTTCCCGGGACTGAGGCTCGGCTACCTCGTCGCAGACGAGGCGTTCATCCGGGAGGCGCGGGCCCTGCGCGGTCTGGTTCTGCGTCATCCACCCGGGCACATCCAGCGCACCGCGGCCTATTTTCTGTCCCTGGGCCACTATGACAGCCAGGTGAACCGCATGGCGCGCGCATACCATCGGCGCCGGTCCGAGATGGAAGCCGCACTGAAGGCGCATGACATGCTGCGGCTGCCGGGACCCGCGCGGCGCGGTGGGTCCAGCTTCTGGCTCGAGGCAGGTGACGGTGTCGATACGACAAAGCTTGCCCGCGATCTCCTTGCCGACGGTGTGGTCATCGAGCCCGGCGGCGTCTTCTTTGCCGACCGGGAGGCGGGGCGGCGCTTCTTCCGCCTCAGCTATTCCTCGATAGATAGCGCGAAAATCGCGGAAGGGATTCGCCGGATCGCGGTACGCATGGAGGCGTCTGGATATATCCAACACTAGAGATTGGCCCTATTCGCGTCCCTTTCATCACGGGTATGACACGGGGAAACCGTTGGCGGAGCGGGCTGCCAGCACAACGAAAACCAGGAGAGACGCCGATGAAAATGACGACCGAAGAGGCCTTCGTTAAGGTACTTCAGCGGCACGGGATCGAACACGCTTTCGGTATCATCGGCTCGGCGTTCATGCCGATTTCGGATCTTTTCCCGAAGGCCGGGATCACTTTCTGGGACTGCGCGCACGAGGGATCGGGCGGCATGATGGCCGACGGCTACAGCCGCACCACCGGGAAGGTGTCGATGATGATCGCGCAGAACGGCCCCGGCATCACCAACTTCGTGACCGCCGTGAAGACTGCGTACTGGAACCATACCCCGGTTCTTCTGGTCACGCCGCAGGCAGCCAACAAGACGATCGGCCAGGGCGGCTTCCAGGAAGTCGAGCAGATGGCGCTGTTCCAAGACATGGTGGCCTACCAGGAGGAAGTGCGCGACCCTTCCCGTGTGGCAGAGGTCCTGACGCGGGTGATCGCCCAGGCCAAGCGGCTCAGCGGTCCCGCCCAGATCAACATCCCGCGGGACATGTGGACGCAGGTCATCGATGTGGACGTTCCCGAGCCGATCGAGTTCGAGCGTTCGCCCGGCGGCGAGAACTCCATCGCGCGGGCCGCCGCGCTGCTTTCCCAAGCGAAGAACCCGGTTATCCTCAATGGAGCAGGGGTGGTTCTGTCCGATGGTGGTATCGCGGCGTCCATGGCGCTGGCGGAGCGGCTGGATGCGCCTGTCTGCGTCGGCTACCAGCACAACGATGCCTTCCCCGGGTCGCACCCGCTGTTCGCGGGGCCGCTCGGCTACAACGGTTCGAAGGCCGCGATGGAGTTGATCAAGGACGCGGACGTGGTGCTCGCGCTGGGCACCCGTCTGAACCCATTCTCCACGCTACCCGGTTACGGGATGGAGTACTGGCCTATTGATGCGACCATCATACAGGTGGACATCAATCCAGACCGGATCGGCCTGACCAAGAAGATCAGTGTCGGCATCGTGGGCGACGCTGCCAAGGTGGCGCGCGGCATTCTGGGCGATCTCTCCGAAACCGCCGGGGACGACGCGCGGGCGGAGCGCAAGGCCCGCATTGGGGAAACCAAGTCCAAATGGGCGCAGCAGCTCGCCTCCATGGATCACGAAGATGACGATCCCGGCACGACCTGGAATGAGCGCGCCCGCTCTGCGAAGCCCGACTGGATGAGCCCGCGCATGGCGTGGCGTGCGATCCAGTCGGCGCTGCCGCGCAATGCGATCATCTCATCCGACATCGGCAACAACTGTGCGATCGGCAACGCCTACCCGGATTTCGACGAGGGGCGCAAATATCTGGCCCCCGGTCTTTTCGGGCCGTGCGGCTATGGGCTCCCCTCGATCATAGGCGCGAAGATCGGCTGCCCGGATGTGCCGGTTGTCGGCTTCGCCGGGGATGGCGCCTTCGGCATCGCGGTGACCGAGCTCACGGCCATTGGCCGCAAGGAATGGCCAGCAATCACCATGGTCGTGTTCCGCAATTACCAATGGGGGGCGGAGAAGCGCAATTCGACACTTTGGTACGACGACAACTTCGTCGGCACTGAGCTTGACGAGCAGGTCTCCTACGCCGGGATTGCCCGAGCCTGCGGCCTGCAGGGCGTTCAGGCGCGCACGATGGACGACCTGACAGCCGCGCTTAACACCGCAATCGAGGATCAGATGAAGCACGGCAAGACCACTCTGATCGAGGCGATGATCAATCAGGAACTGGGCGAGCCGTTCCGCCGTGACGCCATGAAGAAGCCGGTCGAGGTGGCAGGGATCGACCCGGCCGACATGCGCAGGTAGCGCTGAGAGCGGGACATGAGTCACATCCTCGTCGTCAATACCGGGTCGTCCTCGATCAAGTTCGCGCTTTTCGACCCGGCACTCGACGAGCGGCTGCGCGGCGAGGCGTCGGATATCGGCGCTTCGGGCAGGCTGACGCTTGCGGGTCGTGCCCGTTCCGTGCCGATGCCCGACCACGCGACGGCGCTGTCGGTGGTCCTCGCGGCGCTCGAAACGGGAGGCATCATGCTGAAGGACCTCGCGGGCGTCGGCCACAGGGTGGTGCACGGCGGCCAGACGCTGACGGCTCCCGCGCGGATCACTCCGGATGTGGACGCGGCGATCGAGGCGGCGGCCCCGCTAGCCCCGCTTCACAATCCCAGAGCCCTGCTCGCGATCCGCGCGCTGAGCGGCATCGCGCCCGCCCTGCCGCAAGTCGGTGTATTCGACACGGCGTTTCACGCCACCAACCCCGAAGTCACCCGTCGCTACGCGATTCCGGCGGAATTTGATGCGAAAGGTCTGCGTCGGTACGGGTTCCACGGGATCAGCTACGCCGCCCTCGTCGAGGCCCTGCGCCCCGACCTGCCGGATCGGCTGCTGGCGCTGCATCTTGGCAACGGCGCCAGCCTCTGCGCGATAAAGAACGGCCAGAGCGTCGCGACCACCATGGGCTACTCGCCGCTCGATGGCTTAACGATGGGCACTCGCAGCGGCTCGCTCGATCCATCCGTTGCCCTGCGCCTTGCCCGCGAGCTTGGGGCGGAGCGGGCCGAAGTGTTGCTGAACAACGAAAGCGGTCTCCTCGCATTGGCAGGAAGCAACGATATGGCCACGCTTCTGGACCGAACGGATGACGCCGCGCGCTTCGCCGTCGAGCATTTCTGCTACTGGGCTGCGCGCCACGCGGGATCAATGGTTGTGGCCATGGGCGGCCTCGACGCCCTAGCCTTCACCGGAGGCATCGGCGAGAACGCCGCCACTGTCCGCAACGGCATCATCGAGCGCCTGCAGTTCCTCGGCAACGTGCCGGTGCACGTCGTTCCGGCACGCGAAGAGCGCCAGATCGCCCGCGACGTCGCGAGGGTGCTTCGTCTGGCACACTAACGGCTCCAGCAGGTGGGGGAGTTTGGGCGGCATGTGGTTTGCGCCTGGGCCAGCGGATTGTTTAGAAATCGCAGCGGCAGGCTAGGCCCGTCCAATTGGCGTCACATTAGAACCGAGCGCCTTTGCCGCCAGACTTGGGGATGAGACAGGCCATATCGCACACTTGGTAGCCGGCTCTGGTTCGGCTACAAGATTTGCAGTGTCATATATCTGTGACGGCAATCCAATACTCAGGCAAAATATTCGCTGGTGGGACGCAACTTGCGCTGTCGAACGATCTTCATCTCGGACATTCACCTTGGAACGCGAGGGTGCCAGGCCGAACTTCTGCTCCGGTTCCTGTCGCGCCACGATGCCGAGACGATCTACCTGATTGGCGACATCTTCGATGGTTGGAAGCTGCGCCGCGGCTGGCATTGGCCCGAGACGCACAACGACGTGGTGCAGGCCTTTCTCGACAAGGCGCGACTGGGCACGCGGATCATCTACATTCCGGGCAACCACGACGAGATCATGCGCGGCTATCTCGGCACCCATTTCGGTGAGATCGAGGTGGTTGCCGATGCCGAGTTCACCGCACGCGACGGCAAGAAATTCCTGGTGACCCACGGGGACCAGTACGACGTCATCGTGATGAACGCCAAGTGGCTCGCCCGATTGGGTGACCGTGCCTACAACTTCCTTATCTGGCTCAATCCGCGCATCAACCAGGTTCGGCGGCTTTGGAGCGGGCAGTACTGGTCGTTGTCCAAGTGGGCCAAGCAGCAGGTCAAGCAGGCCGTCAATTTCATCGGCGAGTACGAGGAAGTGCTGGCCGACGACGCTCGGCGCGGCGGATTCGACGGCGTGATCTGCGGTCACATCCACCATGCGAACATCCGCCAGATTGATGAGATTACCTACGTCAACACCGGCGACTGGGTGGAAAGCTGCACCGCGATCATCGAGGACGATGACGGCGTGCTCCGGCTCATCGACTGGGAAGCCGAGATGAGCCGCAAGCGGATGCGGGCTCGCAGCAAGGCTCGCCGGCGCCGCGAACTTTCGGAGCCCTGATATTGTCACCCGAGGATTGCCAATGACCCAAGCGGATATCGTTGCCGGCCAGATCAAGGCGGCGGTGAGCCAGAATGCCACGTCGACGCGCGACGGCATGCTGGAGCGTGCCTTCGGACAGATGTTCCGGGGCCTCGTCTATGCCCAGATCTGGGAGGATCCTGTCGTCGACATGCAGGCGCTGCAACTTGGCCCGCAGGATCATGCGGTCTGCATCGCATCGGGCGGGTGCAACGTGATGTCGTATCTCTGTGCGGACCCTGCCTCAATCACTGCGGTTGACCTGTCGCCCGCGCATGTCGCGCTGATCCGGTTGAAGCTGGCCGCGGCGCGCCACCTGCCGGATCACGAGCGGTTCTACGACCTGTTCGGGCGTGCCGACCTGGACTCGAACATCGCGCTGATCGACGAACACCTGGCGCCGCATCTGGATGCCGAGACGCTGGCCTACTGGAACAAGCGCACGGCGACCGGGCGGCCCAAGAGCTTCTTCCGCAAGGGGCTGTACCGGCACGGGGCCCTTGGCCGGTTCATCGGCGCGGCGCACCTCGTCGCCAAACTTGGGCGGGTCGATTTCCGGCCCTTTCTCGCGTCGCGCAATCTCGACGAGCAGAGGGCGTTCTTCGAGGCCGAGATCGCGCCGCTCTACGAGACGCGCCTGGTGCGGGCACTGGCGCACCGTCGGGCCTCGCTTTTCGGGTTGGGCATTCCGCCGGCGCAATATCACAAACTGGCCGCCGATGCTGATGGCGACATCGTTGCGGTGCTGCGCGAGCGTACCCGGAAGCTGTTTTGCGACTTCCCCGTGGGCGAGAACTATTTCGCCTGGCAGGCTGCAGCGCGCGGCTACTGCCCCGATGGGAGCGGTCCGGTACCGCCCTATCTCGAGGCACGCAATTTCGAGATCGTGAAGCGGAACGCGGCGCGGGTCACGGTACTGAACCGATCCCTGACCGATGTGCTGGCCGAGGCCGATGGGGCCAGCAAGCAGGCCTTTGTCCTGCTGGATGCACAGGATTGGATGTCGGATCGACAACTCAATGCTCTGTGGACAGAGATCACGCGGACCGCGTCCGAGGGCGCGCGGGTGATTTTCCGTACCGGCGGGACCGACGACATCCTGCCCGGCCGCGTTCTTCCCGAGATCCTGGGCCAGTGGCACTACGACGCCGAGGCCTCGCGCGAGGGTACGCGGAACGACCGCTCTGCGATCTACGGCGGATTCCACGTCTATCGGCGCAAGGGGGCCGCCGCATGAGCGACGGCACCGAAGCTCACGGCGCGCTGATGGACGGGATCTACCGCCACCAGCGGTGGATCTATGACGCGACGCGCAAATACTACCTGCTCGGCCGGGATCGGATGATCGATCAGATCGACCCGGCTGCCGATGCACATATCCTCGAAGTCGCATGCGGTACCGGGCGCAACCTCGACATCGTGGACCGGAAGTTTCCAGGCCGCTCGCTCTACGGGTTCGATATCTCGTCCGAGATGCTCTCGACGGCGCGCGCCAAGCTAGGCAACCGCGTGACCCTGGCGCGGGGCAACGCCTGCGATTTCGACGCGCAGGCGATGTTCGGGCGCGACCGGTTCGATCACGTCTTCCTCAGCTATAGCCTGTCGATGATCCCTGACTGGCAGGCGGCGCTGGCCGAGGCTCTCCGCCAAGTTGCCGAGGGTGGAACCCTGCACGTTGTCGATTTCGGTGACCAGGCAGGGCTGCCGAAATCGTTCAAACGCGTTCTCTATCGCTGGCTGGAGCAGTTCCACGTGACTCCCAGGACCGAACTCGCCGCCGAAATCCGGCGTCTTGCTGAGCAACAAGGTGCCGAGGTTCAGTACGACACTCTTTACCGGGGGTACGCCCAGATCGCCCGGCTCAGCCGGACGTAAGCGCCTGGCCGGTCAGATATTCTCGCCCCGGATTGCCTCGCAGACGGCATCAGTCACTTGCTGCGTCGTGGCGGTGCCGCCCACGTCCGGGGTGAGTATGCCCTCGGAACAGACCTTCTCGACCGCGCGCATCAGGCGGACCGAGGCGTCGGCCTCGCCGAGGTGGTCGAGCATCTGGCTGGCGGTCCAGAAGGTCGCGACCGGGTTTGCAATGCCCTTGCCGGTAATGTCGAAGGCCGAGCCGTGGATCGGTTCGAACATGGACGGGTAGCGTCGTTCGGGATCTATGTTTCCGGTCGGGGCCACGCCGAGGCTGCCGGCCAGCGCGCCGGCGAGGTCGCTGAGAATGTCGGCGTGCAAGTTAGTGGCGACGATCGTATCTAGGCTCTGCGGGTTCTTGACCATGCGGACGGTCATCGCATCGACCAGCATCTTGTCCCAGGTCACGTCGGGATAATCCTCCGCGACCTCGGCGGCGATCTCGTCCCACATCACCATGCCGAAACGCTGTGCGTTGGACTTTGTCACCACCGTCAGCAGCTTGCGAGGGCGGGCGCGGGCGAGCTCGAACGCATAGCGCATGATCCGGGTCACGCCGGTGCGGGTGAAGATCGAAACCTCGGTGCCAACTTCCTCGGGCATGCCCTGGTGGGTGCGCCCGCCGTTGCCGGAATATTCGCCCTCGGAGTTTTCGCGCACGATGACCCAGTCGAGATCCCCCGGCCCGACCCCTGCCAGCGGCGAGGTGATTCCCGGCAGGATCTTGGTCGGCCGCACATTGGCGTACTGGTCGAAGCCCTGGCAGATCGGCAGGCGCAGGCCCCAGAGGGTGACGTGGTCCGGCACATCCGGTGCACCGACCGCACCGAAGAAGATCGCGTCGAAATCCTTGATCTGATCACGCCCGTTCTCCGGCATCAGCGCGCCGGTCTTCTTGTAGCGATCCGATCCCCAGTCGAACTCGGTCACGTCGAGCTGGAAACCACCGTCGCGCCGCGCCAGCGCGTCGAGAGCCTGCAGGCCGGCTGCGATGACCTCGGGGCCGATGCCGTCCGCCGGTATGGCTGCAATCCTGTAGGTCTTCATGGGCGTACATTCTCCCCGGGCGCATTGGTCTCTGTGGTCGGTGCGGATCGTAGGCCGCGCGGGCGCACGCTCTCAAGGCCACACTTATAGTATAATAATTTTGAATAATCTCTAGCTGGTCCGCCGTACGCTCGATATGCTCCGCAGAGCAAGTTTGCATATTGTATTTCGCCTGATTTGAAGGAATCGCCCATGGAACTCGTCCAGTTGCGCTGCTTCAGCGAGGTGGCGGAGACCCTGCATTTCGGCAAGGCGGCGCAGAACCTGGGGATGCTGCCGGCCTCGCTTGGGCGGCACTTGCGGAACCTCGAAGATGCGCTTGGAGTCGAACTGGTCGCGCGAACCACGCGGCATGTCGCGCTGACCGGGCAAGGCGAGCAGTTGCTGGAACTGGCGCGCGACATCCTCAAGCGGGCAGATCAGCTCGAGGCGACGGCGCACGCTATGGAGAACGAGACCCAGAGTATGCTGCGGGTCGGTGCAATCGACAGTGCGGCGGCGGGGCTGATGCCGCAACTTTTGAACTACTTCCGGGCCGAGCATCCGGACATCAAGGTCAGCCTTTTCGAGCAGAAGACCATCCGCCTCTTGCCGCGCCTCAGGTCCGGGCGTCTCGACATCGCCTTCGTGCGGCCACCGGAATCGCGACCGCCGGATGTCGTGTTCCAGTCGCTCTTCCACGAGACAGCGGTCGTCGCCATGCCCGAGGATCACCGGCTTGCCCAGCGAGCGAGCGTCGAGATCGCCGAGCTGGCGGACGAGCCCTTGATCGTGCCAGACCGGAGGTCGCGGCCGCACAGCCATGACCTGACAATGAAATTGTTTCTTGAGGCGGGGCTGATCGCCCGCGTCGCGCAGATCGCCGAGGAAAAACATACGATCGTCAATATCGTCAGCACCGGGCTTGGCCTTGCCATCGTGCCGCGCTGGACATCGCGGCTGGCCGTTCCAGGCGTACGCTACGTACCGATCGCGGTTGGCGAGGGCATCGCGATGAACAAGCTTGCGCTGGCCGCCGCGTGGATGCGCGGGACTCGCGATGCGCGGCGCGACGCGTTGATGGCTTGCCTCGAAGGCCGATTGGAGGCCATTGAGGCCACCGCCTGATATTATTTACCAATATTATACAATCTACGCCGAGTTGCCGCGCAGTGCCCGGCGCGCCTACCGTTTTGGCAACATCCCGGAGCTATCCGGATGGTCAATAATTCAACGGGAGGAAGCATCATGAAGTTCACCACCGCGTTCTATGCGACGCTGGCCGTTGCCGGCAGTCTGGCAGCGCCCGCCGTTGCGCAAAACCCCGACTGGCCTGCGAGCCTCACGATAGGCACCGGCAGCCAGGGCGGGACCTATTTCGGCTATGGCTCGGGCTTTGGGGCGATGATCACCGAAGAGCTGGGCGTCAACGCCGGCGTCGAGATCACCGGCGGCCCGGTCCAGAACGTCACGTTGGTCGAGACCGGCGAGCATCAGCTTGGCTTCGTCACCCTCGGCCCGGCGGACGAGGCACGCAAGGGCGAAAGCCCGCTGATGCCCGGCACGCCGCACGAGAATGTTCGCGCACTTTTCCCGATGTACCAGACCCCGCTGCAGGCTGCGGTGCTGGCCCCGTCGGACATCGAAAGCTTCCAGGACCTGCAGGGCAAGCGCATCGGCGTCGGCCCGGCGGGCGGCACCTCGGCCACCTACTGGACCCGGTTCTTCGAGAACGCTGAAGGCTATGACGACGTGACCGTGTCGAACGCCGGTGGCTCGGACACTGCAGGGCAGCTCAAGGACGGGCTGATCGACGCTTTCGTCTATGCCGCAGGCTTGCCGACAGGGGCCTATTCGCAGCTCGCTGTCGAGAATGATGTGCGCTTCCTGTCGATGGATGACGAAACGCGAGGCAAGATGAAGGAGATCGTGCCTGCGATGGCCGATTTCACCATCCCCGCTAACACCTACGAGGACCAGCCCGAGCCGCTGGAGACCACCTCGCTGTGGAACTTCGCAATCGCGCACCAGGACATGCCCGAGGATCTGGCTTACGCGATCACCGCTCTGGCGATGGAAAACCACGAGCGCATGATGACGAACCATGCCGCGGCGCGCGAGACGCTGCCCGAGTTCGTCGACAAGAACCAGGTGATCCCGTTCCACCCGGGCGCTGCCCGCTGGTTCGAGGAAAACGGCTACGACGTTCCGACCATCGAGTAGTTCGGGCGCCGGGGCGCGTACCCCGGCCCAAAAGATGCCGAACCGACACGGGCGGGCGACGTGTCGACCGCGCCCGTGTCGCCTTTCCATCCAGATTTCGAGTGGCGCTGATCCATGACCTCTTCGCAGAACGCTACCCCCCAGGCAGGTCCCGACGGCATGTCGGCGTTCGAGCAGGAACTGGCCCGCGCGCATGTCGATGCCGATCCGGTCGCGGGAAATCAGCGGCTGTTCACGGGGCGCCGGAACGCGCTGATCGCCACGCTCTGCGTCGCCTACACCGTGTTCCATCTGGTTGTGATGAATATCTACCCGCTCGAGACCTGGGCCTATCGACTGACCCACGTCGGGGGCGGGTTGTTACTGGGGTTTCTGCTGTTCGGCTCAAAGCCGTTCACGGCAGACGATGATTTGGCTGGCTCTGAAGGCTTGTTGTCGAAGGCGATGCTGTTCCTCGCCGGTGCCGGCATCCTCTACGGGCTGTTCGCGGTCGTCGCGATCTGGATCAATGGCCGTGTACTGGGAGAGGCGCTGCCGCCGCAGTGGGCGATGTCGACTTTCGGCATTCCGCTGACGGCCGGGACGGTGCTGGCCATCGTGCACGGCTGGATTTTTCCGCATCGAGGACGCGCACAGTTTGCACCGGGAGATGTGCTTCTGGGCCTCGCAGCCGTGGCCGCCATCGCCTATCTCATCTTCTTCGCCCGGCAGTTGCAATTGCGGGCGGGCATGCCGATGGCCCTGCCGGGAGACATGTGGTCCGCCATCACCGGCGTGCTGCTGATCATCGAGCTGACCCGCCGCCTTGCCGGCCTGGCGCTGGTCATTATTGCCGGTGTCTTCGTCGCCTATGCCTTCGCCGGTCCCTGGCTGCCCGGGATCTTCGAGCACCGCGGCTATGACGTGAAGCGCTTCTTCTCGTACATCTTCACCGACAACGGGGTGCTGGGTGCACCGATCGCGATCTCATCCACCTATATCATCCTCTTCGTGGTCTTCGCGGCCTTCCTGCAAACGACGCGCGTGGGCGAGTACTTCGTGAACCTAGCCTTTGCCGCTGCCGGGCACCGGCGGGGCGGTCCGGCCAAGGTAGCGATCTTCGCCTCGGGGCTGATGGGCATGATCAACGGTACCAGCGCGGGCAACGTGGTTGCCACCGGATCTCTGACAATCCCGATGATGAAGAAAGTCGGTTACCGGAAGCAGACTTCGGCGGCGATCGAGGCCGCGGCCTCAACCGGTGGGCAGATCATGCCGCCGATCATGGGCGCGGGTGCTTTCATCATGGCCGAGATCACAGGGATCTCGTACATGGAGATCGTCTACGCCGCGATCATTCCGGCGGTCCTGTATTTCATCTCGGTCTATTTCATGGTCGATCTGGCCGCTAAGAAGGCCAACATGCAGGGCCTGCCCCGGGACGAGCTGCCGAAGCTCGCCAAGCTGATCAGGCAGATCTACCTGTTTCTGCCGATCGTGGTGCTGATCTACGCGCTCTTCGCAGGCTACTCGGTGATCCGCTGCGGCACGCTTGCAATGATCACCGCGGCTGTCGTGTCGTGGCTGACGCCGCACCGGATGGGGCCGCGGCAGCTGTTCCAGGCGCTCGACAACGGCGCGCGGATGGTGCTGCAACTGGTGGCAGTCTGCGCCACGGCCGGGATCATCGTCGGTGTCATTGCGCTGACCGGGATTGGCTCGCGCTTCTCGACTGTGCTGCTCTCGCTCGCCGACCAGAGCCAGTTCCTCGCGCTGTTCTTCGCGATGGTCGTGTCGATCATCCTGGGCATGGGGATGCCAACGACGGCGGCCTATGCGGTGGCGGCGAGCGTGATCGCGCCGGGCGTCATCAACCTTGGCGTCGCGCCGCTGACCGCCCACCTGTTCATCTTCTACTTCGCGGTGATGTCGGCGATCACGCCGCCTGTCGCGCTCGCAGCCTATGCAGGCTCGGCACTGGCTGGGTCGGACCCGATCCGAACCAGCGTGGAGAGCTTCAAGATCGGTCTGGCCGCCTTCGTCGTGCCGTACATGTTCTTCTACTCTCCGGCGATGCTGCTGAGCGGCGGGTGGTTCGAGATCGTCCACATCTCGATCACCGCGATCTTCGGTGTCTACCTGCTGTCGGCATCGGTGCAGGGCTGGTTCTTCGGTTCTGCCAACATCGCTGTGCGGGCGGCGCTGGCTGTCGGCGGTTTGACCATGATCGCCGGAGGCTGGCTCACGGACGGCATCGGCCTGGCCATCGCCGCGGCCCTTGTGCTGATCCAGCGGGGCGGGATCAAGGCCGAGAACATCGCGCACGGGGCGGACTGACGCCACAACGGCCAACTGTTCTGCGAGCCAAACACGAGTTGGGTGCTTGCGGAACCCGCGCTTCCGCCGGAAACTGAGCGGACGTCGTGCCCGGATGTGGGGCGGCAGGTTCGGGGGGCGCATGAAGACCGGCGTTGGCGGGTGTTTGCAGGTTGTCGATGTCGGCTACTCTTATGGGCCACGGGCCGCGCTGGACGGCGTCGTGTTCGATGTGGCCGAGGGCCGATTCTGCGCGCTACTCGGACCGAACGGCGCGGGGAAGAGCACGCTCTTTGCACTGATGACGCGGCTTCTGCTGCCGCAATCGGGGCATATCGTGGTGGCGGGGGAGGATCTCTCCACGACGCCCAGGCGCGCATTGGCGCAGATCGGGGTCGTATTCCAGCAAGCCACGCTGGACCTTGATCTGACAGTGCACCGCAACCTTTGCTACTTCGCGGCGCTGCACGGGCTTTCCGGCGCACCGATGGAGCGGGCAATCGACCGGGCGCTCGATCTGCTGGACATGCGCGAACGCGCCGGGGAGCGAGCGCGCGACCTGAACGGTGGACATCGGCGCCGGGCCGAGATCGCCCGTGCGCTGGTCCACGGACCAAGCGTGCTGTTGCTGGATGAGCCGACCGTTGGGCTAGACGCCGCCAGCCGGTCGGGGATCGTGGATCACGTCCACATGCTGTGCGAGGTGGAGGCGCTTTGTGCGCTCTGGGCGACGCACCTTGTGGACGAGGTTCGGCCCGGGGACGATCTGGTCGTGCTGCACAAGGGGCGGGTGCTGGCGCGGGGCATCGCCGCCGATATCGCGGCAGGGAAACCGCTGGACGCGGCCTTTCTGTCGATGACGGCGGCCTGATGCGGGCCGCGCTGATCGCGCTGCGGGCCATCGTCCTGCGCGAGGCGCTGCGCTTTGCGCATCAGCGCGGTCGGCTGGTCTCGGCGCTGGTACGGCCGCTGATCTGGCTTCTGGTTTTCGCGGCGGGCTTTCGCTCGGCGCTGGGCGTGTCGATCATCCCGCCCTACGAGACATACATCACCTACGAGGTCTACATCCTGCCGGGTCTCTGCGGGATGGTGCAGCTGTTCAACGGCATGCAGTCCTCGCTGTCGCTGGTCTACGACCGGGAGATGGGTTCGATGCGGCTGTTGCTTACCAGCCCGCTGCCGCGCTGGTGGCTGCTGACCTGCAAGCTGATCGCAGGCACGGCAGTCGGTCTGTTGCAGGTCTATGCGTTCCTAGCCGTGGCGGCGCTGTTCGGGATCGTGCTGCCGGTATTGGGCTATCTTCTGGCGCTGCCGGTGCTGCTGCTGACCGGGCTGATGCTGGGCGCGCTGGGGCTGGCGCTATCTTCGACGGTGCGGAAGCTGGAGAATTTCGCAGGGGTGATGAACTTCGTGATCTTTCCGGCCTTCTTCCTGTCCTCGGCGCTCTATCCGCTCTGGAAGATGCGGGAGAGTTCGGAACTGCTCTACCGGATCTGCTCGGCCAACCCGTTCACCTACGCGGTCGAGGCGATCCGATTTGCCTTGCACGAGCAAGTCAGCCTGTCTGCTCTGGCTTGGGTGCTGCTGGCGCTGGTACTGCTGCTGGGGGTCGCGGTCTGGGGCTACGATCCGGCCCGCGGGATGATCCGCAAGCGGATCTAGGTCTCGACCAGTTGCGCGGGCTGCCCCTCCAGCCGCGCGAAGCGGGTCGCAAGTCGCCGCGCTTCGCTTTCGGTGTGTGTCACGAGGATCGTCGCCATCTGCCGCGCTTTCAATAGCCGATCGGTCAGGGCCAGCATCTCTTCCGCCAGTGCCGGATCGAGCGAGACGAAGGGCTCGTCCATCAGCAACAGATCCGGGCTTGCCGAGAGTGCGCGGGCCAGTGACAACCGCCGCTGTTGGCCAAGAGAGAGCTGGCCGGGAAAGCGGTCGGCATAGGCGCCAAGTCCGACCTCGGCCAGTGCCTCGGTTGCGGCCCGCTCGTTGATCCGCGTGGCGAGGGTGATGTTCCTAAGTGCCGAGCGCCACGGCAGCAGTACGGGCTCCTGGAACACCATTGCTGTGGAGCGCGCGTCGTGCACCGCGCCGTCGAAGTCGCCGTCGAGGCCCGCCACGATCCGCAGCAGGGTGGTTTTCCCGATACCCGAGGGACCCGAGATGGCCAGCGTCTCACCGGGATCAAGCGTGAACCTGACGGTCCCCAGGATCGTCGTGTCCGCGAACGCTTTTTCCTTGATGTCCACCGAGATCATGCGCGGCGCCACCGTGTCGCCCAGCTCTCCCACGGGCGCAGGACAAAGCCCTCGATCAGAAGCATCACCGCGATGAAGCTGAGCGCGTAGGCCAGCACCATGCCGACGTCGAAGAGCTGGAAATAGAGGTGAATCTGGAAGCCGACGCCGTTGTTGCGGCCAAGGAACTCGACCACCAGCACGATCTTCCAGATGAGCGCGATCCCAGCTCGGCCCGAGGAGGCGACGTAAGGCGCCAGCTGCGGAAGCACCACATGGCGCAGGCGCGTCATCGGGTCCATCGCGAAGACGCGGGCCATATCGTCGAGTTGCCGGTCGAGAGCCCGTGCGCCCTCGCGGATGGTGACGGCAACAGTGGGGATCTTGTTGATGGCGACAGCGGCGACGGCGGCGGCCTCGGTCAGGCCGATCCAGAGGTAGCAGAGTACGATCGTCACGAGCGCGGGCAGGTTCAGGAAGGCGATCAGCCACGGGTCCAGCCAGCGGTCGGCGCGTCCGTTGCGGCCCATCAGGAGGCCGAGCGCGATGCCGATTGACATGGCAAGGACGAAGGCCAGCGCTACGCGCGCGAGCGTGGCCCCCAGGTGATAGGGGAGGGCGCCCGAAACCAATTCGCGCCAGATCAGCGGTGCGACCTGCCAAGGCGCGGGCAGGACCGAGGCGTCGGCGGTCACAAGCGCGGCCAGCGACCAGGCCGCCACCATCCCCAGGACCGAAAGCGCCGCCACCGGCAGCGGCGAGGGCCTAGTCTTCAAGGTCAACAAACACCCCTTCGGGCAGTTCGGTCGCATCCCCCACCAGATCGCGCCCGCCAAGCTCGGCCATCAGCGCGAAGAAGGCGGCTGCATCTTCGTCCGAAACGCTGGCGGAGGTCGGGATACCGGCGCGAAAGCCCTCGATCAGGGCTTCGAACTCGGCATCGGTTTCCGGGCGCATCCGCTCGCGCAGCTCCTCCCAGGCGACATCGTCCCTGGCGAGCCTCTCCTTGGCCTGCCGCGAGGCTTCCGCGAAGGCGCGCACCAGGTCGGGCTGCTCGCGCAGCATCTCACCCTTGAAGACATAGCCCAGAAGCGGCGTTGCCGGATCGAGGCCGAGTGCCTCGGCCGCGGCGGTGACCGAGATCAGTTCACGCATGCCGGCAGCCTTCATCTTTGCCATGAAATGCCAGAAGTTGATCGCTCCGGCCATCTCTCCGTCGAGCGCCTGCTTGAAGATTAGCGGCGGTGCGCCGAAGACTTGCGAGGTTTCAGCGGCGAGGTCCATGCCGTGGGTCTGCTGGGCATAGGCGCGCAGGATCAGCCAGCTCTTGTCGAGCGGCCCGCCGGCAATTCCGATATCGGTGCCCCGCAGATCCTCGAGCGACTGTGCCGAGCTGTCTCCGGGCACCATCACACCGCCGACGGCGGTGGAGTAGGGCAGCACGACGTAGTCCTTTCCCGCCGCCCGTTGGCGGGCAACCCAGATCCAGTCGGTCACGATGATGTCCGCCGCATCGCCCTGGAACGCCACCTGCGCCGCCGGGCCGCCGGCGACTCCCATGACCTCCATCTCGAACCCGTTTGCCTCGTCCAGCCCGTATCTGTCGATGGTGTCGAGTTCCCAGTTCACGGTGCCGAACTCCAGCACGGCGATCTTCAGAACCGGCAGGTCCTTTGCCTGCGCCAGCGGCGCCAGGCTGCAGAACAGTGCGGCGGTCAGGCAGCGGATCCAGCTGGGTGTCATTCCTTCCTCCCCCTTGCGGGTCTTCCATCTGCGCGGCACCGTCCCGTCTTGGGTGCGCGCGGTCAATCCTTCAGTCGCGGTCGCACGCGCTTTCCGGCTCGTCCAGGCCCAGCGTGTCCAGAGTGTCCGTCCGATGCTCGAACCCGTCCAGAGGGGGGAGCGCAATTACCGCGTTGTGCGTCGCCAGCACGATCGGCTGCCGCAGCTGTCCGTCCCACGCGCGGAAACTCCCCGCAACGCCCTTGTAGAGGTCCAGCGACAGGTCCTCGCCCCGCAAATAGGCCGAGATCGCAGCCGGATCCGCGCCGCCGGTGCGCTGGGCGGCCTCGATCACCGCGCGGGCGGCAGCCCAGGCGGCCCAGTCCCCGTCGCTCATGTCCCGACCGGCAAGTCTCTGGAAACGCTGGTTGAGTTGCGGTGCGCCGTAGCGTTCGAGCGTCCAGTGCCAAGCCAGCGGACGCAGTCCTTCGGAGCCAACGACCGGTACCGGGTCTTGGGTCGCGAAGGGAACATAACGACCGAACTCGCCCACGGTGTCGATCAGCCAGATCACGTCGTGCCGCATGCCGCCGGTCAGCAGCCGGATGTTGTTGAGGTCCCGCTGGCGCGGATCGTTCGACAACTCGAACCTGCGCTCGTCGGCGAGGCGCAGGCCGAACTTGGCGATCGCACGGCGGACGGACTGCGCCTCCTCCTCGTCTTCAAGTGCGGTACCGGTCAGCAGCAGCACCCGATCCCAGCCCTGCGCGCGAAGGTGCTGCGCCAAGGCGTCAGCCAGCATCTCCTGCGAGGGCATAGTGTGCAGCATCGCCGGCGCGCAGTCCGCGCCGCGCCAGGCCGGATGAGCGTCGCGGATATTGAAGAGAGTCGTCCCGCCCGTCCCGTGATCCGCCAGCACCGCCGTCATCGCATCAGGCGGCAGGTCCAGCAGCACGGCCGCCGCGCCGCCCGCTGCTGCTTCGTTCACGGCTGCGGCGGGGTCGTCGGTGAGCCGTTCTTCCAGAGTGAATTCGATGCCCAGGGCGCGCTCCAGCACTCGGGCCGAGCGCATCGCGACCTCGGCGCCGGGCAGGGGGCGGCTGCGGTCGCGCAGGGACAGGCCGGTATAAGCTTTTTGCGGCTCGTAGTACGGGTCATCCGGCTGCCCGACATAGACGATCTGCCCCTCCGCGATGGCCATTGCGGGCAGCAGCACCACCAGCGCGGCAAGGGCCTTAGCGATCATCGAGAAGAATGTCATAGGGCACCCGCCCGACCGGGATGGATACGACGGGCTTCAGGCTGCCGGTGTCGATCACCGTCACATCGTCCGACAGCCCGTTGGCGACGTAGAGCCGGCTTTCGTCGGCACTGAGTTCCAGGCCCCACGCGCGCTTGCCGACCAGCACGTAGTTGATCACCGCGCGTTTCGCGACGTCCACCACGGCAACGTGGTTGGCACGGCCCAGAGCGACGTAGGCGCGGCTGCCGTCGGCGGTGATCAGCAGGTCGACCGGCGTCACCTGCTCGGGGCGGAACCCGGTCGGCAGGAAAGGAATGTCGTCGATCAACTCGAGGCTCTCGACGTCGATGATGTTCACGATGCCTGCCAACTCTGCCGAGACCCAGAGTTCGCGCTCGTCGGGCGTCAGTGCGAAGCGCCGCGGACGGGTGTCGACCAGAATGTCCTTGATGACCTCGTCGGCCTCGAGGTCGATGACGTGAACCAGGTTGGCGGCCTCCGAGGCGACGAAGACCAGCCGCCCGTCCGAGGTGACTTGGACGCCCTCGGGCTCCTCACCAGTGAAATACTCCGCGAGGAATTCGCCGGTCTCGACGTCGAAGACACTGGCGGCTGCGTCCTCCTCGTTCGAGACGATCAGTCGTCGTCCATCCGGATGCAGATCGAAAGTTTCGGGCGCGGGAACACCGGTGATGCGGCCAACCAGTTCCAGAGTTTCAGTGTGGTAGATCGCGATCAAATCGTCGTCTGCGCAGCCCACGAAAAATCGGCTGCGGTCGTCGTTGAAGTGGATGCCGCGGGGACGAGCACAAGTCTCCACGGTGCGGATGACCTCGAGTTCGGGAGAGATGACCGTGAGAGTGTCGCCGCGCTCGTTCGGCACGATGGCAAACCCGCTGCCGTTCGCGTGAGCGGACATGGCGCCAGCCGCCGCGAGGGCGCCCGCAAGCAGGGTCGCTACCGCTTTCATTTATTTTCCTCCCCAAGCAATCCCTACCATCGGAGGAAATATTCGGCTATATTTATTATACCGGCGATAAAAATCGCCAACGAGGGGGAGGATAATCGATGAGAAAAGCGGTGAAGGCCGCGGCGTCAGCCGTGGCGATGTCAGCCGTTGCCGGAATGGCGATGGCGCAGGAGGAAACCTCTGCCAGCACGCTCTACGGCGATCTTCAGTATGTCACCCAGGACATGCTCAGCCGCGCGGCGGGTGATGGAAACGGGTTCCTGCATACGAACCACAACTACGAGCAGACCCGGTACTATCCGAACAGCCAGATCAACACGGACAACGTGAAGAACCTGCGCCCGGCGTGGATCTTCCAGACCGAGGTGGTCGACAGTCTCGAGACCTCGCCCATCGTGGTGAACGGGATCATGTACGTGACCACCTCGTTCAACCACGTCTACGCGCTGGATGCGCGGACAGGCCGGCAGATCTGGCACCACAAGCACGCGATGGGGCCGGTGACGACCTATTGCTGCGGCCCGAACAACCGCGGCGTCGCTGTGGCTGGGGATAAGGTCTTCATGGGCACGCTCGACGCCAAGCTGGTGGCGCTCGATGCCAAGACCGGCAAGCAGGTCTGGGAAACCCAGATAGCCGAGCCCGAGCTTGGCTATTCCGAGACCATGGCACCTACCGTGGTCGAGAACATGGTGCTCATCGGAACCAACGGCGGCGAGTACGGTATCCGTGGCTTCGTGAAGGCGTTCGATACCGAAACCGGCGAGGAGATCTGGACCTTCCACACCACGCCGGAGGATTCGCGCGGGGTATGGGCCACGCATGATGCCACCGGGCGCGACATGAAGCGCGACATCGAAGCCGAGAAGGCCTCCTATGAAGAGATGGGCGATCCCTACGAGACCCTGGGCGGCGGTGTCTGGCAGAACCCGGCGGTCGACTTGGAAACGCGTCGGATCTATTTCGTGGTCGGTAACCCGTCGCCGGACCTCGACGGCTCGCTGCGGCCGGGCGACAACCTCTATACCGACAGCCTCGTGTCGGTGGACCTCGATACGGGCGAATACGTTTGCCACTTCCAGTACATCGCTCATGACGTCTGGGACCTCGACGCGGTTTCGCCACCGGTCATCACCTCGGTGAAGGACGAAAGCGGCGGCGACGTGAAGGGCATCCTGCACGCTGGTAAGACTGGGCATGTCTACGTCCACAAGGCGGACGACTGCACGATGATCCGCTTTTCGGAGGCGATGGTGCCGCAGGAGGACATGTGGACCCTGCCGACCGAGGACGGCGCGCGGATGCTGCCGGGCGCGAACGGCGGGACCGAGTGGTCGCCGATGGCGATCGATCCGAACCACCGGCTGTCCTATGTCATCAACCTGCACCAGCCGATGACCTACACGGTGCGCTCGACTCCGTACCCCGAAGGCAAGCTGTGGCTCGGCGGCTCGTTCGACGTGATCCCCGAGGAAGAGCAGTGGGGCAATATCGCGGCGGTAGACTATGACACCGGCACGATCCGCTGGAAGGTCCGGACCGAGCAGCCGATGATCGGCGGCATTCTGGCCACGGCAGGCGGGCTGGTCTTCACCGGCGAAGGCAACGGGCTTTTCCGCGCCTACAACAGCGAAAACGGCTCAGAACTGTGGCGCTTCCAGGCGGGTGCCGGCGTGAACGCGCCGCCGTCCAGCTACACGGTCGACGGGCAGCAGTTCATCGTCGTGGGTGCAGGGGGCAACGCGCAGCTCAACTACAAGCGGGGCAACAATATCATCGCCTTCTCGCTTACCGAATGACCACTGCCAACAGTGATGCGAACCGGGCGGGCCCTCGGGCCCGCCTTGTCGCGTCAGTCACCGGAGTTTCCTGAATGCGACTGCCTTTCAACCCTGTAGCCGGGGCGTTCGCCCTCGTGCTGTTCGCTGCTCCTCTGGCGGCCCAGGATTTCAACGTCGAGGAAGAGGCCCAGCTTTGCCTCGGCTGCCATGGCGAGGACGGCATCCCGATCGAGCCGGATTACCCGATCATCCACGGACAACAGTATTTCTACATTTACACGCAGTTGCGCGACTACGGCGCAGGCCGGCGGCAGCACGAGATCATGACCGATATCGCCGCGCCCTATGACCGGGACCAGGCCAAGGCGCTGGCGCAGTATTTCGCGGACTTGCCTTGGCCGGCGATCGAGGCCCCGGCGCTACAGGATGGCGATCAAGCCGCGTCCGAGCGCGGGATCACGGGCGGCCAGTGCAGCGCCTGCCACGGCAAGTGGGAGGGCGACAGCCGCATCCCGCGCCTCGCTGGGCAACAGCCGGCTTATCTGCAAAAGACGATGCTGGACTTCAAGAACGAGGTGCGGATGAACGCGCCGGACAAGATCAGCACGATGAAACAGCTGGACGAGGCGACCATCGAGTCGCTCTCCCGCTATCTGTCGGGCCTCTAGATCAAGGGGCGAGGGCGGTGCGGGTTGCCTCGTCCGCCGCCAGATCGGATGCAGCCAGGCCGTCCTTGTCGGTGATCGAAGGGTCGGCCCCCTGCGCCAGAAGCAGGGCGATCATCTGCCGGTGGCCCCGTTCGGCGGCGATCATCAGCGGGGTTCGGCCCCGGTCATCCACCGCGTTGACCCGAGCGCCCGCGGACAGCAGCAGTTCCGCCACTGCAACGCCGTCCTCGGCGGGGGCGTCGTTGGCATGACCTGCGGCCCACATCAGCGGCGTGAGGTCGTTTCCCCAGGTTCCGTCCGGCTCGGCCCCCGCCTCGAGCAGTGCCGCGACCACCTGCGGGAAGGCTCGCCCGGCGGCGTAGAGCAGTGCGCCCTTGCCCTGGACGTCCCGCACCTCGGGGTCGGCACCAGCGTCGAGCAGCATCGACAGAAGCCGAACGTCTCCGTCGAAGGCAGCTGCCATGAGCGGCGTGATGCCCTGTCGGTCTGCGGCATTAACATCCGCGCCACGCGCGAGCAGTTCTGCCACCATGCGCCGTCGTCCCTCGCGGGCGGCGGCCAACAAGGGAGTTCCGCCACCGAGGCTGGCGAAGTCCAGATCGGCCCCGTACTCCAGCAGCATGTCCGCGATCTCGAGTGAGCCGCGCGCCGCCGCTGTATGTAGCGGTGTGGCGCCGAAGCGGTTGCGCGCGGCGACCGAGGCACCCTTGTCCAGCAGATCCGCTGCGATTTCAAAGCAGTCCAACGCGGCAGCTTCGAACAGCGCTTCGTTCAGGACGCGTCCCTCAAGCTGCGCTGGCGACTGCGTGATGCGCGCCGCCAGTGCATCGCACACCCGGCTCTGTTGCGGCTGGGCCCAGGCAGGTGCGCTTAACGTGAGCGCCACCAATGTGAACGCCCGCGCGATCATCGGACCACGAACGTGCCCGAGAAGCCCTGCGACGCCAGGCCCTCGACGAAGAATTCGTAGGTGCCAGGACGGATCGGGATGAACCAGACATCGATCTCGCCCTCGTCATCGAACTCGACGGCGTGGAGGCCGAAGGGTTTGACCTCTTTGTCCTCGATCACCACCTGATCGATCCAGCTCTCACGGAAGAGACCAGGGGCGAGCAGCTTGTACTCCTCCAGCCCGTCGCTGACGATGCGCCATCGGTAGTAGACGCCGGACTCGATCTCGTATTCGGTGATCGAGAACCCGCTCGCCGCGTCCAACTCCAGCGGATCGAGGCGCGTGGCCCGCGTCGTCGGGTCTCCCTCGGCGAAGACCGGCGCGGCAAGGGCCAAGGCTGCGGCAGCCCCCAAGATCAACGTTCGCATCATTCTCCCCCCTCGTTTCGCCTAAGCCCCTGTGACGCGCCAGATCACGTCGCCCACGTCATCCGCCATCAGCAGGGACTTCCCGTCGGGGCCGATGGCCACTCCGACCGGCCGCCCGTAGGAGACGCTCTCGTCTTCGGCGAGGAACCCCCAGAGGATATCGCGCGGGGGGCCCGAGGGCTTGCCATTCTCGAAGGGCACGAAGATCAGCTTGTAGCCGCTGAGCGTTGAGCGGTTCCACGACCCGTGCTGGCCGATCACCATGCCGTCCGGGAAGCCCGGCAGCGTCCCCTCGGGCATCCAGCAAAGTCCGAGCGAGGCTGTGTGCCCGCCAAGCGCATAGTCCGGCTGGATCGCGCGGGCGACCATTTCGGGATCCTGAGGTACCCGGTCGTCGACGATCTGCCCCCAGTAGCAATAGGGCCAGCCGTAGAAACCGCCCTCCTGCACTGAGGTCAGGTAGTCGGGCGGGGTCTCGTCGCCCAACCCGTCGCGCTCGTTCACGACAGTCCAGAGCGCGCCGGTGTTGGGTTCCCATGCCACGCCGACCGGATTGCGCAGGCCCGAGGCGAAGATCCGTGCCTGTTCGGTTGCAAGGTCCAGTTCCCAGATCGCGGCGCGGCCTTCCTCGGCCTCCATCCCTTCGTCGGCGATGTTTGAAAGCGAGCCGACGCCCGCGTAGATCTTCGTCCGGTCGGGTGAGACGATCAGGCTGCGCGTCCAATGCCCGCCTGGCTTGAAATCGACCAGCTTGCGACCTTCGCCGCTCAGGCTGGTGGCGCCATTCTCGTATTTGAAGGCGACGATGCCGTCGGTATTCCCGACGTAAAACGTGCCGTCTACGAGCGCCATGCCGAAGGGTTGGTTCTGGTTCTCGAGGAAGGTCTCGCGGCGTTCGGCGACGCCGTCGCCGTCCTCGTCGCGCCACAGCGTGATGCGATTGGCGCTGACCCCGAGAGCGCGGGCGCGACGCATGGTGGCTTGCGCGGCGCGGTCGATCAGGCTTTTCGGGGGCGAGGCCTGCTGCAGCGCCTCGGCGACAAGTACGTCGCCGTTCGGCAGCACCTCGATCCAGCGCGGATGCAGCAGATCGCTCGCGAAGGCATTGACTTTGAGCCCCTCCGCGGCCTTCGGCACCTGGCCCGGAGCCCAGCCCTGCGCTGTCGGCATCTTCAGGGTCATGATCCCCTGGCTGCGCGCCTCCGGGATATCTGGCGAAGTGCCGATCGCCTGTTTGCCGGGCGCGTTCATGCGTCTCAGCAGAACCATCGTGCCCCCGACGATCGCGGTGGCGCGCGCAAGCAAGTCCATGGTGTCCCCCCGGGTCTGTTCCGGCCGACGCTACCGCAGAAGGCCTTCCGCGCAAACCCGCCGCGTGCAGATATCCGTCATCCCCGCAAGTCTCAGGCTGATGAGGCCTCCCCGCTGAGTATCGCCAAGACGCGGGTATCGGTCGGCAGAGACAAACCGGCCAGAAGCGCTGCAAGACCGGCGCTGCCAGATGGCTTGGTCGCCAGTCCATGTTTCGCCAGCACCGGCAGGGCGCGTTCCGCCTCGGTTTCGGAAATCGTGGCGAACACGTCGGTGTCCCGCGAGAGGCCCTTCAGGGCGATCACTGACGGAGTCTTGCAATCCAGCCGCCCCATCGAAGACACCGGCCCCTTGGCTGTGACGATCCGACCTTGCGAGATGCGCTCGAACAGGCCGGGCGCAGCCTCGGGTTCCACCACGATGATCTGCGGGGCGTCCCCCCATCGGTGGCGCGCGAATGCCGTGCCATGGCAGAAGATCCGATAACAATAATGGAAAGGGGCCGCACGCCTTGGACCAGCTCTCATACCTCGTCGGCAGCGGCCGGTGAGGTTGACCTAAAAACCAAAGGCTTCGAGCCCGCCTGAGCGCGGCGGTTGCTCGAACGTTGCGGAGCTCAGATTGCGGATCGGAACCCGACGTGGGATCAGGCGGTGGTGCCCCGCACTTTCTTCGCCCAGTCCTGAAGGATTTGCGCCGCCTCCAGGCCGTGCGCCTGTGCCGCCGGCATGTGGCGGTCACCGACCGCGCGGCCGCATTCGTGGGTCAGGCGCGCGACGTCGATGGGGAAGCGCGCCGCCTCGGGCAGGTTGCCGAGTGCAGCACCGGCCTGGGCCATGTCGGCGGCGTAATAGAGCGCCGAGATCCCGGCGATGTTCATGGCGGCAACGCACAGCGCGCAGGGCTCGCAGCTGGTGTAGAGTTCGCAGCCCCGAAGATCGACCGTGCCCAGGGTGCGGCAGGCGTCGCGGATCGCCTCGGTCTCGCCATGCGAGGTCGGGTCGTGGTTCAGCTTCGAGCGGTTGATGCCCTCGCCCACGATTTGCCCGTCCTTGACGACGACGGCGCCGAAGGGCTCGGTGCCGGGGGTGTCGAGGGCTTGCGCGGAAATCTCGATGGCACGGCGCATGAAGTGTTCGTTGTACATGGAACCTCGCTCAGCTGGCGGTTTCGGCCGCGAAACAGGCGACGCGGCGGTTGTGGACGTCCGCGCGCCGTTGCGGGCGCTCGGTGCGACACCGCTCGAATGCTAACGGACAGCGCGGGTGAAAGCTGCATCCAGGCGGCGGCGCGACCGGAGAAGGCACCTCGCCGCCCATCGGCACGCGGTCGCGCTTCGGGGCTTCGAGGTCCGGGATCGTCTCGAGCAGCATCCGCGTGTAGGGATGCAGCGGGTTGGCGAACAGGTCGGCGGTCGGCTGGATCTCGACGATGCGACCCAGGTACATCACTGCGATCACGTCGGCCATGTGCCGCACGACGCTCAGGTCGTGGCTGATGAAAAGGTAAGTCAGGCCCAATTCGGCCTGCAGCCGTTTCATCAGGTTCAGCACCTGCGCCTGGACCGAAACGTCCAGCGCCGAGGTCGGCTCGTCGCAGACCAGGAATTCGGGCTCGCCGGCCAGCGCGCGGGCGATCGAGATGCGCTGCCGTTGCCCGCCCGAGAACTCGTGCGGAAACTTCAGCCCGTCGGCCGGGGAAAGACCCACGGTGCGCAGCAGTTCGTCGACACGGGCCGACACCTGCGCGGCGGGCGTATCCGGGCGCAGGGTGCGCAGCGGTTCGGCGACGATGCGGCCGACGCGCCAACGCGGGTTCAGGCTGGCGAACGGATCCTGAAAGATCATCTGCAGACGGTCACGGTCGCCGTGGAAACGGATCGATCCTCCCGAGGGCGCGTGCAAGCCGGTGACCAGTTTGGCGATCGTGCTCTTGCCGCAGCCGGATTCGCCGACCAGCGCCAGGGTCTGGCCGCGCTGGATCACGAAATCGACGCCGTCGACGGCGCGCAGGGTGCGGCGCGGCTTGCGCTCCAGCACACGGTTCAGCCAGGGGGCCGAGATGTCGAACTGGCGTTGGAGCGCGTCGACCTCGAGGATCGCGTTCTGACGAATGCTCATGCGCTCACTCCTTCCATGGCCAGCCAGCAGGCGGCGCCCTCGCCGTGAAGCCGGGGCACGTCGGCCCGGCATTTCGGCCCGGCGTGGGCGCAACGCGGGTTGAAGGCGCAGCCCGGCGGGATCGCTCCCAACCGAGGCATCGCGCCGGGGATCATCCGCAACTCCGCGGTGTCGCGGCGCAGGCTGGGGATCGAGCCCATCAGCCCCTCGGTATAGGGATGTCGGGGGCGGCGCACGACGTCCTCGACCGGGCCGACCTCGGCCAGACGCCCGGCATAGAGCACGGCGACGCGGTCTGCGGTCTCGGCGATCACGCCCATGTCGTGGGTGACAAGCATCACGGCAGTGCCGCGCTCGCGGCAGAGCCGTTTCAGAAGCGCGGTGATCTGCGCCTGGATCGACACGTCGAGCGCGGTGGTCGGCTCGTCGGCGACGATCAGCTCGGGCTCAGCGCAGAGCGCCAGCGCGATCACGATGCGCTGGCGCATGCCGCCCGAGAACTGGTGCGGGTAGCTGTCCATCCGCTCCTCGACGGCCGGGATGCCAACCTCGCGCATCAGCTCCATCGCGCGCTCGCGAGCCTGGGCGCGGGTCAGGTCGGTGTGAAGGCGGATCGTCTCGACCAGCTGGTCACCGATGCGAAACAGCGGATTGAGAGAGGTCAGCGGGTCCTGGAAGATCGCACCGATCCGACGCCCACGCACCTGCTGCATCGCGCCTTCATCCAGGTTGTCGATCCGGTCGCCGGACAGGTGGATCGAGCCGCTGGCGATCCGGCCCGGCGGCTCCAGCAGGCCGAGGATCGCCATGCCGGTCATCGACTTGCCCGCGCCGCTTTCCCCGACCATTCCAAGGATCTCTCCTCGCCGGATCTGCAGCGAGATGTCGTCGACGGCGGTCAGCGTGCCCTTTCGCGTCGGGAACTCGACGCTGAGGTTCCGTACATCCAGGACGATGTCACTCATGGCGCGTCGCTCCTTTCATAGCTGGGGCGGAAGATTTCGGAGACCGGCGGGTGGCCGACGGTCCGCTCGGGGTATTTCGCGACCAGCCCGTCGAACTGGGCCTGCGCGCGGGCGGCGTCGGCGGCGGCGTCCACGCCGGGGATCTCGCCGTCTATCATCACCGGGCGGCCGTCGATCCAGACATCGCGCACGTCGCGCCCGCTCGCCGAGGTCATCAACGTCTGCACCGGGTCCGGGGTCTGCAGGGTTTGCGACAGGTCGATCACCGCGATATCCGCCTTCGCGCCCGGCTGGAGCCGCCCGAGGTCGCCCCGCCCTAGCGCCTGCGCCCCGCCGAGCGTCGCCGCATCGAACATGGCTTCCGAGCGGATCGCTTCGATCCCGTCGGACAGTCGGGCGGTCATCATGCCGATCTGCATGTTGAGGATCATGTCCGCAGGGTGCGTGTCGGTGCCCAGTCCGATGTTGATGCCCCGCGCCCGGCAGCGGGGAAAGCTGCGCAGCATCCCGCCATGCCGGGCCGAGACCAGCGGGCAATGTACCAGCGTCGCGCCACGTGCCGCGATCAGGTCGAACTCGGCTTCGGTTGCGTGCGTGCCGTGGGGCAGCAGCCAGTTCGGCCCCAGCGCGCCGATCCGGTCGAGCCACTGGATCGGCGCCAGCCCATGCTGCTCGCGGACCAGCCGCAATTCGGTCGGGGACTGGCAGCAGTGCTGGCGGACCGGGGCAGCCATCTCGGACGCTATCGCGGCGGTGCGTTGCAGAAGCGTCTCGGTACAGGTCTCGATCCGGTCGGGGGCGAACATTGCGCGGATCCGTCCATCCGCGCGGCCCTCGATCCGGGCGGCGAACGCGGCGGCGTCGGCCAGTTCGCGCAATCCGCGCGGCTCGTCGTATACCGCGCGGATTTTGCCTTGATCGTCCGTGACCTGCCCGCCGGTCCGATAGGCAGGGCCGAGGTAGACCCGCAGGCCAAGTGTCTCGGCGGCATCAGCGGCGGCGTCGAACTCGGCGACAGTCTCGCCCCATTCGCGGTAGAACAGCGAGGCGATCGGCAGCGCCGTGGTGATGCCGTTGCGGATCAGCTGGGCGAAGGCGTGGTGCTTTTGGAAGGCCAGTTCGTCCGGCGAATACATCTCGTAGGGACCGCGCGCGACGTAGGTTTCAGGCCAGACGCGGCCCTTCTTCCAGGCGGGACCGTTGTCATAGCCGAGGATTGTCGTATCGAGGTCCGACAGCGCGTCCAAATCGATGAACCCCGGCGAAATCACCGCCTGCCCGTAGTCGATGCGCCGGGCGACCTCGCCGTCGAAACCGGGGCCGACATGCAGGATGGTGTCGCCCTCGACCACGACGCCGCCGTTCTCGTGAACGATGTGGCGGCCATCGGCGTGACCGATGACCCAGCGTGCGGTCAGAAGGGTGCGGCCCCCGGTCATGGGGCGTCGACCAGGCAGGCGCCGTCGCGGACGACGGTCTTGCCGCCCTTGAGCACCAGCTTGCGGGGAGCGCGCAGCACGACGGCCTCGGTCAGGGTCTCGCCCTCGACCAGCACGCAGTCGGCACGGCAGCCGGGCGTCAGGCCGTAACCCTCGGTTTCCATGATCGAGGCACCGCCGAATGTGCAGATGTCCAGCGCCAGTTCCACCTCGTCGTCGCGGCGCAGGTTGTTGCGCAGGCCGATGAACATGGCGCGCTCCAGCATGTCCGCGTTGCCATAAGGCCCCCAGGTGTCGCGGATCCCGTCCGAGCCCGAGCCGGTCAGGATCCCGGCGGACTTCAGTTCCTTGACCACCGGCACAGGCGCTGCGGCAGGGGCGGTGGTGATGATGTGGATGCGGTTCTCGGCCAGTTGTTCGTGCAGCTGCGCGGCATAGCTGCGGTCGGTCATGCCAAGGCAGAAGGCGTGGCTGATCGTGACCTTGCCTTGCATGCCATGCGCTTTGGTGCGGGCGATGATCTCTTCCATCGAGAAGCCGCCGAGTGCGTCGCGCTCGTGCAGGTGGATGTCGATGGGCTTGCCGTGCTTCTCGGCCAGCCGGAACACGGCGTCGAGATGGCCCCTGGGATCGCGCTCGATTCCGCAGGGGTCGATGCCGCCGACCACCTCGGCGCCCAGCGAAAGCGCCTCGTCCATCATCTCGACCGTGCCGGGGCGCGGCATCATCGAGGATTGCGGGAAGGCGACGATCTCGATGTCGACCAGCCCGGCCAGTTTCTCGCGCGTAGCCATCACCCCTTCGATCCCGGCAAGGCCGTGATGCGTGTCCACGTCGACATGGCTGCGGATCTGCGTGGTGCCGTGGGACAGCGACAGGATCGCCTGACGTTCCGACTGCACCTGCGGGTCGAGCCCCAGCGAGACCTTTACCTCGCGCTCGTTGGTGATCTTGTCGATCAGCCGGGGGCCGACCTCGTTGCGATACCAGGCCAGGCCCAGCAGCGATTTGTCGAGATGGGTATGCGCCTCGACGAGGCCGGGGATCAGGATGCGCCCGCCGCAGTCGATCACCTCGGCGCCGTCGGGTGCGCTGTCTGTGAAGCAGCCCTCCGCGATGTGCAGGTCGGTGGCGGGGCCGCCCATCGGGCGAACGTTCTTGAGGGTCTTGGAAGTCACGGTATCACCGAAGTTTGGGGTTGAGCGCATCGCGCAGCCAGTCGCCGATCATATTGACCGACAGCACGATCAGGCACAGCTGGACGGCCGGAAACACGACGATCCACCACAGGCCCGAGAACAGGTATTGGTTGCCGATCCGGATCAGCGTCCCGAGGCTGGGCTGGTCCGGTGGCATGCCAACACCGAGAAAGCTGAGCGTCGCCTCGGACAGTATAGCCAGGCCAAAGTTCAGCGTCGCGGCGACCATGATGGGGGTCAGGCAGTTCGGCAGGATGTGGTGCAGCATGATCCGCCAGGATTTTACGCGGATCAGCCGGGCGGCCTGCACGTATTCCTTCTTGCGCTCGACCATGGCCGAGGCACGGACAGTGCGGGCGTACTGCACCCACGAGGGCACCGCGATCGCCATGATCAGGATCGGTGCGGCCAGCGCATCCTTCAGGCCCGCCGGTAGCGAGGCGGTGGCAATGGCGGTGATCAGGATCGCGATCAGGATGAAGGGCATCGACAACAGCACGTCGCCGATGCGCATGATGACGTTGTCGACCCGGCCGCCGAAATAGCCCGAGATCAGCCCCAGCGTCAGCCCGACGCTGAGCGCGACCATCACCGAGGCGAAGCCGATCACCAGCGAGATCCGCGAGCCGTAGAGGATCGCCGACAGGATGTCCCGGCCCTGCGTATCCGTGCCCAACACGTAGGGCCACTGGCCTTCGGCTGCCCAGATCGGCGGGATCTCGGCATTCCAGAGTTCCAGCGCGGCGAGGTCATAGGGGTTCTGTGGCGTGATCAGCGGCGCCAGCAGCGCGGTGACCGCGACAAGCGCCAGCAGCACGGCAGCGAAAACCGCGCTGGGATGGCTTTTGAACGAATGCCACAGGTCGCTGTCGCGCATCCGTCTCAGGCGCGAGGTCTTCGGCTGCGGGGCGGGGCGGGCTTGGGTCATGGGTGCAGCGGTCTCAGCCATTGGAGCCTCCGGCGCGGGCGGTATCGTCACGCAGCCTCGGATCCACCCAGGCGTAGGTGATGTCGACCAGCGTGTTCAGCGCGACGAAGATGAAGGAAACGAGCATCAGGTAAGCGGCCATCACCGGTATATCGACGAAGGTCACCGCCTGGATGAACAGCAGGCCCATGCCCGGCCACTGAAAGACCGTCTCGGTCACCAGCGCAAAGGCGATGAGGTTGCCGATCTGCATGCCCGTCAGGGTGATGACCGGCATCAGGCAGTTGCGCAGCGCGTGGCGCCAGTGGACGCGGGCCGCGGGAACGCCCCGCGCGCGGGCGAACTTGACATAGTCGGTGCGCAGCGTCTCGAGCATCTCGGCCCGGACCAGCCGCATCACCAGCGTGATCTGGAAGGTGGAAAGCGAAACGGCAGGCAGCACCAGCGCCGCGCGGCCCGACGGCGTCAGCAGCCCCATGGACCACCAGCCGATATCCACTGTCTCGCCCCGCCCGAAGGCTGGCAGCCAGCCCAGCGTGACCGAGAAGGCGAGGATCAACAGGATCCCGACCACGAAACTTGGCAGCGAGACTCCGACGATGGAGCCGAGTTGCAGCGCATCCGCCAGCCGGCTGTCCCGGTGGACGGCGGTGATCACCCCGAGTGGGATACCTACGACCAGCGAGATGATCGTCGCCACCAGCACCAGCTCGAAGGTTGCCGGGAAGCGCTCCTTGATCAGCACCATCACGTCCTGCTGGTTCCGGTAGGAGATCCCGAACTCACCCTGCACGGCATTGGTGACGAAGCGTGTGTACTGGGTCACGAACCCGTCGTTCAGTCCAAGCCGTTCGCGCAGTTCGGCGCGGTCCTGCTGGGTGGCCTGCTCGTTCACCATCATCTCGACCGGGTCGCCGAAGAACCGGAAGATCAGGAAGGCCAGCAGCGCCACGGCCAGCATGACGAAGGCGGCATTGGCGGTCCGCTTGATGAGAAAGGCGAGCATGGCGGTCTCCTGCAGGGCGGAAGGGGCCGGGCCCACGCGGGCCCGGCCGTAGGGGATCAGCTGTCCGAGCCGACCTTGGCGAACCACAGACGCGGCTTGTTGTCAGGGAACAGAGGCATGTCCGCGACCGCATCCGTGACCGCCCAGGCCATCGGCTGCTGGTGCAGCGGGATCATGATGTGCTCGTCCTTGACGATCTGCAGCGCCTGGGTCTCCAGCGACAGGCGTTTTTCCAGATCCAGCTCGCTACCAGCGGCCTGCACCAGCGCGTCCAGTTCGGGGTAGGACCAGCCGCCCCAGTTGAACACGCCCGAGTTGCCTTCCTTGCTGTGGAAGATCTGGATCAGCGGCGAGTAGGCATCCAGCATCGGCAGCGTGGCCCAGCCCAGCGTGTAGACATCGGTCTTGCCGGTGGTCCGCTTGGGCGATTGCACCGCACGCGGCGCGACGTCCAGTTTCGGCGCAAGGCCGATACGGCTCCACATCGAGGCGATCGCCTGGCAGAACTGTTCCTCGTTCACCAGCCCGTCCGAGAGGCAGTTGAACTCGAACTCCAGGCCCTCGGGCACACCGGCCTCGGCCAGCAGCGCCTTGGCGGCCTCGGGATCGTGCTCGGGCAGGGTATCCAGTTCCTCGGCATAGCCGGGGATCGGCGGCGCGATGGTGGCGCCGGCGATGCGGGACTTGCCACGCATGACCTTCTGGTGGATCAGGTCGAGGTCGATCGCCTTGTAGAGCGCCTCGCGCACCTTGATGTCCGAGAACGGGTTCGGCTCGCCGGTGGTCAGCGTCTCGCGGAACGGAAAGCCGATCATGACGGTGCGCAGATCGACGCCTTCCAGCACATTGACGTTGGGCGCGGCCTCGAGGCGCGGCAGATCCTGCACCGGGGCGTCGTTGGTGAAGTTGATCTCGCCCGACAGCAGGGCGGCAACGCGGGTGGCAGCCGAGGTCACTGGGCTCAGCTCGACCCGGTCGAGATTGTGCTGCGGCTCGTCCCACCAGTCGGGGTTCACGACGAACACGGTCTTGGCGTCCGGCTGGCGGCTTTCGACGATGAACGGGCCGGTGCCGTTGGCGTTGTAGGTGGCGAAACCCTCGGTGCCCGCGCCGATGTCGGTGGGCAACAGGGCGTCGTTCTCGGTCATCCACTCCTCGTCGAAGATGTGGATGTTGGTCAGATCGTTCAGCAGCAGCGGGTAGGTGCCGTTCAGCGTGATGTCGACGGTCAGATCGTCAACCACGGCCGAGCTGACATAGGCCGGCAGATTGCCCTTCAGCGGCGAGGTCTCGTGGCTGACGCGGGCCAGCGAGGCGACAACGTCGGCGGCAGTGAACGGGTTGCCGTTATGAAAGGTGACACCCTCGCGCAGTTTGAAACGCCACGTCACCTGGTCGTCCAGGATCTCCCAGCTTTCGGCAAGAGCCGGCTCGATCTTCAGGTCCTTGTTGTAGCGGACCAGCCCTTCGTAGACGTGGTTCAGCACGTTGATCGTGAAGCTGTCCCCGAAGGAATAGGGGTCGAGCGAGCCGATGTCGCGGTTGGCGCCCCATTTCAGCACGTTTTCGGCCTGCACCGCGCCCGCCAGCGTGGCAAGCGCCGCCGTCGCGAGAAGGAAATTTCTGGGTTTCATGATCTCGGTCCCTGTTGGTTCGGATTGTATTTCAGAATCGACCAGATTGGATACGATGCACTTCTGATGGACTGGTGTATTCAGGTTTGCAAGAAAATTGTATCCAGTTGACGAGATAAATCGTATGCGTCATGAATTATGCGCATTTGGTAGGCAGCGAGTGAAATGAGCGAGAGCAAGAACAGCCTGACCTATTCGGTCTATGACCTGCTTCGCCGGGCGATCATCGAGCAGGCGCTCAAACCTGGCATGCGCCTGCCGGAAGACACGGTCGGCGAGCAGTTCGGCGTCAGCCGGACCATCGTGCGGCACGCACTGGTTCGCCTTGAAAATGAGGGGCTTGTGGTAACGCGGCGCAACCGCGGCGCTTTCGTTGCCGAGCCCTCGCAGGAAGAGGCCGAGCAGATCTTCGAAGTTCGCCATTGCCTGGAAACCGAGGTGATCCGGCTGCTCTGCAAGCGCATGCCACGAAGTGGTTACGACCAGCTCGAAGCGCATGTCCGTAACGAAGAGGCGGTGCGCGGCAAGGACGGCCCGGTCTCGATTCGCCTGGCTGGGGAATTCCACATGCTGCTGGCCGAATTGACCGGCAACGCGGTGCTCGCCCGCTATGTCTCCGAGGTTGTGCTGCGCTGCTCTCTGATCATGTCGATGTACGCGCGGGTGCACTCCTCCGACTGCGCAGTGGACGAGCATTCGCAGATCATCAACGCGATCCGCGACGGCGACGAGGCGCGCGCCATCCGGATCATGGAACATCACCTCGGTGCCGTCGCCGAACGTGCCGACCTGAAGCCCGAGCCGGACAATGTGCGCTCGATCCTGTCGCATTACGGAAAGGAACTGGCGCAATGACTCATCACGCCCTCGATTTCGCCGCGCTGACCCCGCGCGAGGCCTACAAGGTCATGATCGGTACCATCGTGCCGCGTCCTATCGCCTGGGTCACGACGATCTCGTCCGACGGGGTGGTGAACGCCGCGCCCTACTCCTTCTTCAACTGCCTGTCCGCCGATCCACCGATCCTTGCGCTTGGCGTCGAGAACAAGCCCGACCGCAGCTTCAAGGACACCGCCTGGAACATCCGCATGACCGAGTGCTTCACGGTCAATATCGTCGACCGCACCAACGTGCCCGCGATGGCCGAAACGGCGGCAGGCTTCGCCCCCGAGGTGGACGAGCTTGCGATGGCCGGTCTGACCGCCGCGCCTGGCGTGCAGGTCGCCTGCCCCCGGATCGCCGAGGCTCCGGTCGCGTTCGAATGCCGCCGCTATCTGGGGATCGAGGTCAGTTCAGCCCGCGAGATCATCCTGGGCCGGATCGTTATGGCACATGTCCGCGAGGACATCATCGACACCGGAACCTACTACTCGGATCATTCCCGGCTGGACGCGATCGGACGGATGGGAGGCGATGGCTACGCTGGGACGGCGGATTACTTCGACTACCCGACGCCCTCGGCGGACGAAGTTGCGGACCGCCGGAAGCTTCGCAAAGCTGGCTGAGGGCCACAGCTTGATGTTGGCGAACGTGCGCCCTCGCACGGTCCGGGCCGGTGCGCCCGCTTGCACGGAATCCTGCGGCTGACTACTGAAAAGGGGGGACGCGTTTAGAGCGGCCCTGCACTGCCGGCGCTGGCGACGGGGCCGGGACTGAATTTCAATCGCCGCCGGCACCCGCGGGCGCCGATGCGGCCAGATCCGGAAGACATCCATGCGACGCTTCTTTGCACTCGCCATCTTGCTGCTGCCGCTGCCTGCGCTGGCACAGGAGGTTCCGCAGATCCACGTCACCGGTCAGGGGGAGGTCTCTGTCGCGCCAGACCTGGCGCGGGTCCAGGTTGGCGTGACGACCCAGGCCGAAGCTGCAGCCGACGCACTCGCTGCCAACTCCGAAGCCACCGCCGCCGTTCTGGCTCGGCTTGCCGAGCAGGGCGTTGCCGAGGCTGACCTGCAGACCGGCAACCTGTCGCTCTATCCCCGGCGCGGGGACGCGCGGCCCGTGGACGGCACCGAACCGGCAATCGAGGCGTTCGTCGCGAACCACACCGTCAGTGCGACGGTGCGTGACCTCGATACGCTCGGGGGCATTCTCGATGCCGTGGTCTCGGACGGGGCGAACACCTTGGGTGGGCTGAGCTTCGGTCTTCAGGATCCGACCGAGGCGACCGACGAGGCCCGACGCAAGGCGGTGCAGGACGCCGTGCGCAAGGCCGGGCTCTATGCCGATGCCGCCGGAGTGGTGCTGGGCGAGATCGTCTCGCTGTCCGAGCCGACCGTGCGCAGCGGTCCGCAGCCGATGATGGCCATGGAGTCCGATATGATGCGCGGCGCAGTGCCAGTCGCCGAGGGCGAAGTGACGGTGAGCGCCACGGTAAACATGAGTTTTGCCATCGGCGAGTGATGCGGGGAGGGCGGCGACGGGGCCGCCCTTCTCACTCCGATGCGACCGGAGGTACCGCTTTCAGGTAGACCGCGATTGCCTCGCGGTCTTCGGCGGGCAGTTGCGAGGTGTTTCGGATGACCGAGACCATCGATCCGCCTGCGCTGTCGAAATCCGGGGTGAAGCCGCTTTCGAGGTAATAGGCGATGTCGGATGCGGCCCAATCCAGCCCGCCCGGCGTAATGTTGGGGATCGAACCCTCGCCATCCGGGTTCGGCCCGCCAGAGAGCCAGGCGTCGTATCTCAACCCGCCCATCGCGTCGCGCGGCGTGTGGCATTCGCCGCAATGCCCAGGCCCTTCGACCAGGTAGCGCCCGCGTTCGACCAGCGGGTCGGACACATCGGCAAGCACCGGCGAGGGATCGAGGTTCAGCATCTTCCAGAGCCCGATGCCGCGGCTGATATTGAACGGGAAACCCATCTCGTGCGGCTGACTCGCGACGTCCGATGGCGGTAGCGTCTTGAGATAGGCGAAGAGATCCAGCAGATCCCCGTCTGTCATCCGCGCGTAGCTGGTATAGGGAAAGGCGGGGTAATAGTGCCGCCCGCGCGGCGAGGTGCCCTCTCGCATGGCGGTGACGAACTCGGCCTCGGTCCAAGCGCCGATACCCGCCTCGGGGTGCGGCGAGATGTTGGGCGCAAGAAACGTTCCGAAATCGCTTTCGATCCGTAGGCCACCGGAAAGGACCAGCTTCTGGTCTTCCTCGGCCTCGGGAGCTGCGTGGCAAGACGTGCAGCCTCCGGCGGTGAAAACCAGCTTTCCAGCCTCGGCGTCGGCCTGGTGCGCGGGAAGGGCGGCGGCGCTGACCCGTGCAGGACGGGTCAGCCACCAGAAACCTGCGGCCCCCAGGACCGCGAGGCCCGCCAGGACCGCAATAACGCGGCGCATGGCTGGTCCTTACTTCTTGGTGCGGTAGGTCTCGTGGCAGGACTGGCAGTTCTTGCCGATGGTGCCGAAGGCGGCGGCGAGCTGTTCCTTGTCCCGCGGCGCCTGCTGCTGGGCAGCTTCGATGTCGCTGCGGAAGGTGGCGACGGCGCGTTCGAATCCGGTGAAGTCTTCCCAGATCTTCTCGGAGGCGACGAACTCGTTCGAACCAGCGCCGGCGGTGCCCTCGGGGAAGAGGTTCTCGAAATTCATCGAAGCGGAATGCATCTCGGCCAGTGCCGCGTTGGCGCGGTCGGCGTTGAACTCGGTCTCGCCCTTGAGCATGTCGCCGATCGTCTTGGCGCCGCTGCCGACCTTCTTCATCGCGGCTTCGCGCTGTGCGACTTCGTTGACGTCCTGCGCGGCGAGAATGCCGGCCGAGCCGATTAAGGCGGTGGTGAGGATAGCTGCAAGAATAGGCTTGGTCTGCATAAGTCGAACTCCGATCAAGTCGCGTTGTCGGGCAATGCCCCGCGGCAGCTTGCTTCAATCCACACGCGCGACCAAGTGTCATATCTTCGTCGTTCACGCGGCCGTGATCGGCGGGTTATCCCGCAATCGCAGCGACTTGGAGGCGGGCGACTTGCCTTGTGAACGGGCGTTCAGTAACGTGATTGTCATGGCAAGACGCTCAGGATCGAGTGGCGAGCGCACCGCTCGCGAAGTTCGGGCCGCGGCGCTTCGGCTGTTCGCGGAACACGGCTATGCGGCCGTATCCATGCGGCAGATCGCGCAGGAAGTCGGTGTGGGCGTCGGGGCTCTCTACCTCTACACGCCCGACAAGCAGAGCCTTCTTGCTGACCTGATGATAGAGCATCTCGAGGAGCTTCTCTCGGCCTGGGGTGAGCAGCCCGACGAGATAGACAATCCTATTGCAAGTCTGGAGCGCTTCGTCCGATTCCATATCCGCTTTCACCTCGACCGCGTGGATCGCGTTTTCATCTCTTACATGGAACTGCGCAACCTGACGGATGAGAACTTCCTGCGGGTCGAGCGGCTGCGCCGGCTCTACGAGCAGGTGGTCGAGGACATCCTCCAGGATGGGGTCGTCGCGGGCGTCTTCCGTGTCTCGGACCCGCGAGTCGCCAGCCTCGCGCTAATCGCGATGCTCGCGGGAATCACCACGTGGTTCCGTGCCGGGGGACGGCTGCCTCCAGACCGGATCGAAGACATATATTGCGAGCTTGCTTTTGGCGCCGTAGGTGCTGCCGAGGCAACGGCACAAGGCGACGCGGTGAGCGAAACGGCCTGATCGCGCCGGTTGCCCGAGACAGGGTGACGCGGGGGTTTTGAGATACCGCGTGGTTTGGTAAACTGCCCGGAGTTCGGGGGGAGGACTGCCGGGGGTGACAAGCGCGCCCGTCGACCTATGTCCCTGAGACGTGCCGCAGCAGCTTCGGGACCTGCACCATGAGAGAGCGTGTCGACCCCCTTATCGAAGAACGGGCGCCGTGGCTTTACCGCAAGGGACCGCATATCCGCACGGTCCGCGGCCTGCTCCACCTTCTTCTTGGCTATGACCTGACCGTCAGTATCGGTGAGCAGCTTCAGCATCTTCCCGCGCCGGAGTTGATGGACGCGTTGTCGGCGATGATTGCCCACAATGTCGAGGTTTCGGGATTGGAGCGCATCCCCGAGGACGGTCCCGCGATGGTGGTGTGCAACCATCCCACCGGGATCGCCGACGGGATCATCCTGTGGTCCGTCCTGCGCCAGCGCCGTCCGGACCTGTTCTTCTTCGCCAACCGCGACGCGATCCGGGTCATGCCGCAGACCCACGAGATAATCGCTCCGGTCGAATGGCGGCCCGAGAAGCGCAGCCACGGCTCCAACCGCGAGACGCTGACCTATGCCGCGCAGGCGTTCAAGCAGGGCCGGATGGCGGTGCTGTTTCCGTCTGGGCGGCTGGCCAAGCGGCGAGGGCTGAAGCTCTACGAGCGGCCCTGGATGCCGTCGGCCGCGATGCTGGCGCGGAAGTACCAGCTGCCCGTCGTGCCGATCCACATCACGGCGCGGAACTCGGTGCTGTTCTACCTGTTCGACGCGATCCACCCGACACTACGGGATGTCACGTTGTTCCACGAGGTCATCAACAAGAACGACCACACCTTCAGGATTCGGGCCGGTCGGGTCCTCGACGGCGCTCAGCTTTCGCGTGACAGCTCCGCGGCCACTCAGGAACTCTATCGCGCAACCATGCGTGCGGCCGTGGATGAGGGTGATTATTCGGTCCTGATTCCCAGCGCTCGTCCCAGTTGGGTGAAGCGCCAGATCACAGCGCTTAGCCGGTAAGAACTTTCTAGTTTCGGACGCGGGTGCGCCGGAAAAGAAAGGCTATCTGCTTATTTTGTCTTGTCTTTGCCGGAAAGCTTCTAGCCGGACCGTAATATCACTGCCTGCGTTGTCCCAAACTCGTGCGCCAGTCGGCTGTGCCTACGTCCCTCGAATGCGAAGTTCCATTGCCACGTTGGTAGTTGCTTCTTTTGCATCCAGGTCCTCTACCATGCTTTAGGCTGCGTCTTTGTTGCCGCCCGCGTTGGCCATCGCCAGAACTGAGAGTGCTGCGCAAAGTCCGAGTGTCACGACGCGGGTCTTCATGGGATTCTCCTCCCAATTTCGCTTGCTGTGACGCTGCGTAGAGCAAGGCCTTCCGGATCATTTGGTAAGCAGTGCGATGCCCCAGCATGGTACTCCGGAGCATCGATTTGGCGACGTTTATTGCGGCAGTTGTTCCGATCAGAGCCCTTCGTAGATCGGGAACGCGTCGCAGAGCATCTTGACCTTCGCCTTCACGCGCTCTTCCACCTCGGCATTACCTTCGGGGCCGTTGGCGGCCAGGCCGTCAACGACTTCTACGATGAGTTCGCCGATCTCGCGGAACTCGTCCTCACCGAAACCACGGGTGGTGCCCGCTGGAGTGCCGAGACGGATGCCGCTGGTTACGGTGAACTTCTCGGTATCGAAGGGGATGCCGTTCTTGTTGCAGGTGATGTGCGCACGACCCAGGGCCTTCTCGGCGTCGTTCCCCTTCACGCCCTTTGGGCGCAGGTCCACCAGCATGACATGGGTGTCGGTGCCGCCGGTGGTGATCGCCAGACCGCCGTCGATCAGGGTCTGGGCCAGCACCTGCGCGTTCTTCACGACCTGCTTCTGGTACTCGGCGAATTCGGGGCGCAACGCCTCGCCGAACGCCGCGGCCTTGCCGGCGATGACGTGCATCAGCGGGCCGCCCTGCAAGCCGGGAAACACGGCCGAGTTGATCTTCTTGGCGATCGCCTCGTCATTGGTTAGGATCAGGCCGCCGCGCGGACCGCGAAGGGTCTTGTGCGTGGTCGAGGTCAGGACGTGCACGTCCTCAATCTGGTTCGGATAGACGCCGCCCGCGATCAGGCCGGCGAAATGCGCCATGTCGGCCATAAGGTAGGCGCCGACCTTGTCGGCCACCGCGCGGAACCGCTTCATATCGATGATCCGCGGGATCGCCGAGCCGCCGGCCAGGATCAGCTTGGGCTTGTGCTCGAGCGCCAGGGCTTCCAGCTGGTCGTAGTCGATGTCCAGCGTATCCTCGCGCACGCCGTAGTGGATCGCGTTGAACCATTTGCCCGACATGTTGGGCGGCGCGCCGTGGGTCAGGTGCCCGCCCGAGGCCAGGTCCATCGCCAGGTACGTGTCGCCGGGCTGGAGCAGTGCCAGGAACACCGCTTGGTTCGCCTGGCTGCCCGAGTTCGCCTGAACGTTGGCAAACTTGGCGCCGAACAGCTTGCAGGCGCGTTCGATGGCCAGGTTTTCGGCCACGTCGACATGTTGGCAGCCGCCGTAGTAGCGGCGGCCGGGATAACCCTCGGCGTACTTGTTCGTCAGCACCGAGCCCTGGGCTTCCATCACGGCGGCCGAGACGATGTTCTCGGAGGCGATAAGCTCGATCTCGTCGCGCTGGCGGGTGAGCTCGTCGGTGATGGCAGCGGAAAGCTCGGGGTCGCGGCTGGCAAGTGGCTCGGTGAAGAAGCCGTCGTCGCGCACAATGTCCTTCATCGGTCAGGGTTCCCCCGGATGGTTTCGGTTGGCGCGGTCAATACGCCAATTGGCGCGAGCCATAAAGCCCGATAGCGACGCACCTCGACGCTTCTCGCGCCTCCAAACGTCGCCAATCGGCAACAACTGCCGTGCATCGGCGCCGCGATCCCGCTTGCAAGCCCGGACCATGACCTTAAAGATGCCCTCAGCCGCGCAGCGAGGGGAGGGCCGCACTTGGCCTTTGACAGGATCAGCTTCACCGCCTCGTCGGCGCCGGTGGCGCAGCAGGCGCGCGAAAGGCTGGCCAGGCGTTATGGCGATTATCCGACCGAGTCGGCGGATGTGGTCGTGGCACTGGGGGGGGACGGGTTCGCGCTGACGACGTTGCACGACACACAGCACCTGAACATCCCGGTCTACGGCATGAACCGTGGCACGGTGGGCTTCCTGATGAACACCTATGCCGAGAACGGATTGCGCGAACGCCTGGACGCCGCCGAGCTTGCCGAGCTGCATCCCTTAAGGATGACCGCGACCACGCTCTGGGGCCGGATGCAGGAGGCGCTGGCGATCAATGAGGTCAGCCTGCTGCGTGCCGGGCCGCAGGCCGCCAAGCTGCGGATCATCGTCGACGGTCAGACCCGGATGGAAGAGCTGGTCTGCGACGGCGCGTTGCTTAGCACCCCGGCCGGATCGACCGCCTACAACTATTCCGCCCATGGACCGATTCTGCCGATTGGCGCGGGGGTTCTTGCGTTGACCGCAATGGCCGCTTTCCGGCCCCGGCGCTGGCGCGGTGCGCTGTTGCCGAGCGATGCTAAGGTGCGGATCGAGGTCCAGGAAGAGGACAAGCGCCCAGTTCTGGCCGCTGCCGATGGGCTGGAGGTTCGCGACGTGACCGCCGTCGACATCCGGACCGAGCCCGAGGTGACGCACCGGATGCTGTTCGATCCAGGGCACGGGCTGGAAGAGCGGCTGATCCGGGAACAGTTCGTCTGACCTTGCCAAGCGAGGCAGCCTCGCAGAGAAGGGAGTACCGGCCGCGCACCGCAACCACGGAGAAACGACACCTTGGCACTGAGCCCGCAGCAACAGGTCCGCTATTGGGGTATCGCCGCCGTGGTGCTCGTGGCTTTCCTGTGGGTCATGGGAAACACGCTGCTGCCGTTCCTGATCGGTGCCGCCATCGCCTACCTTTTGAATCCGGCCGCCAGCCGGTTGCAGGCCGCAGGCTTGCCGCGAGTTGCGGCCACGGCACTGATCACCGGGATCGCGGTACTGCTTCTGGTACTGACCGGGCTGGTCGTGATCCCGTTCCTCGTGGGCCAGATTGGCGATTTCATCGACGCGCTGCCGGGCCTGGTCGAGCAGTTCCGCAACCAGATGGACCTGCGCTACCCGGAACTTTTTGCCGAGGGCTCTGCCGTACGGCGTGGGCTGGCTGGGATGGAAGACGCGCTGCGCGAGGGCGGGCTGAAGGTCGTGACCTCGGTCCTGACCTCGTCGCTGGCGTTGATCGACTTCCTGCTGGTGCTGGTGCTGGCACCGGTCGTTGCTTTCTACCTGCTGATGGACTGGGATCGGCTGATCGCGGGAATCGACGATCTGCTGCCGCGTGAGCATGCCCCCGAGGTGCGCCGCCTGGCCTCCGAGGTCGACGAGGTGCTCAGCGGGTTCGTGCGCGGGCAACTCTCGGTTTGCCTGTTGTTGGGCGGGTTCTATGCAATCTCGCTGGCGCTTATCGGATTGCAGTTCGGCGTGGTCGTCGGCCTGTTCGCGGGGCTGGTGTCGTTCATACCCTTCGTCGGCTCGATTCTTGGCGGCATCCTGTCGGTCGGGCTGGCGCTGTTCCAGTTCTGGGGCGAATGGCAGTGGGTCGCTGCGGTGGCAGCGGTGTTCGTCGCGGGCCAGATGATCGAGGGCAATGTGCTCAGCCCCAAGATCGTCGGCGACAAGATCAAGCTGCATCCTGTCTGGCTGATCTTCGCGTTGTCCGCGTTCGGCGCGCTGTTGGGCTTCTCCGGTCTGCTGATCGCGGTGCCGGCAGCAGCAGTGGTTGGCGTGCTGATCCGCTACGCGGTGGCACAGTACAAGTCCGGGCGTCTCTACACTGGACCCACCGCCGGGTCTGCCGGCCGTGACGCGGCGGAATAGGATGACGGGCCAGCTTGCACTCGATCTTGGCCGGCGCCCCGCGCTGGGGCGAGAGGCATTCCTTGTCTCGTCGGCCAATGCCGGCGCGCTCGCGGCGGTGGACGCCTGGGCTGACTGGCCCGGCGGCAAGCAGGCGCTGGTTGGCGGGCCAGGCACCGGCAAGACGCACCTGGCGCATGTCTGGGCGGAAAGCGCGGGGGCGCTTGTAGTACAGGCGTCGGCTCCGGGGCCGCTGGCGCTCGACGCGGACCTTCTGGCGGTCGAGGATGTCGACCGGATCGCCGGGGATCGTGCCGCCGAGGAGCGACTTTTCCATATTCACAACGCCGTTCTGTCGCGGGGTGGGCGGCTGTTGCTGACGGGGCGCGCCGCGCCCAACCACTGGCCTCTGGTACTCCCGGACCTGGCGAGCCGCGTGTCCGCTGCCGGGGTCGCCCGGCTGGACGCGCCGGATGAGGCGCTTATGGCCGGGGTATTGGTCAAGCTGTTCGCGGACCGGCACATCTTGCCGAAGCCGGGGCTGATCGACTTCCTCGTGCCCCGTCTGGAGCGTTCTTTCGCTGCGGCCGAGGCCGCCGTTGCCCGGCTCGACGCCGCCGCCCTGTCTGAAGGGCGCGCCGTCGGGGTTCGCCTTGCTTCGGCGACGCTTGACCTCTGAGGCGCGTCCTCTCAGAGACCGCCGCGTGCAATCTGCCGTGCGATTTCCGCGATGACCGATCCCTTGGCTGCGGCGACCGAAGCCAGGTTCTCAGGCTGGTAGGGGGCCGAGGCGGCGAAGCGGCCGGTGACCTCGCGCCCGCTGCCACCGCGCGGAGCGATGTAGTACTGGCCCGAGGCACGGAATACGCCGTCCGGGTCCGCGACGAGGCGGTCGAAGCGCACTTCCAGTTCGGAATCCGGCAGATCCGCCAGCGGCCAGGGGCTTTCCGCCACCCGTGCTCCGGTCAGCGCCGACAAGTATGTGACTAGCCCCCGCGAGATGGCTCGTACGGGCTCGTCCGCCCAAAGGACTTCGGTATCCGACCGCAAGCTGGCGTCAGCCGAGCGGACCGAAATGGTCTCGAGCTCGGCGTATAGTGGCAGCGACACCTCCCGCAACTCGACCGAACTTGAGGCGACGCGGATCTGCTCTTGCGGCGGCGGGATGGGCACTTCGTAGCGCAGCGGGCCCTCGGTCGATCCGCAAGCGGCGAGCGTGAACGTCAGAAGCGCGGCGGCGGTCGTTCGGATCATGTCATCTTCCCAGGATCAAGGAGTTCGGGTCGCGCTCGATTGCGCGGGAGAGCGAGTTGACCGAGCGGGCGGCCCCTTCGACCGCCGATAGCATTCGGCTGATCTCGGAGTAGAGGCGCGAATTCGAGTCGACCGAGGACAGCGTCAGCCGTGCCTGATCCGAGAGCGTCTGCAATCGCGCGGTCAGGGCTGGCAAGCTCTCGGCGGCGGTGGCGACGGATTCCGCCGCCTCGCGAGCCGCGGCAAGCGTCGCGTTGGTGTTCTCGGCGACGCCGCCTTCGCGTAGGTCGGCGAGCACCGCCTCGATCTGCGCCAAAGCACCGTTCAACGCGCCGGGAAGGGCCTGCGCGTCATCGGTTCCGATCACCCTGCGGGCATCGGCCAGCAGACCTTCGGCCTCGGCGGCGAGTTGGTCCAGCGGCACCTGCTCGGCGCGGGTCGCGATATTGTCCAGCCGTTCGGTAAGGCCTGGCAACGCTTCGGTCGCCTCGGCGACAGAGGCGGCGGCGCGGCGTGCATCGGTCAGGGTCAGGCTGATGTCGGCCGAAAGCTGCTGGGCATCGACCGCGCCCAGCAGGTCACGGGCACGTTGCAGGGCTTCCTCCAGCGAAGCGAGCGCGGCCCCGGCCTGCGAGGGCAGCGCTTGCGCCGCTTCGGTTGCGGTAAGGCCGCGCAGGTTTTCGAGCACGCCGGAAAGCTGTTCGGCGATGCGGTCGAGCGGCAGGTCCTGCACATTAGCAGCGGTCGCGTCGAGCCGCCCCATCAGGCCGGGCACCTGATCCGCCGCGGCGGCCAGATCCTCGGTCAGTTGGCGGGCGCTGGCGAGCGTTGCGGCCAGATCCTCTGAAACCGTGCCCTCGGCCAGACCCGCAACCAGTTCGCGCGCGTCTGCGACGGCGCTGCCCAGATCGGTGAGAGCGGTTTCGACCTGCGCCGGGATGCCCTGGATCGCGGGGTCGGAGAGCACGTTCCGCGCATCGGTCAGCAGGCCGTCGGCATTGGCTACCACGTCGCCGAGCGGCAGCTCCTGCACCTTGCCCGCTAGCGTTTGCAAATCTTCGACCAGCGCGGGCAGATCCTCGGCGGTCAGGGCGATGCCGTCTGCGGCGCGCGCCGCCGCCTCGAGCGTCTGGGCCAGCTGCTCGGCGGCGCCGGCCTCGGTCAGCCGGGCGATCAACTGCTCGGCCTGACCGGCGGCGGATTCGAGGCTGCCCAGCAGGTTGCCGACCTGTTCGGGCAGCGCCTGGACTTCATCCGAGTCGACCACGCCGCGTGCCGCCGCCATCAGGTCGGCGGTCTCCTGCGGGATGCGGCGGATGTTCTCGTCCTCGAGGATCCCGTTGACGTTCTGGAGCACGCCCACGGCCTCGTCCATCATGTCCTCGAAGGGAAGGTTGGCGACACGGTCGATCAGCCCTTCGACCGAGCTTGCAGTTCCACTGCCTTCGTAGGGCAGGGTGGGGAACTCGGGGAACGGGGTGTCGGTGGCGGCGAATTCCGCTGGTGCGGCACCGTCCACGGGGGAGACCACGATCCGCAGGCCGCCGGTCAGGATGCTGGCGGGTTCTAGCTGCGCCCGCTGCCCGCGGGTGACGGCATCGGCCAGGAAATCCAGCGTCTGCTGCTGCGCGTCGTCGCCGGAGAAACCGAGCTTGGCCGGGTCTATCTCGGCGGTAGCGAGCATCCGCACCCGCCCGTCGTTGAAGCGATCCTCGTCGACGACCCCGCTGACGGCGGCGACGCGCCCGACCTCGACGCCGCCGAGATCGATGGCGGCTCCGGCGTCAAGCCCGGCAGTGTCGCCTTCGAAGATCATCGAAAGGCGAACCATCGGCGCGCCACCGCTTGAGAACAGGCTGGAGCGGGCGTCCTGCTCGGAGGCGAACAGCTCGAAATTGGCATTTGGCTCGATCGGGCGCCCGGTGTTGATCACTGTATCGAAGCTGACACCGCCCGCCACGAGCGAGGCAAGGCTGGAGACATCAAGCTGCGCGCCGCCGGGGCCGAAGGTCAGACTGAAGCCGGAGGCGTTCCAGAACCGCGTCGCGGTGGTCACGTGCCGCGCGTAGGGCGCTTCGATGAAGGCCTCGGCGATGACCGAGTTGCCGTCCTCGGACAGCTGGGGGCGCCCAACGGCGCCGACCTCGATCCCTCGGTAGAGTACCGGCGTCCCCTCGGCCAGCCCGTCGCCGTCGCGGGATTCCAGCACCACCGTCACGCCCTCGCGGTCCGAGCGGCTGATCGGCGCTTGTTCGAGCCCGGTGAAGCGGTATTGCGAGGTCCCCGCGTTGGTGTCCCATATGCCTTCGATGTAGACACCGGAAATTACCGTCTCGAGGCCAGAGACGCCGCGCGTAGTCAGCTGCGGGCGCACGACCCAGAACTGGCTTTCACTGTCGACATAAGGCGCAACTTCGGGTTCCAGGCGCACCGAGACGATGACGTTCTCCAGCCCGGCGGCGAACTGCACTTTCTCGACAACGCCGACGGGGACATCGCGATAGTGGAGCGTTGTCTGCTTCGCGACCACGCCCGAGGCGTTCTCGAACAAGATCTCGATGACCGGGCCACGGCTGGCATAGTTTTGCCACACAACCAGAACCGAGATCAGCACGGCGATGATCGGCACCAGCCAGACGGGTGAGATCCGCTGCCAAAGCCCAGGTTTCGGGCCTTGCATCTGCGGATCGGGGAGCTGGTCGGTCATTCTGAAGGTCCGGTCTGGTCAAAGATCATGCGTGAATCGAAGCTTTGGGCCGAGAGCATCGTGAACACAACCGAAAGTGCGAAGGTCACTGCCGCGGGGCCTGGCGAGATCTCGACCAGTGAGCCGAGGTGAACCAGCGCCGACAGAATTGCGACGACGAAGACGTCGATCATCGACCAGCGGCCGATGAATTCGACAAGTTCATAAAGCAGATGCCTGTGGTGGTCGCTATGACGCCGCGCCCCGCGCACACTGATGGCGAGAAAGGCGACGGCCATGAACTTCCCCACCGGGATCGCCACCGAGGCGAAGAGGATCACGACGGCGACGCCATAGGAGCCCATTTCGAACAGTTCCACCGCGCCCCCGATGATGGTGCTCTGCTGCGTGCTCAGAAGAGTGCTGGTGGTGAGCATCGGATAAAGGTTGGCCGGGATGTAGGCGATCAACCCTGCGATCCACCAGGCCCAAACCCGCTGCAGGCTGGTGTCGTCTCGCGAGCGCAGACGGCTTCCGCAGCGGCTGCAGCGTTCCTGGCCTTGGGGCCAGACCCGGGTGCAGCGCGTGCAGGCCACAAGTCCCGCATCGCGGGCGGAAATTACCGGGGTGTGCGTTCCAGCGCCTGCCATATCGTCCATCGGCACATATAGCCGTCCTTGAGCACCGCCACTATGACCAGCGCCACGAACATCCAGAAGGCCGGCCCCAACACCACCGAGGCCAGGCCTGCGATCTTCACCAGCGCCACGGCGACGCCGATCATGAAGATCTCGGCCATCGACCAGGGGCGCAGCGTTTCGGACAGGCGGAACGCGCGTGCGGCCTGTCGTGCCGGGCCTCTCCCCATCACCAGCGGGCCGATGACGTAGACCAGCAGCAGCATCCTGAGCACCGGGATAAAGATGATCATCGCTGCGACCGCGATCGAAAGTCCGATCAGCGGACCTTCGGAAAAGGCCAGCGCCGCATCGAAGACCGAGCTTTCGTTCGTTACCCCGGCAGCCGAGATCCCCAGGAACGGCAAGAAGGTCGCACCGAACATCAGGATCATCACGGTGATCGCCAGCGCCAGCACGCGCAGAAAAGCGCCGCGCCGAGGGGCAATCAGCACTGTTCCGCAGCGGATGCAGCGCGCGTTGCCTCCGTCGGGTGGCGTCGTTGCGTGATGCAAGGCGTCGCACTGGGGGCAGGCGATCAGCGACTCGAGGGGCATATCCTCCAGCGATGTCATGCGGACCGGTGTCCCTTTTGCGGTGCGAAAGCCATGGGCTGCCACCATAGTTGGCTTGGGGGGAAGGGCAAGCGACGCTTGACCCCTGTGTTGGCATTGCCCAGAACGGAGACCGCCGCCACGGAGCCTGCCTCATGCACATCTCGGAATTCCGCGTCTACTACGAAGACACAGACATGGCCGGGATCGTCTACTACGCGAACTATCTGAAGTACCTGGAACGGGGACGCTCGGACCTGGTGCGCGCGGCCGGGATCGACCAGGCCGCGATGCGCGAGGTGGGCATCGTGTTCGCGGTCGCCCGCGCCGAGATGGACTTTCGCGCCCCGGCCCGCTTCGACGAAGTGGTGACCGTCGAGACCCGGATCGGCCGCGTCGGCGGTGCGTCGCTGATCATGCCGCAGGTCATCCGCGTTGGCGATCGGCTGGTCGTGGAGGCGATGATACGCGTCATATGCATGACATTGGAGGGCCGGCCTGCGCGGTTTCCGGCGGAGGTCCGCGCGGCGCTTGCGAATCTGGCGCAGATTTGATCCGAAACACTGGACTTTGGGGCGTTTTTTCGACACAAACGCCCCTTAATTCGATATGGTGACGCGCAAGCCGACGATGATCGGCGCGGGCAAACCCTTGATAATGAGCAGCAGCGATGGAAACCGAAGTACTGGCAGCAGCCAGCGAGATTGATTTCTCGCTGCTTTCCCTGTTCCTGCGGGCAACACTCACGGTCAAGATCGTGATGATCCTGCTGATTCTGGCGTCGATCTGGTCCTGGGCAATCATCATCCAGAAACACCTGAACTTCCGCGACGCCCGCTCGCGGGCGCTTGAATTTGAGGACGCCTTCTGGTCCGGCCAGCCGCTCGACGAGGTCTACGAGGAGATCGAAGACGAGCCTGAAGGCGGTCCCGAGAAGATCTTCGTGGCCGGTATGCGCGAATGGCGCAAGTCGCACACGCTGCAGGGTGGGCTGATCGCCGGGGCGCAGGCGCGCATCGACCGGGCTATGAACATCGCAATCGCGCGCGAGCAGGACTATATCAACGCGGGGCTGGGCGTCTTGGCGACGGTCGGCTCGATTTCTCCGTTCGTGGGTCTGTTCGGAACGGTCTGGGGCATCAAGTACGCTTTCGAGGAGATCGCCATCCAGCAGTCGACCAATCTTGCCGTCGTCGCCCCCGGTATCGCCGAGGCGTTGCTGGCGACTGCGCTTGGCCTGCTGGCCGCAATCCCGGCTGTCATCTTTTACAACAAGCTTTCCTCGGACGCGGATGCCATCGCAGCGCGCTACGAGTCCTTCGCCGACGAGTTCTCGGTCATCCTGTCGCGGCAACTCGAAACGCAGGAGAGCTGAATGGGTGCCGGTGTCATGCAGCGGCGGGGCGGCGGGCGCGGTGCAGGTCGCGGCCGTCAGCGTTCGCGGCCTATAGCCGAGATCAACGTCACGCCCTTCGTGGATGTGATGCTGGTGCTGCTGATCATCTTCATGGTCGCAGCGCCCCTGCTGACCGTCGGCGTGCCGCTCGAACTGCCGGAAACCGCGGCCACGCCTCTTCAGCAGGACGAACAGGAACCGCTGACGATTGCCATGACGGCTGATGGTGCGATCACGCTGCAGAACTCGGAAGTGCCGCGCGAGCGGTTGGTGACGCTACTGACGAACGTCGCTGGCGAGCGGCAGAACGACAAGGTTTTCTTGCGCGCCGATGGCCAGGTCTCCTATTCGCAGGTTATGGAGGTCATGGGGGCACTCAACGCGGCAGGGTTCCGCAACATCGGTCTGGTGACCGATGGCGGCGGCCCGACCCTGACCGAAACGGAGTAATGGCGGAACCGCCATGCAGAAGGGCTGGATCATATCGATCTCCCTGCACCTGGTGGCTCTGGCCGCCGGGTTGTTCGCTATTCCGTATAATGACGACCGTGACCGCGACGTAAGCCGGGTAACTGAGGTATCAATCATCACCGCGCCCCAGGGCGACCGGGAACAGGCGCCGACACCGCCTGAAAACGCGCCGCAGGTGGACGAGCAGGTGGCCTCTATCGCCGCGCCGGATTTCGATCCCGATGCAGGCCCAGCGCCCGAAGCGGACCTGGCGCCGACCGAGACCGTAAAGGACGACATCGAGGATCCCTCTGCCCGCGATACTGAGGCGGATCTGACCGCCCTGCTGGAAGAAGTGGCCGAGCCCGACGTCGCGGTGGACGTGGCGGCGCCGGATGAAAGCGCGACAGCGCCGGACGCTGCGCCGCCCGCGCTGGCGATGCCCGGGGATACGGGCCTCGACAGTCGCAACGAGACGCCGCGCGGGCCGCAGATGGCCGCGCCGCCCGCACCGCGCAGCGCGCCGCGGATCGCGGACTTCCAGCCGCCCGCGCCTCCGAGCCCGCCATCGGAACGTGAGGCCGAGCCCGAGACGACGCCGGAAGAGACCGAGACCGCTGCCGCCGAGCCGGAGACTGTGGCCCAGCCTGAAGAGGCTAGCCCGGCACCACCGAGCGAGGTCGAAAGCGGCGCAGAGGAGGGCAGCGCGCTGCGCAGGTCCACCGCTCCGCGCGCACGTCCGCGCAATTTCGAGACCCAGCTTGCCGAGGCCGAGGCCGAACGCGAGCGGCAGGAGGAAGCTGCGCGTGTTGCCGCCGCCGAGCAGCGTGAGCGTGAGGAAGAGGCCGCCCGTGCCGCCGAAGAGGCGCGCCGCGAGGCTGAGGCCGCTGCTGTGGCCGAAGCCTTGGCCTCCGCCCAGGACAATCAGCAGACCGCGCCTGACTCGGACCCGATGGCTCCGCCGAGCAGCGTGACGCAGGACCTGCCGGTCGGCCCGCCGCTCACACAAGGCGAGAAGGACGCGCTGCGTCTGTCGGTACAGCGGTGCTGGAACGTACCTGCGGGCCTGCCGAATGCCACTGATTTGCGCGTCGTCGTAGCCGTGGAACTCAGCCCCAACGGGCAGATCGTCGGGCAGCCCCGGCTGATCGAGCCGGCCGATGCGAACCGGCCCGAGATCCGGGTCGCCTTCGAGGCCGCCCGTCGGGCCCTGCTTCGCTGCCAGGGCAGCGGCTACGAGCTGCCGCAAGATAAATTCGCCCAGTGGAAGAACCTCGAGGTCGCCTTCGACCCGAAAGGAATGTTGTCCAGATGGTAAGAACGTCCCTGGCCGTGATGGCCGCCGCGCTGCTGGCACTTGCACCGATCGCGCAGGCTCAGTCCGACCGCCCGCCGCTGCGCATCGAGATCACCGAAGGGGTCATCGAACCGCTGCCGATCGCGCTGCCGCAATTCGTGGCCGAGACGCCGCAGGCGCAGCAACTTGCCGCCGACATCACAGCGGTGATCGCGCGCAACCTGACTGGCTCGGGCCTGTTCCGCGAGGTGCCGCAGTCGGCGCATATCGGCCGGATCACCGATTTCAATACGCCTATCCAATACAGCGACTGGACAGCGATCAACGCCGAAGGCCTGCTGACCGGGGCGGTCTCGATGACCGGGGATGGGCGCGTCGCGGTGAAGTTCCGCTTGCACGATACGTTCGCAAACAGCGAGTTGGGCGAGGGCCAGCAGTTCGTCGGGTCGACCAACGACTGGCGGCGGATGGCGCACAAGGTCTCGGACCAGGTGTATTCGCGGCTGACCGGGGAAAGCGGCTATTTCGACAGCAAGATTGTCTTCGTGTCGGAATCCGGTCCCAAGAACGACCGCCGCAAGCGGTTGGCGGTCATGGACCAGGACGGTGCGGACGTGCGGTACCTGACCGACGACAGCTCGATCGTGTTCTCGCCGCGCTGGTCGCCCGACAACAGCCGCATCGTCTACACCTCGTATGAATCCGGTGCGCCCCGTGTCTACATGCTCGATACCCGCACGCTGCAGAAGCAGCCGTTGGCAGGCGTTTCGGGCTTCACCTCGGCCCCGCGCTTCTCGAGCGACGGGCGGCGCGTGGTCTATGCGGCGGGCGATGCGGGCAACTCGGATATCTATGTCCTGGATCTGCAGAGTGGCTCCTCCACCCGCCTGACTGACACTCCCGCGATCGAGACTGAGCCCGGCTTCTCGCCCGACGGCAGCCAGGTCGTATTCGAGAGCGACCGTGGTGGTAGCCAGCAGATCTACGTCATGCCCGTTTCGGGCGGAGAGGCGAAGCGGATCAGTTTCGGCGAGGGCCGCTACGGTACGCCGGTCTGGTCGCCGCGCGGCGACATGATCGCATTCACCAAGATGTATCAGGGTCGGTTTCATATCGGTGTAATGCGGATCGACGGCTCGGAAGAGCGGCTGCTGACCGCGAGCTTCCTCGACGAAGGACCCACCTGGGCGCCGAACGGACGGGTGATCGCCTTCTACCGCGAAACTGCGGGCGAGGCTGGGCAGGGCCGGGTTTACACCGTGGACATCACGGGCCGGAACCTGAAGGTGCTGCCGACGCCTGAAGGCGCTTCGGACCCCAGCTGGTCTTCGCTGCTGCCCTGAGGCGTACTCGGGGATCGCAGTAGGCGGATCGCGCAAAAAATGCTAGAAACCGGCGCAAGCCCCGGAACAAGGGGCCCACGCCTGGCGTAGATGGAACACTCAGAGGTGAAGCAGTGATGAAACCGACCGCACTTGTTCTCTGCGCGGCGCTGGCGCTGGGCGCCTGCTCGCAGGGGGAAAATCCCGATGCCCTGTTCGGCGGCGGCCCTGGCGGCACGGCGGGCGCTGGCGGGGTGGGCCCTTCCTCGCTGGAGGGCACCGTGATCGGGCCCGACGGGCAGCCGATCTCGGTCAACTCGGTCGATTACTTCAACCAGATCATCGGTGACCGGGTGCTGTTCCTCGTCGATCAGAGCGATCTGACCGCCGAGGCGAAAGGAATCCTCGACCAGCAGGCTCAGTGGCTGCTGGCCCGTCCGAACGTGCAGATCAATATCGAAGGCCATGCAGACGAGACCGGTACGCGAGAGTACAACTTCCGCCTGTCGGCCCGCCGTGCCAGCGCGGTGCGCGACTACCTGGTTACGCGCGGCATTCCCGATAACCGCCTGTCGACTATTCCCTTCGGCAAGGAGCGGCCGGTTGCGGTATGCTCGACCGAGTCCTGCTGGGCGCAGAACCGCCGGGCTGTGACCGTGGTCACCGGCGGGCTGGGCGTCTGAGGCTCGGGGAATAGTCAAGGAATACGGGGGTCCGAGGACCATGCGATCCATCCTCATGGCTGTATCCGGTGTCTGGCTGATGGCGGCGGTTGCCGTCGCGCAGCCGGCCCCCGACCAGCAGACACTGGCCGGCATCCGTGCCGACCTTCAGATCCTGAAGGGTCAGATCGAAAGCCTGCGGCGCGAGTTGCAGGTAGCCGACCCGGTAGCGACCGGCGTCGTAAACGCGGCGCCTCTTATTGAGCGTACCGACCTTCTGGACGAGGAAGTGCGCCGCCTGACCTCGCAGGTTGAGGCGTTGCGCTTCCGGATCGATCAGGTGGTCGCTGACGGCACCAACCGGATCGGCGATCTTGAGTTCCGCCTGACCGAGCTAGAGGGTGGCGATTTCTCGACCCTCGGCGAGACGGTGCCGCTGGGCGAGGGCAACACGAGCGCCCCGGTGCCTAGGCCGCAGACATCCGGGACCGAAAGTGCCGGGACCAGCACAGACGGCGCGGGACAGATCGATCTCGGTGCGTTGCGACCGGTGCTCCGCCCGGATCTGAGTGGTTTGGGTGGTGGAAGCGCGGTGAGCCCGGCCCCGCGTCCGGAAGCCCAATCCGCCGGACTGCCGGAACGCGAGGCAGTTGCTCCTGTTGTGCCGGCACCCGAGCCGGCAACGCCCGCACCGACGCCGCAGGTCGCGACGCTTCCCGATCCTGCATCCGGCGGGCCTCAACTGGCCGTGGCCGAGCGTGAGGACTACCAACGCGCGCTCGACGCCTTCAACAGCGGGAACTACGGGCAGGCGGCGCAGGGGTTCCAGGACTTCCTCGCGAATTATCCCGGCGGCCCGCTTGCAGGAGAAGCTGCGTTCTGGCGCGGCGAAGCGCTCGCGGCGCAGGGCGACTGGAGCAACGCAGCGCGCAGCTATCTCGACAGTTTCTCCGGCGCACCGCAGGGGTCAAAAGCACCGGAGTCGCTCTACCGGCTAGGCGTTTCGCTCGGTCGGATCGGGCAGCTGAACGAGGCTTGCCTGACCTTGTCAGAGGTAAGCCTGCGCTATCCCGGCGCCCCGTTGGACCTGATACAGAAAACCGAAAGCGAGCGCCGGGCGCTCAACTGTAACTGAGGCGGTGACGGAAGAGACACTGGCCCGACAAATCGCGGAGGCGTTGGACCCGGTCGGTTCCGCGCCGCTCGGCGTAGCGGTTTCCGGCGGCGGTGACTCTATCGCCTTGCTTGTACTGATGGCCGACCGCGCGGCCAGCCGGGGCACCGCGCTTCGGGCGGTGACAGTCGACCATGGCCTTCGTGCGGAAAGCGCAGAGGAAGCCGCTCAGGCGCGGGCAACCGCCAAGGCGCTCGGGGTACCGCACGACATCCTTCGATGGACCGGCCATCCGGAGGGTAACCTGCAAGACGCAGCCCGGCGTGCCCGCCGCAGTCTGATAGCCGGCTGGGCGAGGGAGCAACGGTTGACCCATGTCGCGCTGGCGCACACCGCGGACGATCAGGCCGAGACGGTCCTGATGCGGTTGGCCCGGGGTTCGGGTCTCTACGGATTGACCGGGATGCAGCCCAAGATCGAGGCCGAGGGGATCGTGTGGCTTCGCCCGCTTCTAAACGCTCGCCGGACGGCGCTCCGCGATCTCTTGCGGGAGCGGCGAATCCGCTGGGCCGAGGATCCCAGCAACGAGGATATGCGGTTCGACCGTGCACGATTGCGCGCGGCGATGCCGCAACTTGAAGCGATTGGCCTTTCGGTCGACCGGCTGACGGAAACCGCCGCGTCTCTCTCGCGGGCGGCACGGATCGTGCGCCGCGCGGTGGAGGCGCTGGCCCGCGATGCCGCCGACATAAGTCCTCTGGGCTACATTACGCTTGATGCGGCGAAGATGGCGGCCGCCGAGCCAGAGCTGCGGCTTCGACTTCTGGCCGAGGGGCTGCGCTGGGTTTCGGGAGCCGATTATACGCCGCGCTTGTCTGCGCTGGAGGCACTCGACCACTGGGCCATCGAAGGCGGGCTGCTGGACCGGCGAACCCTACATGGATGCATTGTCGAGAGGGGTAGGATCGGGCTGACGATCTGCCGCGAACCCGGCCGCGTCGGGCCCGAGGTAGCGGCAGGCGAGATCTGGGACGGGCGGTGGGGCACTGCGCCCGGGGAAGCCGAGTTTATGGTCTCGGCTCTGGGCGAAGACGGCATTGCAGAATTGCCCGACTGGCGCGCCTTGGGGCACCCGCGCACCGCGCTGGTGACACTTCCCGCATTTCGTAATCGGGGGGCGCTGATTGCCGCACCCTTTGCATTGCCCCGAAAACCCTGTCATTCTTGGCTGCTGACGGCGCCGGACCGGTTCATCGCTGACCTGGGGCCAGATTGAAACCTTTGCGACATCCCTTATGTGGTATCGCAAACGGGAACAGGGCGTCACCAGCGTCCGATCCGAGCGGGAGAAGCCCTCGTGGGAAATTCTAAGAACATCATCTTCTGGGTGATCATATTCGTCCTGATGCTTGCGCTGTTCAACGTGTTCAGCAACGGTGGGCCCGCGCAGTCGGCGCGGGATGTCAGCTATTCCGAGTTCCTCGACATGGTCGAGAGCGATCAGGTCACCTCGGTGAAGCTGGACGGCGAAAACGTCCTGATTTCGACCCGGGACAACCGGACGCTCCAGACCGTGCAGCCGCGCGGTGCGGACCCGCTGCCGGAACTGCGCGCCGCGGATGTGAACATCGACGTTGTCCCGCAGGAACAGTCGACCTTCATGGCGACGCTCAGCCTGTGGCTGCCGTTCCTGCTTCTGATCGGCGTGTGGATATTCTTCATGAACCGCATGCAGGGTGGCGGCAAAGGCGGCGCGATGGGCTTCGGCAAGTCCAAGGCCAAGATGCTGACCGAGAAATCGGGCAAGGTGACGTTCGACGACGTCGCCGGAATCGACGAGGCCAAGGAAGAGCTTGAAGAGATCGTCGAGTTCCTGCGCGACCCGCAAAAGTTCAGCCGTCTCGGCGGCAAGATCCCGAAAGGCGCGCTGCTGGTTGGCCCTCCGGGCACCGGTAAGACGCTGCTCGCGCGAGCCATTGCGGGCGAAGCGGGCGTTCCCTTCTTCACCATCTCGGGCTCCGACTTCGTCGAGATGTTCGTTGGTGTCGGCGCTTCCCGCGTGCGTGATATGTTCGAACAGGCGAAAAAGAACGCGCCGTGCATTGTCTTTATCGACGAGATCGATGCCGTCGGTCGCCACCGCGGCGCGGGTTATGGCGGCGGTAACGACGAGCGTGAGCAGACCCTCAACCAGCTGCTGGTCGAGATGGACGGTTTCGAGGCCAACGAAGGCGTGATCCTGCTGGCCGCGACCAACCGCCCCGACGTTCTGGACCCCGCGCTTCTGCGCCCCGGCCGGTTCGACCGCCAGGTTCAGGTGACGAACCCGGACATCAATGGCCGCAAGAAGATCCTCGAAGTGCATGCCCGCAAGGTGCCGCTTGGTCCTGACGTGGACCTGCGCATCATCGCGCGCGGTACGCCCGGCTTCTCGGGCGCAGATTTGGCGAACCTCGTGAACGAGGCTGCGCTGATGGCCGCGCGCACCGGCAAGCGCTTCGTCACGATGGAGGATTTCGAGAACGCCAAGGACAAGGTCATGATGGGCACCGAGCGGCGCTCGATGGTCATGACCGACGACGAGCGCAAGTTGACCGCCTATCACGAGGCGGGGCATGCCATCGTCGGCCTGAACGTGCCGCAGCATGACCCGATCCACAAGGCGACGATCATCCCCCGCGGCCGCGCCCTGGGTCTGGTCCTGTCGCTGCCCGAGCGGGACCAACTGTCGGTGACCAAGACCAAGTACAAGTCGCAGATCGCTATGGCGATGGGCGGCAAGGTTGCCGAGGAACTGACTTTCGGTGCCGACAATGTCACGAGCGGTGCGGCTAGCGACATTCAGCAGGTGACGCGCATCGCCCGCGCGATGGTCACGCGCTTTGGCATGTCCGAGACGCTGGGCAACATCGACTATGCGAACGAACAGTTCAGCTATCTCGGCCCGCAACAGGGTGGCGTGAACGCTGGACCGGATACGCAGGAGGCGATCGACCAGGAGGTCCGCCGGCTGGTCGATGAGGGCTACGACACCGCCAAGCGGATCCTGACCGAGAAATCCGACGATCTGCAGCGCCTCGCCGAAGGCTTGCTTGAGTACGAGACACTTACCGGCCCCGAGATCACCCGTGTGATCAATGGCGAGCCGCTGAACCGTGGTTCGGACGAAGGCTCGGATGAGGGTGGCGGCGACAAGCCGAGCGTCGCGGCGATCCCGAAGACCGGCCGGCCGCGCAAGCGCCCCGAAGGTGACGGCCCGCTGGAACCCGAGCCCAGCGCCTGACGCTAACGTGAACGCCAGCCCCCGGACCCGCAAGGTCCGGGGGTTTTCTTTTGCGCGGTCTCGGAGCCGGGAACGCAGGCGCAGGTTTCCGTTCCGAAACGGACGGTGCAACAGACGGTCGAATTTGCCCGATGTTCTGTCGGAAATCCGATACCGGAGATTGCGCAGGTAGCCCCTTATGGCGGAAACAATCCTCGGGAAGGGAGCCCTGACACCGATGGCGTACAAGACTGATATCGAGATTGCTCGCGAGGCGAACAAGAAACCGATCCAGGAGATCGGCGCCCGGCTGGGAATCCCCGAGGCCGATTTGCTGCCTTTCGGGCACGACAAGGCCAAGGTCTCGGCCGAGTTCATCGGCTCGCTTGGGGATCGGGCTGACGGAAAGCTGATCCTGGTCACCGCGATCAACCCGACCCCCGCGGGCGAGGGCAAGACCACGACGACCGTCGGGCTCGGTGACGGGCTGAACGCGATCGGCAAGAAGGCGGTGATCTGCATCCGCGAGGCCAGCCTCGGCCCATGCTTCGGCATGAAGGGCGGCGCCGCGGGCGGCGGCATGGCGCAGGTCGTCCCTATGGAAGAGATGAATCTCCATTTCACAGGTGATTTCCACGCCATCACCAGCGCTCACAACCTGCTGTCGGCGATGATCGACAACCACATCTACTGGGGCAACGAGCTTGGTATTGACCAGCGTCGTGTCGTCTGGCGGCGGGTCATGGATATGAATGACCGTGCGCTGCGGGACATCGTGACCAGCCTAGGCGGCGTCGCGAACGGCTTCCCGAGCCAGGGCGGTTTCGACATCACCGTCGCCTCGGAGGTCATGGCGATCCTGTGCCTGGCGACCGACCTGAAGGACCTGCAGACGCGTCTGGGGCGGATCATCGTCGCCTACACGCGCGACCGAGAGCCGATCTATGCGCGCGACATCAAGGCTGACGGTGCGATGACCGTGCTGCTTGCCCAGGCGATGCAACCCAACCTGGTGCAGACGCTCGAGAACAACCCGGCTTTCGTGCACGGTGGTCCGTTCGCCAATATCGCCCATGGCTGCAACAGCGTCATCGCGACCAAAACAGCGCTGAAGCTGGCGGACTACGTCGTGACCGAGGCGGGGTTTGGCGCGGACCTTGGCGCCGAGAAGTTCATGGACATCAAGTGCCGGATGGCTGATCTCGCGCCGGATGCGGTCGTGATCGTCGCGACGGTCCGCGCGATGAAGATGAACGGCGGCGTGAAGAAAGAAGACCTTGGAACCGAGAACGTAGATGCGGTCAAGAAAGGCTGCGCCAACCTCGGGCGGCACGTCGCCAACGTGCGGTCATTTGGTGTGCCGGCCGTCGTCGCGATCAACCACTTTGTCACAGATACGGATGCCGAAATCGCTGCGGTGAAGGACTACGTCGCAGGTCAGGGATCCGAGGCGATCTTGTGCCGCCACTGGGCCGAGGGAAGCGCGGGGATCCGTGATCTTGCGACTCGGGTTGCCGAACTGGCTGACAGCGGCATGTCGCAGTTCGCGCCGCTTTACCCCGACGATATGAGCCTTTTCGAGAAGATCGAAACCGTTGCGAAGCGGATCTATCGTGCTGACGAGGTGCTTGCCGACAAGAAGATCCGTGACCAGCTGCGCGCTTGGGAGGATGCAGGGTACGGGCATCTGCCGGTGTGTATGGCGAAGACGCAATACTCTTTCTCGACCGATCCGAACTTGCGCGGCGCGCCGACCGGCCACTCGGTCCCGGTGCGCGAGGTCCGGCTCTCGGCCGGTGCAGGCTTCGTCGTGGTGATCTGCGGTGAGATCATGACCATGCCGGGTCTACCCCGATTGCCCTCTGCCGAGCAGATCCGCTTCAATGACGCGGGGCAAATCGAGGGGTTGTTCTGACCACGGTTCTCCACGATCTTGCGGCGGAACCAGAATCCGGACCGATATGCCGATATACTCCGACCGCCTGAACATCGCGTACTTCCCCGTGCCGAAGATCGGATCCTCGACGATGCGTTCGGTGCTGTACGCGGTGAACAACGACCTCGACGTCTCGCAGGTCGATGCCTACCGGGCGGCGGATAAGACTACGGCCGAAATCCGCGCGCGGTCCTTCGAGGAGTCGAAAGCTGATCTGGAACGCAAGGGCCGCTCCTACCAGACCGTGGCGATCGTGCGCGAGCCGGTAAAGCGGTTCGTCTCCGGATATGTCAACAAGATCCTGAGCGGACAGTTGCGACGGCTGATGGACGGTGCGGACACCGTGAAGTCAAGCAAGCTGCCGACCGAGCCTGACCTAGATCTGTTCCTGAGGAAGTTCGACCGCTACCGGGCGAAATCCGGAATGATCAAGCGTCATTTCATGCCGATGACGTACTATTTGGGCAGTGATCTGGCTTGGTTCGACCACGTCTTTCACCTGGAGCGCTTCGACGAAGTGACCGGGTTCCTGGACCGCCGCTACGGTACGCCGATCACCTATCCGCACAAGAAGAAGAGCACCAAGGTGGACATTACGCTGACGCCGGAGCAAGAGGCACGGATCAGGCAGATCTACAGGTCCGATCTGGAATTGCTCGGGCTTGTCCGGCCGGAAGAACCGACCGTGGCCACGCGCAAGCCGCGCCTGTCCAGACTGATCGGCTTCGGCAGAACCGGTACTCAGGAGTAGCTCATGACGGCGGAAATCATTGACGGAAAGGCTTTCGCGGCCAACGTGCGCGAGCGCGTGGCGGCCGAGGTCGCGAAACTGCGGGACCAACACGGTATCCGTCCCGGTCTTGCGGTGATCCTCGTCGGCGAGGATCCGGCGAGCGAGGTCTACGTCAGCCACAAACACAAGGCGACCGTTGCCGTAGGCATGGCTTCGTTCGAACATAGGCTGCCTGCGGATACGTCCGAAGAAGACTTGTTTGCGCTGATCGACAAGCTGAATGCGGATCCGGCGGTGCATGGGATTCTCTGCCAGTTCCCGGTGCCGGACCATCTGGACGAAAGGCGTACCGTCGCCCGGATCGATCCGGCGAAGGACGTCGACGGGCTGAGTGTGACCAATGCGGGGCGTCTTGCGACCGGACTGGACGCGCTGGTCAGTTGCACGCCGTTGGGATGCCTGATGTTGCTGCGCGACCGGTTTGACAGCCTGTCCGGCCTTGAGGCGGTCGTCATTGGTCGCTCAAACCTGTTCGGCAAGCCGATGGCACAGTTGCTGCTCAGGGAGAACTGCACGGTAACCGTGGCCCACTCGCGCACACGCGACTTGCCGGAGGTCTGTCGGCGTGCCGATATCCTCGTGGCCGCAGTGGGCCGTGCCGAGATGGTCAAGGGCGACTGGGTCAAGCCGGGCGCGACGGTGATCGACGTGGGGATCACGCGCGTGCCTCACCCCGAGAAAGCCGGTAGCACGAAGCTGATCGGGGATGTGCATTTCGAAAGCGCGGCGCAGGTCGCGGGCGCGATTACGCCTGTGCCGGGCGGTGTCGGCCCCATGACCATCGCCTGTCTTTTGGCCAACACGGTGACGGCGTGCTGCCGCATCAACGGCCTGCCGGAGCCCGAGGGCCTGACCGTCTAGGCGGACTCTTCGCAGCGGCGTAGCGGAACGGCGGCGGTCTTGCTGCCGGTCAAGATGCACACGGCATCGTCTTCGAACAGGGTCTGCAACGGGCCCGAGGTGCAGCTGAGCCCGCCGGTATAGGTGCCGAAGGCAGGCAGGATCAGCCGCCGCGTGTCATGCACGAAACAGGGACGAGATATAGTGCCGGCACGCGTCGGAACGCTCATCTTCGGATGATAGTGGCCCGAGACCTCGCCCGGTTCTGTACGAGGATGGGCGATGTGGCGGAAAGTCAGCGGGCCGCGAGAAACTTCCTCCATCGCCGTGCCACCGAGGCCGGGAGCCTGAGGGTCGTGGTTGCCAAGGATCCAGATCCACCGGCGGCCCGACATCAGGGTGCTGAGTTGCCAGCGTGTCGCGTCGTCCAGTGATTCCAGCACGGTGCTATCGTCAAAACTGTCGCCCAAGCAGATCACGCTGCGCGGATCGAGTGCCGCGATCTCCCCCTCAAGCCGATCAAGCGTGGCGCGCGTCTCGTAGGGTGGCAAAAGCGCGCCGCCGCGACGAGCCAACCGTTCTGATTTTCCTAGGTGCAGGTCTGCCACACACAGAATCCCGGCATCGGCCCACCACAAGGCGCCGGAAGGCCGTGCCGACAAGGCGGCGCCACAGAGGGAAAATCGAGTGTCGGTCATGAAAATACAAAACAAGAACATAGGGGTGGATGCAAGCGCACTTCTGCGGTGTGATGCAGGGATGTCACAACTCCTGCGAAAGAAACGCCAAGCGGTTCAACCGAGGCCGGCCTCCTGCATCAGGCGCTCGGCCTCCAGTTCCAGTGCGCTCTCCTGTGCCGCACCCTTGATCGGCACCTTGCCCATCTCCAGCAGCAGTGGCGCGGCCAGCGGGGTGACATGGGGTGCGGCAACCATGTCGATCCGACCCTGAACTCTGGCCAACATTTCCTCGATCCGGCCATAGTCGACAAGGCCGCGCGCGGCCTCGGTCCTCGTGATGCGCATCAGCAGGTGGTCGGGGTCATACTTGCGCAACGTATCGTAGAGAATATCGGACGAGAACGTCGCCTGCCGCCCGGTCTTGCGGCGGCCGGGCATGTTGCGTTCGATCAGTCCGGCGATGACGGCGGCGGTGCGGAAGGTCCGTTTCATCACCGCGTTGTCGGCCAGCCAACTGTCCAGCCCCGCGCGCAGATTCTCGGGGCTGAGCAGGGGCGCCGGGTCTGTCACGCGCTCCAGTCCCCAGATCAGCAGAGCATAGTCGGTTGCGACGAAACCGATGGGGCCGAGGCCCGCCTCCTCCATCCGGCGGGTGACCAGCAGGCCGAGGGTCTGGTTGGCGTTGCGCCCGGCGAAACTGTAGAGGCAGAGATAGTTGAGCCCCGCGCGCTCGAAAGTTTCGGCGAGCAACCGGTCGGGGCGGGGCAGGGCCGAGATCTGGCTCTGCAATTCTAGCCAGTCGGCCGTATGGGTGGGAAGGTCGCGCCAGTGCGACGGATCGGAGATCAACGTGACAACCCGCGTTGCCAGTTCCACCGAGGTCGCCATCTTCACGCCCGAGAACACCGCGATAAGCGGCTTGCGGTCAGGCTTGCGCGAGACCTCGACGACCATCTCACGCAGGCCCTCGTAGCGCACGGTCTGGCCGCCGATCAGGAATGTGTCGCCGGGGGTGAGCGTGGCGGCGAAGGCTTCCTCGACCTCGCCAAGGGGGGCGCCGCCGCGGCCGCGCATGCGAACGGAAAGTGTTTCCGTCTCGACGATCGTGCCGATGTTCATGCGCAGGTTTCGGGCGGTGCGCGGGTCGCGCAGGTGCCAGCGCCCCCCGGTCTGCATGAGGCGCTGCCAGCGGTCGTAGGCCCGCAACGCATAGCCGCCGGTGGCGCAGAATTGCAGGCAGTCATCGAAATCCGTGCGGTCGAGGTCGCGGTACGGACCAGCGCCGCGCACCTCTTCGTACAGTTCTGCGGCGTCGAACGGCCCGGCGCAGGCGGTCAGCAGTATGTGTTGGCAAAGCACGTCGAGCGGACCGTCGCCGCGACCGTCGTCATCAAGGTCGCGCTCGTGCACCGCTTCCAGTGCGGCGCGGCATTCGATGACCTCGAAACGGTTTGCGGGGACCAGCAGCGCGCGAGAGGGCTCGTCGTAGCGGTGGTTGGCTCGGCCGATTCGTTGCACCAGCCGTTTGACGTTCTTCGGCGCACCGATCTGGATAACCAGATCGACATCGCCCCAGTCGATCCCAAGGTCCAGCGAGCCGGTGCAGACAATGGCCTTGAGCTGCCCCGCGACCATCGCCTGTTCGACCCGTTCGCGCGCCTCGCGCGCCAGCGAGCCATGGTGGATCGCGATCGGCAGTGCCTCGTGGTTTTCGGCCCAGAGCGCCTGGAAGAACAGCTCGGCCTGGGCGCGGGTGTTGATGAATACGAGCGTCGTGCGGGCCTCGCGGATACGCTCCATCACCGCCGCCGCAGCGTAACGCCCGCCGGCACCTGCCCATGGTGGCGGCTCGGGCGTTTCCAGCAGCGAAATGTCCGGCTCGGGACCTGGATCGGCGTGGATCACCGCGCAGGCGCCGCGCGCGGGGGCGAGGTATTCGGCGAGCCGCGGCGGGTTCTCGACGGTCGCCGACAGGCCCACTCGTCGCAGGTCTGGGCGCAGCGCCTGAAGGCGCGAAAGCCCCAGCATCAGCTGGTCGCCGCGCTTGCTTTCGGCGAGCGCGTGGATCTCATCCACGATGACACGGCGCAGGCCCGCGAAGATGCGCGGCGCATCCTCGTAGCTGAGCAGAAGCGCAAGGCTTTCGGGCGTGGTCAGCAGGATCTGCGGTGGGTCTACCCGCTGGCGGGCGCGTGCCGCCTGCCGGGTGTCGCCGGTGCGATCTTCGATGCGGATGTCGAGGCCCAGTTCATCCGCCGGGACCTGCAGGTTGCGGCGTATATCGGCGGCCAATGCCTTGAGTGGCGAGACATAGAGCGTGTGCATGCCCTTGTGCGTGGCCTCGCTCAGATCGACCAGCGTCGGAAGGAAACCCGCCAGCGTCTTGCCGCCGCCAGTTGGTGCGACCAGCAGCGTTGCAGGTTCCGCCGCCCGGTCCAGGAGTGCGAGCTGGTGAGGATGCGGAGACCAGCCGCGCGCCGCGAACCAGTTCTGGATGGGCTGCGGGAGCATGCTGTCTTAGTCGAACGGCGCAAGCCGGCTGATTGCGGCGATAATGGCGCGTGGCAACTCGACTTCTGCGTCTTCGGTCGCGGCGTCGATGGCTGCCTCTACATCCTTTTTCAGAATGCCCATCGTATTCTCGGGATCAAATCCTTCGCGTGCCCATGATATGCGGTCGAAATTGCTGCCAAACCATGTCTGTCCCGAGCTGTCGGCGAAGACCGCGCGCAATCGTTCGTCGTCGACATCCAGCGCTTTGCCGATCTCGAGAGCCGTGCGGGTGGCGGCGGTGGAACTGGCGGCGATCAGGTTGTTGAGCACCTTGGCAGTCATTCCGGCGCCGGTCCCGCCCATATGGTGGAACCTGGTGCCCATCGCCTCAAAGAGAGGCATGAGCTGTCCGATCCGGTCGCTGTCGCCGCCAAGCATGAACGTAAGTCGACGTTCGATCGCGGCGACCGGAGCGCCGGACATGGGGGCGTCGATCAGGGTGACGCTGGCGGGGAGGCGCGAGGCCAGCGACCGAGTGTAACGCGGAGACAGGGTCGAGCTAATGACAAGTGTTTCCAGCGCTGCGGCATGGGGCAGGAATGCGTCAGGTCCGAACAGGATCTGTTCGGTTTGCAATACATCCCGAACAACCGAGATCACCACCTGCCGATCCGCAAGCGCCTTGGGGTCGCTGGTCATCACCGGCATGAGCGGTCCGAACGCATCGCTCGGCCGGACATCCAGACCGATGATGTCGGCCCCTGCGTTCATGAGCGCTTCTGCCATTGGCGCGCCCATTGCGCCGCAACCGACAACTGCCGTCTTCATGATCTGCCCCACGATATCCTGCTTGTTTCGCGGCATTCTGAAAGGGTCACACCCCTGTCGCAAGCACCTGTTTAATCATGTAGGGTGATTGCTATTTTCAACACTGGGGGAAACATGTTCCGTTCAATTGCTATCGCTTCTTTCGCCCTTGCGGGGAGTGCCACTATGGGGCTTTCCCAGACTTTCGAACCTTATGGTGAAGCCGGCGGTTGGCGCGTTCTGGCAAATACCAAGATGCAGGGCTGCCTTATCGAGAAGCGCCTCGAAGACGATGTCGATCTGCAGATCGGCATCAACAAGGTTGATGCGCGCGGATACATGGCGGTCTTCGCGCCATCATCGCTCGGTCTTGTGCCTGCGGGCGGCGGCGAGATGGTCCTGGACATCGACGGCGACCTCTACACGGGAGAAGCGGTCGAAGTCGACAAGCCCGACTATGTCGGCGGGTACTTCTGGTTCAACAATCCGGATTTCATCTATAATCTGGAGAACAAGGAGGTCCTAGGACTGGTCGTGGAAACCGGGACCGTGGTCCTGGTTAACCTCGAAGGCACCAAGGCCGGGGTCGCCGCGGTGCGCCAATGCCAGGAAGAGAAGTTCGGCAGCTGATGCCTGATTGATCGAGGTCCGCCCGCCGAAGCGTGGCGGGCGGACCTTCCTTGGGCTGGTAGTCGGCCGGCCCTTATTCTTCTACGAACAGGTTTGCCCAAGCGCGATCGACAAGGTCGATGGTCATCTTGCGCTCGCGTCCTTCGTACTCGGCAATCGACAGCATCTGGTCGATCAGGAAGGGCGCATGGTAGTTCGCGAAACTGTTGCCCACCTCGGGGTAGCGGTGCTTCAGCAGATGCGTCAGCACCTCTTCGTCCGGGTTGATCTTGTACGCGCGTGAGGTCTTCACGAAGACCTTGATGAAATCCTCGCGGTTCGGGTTGTCGACCTTGATCTTGTAGTAGATGCGCCGCAGGGCCGCGCCGTCGAACATTTCGCTGGGCGCGAAGTTGGTCGAGAAGATCACCAACGTGTCGAAGGGGACCATGAATTTCTGGCCCGACTGCAGCGACAGGATGTCGAACGAGCTTTCCATCGGCACGATCCAGCGGTTGATCAGCGCCTGCGGTGGTTCGGTCTGACGGCCAAGGTCGTCGACGATGAATACGCCGCCGGTGGCCTTGAGCTGCAGCGGCGCCTGGTAGGTGCGGCTGGTCGCGTTGTAGTTCAGGTCGAGCATGTCGAGCGTCAGTTCACCGCCGGTCATCACGGTAGGGCGGCGACACAATACGTAACGGCGATCGAATTCGACATCGCTCCGGCGCAGGCTGGTTTCTTCGGCTTTCTTGGTCTTGGTCAGCGTGTGCACGATCGGGTCGTAAACCGAGATCACCTGCCCGGCGTATTCGAGGAACTGGGGTACGTAGATGTTGTCGCCCAGAGCATCGCGGATCCCGTTCGAAATCGACGACTTACCGTTGCCCGGAGGTCCGTAGAGAAGCACCGAGCGGCCGGAGTTCACCGCCGGGCCGAGCTGGTCGAGCATGCCTGCGGGCAGCACCAGATGACCCATCGAGCCTTCAAGCCGCTCCTGCGTGATCACCGCATCCGAAATCGACTGGCGGGCAGTTTGCTTCCAGTAGTCTTCCAGCGGGACGGGTAGCGGGCCATAGTATTCCGACTGCTGCAATGCGTCGAGCGCACGGGCGCGACCGCCGTCGGTCAGTTGATAGCGCAGTTCCGACGTTTGCGAGGCACCTCGCGCGCCGAGCGTTTCGATCAGGCCGTTCTCGCGGCAGATGTCGATCAGTTCCTGCGCGATGGGCGGCGTCACGCACAGCGCCGCGGCCGTGTCCGTCAGGCTGCTCAGATTCCGGCGAAAGAACGTCTTGAGCAGGATATCCCGCATGAGCACAGTCTCGAGTCCCAAATCCTCGAGCCGCAAGGGCATGGCCGGCGCTTTAACGCTGCTCGGAAGGGACGCCATATCGTTCATCTCGAACCCCGCAAATATCCGAATGTCATCGAATCGTATGAATCTCCTACCGAGGAAAAAAGGCATTTCTGCGTTGCCCGGTGGCGGAAAAGGCGTCACTTTGCGTTAAAAACCATGATCGAGCAGGCCCATGACATTCGCACCGCTGCGTTTTGCGCTGTTTCTGGCTGGTATTTTCGTTGTGCTGGCGGGGATTATCCTTGCACCCGGTTCATTGAAGCTCACCGGCCACGAGGGCGACACGATCCATTCGCTTGATATCGCCTACCGGCTCGCGGCCGGGGCGAGGCCGCATGTGGACGTGATGACGCCGCTGGGAATGCTCGCATTCCTCCCGTTGCAGCTGTTCCTCGAGCGGGGATTCGGTCCGGGCATGTCCTTCCTGATGGGGCAGACCGCGGTCGCGCTGGTCTTGCTGCCGGGCATCTGGTGGGTCGGCATGAGCCGCCTGACCGGCTGGCTGCGCCTGTTCTATGGCGCCGGCATGGTGATCCTGGCGATGGCGCTGATCTTCGGTGGCGAGAACCCGGCGCTGGCGCTGTCGATGTACTACAACCGCTGGGCCTGGGTGCTGGCGAGCTTCATCATTCTGCCGGTGCTGCTGCCCGCACGTTCCGGCTGGGAGGTGCCTGCCGTTGACGGCGCAGTGGCCGGTTTTGCCGGTGCGGCACTCTTGCTCATCAAGATAACCTATGTGGTGGCCCTTCTTCCCGTGGTCCTGGTCTTCTTGCTGCGGGAACGGCAAGTTGGCTACCTGCTGGGGGGGCTCTTCGCAGCCTTCGCGGTGCTTGCCGCTGCAACAGTCTACTATGGCGGCTTCGGCTTCTGGCAGGCTTACATCGGCAACCTGGTCTCGGTTGCGTCGGGCCCGATGCGTCAGCATCCGGGCGTCGAGCTTGGCGACCTGATCGCGAGCCCGCAGTATCTGCCGATGAGCATGACATTGCTGGCCGCGGTCGTGCTCTGGCGGAAATCGGGGCTGGAGCGGCAGGGGCTCTACATGCTGCTGCTGGCACCAGGTTTCATATACATCACCTTTCAGAACTGGGGGAACGATCCGAAGTGGCTGTTCTTCCTCGGCATAACGCTACTCGCCTGTCGGCCTTCCGAGGATGCTAAACCGCTGATGGGCATGCCGCCGCGGATCGGGGCAACAGTTCTTGCGTGCTTCGCCTTTCTGCTGCTGTTCCCGAGCATGTCGAACCTCGCCACCTCTGGGATGCGCAACCTCTCCTACGATACCGAGAACATGACGGCGATCTTCCCGCAAGAGGGACGGCAGGACATCCTGATCTCGGAGAGCCGCAAGTTCGAGGGCGACATCCAGGTGCCGTTCACTGCTGTAGGCTATCCCGAGGGGGAGGTCCCCGAAGATGCCGAGCCACAGACCATCACTGTCAACGGCGAGGAGTTCCCGGATTGCGCGCTCAAGGGATCGGTCATCGGTTGGTTCTGGAAGGCTGCAGAGCAGTTGGCCGAGGTCGAGGAGGTCGTTGGCAAACAGGTCTACACCGCCGATTTCCACGATTCGATGTGGCTTTTCGGTCCGTTCGAGCCGACCCGCGGCGCAGGGCCTTGGTACTACGCGGCGGATGGCGATCTAGCCGAAGCTGAATACCTGATGGTGCCGTTCTGCGCGATCTCGGACTACTCGCGCCGCGAGAAATTGAAGCAGGTGGCCGAAGCCGATCGTCCGCTGGAAGAAATCCTACGGACCGATCTCTTCATCCTGCTACGATGGGGAGCTGCAGGCTGAAGCCTCGGACCGCGAGGTAGAGGCTTAGTGCACCGGACAGGCCCAGCCCCATTGGGAATTTCTGTGCCGTCCAGGACTTCCACTCCGGTGCCTGCGCCCGCACCCAAGGCGTCGCACGCGCGGCGCGGTGTACGAGAAGGGCGGCCAGCAGGCAGAACGCCAGAATGAAGAAAAACAGCGAGATGTCCTCGGGCCGGATAAAAGGCATGAAGGCAGCGATGTACTTGGCGTCGCCCCCGCCAAGGTTGCCGCGCGCGTTCAGGACGAATCCGACCACCAGCGCAACAAAGCCGATTCCGATACGCAGCGCATATTCCGACAGTGGCAGAAGGATCAGGCCGGAGACGAGGAAGACCGCAAAGAGCGAGAGGTTGAAGACATTGGTGATCTTCATCCGCTTCAGGTCACCCCACGCCGCCCAAAGCGAAAATGGCAGCGTGAGCAGGAAGAAGGCCGCGTCCGGCATAGTCATGTGAACGCGGCCCTCCCGGGGTCAGGTGCTTAGCGCAGAACCGAGCTGTTCAGCGCGGCGAGCTTGTTCGAGGCTTCCTCGAAGTGGCGCGGATGGGTCTCGATCGCCCGCTCGAGCAGGCCGCGACCGATGTCGACGTCGCCATTGCGGATTGCCTGAAGGGCGATGTTGTGCAGCAGCTCGGCCTCTTCTGCCTTGGTCATCGGCACGATAGGCAGGTCATAGACTTTCCTGGTTGCTCTGCTGATCGCGAGGTTGTTCTTGGCCGAGAACATCGTGCTGTCATAGCTGATGGCCTTTATGAACATGTCCTCGGCGCCGCCGCGATCCCCGCGAGCGATCTTGGAGATGCCCCAGTTGTTATAGATAGAGGCCGGCCGCGTGGTCATCTCGCGGGCCTGCTGATAGTAGGTGTCGGCTTTTTGCCATTCCTTGCGGTTGTCGGCGACCATTGCCTCGAGTTTGTAACGCTCGAAGCTTTCGACGGTCGGCGGAACCTTGCCGAGTTGCGCCTGGGCCTTGCTCCATTCGCCGGTCTGGATCAGCGCCTCTGCGTATTTGAGGCGGTCGGCGGTGTTCAGATTGCCCTTTTCTTCCATCGTGCCGTAGACCGAGGCCGCCTCGGCCGGGCGCTTTGCTGCCAAGAGCGATTTGGCCAGGCCGCGCTGGAAGTCGACGCGGCCGGGATCGCTGGCCAGTCCTCGCTGGAAATAGGCGACCGATTGGTTGGGATCGGCGAAATTCAGCATCAAGTCGTTGAGATTGCTCTCGTCGATGACGTTGAGCGCGTCCAGGTTCTCGATCTCCTCGCGCGCCGCGTCGCTTGCTGCCTGATGGTCGCAGCCCGCCACGACCAAAGCCGCGAGGACCGCCACCTTCGGCAGGTGGGATGTCCGGAAGTTCATGTGCCTGTACCTCTGCTCGGGTATTATTAATTGTTTCCAAGCAGAAGGTACCGCCCATTCCCCCTTCGGACCAAGCGAAAATCGGCATCGGGCTGCTGATCGGGCACAACCTGTGCCAGCTTTGCGTCGAGTAGCTGCAGATTGTCCCGGATTTCTTCGCTATTCCCGCTGTCCAGGGCGTACGCAACGCGGAATGCCTCTCGTGCTTCACCCAACTCGCCCCTGTTGTAGAGCACAATACCGAGGTTGTTCCATGCGGGGACGAACTTGTCGTCCTCGTCCAATGCACGGCGCAGGACTTTCTCGGCTTGGTTCAAGCGTCCGAGTTGAAGGTTGGCCGAACCGATGCCGGTGAGGACGTCGGCGTTCAGGCCCAGATCCACGGCAGCCGCATAATAGGCCTCTAGCGCCAGTTCATATTCCTCGGCCGCCATGAGTTGATGCCCTATCGCCAGTCCGTCCTCTCCGGTCACCCGGCGCGAGGCGGGAGTGCCGCCTGGCCCGGCACCTGCCTCGGACAGCCGCCCGGGATCCTCGCAACCGGAAAGCAGAAGCGCCGCACCCATGATGGGCGCGGCGCAAAACTTGCGAAGACGCGAAGGTTCAGAAGAGAACGCGGCCAATTTCATAAAGCGAGGGTCCGACAAGGATGATCAGCAGTGGCGGAACTGTGAACATCATCGTGCCCAGCGTCAACTTGGTGGGCAGCTTGTTGGCCTTCTCCTCGGCACGCATGACACGCTTGTCGCGCATTTCCGATGCATAGACCCGCAACGCATCTGCGATCGAGGTACCAAACGTGGCCGACTGGACGAGCACCGTGACGAAGGCCGAGATGTCCGAGACTCCGCAGCGTTCGCCCATGTCGCGAAGCACACTGACCCGGTCCTTACCGGCGCGGATTTCGTTCGAGACGATCTCGAACTCTTCGGCCAGCGTCGGGTAGGCATTCTGCACTTCGTTGGCGACCCGCAGGATAGCCTGATCGAGCGATTGGCCGGCTTCGACGCAAACCAACATAAGGTCCAGCGCGTCCGGAAAACCGTTGGTGATTTCTTCCTGACGAACCTGCTTGCGGCGTTCGACCCAGTAGTCGGGCGCGTAGTAGCCGATCAGACCCGGGCCTAGCACGCTTAGGATGACCGTGGTCAGCCCGGGCTCGTCCGGGCGGATCAGGACGGTGAGCGTGCCGATGGCCAGCAGCCCGACCCCAAGCATGAAGCGCATCAGGTGGTAGGTCGACACCGCATTGCGCGAACGATAGCCGGCCTGCATCAGCTTCAGGCGCGTCTGGCTCAGCTCTTTCTCATCGGTCGGTTCAAGGTAGGGCTTGAACCGCTCCAATTGCCGGCCGCCGCTGTCGTAGCGCAAGCGGACCGCACCCCCCTCTTCCTTTTTAGGCTGGTAGACGCTCGAGCCCTTCAGCTTGTTCAGCGGATCGGGCTTTGTGCGGAACAGCATGGGCGCTGTCATCAGGATCATGACGAACCCGAGGAAGCCCATGATATAGAGGGGGCCGAGCGGTCCGAGGGCCGCGTGCGTGAATTCCCACCCCAGCGTCAGCATTTCCATGGGTTTACGCCTCTCAGACCTTGATGTTGACCATCGCGCGCATGAAGATCACGTTGATGAAGAGCATCACCGCGACCACGATAGCTGCCGGCACGAAGGCTGTGCTGTTCTTAACGTCGTCGTAATAATCCGGCTGGATAAGCTGGATGAAGACAAGTGCGGCGAGCGGGAAGATCGATAGGAACCAGCCGGACCAACGCGCTTCGGCGGTGATTGCTTTCACGCGGCGGAACAGTTTGAAGCGGGCGCGGATCACCTTGGCCAGGCCGTCGAGAATCTCGGCCAGGTTCCCGCCCGACTGAGACTGGATGCTGACAGCCACCGCCAGGAATTTGACGTCCTGGATGTCGATCCGCTGGGCCATCGTGGTCAGGCTCTCGGTCACGTCCATGCCGTAGGTGCTTTCGTCCACGACAATGCCGAACTCGGTCCCCAGCGGGTCGGGCATTTCCTGTGCGACGATATTGATCGAGGATGAGAACGGGTGCCCGACGCGCAGGCTCCGGACAATAAGTTCTACTGCATCCGGCAGCTGCTCCTCGAACAGCGCGATGCGCTTCTTGGCCTTGTTGTTGAGCCAAAGGTAGACCGCGCCGTAACCCATGACGATGGCCAGGCCGATCCGGATCGCGAGGCTTGCACCGGTGAAGAAGGTCAGCCCCATGAAGCCGGAAATCCCGATGATGACCATCACGATAAGCAGGCCGACAGGCGAGAAGGCGATGTTTGCCTGCTGCGCCTTGGCGCTGAGCGGGGCGAGCACGGGAAGCCCCTGGTTGCCGCTGTGCTGTTCGCGTTCGCGGCGCAGGGTTTCCAGCACCTCCTCGCGGGACTCGCCCTTCTCCAGCAGTTCGAGCCGCCGGTTGACCTTGCTTTCCAGCCGCACCGATTTGCCGAACACGAGGAGGTAGATCCCCTCGATCATGAAGAACACGCCGACGAAGATGGCCGCGTAGATAAGTGGTTCCGTGCTCATGCTCTGGCTCCTCCGGCAGTCTTAGCCCTGCGCGGTGTAGATCGACGCGGGAAGGTCGTAACCCCACTGGCGGAAGCGCTCGGCGTATTTCGAGCGGATGCCGGTCGGTGTGAAGCGGCCGAGAATCTTGCCGTCCTCGGCGAGGCCCAGACGTTCGAACTTGAAGATCTCCTGCATCGAGATGATGTCGCCTTCCATGCCCGTCACCTCGGTGATGGAGAGCATCCGACGCGAGCCATCCTGCAGGCGGCTGACCTGCACGATCAGGTTGACCGCCGAGGCGATCTGGCCGCGCATGGCCTTGATCGGCATGTCTACGCCGGACATCGCGATCATGTTCTCGAGACGTGAGAGCGCGTCGCGCGCCGAGTTGGCGTGGATCGTGGTCATCGAGCCGTCGTGGCCGGTGTTCATGGCCTGCAGCATGTCGATGACCTCGTTGCCGCGCGTCTCGCCGACAATAATGCGGTCAGGACGCATACGCAGTGCGTTCCTCAGCAAGTCTCGCTGACTGACCTCGCCCTTGCCTTCGACGTTGGCGGGGCGGCTTTCCATCCGGCCGACGTGTATCTGCTGAAGCTGAAGTTCCGCCGTATCCTCGATGGTCACGATGCGCTCGTGATCGTCGATGAACGAGGACAGGGCATTGAGGTTGGTCGTCTTACCAGAACCGGTACCGCCCGAAACGATGATGTTCAGGCGGGTTGCGACCGCAGCCTGAAGATAGGCCGCCATTTCCTCGGTGAAGGCGCCGTATTCGACGAGTTCGTCGATCGAGAGTTTGTCCTTGGAGAACTTACGGATCGAGACAAGCGCCCCGTCCACGGCGCAGGGCGGGACCATCGCGTTAAAGCGGGAGCCGTCTTGCAAGCGGGCATCGACGTAGGGGTGGCTTTCGTCCACCCGGCGGCCGACCGCCGAGACGATCTTGTCGATGACGCGCATCAGGTGGCGATCATCGCGGAAGCGGATCGAAGTCAATTCCAGCTTGCCGCGGCGTTCCACGAACACCTGGTGCGGGCCGTTTACCAGGATATCGTTCACCGTCGGATCCTTCAGCAGGACCTCGAGTGGACCAAGGCCGGTGATCTCGTCGAAGAGATCCTGGTTCAGCTGTTCGGTTTCCTGCGCGTTTAGAACAACCCCGTTCTCGCGCAAGCCTTCGCGCATGATCGAGCCGATCTCGCGGCGCAGGTCCTGCTCTGTCGCCTTCTCCAGAGCGGCCAGGTTCAGCGTCTCGAGCAGACGCTTGTGCAGTTCCATCCGGATGTCGAGCAGGCGTTCCTGACGCTTCGTCTCGCGCTGCATATCGGCCAACTCGGAGGCGGTGACTGCCTTCTTGGCCTTCTCAACACGTTGCTTGGTCTTCAGTGCCTGCTCGGCGGGATCAACCTCGATCTTCGGCGGCGCGGGCGGAGCTTCCTGAGCGCGCTGGTAGCGTCGGAACATGCGTCAAATCCTCCGGTTTACTGAGCCACGGCCGCTTTGTCGGCGATCACGGCGTCGAAGATTGTCTGTGCAATATTCTTGATCTCGCGGCGAAGCGCGTTCTTGGCCGCGGATTCCGCCAGCGGCTGCCCTTCGTCACAGGCCGAGGCGACAGCTTTGCCGCCGTCCGGGAGCATGATGTTGATTTCGACCCCAAGGCTTTCCGCCAAGCGCTTGGCACGCGCCTTGCCGTTCATGTCGGTGAAGCCGGGGGCACGGTTGATTGCAAACTGCACTTTCTCGTACGGCAGATCCTCGGCCTTGAGGGCGCGCAGGAACCGAAGGCAGTTCTGGGCCGAGCGCATGTCGACTTCCATCACTGCAAAGAACGTTTCGGACATGCGCAGCACCTGATCGAACCAGTGGACCAGCGCCTGGGGCATGTCGATAATCACGAAGTCATAGCTGGACTGCGCGATCTGGATCAGCTTGGCGATGTCCTCGGGCGCGATGATGTCCAGCGGCAGCGTATCCATGGGCGCTGTCAGCACCGCGAGTCGCGTCCTGTACGACGTCAAAGCCGATGAAAGGGCATTGTGATCCAGACCGTCTGGGTCGGAAATCAACTCGTAGATCGCCTCACGCCGCGGCAGGTCGAGATAGGTCGAGACCGAGCCGTACTGGAAGTTGAAGTCCAGGATGCAAACCCGCTTATCGGTCTTCTTGGTGAGCAGCGCGAGTTCCCATGCAAGGTTGACTGCAAAGGTGCTGGCACCCACGCCGCCAGAGACACCGTAGACCGGTATCACGAGGCCGTGGCGCTTGCGCTGCTTGCCCTTCTGCTGCTCGGCCACGCCCTGGCGCACGATGGTCCGCATCTGGGTGATCGAGTCGGCCAGTGCGCCTTCTGCCATAGGGTAGGGGGCGAAATCGTCGGCACCGACCTTCAGCAGGCGGTGCAGCGCCGCCGGCGAGACGTCCTTTACAATCAGCAGGACCTTCAGTCCGTGGTCCCGAGCGGTCTGAACCACTCGGACCGCGGCATCGATCTCGGATTCGTCGTCGGAGGAGACCGCAACGATGGCGATTTCCAGGTCGGAACCTGCCCCAGCCTTGAGCGCGGCTTCCCCGCCGCCCAGCTCCATTGGAGCCCAGCGGCCGGCGAGTTCCTGGTCGAGATCGGTGACCAGCGCAGGGAACTCCTGAACGTTCCGCGCGATAACGAAAATCTCGATTTCTTCTGCCTTAACCTTCAGCAGGCCCATGTCGCCACCTCGATTCCAATCGGATACCCGTTACGTCCATCGGGACGGTTTCCACAGCCACAAGTTGCGCGGCGGGACTCACTACAGGTTTTCCTGATCACCATAGGACATACCCAAATCCGATTACACATCTAAAACCCTACAGGGCCTAACAAAACATGATTTTTCGATATTAAAAGTGGCGAAAGTGCGACTCCCGTTGGGGATTCTTGGGGTATCGCCGCCCCGGACAGATTCGTCGCAGCCTTGGATTTGCAGGCCATCAGAAATGGGCCTGAAGATGGCGTAAAAAAGAAGGCCGCCGGGGATACCGGCGGCCTTGGTTTCGATTGGCGCAGGCTTATTCGCCGGCGCTCACATAGTCCTGGTAGATGTTGTGAGCGACCTTGCCGTCGAAATCGTACCCCATGAAGCGGCGGTCAAAACCGACGATCTGGGTCACGGTGCGGCGGTTCAGACGCTCCGGGTTCGGCGTGGCGATCAGCGGCCGGGTCTCACCCAGCGATGCCACGGCCTCGACCTGGCCCTTCCGGACGCCGCGGGCGATCAGGTAGTTGACCGCCGCTTGAGCCCGGCGCAGGCCGAGACGCTGGTTGTAGCCGCTAGAGCCAACCAGGTCGGTGTGGCCATAGACACGGAACTTGATCGCCGGATTGGCCCGGATCCACGCCGCCTGCTGATCGAGTGCCGCACGGGCGTTCGCGTCCAGCGTCGCCTGGTTGAACTCGAAGTTGATCATGTCAGGCGCCGAGGCGCGGAACTGAGCCTGGAGCTCTGCCAGCAGGTTGCCCTGCAGGCTGACCGCCTGGGCCAGCAGGTTGCTGGTGGTCGCCGTACCATAGGTACTGGTCGCACCTGGAAGCAGGCCGGCCTCTTTGGAGCAGCCGGCCAAGGCTGCCATGACACCGAGGATGGTAGTGGTCTTGAGAAGAGTTTTCATGTTTCTCACTCCATCACGTAGCCGTAGGAGCCCTGGAAGTCCTGGCGGGCCACGTCACGAACCACCGGCGAGCCTTCGACCGAACCGTTGAGGAACAGGTCGAACTCGGTGGGGATCCGCATGCGGTCCGTCGGCAGCGACAGCAGGTCGCCGTCGGTCGGCGAAACCAGGTGCGGGGTGATCATGATCACCAGTTCGCTCTGGCGGCGCTGGTAGCTGGTCGACCGGAAGAGCGAGCCCAGAACCGGCACGTCGCTGAGCCAGGGGACCTGGCTGACGTTGTCGGTAAAGTCGTCTTCCAGCAGGCCGGCGATGGCGAAGCTCTGACCGTCACGCATCTCGACGACGGTCGAGGCGTTACGGGTCGAGATCGTCGGTGCGCCGTCGATCACTTCCTCGACATCGCTGACCTCGGTCCGAAGCTCCAGCCGGATCAGGTCCTCGTCGACCACCGTGGGGGTGAAGTCGAGGCTGATACCGAAGGGTTTGAACTCGATGGTAGTAACGCCGTCGCCGGAATCAACCGGGACCGGGAACTCGCCACCGGCGAGGAAGCTTGCGCTCTCGCCCGAGATCGCGACCAGGTTCGGTTCGGCCAACGTACGAACCATGCCCTTGTCTTCGAGCGACTGGATCAAAAGGTTGACCGTAAAGTCGCCGAGGTTGAACAGGCTGATACCGAAGACGCCAACGGACGACGGGTCAACCAGGAAGTCCCCAGCATTAGCACCGGAGCCAAGGCCGCCGTCTACGATCCCAAGGGCCTGGCCGTCGCCACCGAACGCGCCACCGGCGGCGTCGCTTCCGGCGAAGGTGGTGCCGAGGTTGGTGCCCAGCGATTTCGCAACGGTGCGCGACATTTCGGCAAAGCGAACCTTAAGCATCACCTGCTGAGTGCCGCCTACCATCATCAGGTTGGTCACCTGGCCCGGGGCATAGCGCTCAGCTAGCTCCAGTGCGCGGGAGACCTTGCGGGCCCCACTGACACGGCCGCTGAGAATCATGCCGCTGGCAGCCGCAGTGACCTCGATTGGCTCGTTGGGAAGAATATCCCGCAGCCGCTCCTTGAATTCGGTCAGGTCGGGGGTGACCACCACTTCTACGTTGGTGATCAGTTCGCCCTCGGGGCCGAGGATGGTCAGCGTCGTGCGGCCCGGCGCCTTGCCGAGCACGTAGATGGTCCGTTCGCCAAGCGTGGCGATGTCGGCGATTCCAGGGTTGGCAACCGACAGTTCCGCGAAGGGACGGTCGGCTTCCATGACAATGGCCCGGTTAACGGACACGGAGATGTTGTCGGAGGTCGCCCCCCGCATGACCTGCAGCACGCTTTGCGCGGACGCGTCCGACACAAGAGGTGCCGACAGAACGAACCCCAAGAGGCTCGCCTTTATCAGTCGGTTCCAGTTCATGTTCCTGCCTCTCATTACGTATGGGTCAGGCGTTCCGCCAAACGGTCGTCGCCCATGCTCTAGAACATGTCTGGGAATTTATTTTAACTCAATAATCAATGTGTTGCGCGGTTTCTTTGATGTTGTCGAGCCACACCGATCCGTTTTTTCCTTATTTTTCAATGGGGAGGGATCTGCTGAGAATCCGGATCTCTCGTGAATAGTGCGGATCTGATCAAACACATGGCAGGGCTGGGTGGTCCGCTGAAATGAAGAACGCCCTGACGATGTCAGGGCGTTCAATAAATCAACCAGTTAGGCGATATAGTGCTACACCGGTTCTATTGAGTGGTGGTTTCTTCGCGGGGGCATTCAACCTCCACAGTGGTGATCTGCAGGCCCCGGCGAATCCGGTTGAAGCACTTCTTCTCCTTCTCCACCTCAACTTCTTGGATCCCGAGTAGATCGCGCTGAGTAACCTGGAGTGGACCGAGGATCTCTTCTTCTTCCGAGCCGCGCAGAGACAGCGAAAGTTGCCCAGTGGTCTGAGCTTGGGCCAGCGTGGCTACTGTAATTGGCGGGACCTCTAGGGTGATGGTCCGGGCAACGGTAGGTCGCCGAGTATCCTGGTCCGCGATCTGGTCAATGGCGATCAAGTCGATGTCTTCAAGAAGAAGCTTTGTGACCTGCTGGCCGCCTTGCGATCCGGACCAGTATATATCCACTCGATCACCAGGCTGCAGAAACCCAGACACGCCGGTCGAGACGCTAACGTTGATCGTATAGGCCCGCATGCCCTTGTTGAGGCGCGAGGAAACGCCTGCATCTTGACCAAAGCGTGTCACCTTACTCGCCATAATAATCTCGCCGGGCTCCATGGTGCGGACAATCTGGCGAGCTCCGGACTCCTCGTTCCCGAACAGCTCTTCCATGGACGTAAAGGCATTTTCAGGGACAGCATCTACCGGAAAGCGCACTTCCGCGGCGTCACCCTCTCGCAGCTCTTGGCCGTAACGCAATTCGCGTGTCGCGAGCAGAACCGGTTTCGTCTCCACCACCTTGCTAGCCTTCGCGCGAAGTACGCTGTTTTCGTACTGCATCGCACGAAACTGCTCCATAGCCATATAGACTGCGAAGCCTGCGATGCCGATGCCGACGAGGAATACGAGTGCGAAGACGATTCTCATTTGCCTACTGACCTCTGTGATCGCGAACCTGAAGGTCCTGAGCGTGCCGAACCGGCGAAAAACCCGAGACCTAGTAGTGCGAAGCCGTCACACTACTGTAGATGTCGGAGGCCGCCTCGTAAATGCCGCCGCGGATGATGTTCATTACGATGAGGCCAAGCGTGACGAGCGCTGCGGTCAGAACAACCCAGTCCACAGTGACAGCGCCATCTTCGTCCTGTTCGAAGCGGTGTTTAAGGATACGGCTCAGATCGAGATTTTGCATGTTTCCTCCGGGGTATCCGGCCGATACGCGTGGCCATATTCCTCAACTGAATCGGGGGCAGCCCGTGTTCAGGCCGCCCCCGGAACTGCAAGTGCCGAATACGCGCGTCAGTTGCCGGACTGGTCGATCGCGCTGGTCAGCGAGCTGTAGATGTCCGATGCAGCGTCGTACACACCGCCACGGATGATGTTCAGAACGATGATGCCGATGCCCACGATGGCCGCGGTCAGAACGACCCAGTCCACGGTGACGGCGCCGTCTTCGTCCTTAACGAAGTACTTCTTCAGCTTGAACAGTTTCATGGTCTTACCTCCAGGGGGTATATGATAGTTGCTTGATGCAACGGCCCGAATTCCGGTCATTCCACGGTTATGATGCCGTCTCAGCCTTCTTCGTCCCGTTCCGTTCCAAACGTCGTTACTCAGCGAACGAGTGCAATACACCGCTCAAATCGGGCAGAAAAATGACGCGGCGGGCGCATTTCTCGTTCATTGCGTGGCGAAAGTTTATTTTTCCGTTCGCAGGGTCGGCTGCATCTCGAAGACATCGACACTAATGACATCTATATAAAGAAGTCCCCGCATCCCACAGAATTTGTTGCTGTTTTAACACGACGCATGGTGCCATGTTCTCCTTGGCGGATTGCTCTGCGGACCGAAACCGGCGTACCAACTGGATAACAATCGGCAGGTCGCCCAATCAGGGAACAGGACAGTGCGAGCATTTTTCACTCGTTTGGGGGTCGTAACGCTTCTGGCGCTACCCGCGGTCTCGCTGGCTGGAGAATCGCCCACCGACGGCTTCACGTTCAAGCGTGTGAAACCATCGAGCGCCAGTAAGGGCAAACTGATCAACATACAGATCGATCCGGTCGCGGCGCCGGTGGCGGTACTGGGCCACAAGCCCGATCTTCCGCCCGCGCGCGTCGCAATTCGGCGGAACCCTGTAGTCGCCCCGCCTTCCGGGGACGGCACTGCCTCATGGTTCTGGCAATTGATGTCTCCGGCGCTTGCCGACGCCGGCTTCTCGAAGATGCAGCGCGCCGTCCAGGTCATGGGCACAAACGCGGATCAGGCGGGCCGGTTCACTCCGAATCCGGTCCTTGTCGCACGGGTTGTCGAGGAGTGGGGCGAGGAGATTCTCAAGGCGACCGCCGGTACCCAGGTGTCTCCAGCACTCGTTGCCTCGGTGATCGCCGTCGAAAGTGCTGGCAAGGCCAAGGCAAAAAGCCATGCGGGGGCCGTAGGGCTGATGCAGTTGATGCCCGCTACTGCGAAACGCTTCGGCGTCACCGACCGTACAGATCCGGCGCAGAGCATTCGCGGCGGGGTTGCTTACCTCGACTTCCTGCTGAATGAATTCCGGGGTGACGCCCTTCTTGCACTGGCTGGCTACAACGCCGGTGAGGGTGCCGTGCGGCGCAACGGTGGTGTCCCGAACTACGACGAGACCCGAGCCTACGTGCCCAAGGTAGTGGCGGCATGGAGCCAGGCGCGCATGATGTGTCTGGCGCCACCGGTGCGGGTGACCGACGGGTGCCTGTTCTCCGGGGTCAAGATCGCGGCAAACTGACCATGGATGCGACCGGAAGTTTGTCCCCGCTTGTTACTGACCTCGATGGAACCCTGCTGCGATCCGACACGCTGCTCGAGAGTTTCTGGAAAGGGATGGGGGTCGCCCCATTGCGGACGATCGCGACATCCGTCCGCCTGATTCGGCAACGAGCTGCTCTGAAGGCTGAGTTGGCGCGAATCGCTCGCCCCGAAGTGGCATTGATACCCGTCGATAAGGACGTCGAGGCGCTGCTTAATCGCGCGCGGCAGGAGGGGCGTCCGGTGCATCTCGTGTCCGGTGCGGCGCACGAACTTGTCGCTGAAGCTGCGAAGGCGCATGGGCCTTTCGACAGTGTGCACGGCTCGGACGGTGCCACCAACCTGACGGCGGCCAACAAGGCGGCGCGGCTCGAAACGATGTTCGGGACGAAGGGCTATGACTATATAGGCGATTCGTCGGCAGACATTCCGGTCTGGCAGTCCGCCCGCGAAGGATTCGTGGCACGGCCGCGGGCGGCGTTCCTCCAGATGCTCAAACTCAAGGGGCTGACGCCGACGCCCATCGGCAGTCCTTGGCGCAAGCGTGACCTTCTGCGTGCGCTGAGACCTCACCAGTGGCTGAAGAACATGCTGCTGTTCCTGCCGCTGATCGCGGCGCATCGTCTGGACGCCGAGGGAATCTTCTCGGTTATCCTCGGCGTGATAGCATTTTCGGCGCTCGCGTCTTCCATCTATATCGTGAACGACCTCATCGATCTGGACGCGGATCGGCAGCACGAGACCAAATGTAAACGGCCGTTCGCCAGCGGGGCCGTTCCGATAAAGGTCGGGATGGCCGCGAGCCTGGGTCTTGGCCTACTCGGCATGGCTCTCGGAGCCTTCCTGGGGCCGTGGATGCTGGTCGTACTGCTCGTCTACCTGGTTTCTACCCTGTCCTATTCCATGCACCTCAAGCGGGTACGTTGGGTAGACGTCACCATGCTGGCCGGACTTTATACGCTGCGGGTGGTCGCGGGTGCGGTCGCCGGCGGGGTGGAGGCGTCGGGCTGGCTGTTCGGCTTCATATTCCCGATCTTCTTGTCGCTCGGCTGCGTAAAGCGGCTGACCGAATTGTCCCGCGCTAAGGGAGAAGGCTTCCTGCCCGGACGCCGCTACCAGGCCAAGGATCGGGATGACCTGCTGAACGTTGCGATCGTTGCCGGGATAGGATCCGTGGCCGTCTTCACTGCCTACAGCCTCAGTGACACGGCCGACGCGCTCTACCATCCCGTGAAACTGCTCTGGCTGGTTGCGTTCCTGTTGGCAGCCTGGCTGACGCGAATGGTCTGGACAGGGTGGAGAGGCGAGCAGGATTACGATCCGATCATCTTCGCGATCACCGACAGGATCGGAATGGCGCTCTTTCTGCTCGCCGTCGCGGTTCTGGTGTACGCGGGCGGTTGACGCCCGCGCCGCCTCAGATCTGTAGTTTCTTGAAAATTGGCTCAGGCACCGAGCGGATGATGCCCATGATCCCGCCCCAGAACCAGGGCGTGTAGATCACGTTCCTGCGTTTTCGGACCGCGCTCAGGATGTCCTCGGCGACCTGTTCCGGCTTCGCGACCAAGAAGAGGCCGTCCAGCCCCCAGGTCATGGCCGTGTCGACGAACCCTGGTTTTACTGTGACAACGTGGACACCGCTGCGACCCAGGCGGTTGCGGAGGCCGGAAAGAAGCGTCGCAAAGCCTGCTTTCGCCGCTCCATAGGCGTAGTTGCCAAGCCGCCCCCGGTCGCCGGCGACGGAGCCGACGCCGACGACCGTCCCGGCGCCGCGCGCCTCCATCAAGGGCGCGAGCCTTAGCAAAAGGGTGCCGGTGGCGGTGAAATTGTCCTGAATGACCTGCGCCAGAAGCGAAGGGTCTGACTCGACATCCTCCTGCGGGGGCATCGCTCCAGCGAAGACGGCGACGTTGAACGGGCCGTCCGCCTGTTCCGCCCTGGCGGTGATCGCATCGGCGCTGGTGGTGTCGCGCATGTCGTAGGGCAGAACCTCGACCTGCATGGCGCCGCGCAGGCGTAAGTCGGCCGCGTCACGCTCAAGGTCTTCGGTATCGCGCCCGCACAAAACGACGGTTGCACTGCGCGACGAGACGGCGCGCGCCAGTGCCCGGGCCATAGCCGAGCTGGCGCCGATGATGAACCAGGTTTCGCTCATGCGGTCCCCCTTAGGTCGAGCCGCCGAGCCTGGTCGGTGGCGAAGACGCCGTCCGGATCCGCCGCCCGCACGGCGGCGCGGAATGCGTCGAGTTCCGGGTACATCGCCGCGATGTTGCGCGGCTCGGCCAGTGAGTCTTTGGCCAGATAGATGCGCCCGCCGGCTTCGGCGGTGCGATCGTTCAGCGTGCGGACCAACTCGACCGCCTCGGGGCGGTTCGGGAAGTCCACGGCCAGGGTATAGCCCTCCATCGGGAAGGACAGCGGACCGGCGCGCCCAGGTCCCATGCGCTTGAGCACGGCGAGCGGCGCGGCAAGGCCAGAATCCGCGATTCGCGTCAGCATCTCGCGCAGCACATCCGGGGCGCTGTCGGGGGGCAGGACGCACTGGAACTGATGGAAGCCACGCTTTCCGTAGAGCTTGTTCCAACCGCTGATCGAATCGAGTGGAAAAAGGAACGCGGCAAGCGGACGTGTTCGGGTCCGTCCCCCTGCAGGAATGCGGCGGAAGTAGCGGCCGTTGAAGGTTCGGACGACCGGGCCGGACAGCAGGAAGCCAGGGGCGTCGACCGGGACGCTGCTGCCGCTGCCGGGCGGCACGAACGGGGCGCCGGGGGCCGAGAATTCGGCTTCCTCCAGAACTCCGCGGCCAAGGTCGGAGCCTTTCCCGGTCGCGTCGATCCAGCCAACCTGGAATGTGGCGGTGCTCGCACTGAATGCCTTCAGGTAGGCGTCAAGGTCGGGGATCCGCTGTTCCCGGACTTCGACCGTGCCCGAGGGGCAGGGGGCCAGGCGGATGCGGGCGCTCTCGATCACGCCACTCAGGCCCATGCCGCCCATGGTTGCGCGGAAAAGGTCGGGCGCCTCCTCGGCGCTGACATCGGTCGCCTCGCCATCGGCGTTCAGCAGACGGATGCTCTCGACATGCTGGCCGAAGCTGCCCGCCTGATGGTGGTTCTTACCGTGAACGTCCGCCGCGATGGCGCCGCCGAGGGTGACGTGGCCGGTACCGGGCATCACGGCCGGCATCCAGCCGCGCGGCGCCATGTGGCGCAGGATGTCCGACAGGCGCACGCCCGCTTCGGCTTCGAGCACGCCGGTGTTCGGATCGAAGTCCAGCATCCGGTCGAGCCTGGTCATGTCGATAGCCGGACGCTCGCCGGAAAGAGCGGCATCGCCGTAGGAGCGGAGAGCACCAAGGGCAGGACCGGGGGAATCCGCCAACTGGCGGCGCAGGGCGGCGGCCTTTTCAGGGCGCGCGCGTCCGGCTTCGGCAGAAAGCACACGGCCCCAGCCTGTATACGGAGTGGTGTTAAGCGGCATGAGCTCCTCTCATCGCGGCGCGGGTGGCGATCGGGAACATGGCGAGCCCAATCGCGATGGCGAACCAGAGTGTCGTCAAGCGAATGACGGCGGTGGCGGGGATCGAGACCGATAGCGGTACGCCCTCGAGCGAGAGCAGAGCGACCATTGCCGCCTCGGCGCCGCCGAGGCCGCCGGGCGCGCCGGTGGCGCCGCCGGTGACCATGGCGATCAGGAAGATGCCGACCGCGGTCCAAAGCGGAACTTCGGCGCCCATCCAGCCCAGCAGCAAGTAGAAAGAATAGCCCTCGGCGAACCAGCCGAGTCCTCCGAGCAACAGTGCGGGCAGCACCACCGGCCAGGCCGAGAATGGGCGCAGCGATTGCGCCGCGCGACGTGCCTTGCCGAAGAGCTTGGGCCAGCGGCGGACCATGCGCCAGCCCAGTTCAAGCGCTGCTATCAGCAGGCTGGCGCGGGTTACGACAATGGCTGCTATCACCGACAGCACAGCGACGGGGATGCCGCCCGCAAGGCCGGCCGTGCTGAAGGCGACAGCGATGGCGGTCAGCAGCCCCATTGCAGCAAGGTCGGCGGCGCGGTCGACCACGACAAGTGCTGCGGTCCGTTCGAACGGCGCGCCGGTTTCCAGCGAGATCCAGCGCAGCCGGACAAGTTCGCCCACGCGGCCGGGTGTGGCGGTCAGGGCAAAGCCGCCGAGGTAGTGGCGCAAGGTCTGCAGGAATTCCACGGGGATGCGCTGCACGCGGCAGTAAAGCTGCCAGCGGAAGGCGCGCAGGATGTAGTTGGAGAATGCCAGTGCCAGCAGGATCGCGACCTCGGGTGCGGTCAGGCGACGGATCGATGCCCAGGTTTCCTCCCAGCCGGTGGCGGCGGCAAGACCGGCTAGGCCAAGCGCCATTGCGGCGACAAGGCCGACAGTCAGCCAGATGTCGCGCCAGGGTCTGGGTGTTGCGGTTGTCTGCGTCATGCCATTCCTGCGCGGCCCTTCGGGGCGGTTCGCGGCAGCCCTAGACTCAGGTATGGGCAGAACAATGGCAAGATCGGAATATGTTCACCTTCCAGGCGGATTTCTCTGGCGGTTGTGACCGGCTCAGGCTTGGAAGACGTCCGACCATTCGGGATGGCGGCGGCGCATGGCGTTCACGAACGGGCAGAGGGGGACGATCTTCACCCCCTCGGCCCGGGCGTCCGCGATCAGTCGCTCGACCAGCGCCTTGCCGGCGCCGGTTCCGCGAAGGCTGTCGGGAACGCCAGTGTGGTCCGCGATGATCAGAGTCGGCGAGGCGATGGAGTAGGTCAGCTCTCCCTCGCCATCGGGGTGGCGCAGAACGTAGCGGCCCTTCGAGCCATCGACCTCGCGGCTGATCTCGAAATCCGCCATCAGACGATGGCGGCTTCGGTCTTGGAGCGGACCTCGTCCTCGGTGACCTCGGGGGCCAACTCGACAATTTTCAGCCCGCCCTCGACGACGTCGAAGACCCCGAGGTTGGTGATTATCCGGTCCACGACCCCGGTGCCGGTCAGCGGCAGGGTGCATGCCTTCAGCAGCTTCGGCTCGCCGGCCTTGTTGGTGTGATCCATGATCACGACCACCCGGCCGACGCCGGCGACCAGGTCCATCGCGCCGCCCATGCCCTTGACCAGCTTGCCGGGGATCATCCAGTTCGCCAGGTCGCCGTTCTCGGCCACTTCCATCGCGCCCAGGATCGCCATGGCGATCTTGCCGCCGCGGATCATGCCGAAGCTGGTGGCGCTGTCGAAATACGAGGTGTGGGCCAGCTCGGTAATCGTCTGCTTGCCGGCGTTGATGAGGTCCGGGTCCACCGCGTCATCGGTCGGGAACGGGCCCATGCCCAGCATACCGTTCTCGGACTGAAGGGTGACGTGCACGCCTTCGGGGATGTAGTTCGGAACCAGGGTCGGAATGCCGATCCCGAGGTTCACATAGGTGCCGTCCTCAAGCTCCTGAGCCGCGCGCGCGGCCATCTGGTTGCGGTCCCAAGGCATAATGTGTTCCTCCGCTAGGGGGTGGGAAATTGGTCGCTGACGTGCTGTCAGGCTGCGCGCACGGTGCGCTGTTCGATGCGCTTCTCGTGCTCGCCCTGGATCAGGCGGTGCACGTAGATGCCGGGCAGGTGGATCTTGTCCGGGTCAAGCTCGCCGGGCTGGACGATCTCCTCGACCTCCATGACGCAGACCTTGCCACACATCGCTGCGGGCGGATTGAAATTGCGCGCGGTCTTGCGGAAGATGGCGTTGCCGGTGGTGTCGGCCTTCCATGCTTTCACGATCGACAGGTCGGCGAAGATGCCGCGTTCGAGGATGTAGTCCTCGCCGTCGAACTGTTTCACTTCCTTGCCCTCGGCGATCTGGGTGCCGACACCGGTCTTGGTGTAGAAACCGGGGATGCCCGCTCCGCCGGCGCGCATCCGCTCGGCCAAGGTGCCCTGCGGATTGAATTCCAGTTCCAGTTCGCCCGAGAGGTACTGCCGCATGAATTCGGCGTTTTCGCCCACGTAGGACGACATCATCTTCTTGACCTGGCGGGTCTGCAGCAGCAGCCCCAAGCCAAAATCATCGACGCCCGCGTTGTTCGAGGCGACGGTCAGGTCCTTGACGCCGGAATCGCGGATCGCCGCGATCAGCAGCTCGGGAATGCCGCAGAGACCGAAGCCCCCTGCTGCGATGAGCATGCCGTCCTCAAGCAAACCGTCGAGGGCCTCGGCTGCCGACTGATAGACCTTCTTCATTCCGCTCTCCCTGTGGGCCAGTGAACTTCGCAGACGTTTTCCGCGCCTGCGAAAGGCGCGTCAAGCCCTGTGACGGGAGTGTTCGATTCAGCGCTGGTGCGGCGCCTTGTCGAGAATGCGGCGCAGCGCGACCTTGGGCGCAGTGAACACGCGCTTCTCCTGCAGGGCGACGCGGCCGAGTTCGGGGTTGGCGAGTACGACAAGCCCCGCGTCGCTTGCCTCTATGGCGCGGCGCACGAGCAGGTCGTGGCCGGTGCGGTCGCCGGAGGCTAGGCGTTCATGCGCTTCGGAAAGGGCGACCAGCCTGACGGATGTCGCGCCTTCAACCGCGCCGAACAGGCGGCCGACGGCGAAGGCATCCTCGGGGTGGGTGTAGAGGACATCGACCGTCTGTCCGCGTGCGGCCTTCGAAAGCTCTTCGGCCAGCAGCGTGTCGGCGGCGGCTCCGGGGGCCACGGCCCGCGCGAGGTGCATGCTGGTCAGGAGAACCGCGTCGCTGCCCGCCGAAATCCGATCGAGATGCATCTGGATCTCGGCCGTAAGTCCCTCGTCCAGGCCTGAGGCGCGCACTCGTGCCTCGAGATCCGCCCGCAGATGGTGCGTCAGCTGCATGCCCTTGGGCGCGGCTGCCTCGTACGCGGCAATGCTTTCGGGAGAGGTATGTAGGCACGAGACGCGCAAATGAGACTCCGGCGGCGGTACGGTCGGCGGGATATGACCCGATGTTCCCGAACCTGCCTGTGCCCATTGGCACCGCTATGTCGCGATTTGGGTCATTTCGCGCCGTCCGTGGGGCGCGGTATCGCGGATAGTGGCGGAGAAAGTGCCTCGATTTGGGCGTCGAGCCGGGCATCGAGCGCCGCCTGAACATCTGCTGCGGGTTGCTGTCCGATGATGCGTGCCGCCAGCGGATCTGGAGCGTCGATGCCGGATCCGGACATCTCCTGCAGCACCGCATGGGCGCAGAATGGCACGTGCAACTCGGAATAGCCGCCCTCGTGCACCATGACGAGCTTGCCGTCGCAAAGCCTGGAGGCTGCCGCCATGATGCGCCGGGTCATCAGGCGAAATGTTTCGGCTCCGCAGAGCATGCGGGCTAGCGGATCCACCCCTGACGCGTCATAGCCACAGGCGACCACTATGACTTCAGGGCGGAATGCGTCGAGCGCGGGCAGAACAAGCCTGTCCATTGCCCGCAGGTAGCTTGCATGCCCCGCACCCGGCGGCAGTGGGATGTTGAGGTTTGCGCCCAGCCCCGCGCCGCGGCCCCGGTCCTCGATCCCGCCGGTATCGAGCGGGTAGTTGGCCTCCTGGTGCAGCGAAATCGTCAGCACGTCGGGGTCGTCGTAGAAGATCGCCTCGGTTCCGTTTCCGTGGTGCACGTCCCAGTCGACGATCGCGATGCGGCGCGCCTGACCCTTCGACTGTGCGGTGCGGACCGCGATGGCGATATTGGCCAACAGGCAAAAACCGTTCGCCCAGTCGGGCAGGCAGTGATGGCCGGGCGGGCGGGACAGCGCATAAGCATTCTCGCAGGTTCCGGTCAGTACCGATTGCAGCGCGGCGCTCGCCAGACCCGCGGACAATGCGGCGATTTCATACGCGCCCGGACCGAACGGAGTCCGCAGCCCGATCTCGCCGCCGCCAGCGTCGGATTGCGCCTTGAAACGGTCGAGATAGGGCGCCGGATGCACCCGCTCGAGTTCTTCCCGGCTGGCGGGCTCGGCAGTCTGCATTGCCAGGTCCCGTTCCAACCCGGTCACGCGTATCAGGTTGAGGATCCTACGCTTTGTCTCGGGGCTTTCGGGGTGCCCGCCGGCTGCGAAGGCCTGTACCAGCCCGCCCACGGGGACCGTCAATGCATACGAGCCGCCGCCATGCCAAAGGCAACGCTCGTCCCAGAAGAACCCGGTGCGCGGCACGCGCTCAGGCGCCCAGCAGGGCTTCGATCTCGGCGCGGAGCGCGTCGATTTCCTGTGCCGCCATCGCCCGGCGGCCGAGGCCAAGTGCGGTCGTCCCTTGGGCTAAGCCGTTGGCAAAGGCCACCCTGTTCCCGAGCGTGGTCTGCAGCACTCCGGTGCCCTCGGTCTCGAACTGCTGGCGGATCTCGTCCGCCTTCCCGCCACGCGGCGGAACGCGGTTCAGCAGCACCTGCGCGGGGGTTTTCTCGCGCCTGGCCATCTCAAGTACCGGGCTGGTCGCCCAGACATCCAACACCGAGGGTTGGCAGGGCACGACCACCAGGTCCGAGGCACGCAGCGCGGCCTCGAGCAGGTTCGAGGCGTTGCCCGGGCAGTCGATCAGCGTCACGTCATGCTTGCGGGCGAGATCGCCGATGTCCGAACTGGCCCGCCAGCCGGCGCTTTCCACGCAGGTGAACGGATGCACGTTCTGGTGCCCGGCCCACAGCGCCAGCGAGCGTTGCGGGTCGAGGTCCGCCAGCCCGACCGAATGTCCGGCCTCTGCCCACGCATGGGCCAGATGCGCCAGTACCGTGGTCTTGCCTGCTCCGCCCTTCTGCTGCGCGAATGCGATGATCATCCGGCTTCCTTTCCCGTGTGCCTTCGCGACAGCAGCACAACAGGAACGGGCGTGCAAGCAACCTCAGCGCAGGTGGATCGGCGTGGCATGCGGAACCTTTGTCGCGAAAGCGGTATCGAAGTCCATGTGTCCCGAGGCGATCCAGGCGGCACGGATCGGCCCGGCATGGGTGACGATCAGCGCGTCCTCGAGCCCATCCAGCGCCGCGCGGACGCGCTCCAGAAGGTCAAGGAAGCGCTCGCCGCCCGGCGGCGCGTGGTGGATCGGATCCTCGGCCCACGGGTCGCTCTCGGCGCGCGGGATCTGGGTCCAGGGGCGCCCCTCCCAGGTGCCGAAGTTCAGTTCTAGCAGCCTCGGATCATAGGTCGGGGCGGGCAGGGCGCGCGACTGCGCCAGCGCTTCGGCAAGGCTGCGGCAGCGGGTCGCCGGGCTGGAGATCACGGCACCAGCCTGTGGGGTCAATTTCAAGGCCTCCGCGATCTCGGCTCCGTGGCCCGGGGCCAGCCGTACGTCGCTCTGGCCATAGCAGATGCCTCGTGCCGAGACGCTAGGATGGCGCAGCAGGGTCAGGACCATGCCGCCGACAACGTGACAAGAGCGGCGATCTGCACGATCTGCTCGGTCGCGCCCAGCCCGTCGCCGGTATGCCCGCCAAGGCGTCGCATCAGACGCCAGCAGATCCAGCCCCAGGCCAGCAGTGCCACCACCAGGGCCAGCACCCCGCCAAGGCGGCCCAGTACAAGGACCAGCGCCAACGTCAGGATTAGCGAAAGCATCATGCCCCGCCCCCCGGTCTGTCCGCCTGCGGCCAGCCCGTCTGACCGGGCATAGGGAAGGGTGGCGAGGCTTAGCGCAACAAACGCGCGTGAGAGGACGTTGGCGAGGATCAGCGCGGTTGCGCCAGCCAGAGGGTCCAGAGCCGATAGCGCGGCGACCCGCAGGAGCAGCGAGAGCCCGAGCGCCAGCGCGCCGTGTGCGCCGATCCGGCTGTCGCGCATGATTTCAAGCGCGCGTTCGCGCGGGGCACCGCTGCCCAAGCCATCGGCAAGGTCCGCAAGGCCGTCCTCGTGCAGTCCTCCGGTAATCAGCGCCTGCGTGGCGATTGCCAGTCCCGCCGCCGCGAGGGGTGGCACGCCAAGCGCCATGGCAAGCCACCAGACGGCGGCAGACGCAGACCCGACGACCAGCCCAGCCAGCGGAAACCAGCGTGCGGTGCGCCCCAGGTTCCAGGTGACCGACGTGCCAATCACCGGGACCGGCACGCGCGTGAGGAACCGCAGGGCGTTCAGCGCGTGCTGGAGTTCGGCGGACATCTGACCTCGTTTCGCTCGACTGGCCCGGCGCGAGGGCTATGCTCGCGCCGAAGCCAACAAGAAGGCCGGAGGTCGCCGGAATGTCAACGCGAGGCGCAATGGCGGGCGAGATCGCCGCGCTGGTGGATCCGAACGGATTGCTGCATGTGCGGGTAACGCCGGGCGCCTCGTGCGACACGCTTGCTATAGACGGCGACCGTCTTGCGGCGCGCGTCACCGCTGTAGCCGAGGGAGGCAAGGCGAACACGGCAGTGCAAAAGCTGGTCGCCAGGGCGATGGGCTGTGCAAAATCCGAACTGGAACTGGTCCGAGGTGCTACCGCCCGCGACAAGGTCTTCGCCTTGCGGCGCTAATCTTCAGAGGGCCGGCGGATATAGGCCCCTTCGGGCAGGTTCAGCGCGGCCCTCAAGTCCTGGATCTGGCTCATGGTGAAGGTCACCTTGGCCACCTCGCCACTGCGCGGATCATGCTGCTCGATGGTCACCGAGTCGTCGAAACAGGTGATGGTGATATCTTCGGTCACCGCGGTCGCCTTGTCGTCGACCAGGGTGATCACAGAAGCGTCGAATTCGTGCTCGATGGTAAACATGTGCCGAGCCTATGCGTTGGGCGATGCTTTGCAAGCGCGATACGCGGGCAGGCTTTGCCTTGGACCGCGGTTGGCATATCTGCAACGTTGGAACGTGGACAAGAAACGAGGCGAGCAAGGGATGTTCCGGGCGATTCTTCTAGTCACAGCGCTAGCGGCTGCCGGTTGTACGCCGATCACGGTGCAAACCGGGGGGGCGCCGTCTCCGCAGCCCAGCCAGCAACCGGCCAAGCGTGCGGTAACGAACTCGGACGTGCAGCGCGCGGCCAGGTCCTTCGAAGCCGTGGCCGCTCGCGTCGAGCCGGTCGCCGAATCGACCTGCCGGCAGGTTAACCCGCGCGTGACCTGCGATTTCGCGATCGTCGTGGACACCAACATGAAGGCGGCTCCGAACGCCTACCAGACGGTGAAGAACGGGCGGCCGGTGATCCTTTTCACCATGCCGCTGATCGTGGATGCGCGGAACAGCGACGAGCTGGCTTTCATCATGGGGCACGAGGCGGCGCACCACATCCGTAACCACATCCCGCAGACCCAGGCCACAGCAACGGCAGGTGCCGCCGTCGGGGCGATTTTGGCAGCGGCGCTGGGGGCGGACGGCGCGGTGGTCGACACTGCTCAGCAACTGGGTGGATACGTGGGCGCGCGCCAGTTCTCGAAGGGTTACGAGCTCGAGGCAGACTCGCTCGGCGCGCAGATCGCGAAGCGTGCCGGTTATGATCCGATCCGGGGCGCCCAGTATTTCACCCGCATTCCGGACCCCGGTAACCGCTTCCTCGGCTCACACCCGCCCAATGCCGACCGCATCGCCACGGTGAAGCGGGCGGTGGGCGGCTAGGGCTCAGCCCAGCCGCTTGCCCCAGAGGTCGTAATCTCCGGCCTCGTCGACCTCGACCTCGACCATGTCACCGGGAGCGAGGCCCTCGAACCCTTCGTCGATGAAAAGGTTACCGTCGATTTCAGGCGCGTCGGCGGTGGTGCGGCAGGTTGCGGCTTCGTCGTCGACTTCGTCCACGATCACGGTCATGCGCTGGCCGACCTTAGCCTCGAGTTTCTCGGCCGAGATCGCCTGCGCGATCTCCATGAACCGGTTCCAGCGGTCCTGCTTTACCTCGGCCGGAAGGTGATCCGGCAAGTCGTTCGACCTTGCACCGTCGACGTTTTCGTACTGGAAGCAGCCGACGCGATCGAGCCGCGCTTCCTGCATCCAGTCGAGAAGGTGTTGGAACTCTTCCTCTGTCTCGCCGGGATAGCCGACGATGAAGGTCGAGCGCAGGGTGATGTCCGGGCAGTCGGCGCGCCAACGGGCGATCTCGGCCAGCGTGTCGGCGCTCTTGGCAGGGCGGGCCATGCGCTGCAGCACGTCGGGATGCGCGTGCTGGAACGGGATGTCTAGGTAGGGCAGCACGCCGTTCGCAGGGTCTGCCATCAGCGGAATCAACTCGCGGACGTGCGGGTAGGGGTAAACGTAGTGCAGGCGCACCCAGGCACCAAGCTTGCCCAACTCGCGCGTCAGGTCGGTGATGTGGCTGCGAACCTCGCCGCCTTTCCAGGGGTGCGTATCATGCTTGCGGTCAACGCCATAGGCCGAGGTGTCCTGGCTGATGACCAACAGTTCCTTCACCCCGGCCTCGACCAGCTTCTCGGCCTCACGCAGGACCGCATGCGCGGGACGCGAGACGAGGCGGCCGCGCATGTCGGGGATGATGCAGAACTTGCACTTGTGGTTACAGCCTTCCGAGATCTTGAGATAGCTGTAGTGCCTCGGCGTCAGCGAGACGCCGCGCGCGGGCAGCAGGTCGATGAACGGATCCGGCGCGGGCGGGACGGCAGAGTGGACGGCGTCCAATACCTGCTCGTACTGGTGTGGGCCGGTGACCGCCAGTACGGAGGGGTGCGCCCCGGTGATATAGTCGGGCTCGGCGCCAAGACAGCCTGTGACGATGACGCGGCCGTTTTCCTGAAGTGCTTCGCCTATGGCTTCGAGCGACTCGGCCTTGGCGCTGTCGAGGAACCCGCAGGTATTCACGATCACCGCCTCGGCCCCGGCGTAGTCGGGCGAGATCGCGTAGCCCTCGGCGCGCAGCCGGGTCAGGATGCGTTCGCTGTCGACCAGTGCCTTCGGGCAGCCCAAGCTGACCATGCCGATGCGCGGCTGGCCGTCGCGGGGGCTGGGTTCGGACAGCCGAGCCGAGGCAAGGTCGGGGCGCAGATTTGGCGGATTGGTGCTCATCCCGCGCGCATTATCCGCTTTGGCCCAACTTGAAAAGCGTTGCCTTGCGCGTTGGCGGCGGATAGCCGGGATATATGCTGACTCTCGAAGAGCTGACATCGCGTGCCGCGCAGCCGGGCCTTCTGGTCTGGATCGGCCTGCGGTCCGCACGCCGCGCGCCGGTCGTACCCGTTCAAACGGTGGAGCTTACGGAGGCCGGGCTCGCGGGTGACCATCGTGCCAAGCCGGGGCGTCGTGCGGTCAGCTTGATCCAGGCCGAGCACCTTCCGGTGATCCGTGCGCTGGCGGCGCGGGACCGGGTGTCATACGCGGATCTGAGACGAAATCTCGCCGTCGGAGGCATCAACCTTCTGGCGGTTCGGAATCGCGATATCGCCATCGGCGGCACGATTCTCAGGATCACCGGCCCATGTGCGCCGTGTTCGCGCATGGAGGAGGCGCTTGGTCACGGTGGGTACGCCGCAATGCGCGGGCATGGTGGCATGGTCGCAGAGGTGCTTCGCCCAGGCCGAATCGCGATCGGCGACCGGGTCGTTCCGCTTTCCGACATGGGTCCGGAATGCTGACGGCAGCACCGGGTTCGTGAAAAATCCAGCGTGCAAAGGGTTTTGGCGACCTGTTTCCTCCGGTGGATCGCAAGCTCACCGAGATGCCGTCAAAGTTTCGCCAATAAATGGTCCGTAGAATTCCAGAAGCGATATATGTTGAAGCGGCGTCGAACGGCCAAGACGCCGATGGGTGGGGAACATGGTCGAACGGGTCCGTATCGGGGGGTACATGCGAAAAGCAAAACCGGGACTTTCACTCGCAGTTGCCGCGTTGGGATTGACGCTGCCGCAGGCGCTTCACGCCGACGAGGTCCAACTGGTCACGACCAACGGGCTTTTCGATTTCCGGGGGGAGCTGTTGGCCTTCGACGGGCAGAGCTACACGCTGCGCAGCAGCCTCGGTACGCTGACCTTTCCCGCAGATGAGGTGACCTGCGTGGGCGATGCCTGCCCGCAGGTGAACGAAGTCGCTTCGTCCTTCCGGATCGCCGGAGGCGTGGTCGCACAACGCGGCCTGGTGCCCGAACTGCTGGATGCCTACAGCCTGGGTGTCGATACCGACATAAGCCGGGGCACGACAGCCGATGGAAATGTCCTCTATCAACTGCTCTCCTTCGAGGGCGAATCGGTGGTGGATGTGGAACTGGTCGAGCGGGACGCCGCTGCCGCTTTCGGGGAACTGGCCGCAGGGACTGCGACGCTTGTCTTCAGCAATCGCCGCGCCACCGAGGACGAGGCCGCTGCGCTGACCGGTCGCGACAGCGCGGCGGTGGGCCGTCTCGGGCTCGAGCGTGTGCTGGCGCTTGATGGGATTGCAGTCACGATCGGGGCGCAGGCTGGGGTCGATTCCCTTTCGACCGAGGACCTGCTGGGGATTCTCAGCGGAGAGATCGGCAACTGGTCGACCCTTGGCGGACCGGATCTGCCGATCAGTGTATTCACGCGTGAGGCCGACAGTGACATTCGCGAGATGCTGACCGCGGTTCTGACGGAGCCAGCCGGGGCCACGCTGCGCCCCGATCTGATCAGTGTCGATTCGGATGAGGGCCTGATCGCGGCTGTCGCCACCTTCCCGAACAGCATTGGCTTTTCGGACCTCGCCGCCGTCGACCCGGCGCAGGCGCTGCCGGTGCGCAATGCTTGCGGTGTGGCGATCGCCCCAAGCGCGTTCGCGGTGAAGACCGGCACCTATCCCTTGATCGCGCCGGTCTATGTGTACGAGGCTGCCGGGGACGTCTCGGTGCACGCGCGCGGAATGGTGGATTTCGCGCAGAGCCCGGCCGGGCAGGAAATCCTCTCGCTGGCGGGTTTCATAGATCTGCGTCCGGCCATCGATGACGGAGGTCAGAAGCTTCCGGGCCTGCTGGGCCAGATGGAGGAGGTGCGTCGCCTGAGTTCGACGTTCCGCCTGTCTGGCGATGCGGATGCATCGCTCGGCCCGCAGGACCGGCTGGAGTTGGCACACCTCGCTGCGTACATCCGCGACGGTCGCGCCAAGGGCGAGGAACTGGTGTTCCTCGGAATCGGACCAGAGGGCGCAGACTCGGCACGCCGCATGGTGGATTTGCTGTTCGAAACATTTCCGGACACCGAGGAGCAACTGACGGTCGGTTTCCGGGTGCTGGGAACCGCGGATCCCTCGGCGGTACCCTGCGGTGCCGAGGATGGGCATACTGTGCAGGTCTGGGCCAGGTCGCTGGCCAAGGGCTGATTCTTATCGGGTCGTTCGATTGTTGATCTCGACTGTCGTCGTGAGCTTCATAACGGAGCACACGGCGACGCCGACTTGAAGGGACGAATATGACGATGAAACCCCTCGCGATCGCCATTGCCGGCGGACTTTCCTGTCTTGTTGCCAGCGCCGCCTCAGCGCAGCAGATCACTTGCGGAGAAACCTACAGCGTCCGCTCCGGTGATACGCTGAACGGCATCGCCGCCCGCGCCTATGGCGACAACCAGGCTTGGCGGCTTATCTACAGCGTGAACCGAGACCTGATCGGTGCCAATCCGGGCCTGATCGAGATCGGCCAACGTCTGAGCATCCCCTGCCGCGGCGAAGAGGGGGCGGAGCCGACTGCCAGCGCCGAGAACATCCGGCGCGAAGAGACCACCGAACAGCTGCCACCGCCACTGAAGGGTGGTATCCGCTTCGTGACTGCCAGCGACTGGGCGCCGTTCTCGGACGAGAACCAGGAGCAGGGCGGGATGATGACCGAGGTGGTCAACACCGCGATGGCCAAGGTTCAGGAAGGCGACGAGTATCAGATTGACTTCATCAACGACTGGGGCGCGCACCTTCAGCCGCTGTTGACCGACAATGCCTATGATTTCGGCTTCCCCTGGTTCCGTCCGAACTGTGCCGTGATCGAAAAGTTGGCCGAGGGCTCGCAGTTCCGCTGCAACAACCTCCTCTGGTCCGAGCCGATCTACGAGCAGATCATTGGCTTCTACACAACGACCGAGTTCGAGACTCCGCTGTCATATGCCGATCTGTTCGGCAGCCGCCTCTGCCGCCCCGCGGGTTATTCCAACTTCATGTTGGAAGAGCATGACCTCGTGGAACCGAACATCACGTTCCTCACTCTCACAACGCCGGAGGACTGCTTCCAGGGGCTGCTGGACGGTACCGTGGATGTCGTGGCGCTGGCCGAAGACGTCTCGCGTGGCGTGATCTCGGACCTCGAAGCAACCGATCGGATCGTAAAGCAGGACGCGCTGGATACGGTCGCGACGCTGCACGTCGTGATCTCGAAGAACAACCCGAAGGCCGAGGCCTATCTCGAGGTTCTGAACGAGGGGATCAACGAGTTGAAGGACAGCGGCGAGTGGTTCGAGATCGTCCGCCGTCACCTTTCCGAGTTCGAGATGCGCAGCTGAGGGCATTTCCGTAGGCGGGTTTGAATGAACAGGCCGGCACCCAAGTTGCCGGCCTGTCCTTTTTTGCAAGGTATGAATTCCTTTTCTGGAATGTGTGCAACCTTTGCGCTCCTCCCGCGTTGTATTGCCCTGATGATGAAATGCGACGAGCGATTCATAGGGAAGAGCGAATGGTCGCCGAGATTGGCGCCCTCACGCACACGGCGCGGAGCCAGCGACCGCTCGCGGCCGACATGGCGGGAAACCGCCGACGAGCCACCGCTGCGCGCGTTGCCGCACTCGCTTGGTGATTCGGATGTCGCTCCGAAAGCAATTTGGGTTGGTTTCGGTTTATCCTCGGAAGGTGGTCAATTGCGCGCGGGCTCATCCCCTGGTGGTGAGTTTCGTGTCGAAACTGACACGATGTATGAACCGGATTACAACATTGTCACTCTCGGACGTTTTCGGACTCCGGTTTCGCCACAATCATATGAGCTAATTGTCGCAGGCACATAAGGAGAGCAGAGATGCCTGGTGAGCAAAAAACGGACAAGTCGCGGGACGGACGCGCTGCAGTCGCCTCGGGTTCCAAGCGCTCGGCTACTGACGTGCGTCAACCCCGTACTGTCGATCTACGCCATCGCGCCCCGGAAACGGCCATGATCTCGGAGGGGATCCGGACGCTTTACGGTTGAGCATCGCGCGCCGCAGGACGTGACCGGGATCGCACTGGCGATCCGGTAGGATCACGAAGGGTGAGCATTCTGCTCGCCCGGCAGGTGAGCGGAACTGGAGTGACGCGCACAACGTAAGTTGTCCCCCGAGTTATCCACAGGGTACTGCGCGTCGGTTTTAACCGTTTTTTAAGACTTCGGCCAAGTAGACGCCATGTCGGCGCCACAGCTTTCCCCAGATAGACCCGCGCGCTCAATATCACGCCGCTTTAAATGGACAGGCCGCGGCTCAAGCCGCGCTGTTCCATCATTCCTGTCAGGAAAGAGCTTACGAAAGTGGCACGCCCAACGGGACTCGAACCCGTGTTTCCGCCGTGAAAGGGCGGCGTCCTAGACCACTAGACGATGGGCGCTCCGCTTTCGTGGAGGCTTAGCTACTGGCTTCCAGCGGGGGGTTCAAGCGCCTTTTTGCGATTCCCGCAGATTTTTTTAGTTTGCCGGAGCGGCATCCTCGATCCGCAGTCGTGCCTTGCGCCGACCGCCCCAGTCGTCGATCTCCAAGCGCCCAGCAACATGCCAGTTTTGCCCGTCGCCAGCGCTGAGGGCGGTCCCCATTGGACCGTCAAAAGCGCCGAACGCCATCCCCTGGATTTGCGAGGGACCATCGCCCAACCGCAGGCTGAGGTGGTTTTGCCCGACCCGCCGTGCATTTCGCACACGCACGTCCGCAAGCGCGAACCGTGGCTGCGGTGCGCCAGCGCCGAACGGGCCCGCCCGCTCCAGCATCTCGACGAACTCAGCGGTGCAGGCCGAAGCGCTGAGCATACCGCCGATCGCAAGGTCGCCCGGTCCCGCCGCCCCGGCGCCCTGCCGCTCCAGAAGCGCTGTGAGGCGGTCCATCGCGGCGTCCAGCGCCTCTGCGGCCACTGTCAGGCCCGCCGCCATCTTGTGCCCGCCGCCGCGCAGCAGGTGGCCTTCTGCGGTGCAGGTGGCAATTGCGGCGCCAAGGTCGACGCCCGGGACCGAACGGCCCGAGCCCTTGCCGATCCCGGATTCAAGCCCGATGACCACGGCGGGGCGGTTGAACGCCTCTTTCAGACGCGAGGCGACGATGCCGACGACACCTGGGTGCCAGCCCTCGCCGGCGGCCCAGACAAGGGGAGTATCGGTGCCGCGCGCCTCCGCCTGGGCGATGGCCTCTTCCTGAACGGCGGCTTCGATGGCGCGGCGCTCGACGTTGAATGCGTCGAGTTGCTTGGCAAGCTCCGCCGCCTTCAGCGGGTCGGCCTCGGTCAACAGTCGCGCGCCCAGGTCCGCCTGCCCGACGCGCCCGCCGGCGTTGATCCGGGGCCCGAGGACATAGCCGAGGTGATAGGGCGCAGGGGGCGCGGTCAGCCCGGCCACGTCGGCAAGTGCCGCGAGCCCCGCGCGCTTGCGGCCGGACATGACCACCAGCCCTTGGCGCACCAGCGCCCGGTTCAAGCCCAGCAGCGGTGCCACATCGGCTACCGTCGCCAGCGCCACGAGGTCGAGCAGGGATATCATGTCCGGCGTCGGCTCGCCCGCTGCGCGGCGGGCACGATTGAGCGATACCAGGAACATGAACACCACGCCCGCGGCGCAGAGGTAGCTGACTGCACTGTCCTCGTCCTGCCGGTTGGGGTTTACCACGGCTCCGGCGTCGGGCAGCGTCTCCCCGCCCAGATGGTGATCCAGGACGATTACCTGAGCGCCTGCAGCGCGGGCGGCGGCGATGGGCTCGTGCGAGAGAGTGCCGCAGTCGACGCAGAATATCAGATCGTGATCTGCTGCCAGTTGCTCCATCGCGGGGGTGTTCGGTCCGTAGCCCTCGTCGATGCGGTCGGGAACGTAGATCTTCGGGCGAATGCCTAACTGGCCGAGGTAGTCGTGCAGCAGCGCGGCCGAGGCGGCGCCGTCCACGTCATAGTCCGCGAATATCGCGACCCGGCTGCCTGTGCGCAGATGCTCGGCGGCAATGGCTGTAGCGGTATCCATGTCCTTGAGCGTCGAGGGGTCGGGCATAAGCTCCCGCAGCGTGGGCGCCAGGTATGCATCAGCCTCGGTAGCGTCGATGCCTGCGCGGGCCAGGATCAGGCAGATCTGCTCGGGCAGGCCGGTCTGCTGCGCCAGCGCCTGCGCTAACCGCAGCTCTGTCGGCGCCGGTCCGGTCCAGCGCCGCCCTGTAAGGGATTGCGTCACGCCGAGGAAGCACTCGGTCACGGTTCTCTCCTCGGGCCTCCGTCAGCGGAGAGGCCCAGTGCCAGTTTCAGAAGTCGCGAGATGCCGGTGACCAGCAGCCCCACGCCTGCGATGGCGTAGAGCGCGAAGGTCTCGATCCGGCCGCCGAAAAGTTGCCCATAGGCAAGGTAGAGGCTGAGCGCACCTGCCAACGTGAATACCAACGCCCAGAGCACGGCGCGTCGTGGAAAACGAGGGTCGCGCGGCGCCGGCTCGGGCGCCGGCTTCGCAGCCTTGGGGTCGGTACTGGTGCCGTATCCGACCTTGCGTGTCACTGGTTCTTCTGGCGGTAGAACAGGCGGCGGACCGACCCGGTCTTGGACCGCATCAGGATGGTTTCGGTCTCGAGGTAGTCGCCGTCCCGGCGCGCGCCGGACACCAGACTGCCGTCGGTCACGCCGGTCGCGGCAAAGATCACGTCCTGGGTCACCATGTCGTCGCGGGTGTAGATCCGGTCGAAATCGGTAATCCCGGCCTTCGAGGCCCGGCCACGCTCGTCATCATTGCGGAACAGCAGCCGCCCCTGGATCTGGCCGCCCATGCATTTCATTGCCGCTGCCGCCAGGACGCCTTCGGGGGCGCCGCCAGCGCCCATGTACATGTCGATTCCGGTCTTGCGGGCCTCGGCGGTGTGGATCACGCCCGCCACGTCGCCGTCGGTGATCAGGCGAATGCGGGCGCCGGTTTGGCGCAGTTCGGCAATCAGGTCGCTGTGACGCGGGCGTTCCAGCACGCAGACCATAATGTCGGTTGCCTTGCAGCCGCGGTGTTTGGCGAGCGTCTCGACCCGCTCCGAAGGCGTCATGTCCAGCGTCACCAGCCCCTCGGGATAGCCCGGACCGATCGCCAGCTTGTCCATGTAGACGTCGGGCGCATGCAGCATCGAGCCGCGCGGACCCATGGCGATCACGGCCAGCGCGTTCGGCATGTCCTTCGCGGTCAGCGTGGTGCCTTCGAGCGGGTCCAGCGCGATGTCCACGCCTGGTCCTTCGCCGGTGCCGACTTCCTCGCCGATGTAGAGCATCGGCGCCTCGTCGCGCTCACCCTCGCCGATGACGACGACGCCGGAGATGTCCAGTATGTTGAGTTGCTTGCGCATGGCGTCGACGGCGGCCTGGTCGGCGGCCTTCTCGTCGCCGGAGCCGATCAGCCTGGCGGAAGCGATTGCCGCCTGTTCGGACACGCGGGCGAGGCCCAGCGAAAGCATCCGGTCGGCAAAGAGTTGATCGGCCATGTCGTCTTTTCCTCCTGCTGCGGGAAAGTCCCGCTGATGGGTCTACACGCGCGGGGCCGCGCGGGAAAGGCTGCCTTGCGACCGCGAGGTACCGCGGCTCACACCGGCTCGATGCGATAGGCCACCGGCGCGGCGGACGAGACGTCCAGCGCCGCAATCTGCCGCAGCGCGCCGTCCAGTGCCTCGCGCGAACAGGCGTGGGTGACGATTAGCACCGGGGCGGCGGCATCTGACTCATGTTGGGTCTGGCGCATCCGGTTGATCGAGATCCCGGCCTTGCCCAGCGCGTCCGCAACCCGGGCCAGCGTGCCGGGACGGTCGGCCAGGTCGAGCCGAAGGTAGTAAGGCGCGTCGGCCGATGCTCCGCTACGCTTGGACTCGGCGAGGCTGGAGGCCGGCTGCCCAAAGGCGGGGATCACCAGGCCGCGCGCGATGTCGATGATGTCGGCCATCACTGCCGAGGCGGTCGGTCCCGCACCTGCGCCCGGTCCCTGGTACACCGTCTGGCCGATGGCATCGCCCTCGAGGACGACCATGTTCGACACGCCCTCGAGCTGCCCGATGGGCGAACTCACGGGCACAAGGCAGGGCTGCATGCGCTGCTCGACCCCGTCGGGCGTGCGGGCGGCAACGCCCAACAACTTGATTCTGTAGCCCATATCGCGCGCATAGCGGATGTCGGTCAACGTAACGCGCTCGATCCCTTCGACGAGGATGCCGTCGTAGTCGATCCGGGTGCCGAAGGCGGTGGCGGCCAGCAGCGCCAGCTTCTGCGCGGCGTCGTGGCCACCGACGTCGAAGGTGGGATCGGCCTCGGCATAGCCCAGACGCTGGGCGTCGGCGAGGATGTTGTCGTAATCGCCCCCGGTGCGCTCCATCTCGGTGAGGATATAGTTGCAGGTGCCGTTCATGACGCCCAGCACGCGGCTCATGGCGTTGCCCGCCATGCCCTCGGTCAGGGCCTTCACGCAGGGGATGCCACCGGCGACGGCGGCCTCGAAGCGCAGGGCGACGCCTGTTTCCTCGGCTTGGAGCGCCAGCGCGTGACCATGCTCGGCCAGCATCGCCTTGTTCGCGGTCACGACATGCTTTCCGGCTTCCAGCGCAGCCTCGGTCGCGGCCTTGGCCGGGCCATCGGCGCCGCCCATGACCTCGACCAGCAGGTCGATGTCGTCGCGGCGCGCTAGCGTCACCGGATCGTCCTCCCAGCCGTAACCCGAGAGATCCACGCCACGGTCCTTGCCGCGCGAACGCGCGGTAACGGCGACAATCTCGATCGGGCGGCCGGCGCGGGCGGCCAGCAGCTCGGGATGGGTCTGGATTATGCGGATCAACCCGCTGCCGACGGTTCCGAGGCCGGCGATCGCGATACGCAGCGGTGCAGTCATAGAAATCCCCTGTCTACCCGCGCGTTCCCTTAGTCGAGCAGAGCTCTGCCCGCAAGCGCACGGGTGCTTCAGGGTTCTGCGAAACCCCAGCCGTCGGGCTCGTAGCCGTGGATCAGGGCAATGCGGCTGGTGCGTTCCTCGTGCATCCATATCGCATCGCCGCTCAGCTCCGCACCCTCGACGATAACCCGAAGGCCACCGTTGTCGCCGTCCTCGACAGAATAGCCGAACATGCCCAGTTTGCGCGCCGCCGCGTCACGGTCGGAATCGTCGGTGGGGCGGAACTCCAGGTCGAGCGCGATCGCCGTGCCCTCCTGAAGTCCCTCTTCTTCCAGCAGTTTCTGCACCGTCAGGCGGGTGACCGCCTGTTGGTGATCCCAGTCCCAAGCCTCTTCTGCTGCGGTCATTCCGCAGCCTCGAGGTGTTTGGCGCGCATCTCGTCGGCCTGCGCGATGACCTGCTTCACGCTGCGCGCGGCCTGCCGGATGCGTTGCTCGTTCTCGACCAGACCGATGCGGACGTAGCCTTCGCCGAACTCGCCGAAGCCGATACCCGGCGAGACCGCGACCTCAGCCTCCTTCAGCAGCATTTTCGAGAAGGCCATGGAACCCATATCGGCGAACTGCGGCGGAATCGGAGCCCAGGCGAACATGGTGGCGGGCGGGGCGGGGATGTCCCAGCCGGCGCGGGCCATCGATTCGACCAGTACGTCGCGGCGCGAGCGGTAGATGCCGCGGATTTCCTCGACGCAGTCCTGCGGTCCGTTCAGCGCGGCGGCCGCGGCCACCTGTACTGGCGTGAAGGCACCGTAATCGAGATAGCTCTTGATCCGGGTCAGCGCGCCGATCAGCCGGGTGTTGCCTACGGCGAAGCCCATGCGCCAGCCAGGCATGGCATAAGTTTTCGACAACGAGGTGAACTCGACCGCGACATCCTTCGCGCCTTCGACCTGAAGAATCGAAGGCGGCGGGTTGTCGTCGAAATAGATCTCGGCATAGGCGAGGTCAGAGAGCACCCAGAGTTCGTGCTTGCGGGCGAACTTTACCAACTCGGTATAGAAATCGAGGTCCGCCAGCTGCGCGGTCGGGTTCGACGGGAAGTTCACCACGACTGCGACCGGCTTCGGGACCGAGTGCATCACGCCGCGTTCCAACGCGCGCATGTAAGCCTCGGGGTTGAAGGTGCCGTCGGACTCCAGCGTCTGGATATGGCGCAGCGTACCGCCCGCGATCATGAAGCCGTAGGGATGGATCGGGTAGCTGGGGTTCGGAACCAGCATCACGTCGCCGGGCGCGGTGATCGCCATGGCAAGGTTGGCCAGGCCTTCTTTCGAGCCGAGGGTCGCGATTACCTCGGTCTCGGGGTTCAGTCTCACGCCGAAGCGGCGCTCGTAGTAACCGGCCTGGGCGCGGCGCAGGCCCGGAATACCCTTCGAGGCGGAATAGCGATGGGTGCGCGGACGACGCACGGTCTCGCACAGCTTGTCGACGATGTGGCTGGGGGTATCCATGTCCGGATTGCCCATGCCGAAATCGATGATGTCCATGCCTGCCGCTCGGTACTCTGCCTTCAGCCGGTTCACTTCGGCGAACACGTATGGGGGCAGACGTTTGATGCGGTAGAACTCTTCAGGCATCGGACCGTTCTCGCTGAAAGGTGGAAAGTGTGCGGGTTGTAAGGCCCGCGGCGCCGCTACGCCAGTGGCATTTGGGTGTCAGTCGGTAGCCGAAGCTGCCTGAAGCCGCGCGCGGGTCTCAGGGTCGAGAACCGGCGCGGACAAGGCTTCCGCCCTTTGCTGAAGCGCGTCGGCTCGCCCGCGAATGGTGACCTCGTCCACCATTTCGACCGGCCCCGCGTCCACGCCGGCGATCCGGTCTTGGGTGAGCAGCAGCGGATAGGCGGCGGACTCGGCTTTCGCGCTAGGGCTGTAGCCGGTTGCGGGTGCTTCGAGAAACTCGCATCCGGACAGCAAAGCTAGCCCTGCGACCGTCGCACAGATGACGGCGGCCCTGCGGTGCGGTAGAAATGGATGGACAAGGCCCATTGCGAAGCCCCCTTTCAGGCGGCGAGGATAGGGCCGGGGGAAACGGCCTGCAAGGAAGTGACGGGGACATGACCAGCGACAGCGAGAACACCCTGCTCGAACAGGGCGCAGAGACCGCCGCCAACATGACGGAAGTCATGGAGATCACGCAGAAGATCTGGACGCGGTTTTTGGAGGCGCAGGCCGAAGAAGGCGCGCCCCGCAACGCCGACCCACTGAACACGATCCCGGCCTGGATCGCGCTGGCGCGCGCGATGTACGACAATCCCAAGCAGGTCGCGGACGCGACGCTGGACATGTGGTCCGACCAGGCGGCGCTCTGGCAGGCCGCGACGCTGAAGTGGCTTGGTGCCAAGGATACCGAGATGCCGCAGCTGGACCGCAAGGCCCCGGCCGGCAAGCGTTTCCAGCACAAGGAATGGTCCGAGAACGCGCTCTTCGACTACCTGAAAGAAAACTACCTGCTGACCTCTGGCTGGATCAATCACATGGTTCAAACCGTCGGCGAGATGGACCCGCGAGAGCGCAAGAAGGCCGAGTTCTACACCCGGAACTTCGTCGAGGCGCTGAATCCCGCCAATTTTTTCGCGCTGAATCCCGAAGTGCTCGAGGCGACGGCTGACGAGAAGGGCGCGAACCTGGTGCGCGGGCTGAAGATGATGCTCGAGGACCTGGAGCGCGGGAAGGGCCAGCTGCTGATCCGGCAGACCGACATGGACGCATTCGAGGTCGGCCGCGATATGGCGATCAGCCCGGGGAAGGTCGTGTTTCGCAACGAGATCCTCGAGCTGATCCAGTACGCGCCCACAACCGAGAAGGTCTATGCCAAGCCGCTGCTGATCATCCCTCCCTGGATCAACAAGTACTATGTGCTCGACCTCAACGAAAAGAAGTCGATGGTGAAGTGGCTGGTGGCGCAGGGCTACACTGTCTTCATGATCTCCTGGGTGAACCCGGACGAGCGCCAGCGCGACGAAACATGGGACAGCTACCTGACCAAAGGCGCGATGACCGCCATCGACAAGGCGCTGGAGGAGACAGGGCAGACCTCGCTGAACATCGCATCCTACTGCATCGGCGGGACGATGACCGGAACGCTGATGGCCTATTTCGGCAAGACCGGGGACAAGCGTGTCAGCTCCTCGACGTTCTTTACGGCGCAACTCGACTTCGACGATGCGGGTGAGTTGCAGGTCTTCGTGGACGACCAGACCATTCGCGCCGTCGACGAAGAAATGCAGAAGGGGTACCTGCCGGCCAACAAGATGGCGCAGGCGTTCAACATGCTGCGCTCGAACGACCTGATCTGGTCCTACGTGGTCAACAACTACATGCTGGGGAAGGACCCGTTTCCGTTCGATCTGCTGTACTGGAACGCCGACTCCACCGCGATGCCGGCAAAGGTCCATCACTTCTACCTGGACAAATTCTACGACGACAACGACTTCGCCGGTGGACGGCTGTCGGTGCTGGACACGCCCGTCACGTTGGCCGACATCCGCGGCCCGGTCTACCACGTCGCGACCAAGGAGGATCACATCGCACCGGCGGCCTCGGTCTATAGGGGTGCGCGGCTCATGAGCAAGGCGAAGGTGCGCTTCGTTCTCTCAGGCTCGGGCCATATCGCCGGGGTAGTCAATCCGCCAGCCACGAACAAGTACCAGTTCTGGACCAACGAGGATCTGAGTTCGGACGATATTTCCGGCTGGTTGGAAAACGCCGAGGAAACGCCGGGCAGCTGGTGGGTCGATTGGGACAGGTGGCTCTCCGCCAAATCTGGTCGCAAGGTGAACGCCCGCGAGCCGGGCGCGGTCCTGGGCCCGGTTGCCGATGCACCGGGAGACTACGTCAAGGTTCGGTTCGATAAGCGCTAGGAACACGCGAATGAAGATCACCCGTCGCCGCCTGCTCGGGGCTGCCGCCGCAGGCGTCGTTCTGCCCTCGCTACCCCTGCGGGCACAGGGCGCCGAGGTTCTGCGGGCCGCCGAGAGCTCTGTGCAGCTGGCGCCTTCGGAGTTTCCGGCGACGGACATGTGGACCTTTGGCGGGCGTGTGCCGGGGTCCGAGATCCGGGTGAAGCAGGGCGGCCGCGTCGTGCGCGAACTGATCAACGAGCTGCCTCAGGCGACGACGATTCACTGGCACGGCATCCGGCTCGACAACGCGATGGACGGCGTGCCCGGCCTGACCCAGGACCCGGTGGCCCCGGGTGGCAGCTTCACCTACGACTTCGCCGTGCCGGACGCAGGAACCTATTGGTACCATTCGCACATGAATGGGCTGGAGCAGGTCTCGCGCGGGATGGCCGGTCCGCTGATCGTCGAGGAGACCGAGCCGCCCGAGGTCGACCGGGATATCGTGCTCATGCTTTCCGATTGGCGGCTGGTTGATCCGGCCGCGATCAGCGAGGATTTCGATAACCCTCACGACGCCTCGCACGCCGGGCGGATCGGCAATTTCGTTACCACCTCAGGGACCGCCGAATTCACTGAAGAGGTCGGCCGCTACGAGAGACTGCGCCTGCGGGTGATCAATGCGGCGCCAGGGCGGATCTTCGAGCTGTCGATCAAGGGCCTTGAAGGCTGGGTGGCAGCGGTTGACGGGATGCCGGTCGAGACGCTGATCCAGGCCGGGCAGATATTCCTGGCCCCGGGCGGACGTGTAGACCTGATCGTGGACGTGACCGCCCCCGTCGGGCAGGAAGCGTTCCTGCTAGAGATCTTCCAGGGCGAGGGGTTTTCGCTGGCCTCGTTCACCGTCGTAGAGAGCGACCGCGAACCTCGCGGGCAGCTGGCAACGTTGCCGCTCAACCCCGGGCAGGCCCTGCCGATGATGAGCGGGGCCCGGACGGTGCCCCTGGGCATGGAAGGCGGTGCGATGCGGGGCCTCACTCGCGCCAGTGTGCGCGGTGAGCAGGTCGATGGCCGGACCCTGGCCGAACAAGGGCTCTTCTGGGCGCTTAACGGCAACGCGGGCGTGCCGCCCGAGCCTTTCATCGAGGCAGAGCGCGGCGAAACTTTGCGAATCCCGATCGCCAACATGACCGCCTTCCCGCATGCCATGCACCTGCACGGCCACCATTTCCGCGAGGTGCTTGCAACCGGAGGTCTTGGCCCGGCGCGGGATACGATCCTGGTCGATCCCGGCACCGTTCGAGAGATTGCCGTGCTCTGTGACAATCCCGGCGACTGGCTGTTTCACTGTCACATGCTCTCGCACCACGCCGCCGGGATGGCGACATGGATCAAGGTGCTCTAGCGGCGGATCAGGGTTTCCAGAGCAGGAAGTTCGCGATCAGCAACAGGCCTGTGCGCTGGCTTTTCTCGGGGTGGAACTGCGTCCCGATCATGTTGTCGCGCCCGATGGCGGCGGTTACTGGCCCGCCGTAGTCGGTCACCGCCAGCACGTCGTCCGGGTTCGTCGGCTTCACATGGTAGGAGTGCACGAAGTAGGCGTGATCGCCCTCGGCCAACCCGGCGAAGACCGGGTGCGGCGCAAGGTTCTCCAGCGCGTTCCAACCCATGTGCGGGATCTTCAGCGCAGGATCGTCTGGCGCGATCGCGACGCACTCGCCTGGGATCCAGCCGAAGCCGGGCGCGTCCGCGCCGTGCTCGCGGCCGATCGTGGTCATCAGCTGCTGGCCGACACAGATGCCCATGAACGGTACGCCACCGGAAAGCACCCGTTCCTCCAGCGCGTCCACCATGCCGGGGATCGCATCCAGACCGGCCCGGCAATCCGCGAAGGCGCCGACACCTGGTAGCACGATGCGGTCGGCGGAGCGCACGGTCTCGGGGTCAGAGGTCACGACGACGGCACCGGTGCCGGTTTCCGCCGCCATGCGCTGGAAGCTCTTTTCGGCCGAGTGCAGGTTGCCGGATTCGTAGTCGATGATGACGGTGTTCATTCGCTCAAGGTGCCCTTTGTCGAAGGGACCAACGCCGCTGTGCGCGGATCGGTTTCCAGCGCATCGCGCAATGCGCGGGCCACCGCCTTGAACGCCGCTTCGGCGATGTGGTGGCTGTTGACGCCGTCGATGCATTCGACATGCAGCGTGATGCCGCCATGCGTGCTGAACGCCTGGAAGAACTCGCGCACCAATTCGGTGTCGAACGCGCCGATCGTCGGCGCGGTGAAGTCCACCTTCCACACCAGGTAGGGCCGCCCGCTTATATCCAGCGCGGCGCGCACCAGCGTGTCGTCCATCGGCAGCAGGCAGGAGCCGTAGCGGCGGATGCCGCGCTTGTCGCCGACTGCCTTGGTCAGGGCCTTGCCGATGGCGATTCCGACGTCCTCGACCGTGTGGTGATCGTCGATATGCGTGTCGCCCTCGGCTGTGACGGTCATGTCGATCAGCGCGTGCCGGGCCAACTGGTCCAGCATGTGGTCGAAGAACCCCACGCCGGTCGCATTGTCGTAAGTCCCGGTCCCGTCCAGGTCGATTTCCACGCGGATTTTTGTCTCCGCCGTGTTCCGCTCTACCGTTGCTTTCCGCATGGGGCCCTCGCTGTGGTCGCACCGCGTTGTAGCGGCGCGGCGGGGCGGGGGGAAGCCCGACCGGAAATGACAGGAGAAACTGATGCGCGCCGTCCAGATCCTTGGCCCCGCGGGGCTGGCCCTGCTGCTGTCCGCCTGTGGCGGCGGTGGCGACTATCGCGACACCAGCGTACCGATGGAGAGTGTCTCGCGGCTTGATGTCGAGCGCTATTCCGGCACCTGGTACGAAATCGCTCGCTTTCCGAACAGTTTCGAAGAGGGATGCGCTGGGGTGACCGCTGAGTACGCGCAGCGGGACGACGGGCGGATCACCGTGGTGAACACTTGCCGCAAGGGCGGGGTGGACGGCGAGATCGACCGGGCCGAGGGCATCGCCCGCGTCGCTGCGCCGGGACAGCTGAAGGTGAAGTTCGTCAAGTGGCTGCCGTTCGAGGGCGACTACTGGGTGCTCGACGTGACCGAGGACTATGATCTTGCGGTGGTCGGTACGCCATCAGGCGACTTCGGGTGGATTCTTGCCCGCGATCCGCAGATCGACGACGCCGCGCGGGAGCGTGCACTCGATGTGCTGCGTGCCGACGGGTACGACGTGGATCGCCTGCACTGGACTCAACAGGGTACTTGATTTGTAAATGAACGTGTGTTCAGTTCCTCAAAAAGGGGGAGGAACGGCGCATGTTCACGGCGTCGATGCGATTCGACTGCGGCGAGGATGTCGAGGCGCTGCGGGACATGGTCCACCGCTGGGCGCAGGAGCGCGTGGCGCCGATGGCCGCGCAGATCGACCGGGACAACCAGTTTCCTAACGAGCTTTGGCCTGAGATGGGCCAGCTGGGCCTGCTTGGCATCACCGTCCCCGAGGCCGATGGCGGCGCGGGTATGGGCTATCTCGCCCATGTCGTCGCGGTCGAGGAACTTGCACGGGCCAGCGCCTCGGTCAGTCTCAGCTATGGAGCGCATTCGAACCTCTGCGTGAACCAGATCGCGCTGAACGGCTCGGCGGAGCAGAAGGCGAAGTACCTGCCAGACCTGATTTCGGGCCGGAAGGTTGGCAGTCTCGCGATGTCCGAGGCTGGCGCTGGCTCTGATGTTGTCTCGATGAGCTTGCGGGCAGAGAAGCGGAACGACCGCTACGTGCTGAACGGCTCGAAATACTGGATCACCAACAGTCCCGACGCGGGCGTTCTGGTGGTCTATGCCAAGACCGACCCCGAGGCCGGGGCGAAGGGCATCACCGCCTTCCTGATCGAGCGCGAGATGGCCGGGTTCTCGGTCGGCCCGCATTTCGACAAGTTAGGGATGCGCGGTTCGAACACGGCCGAAATCACCTTCGAGAATGTCGAAGTCCCGTTCGAGAACGTGCTGGGGCAGGAGGGGCAGGGCGTCCGCGTGCTGATGTCAGGGCTCGACTACGAACGCGTGGTGCTGTCGGGCATCGGTGTCGGCCTGATGCACGCGATCCTCGACCACATCATGCCCTACATGCACGAGCGCAAGCAGTTCGGGCAGAAGATCGGGGACTTCCAGCTGATGCAGGGCAAGATCGCCGACATCTACTCAACGATGAACGCCAGCCGGGCCTATGTCTACGAGGTCGCCAAGGCCTGCGACCGGGGGCAAGTGACGCGGCAGGACGCGGCGGGCTGCGTGCTCTACGCCTCGGAAAAGGCGATGGAAATGGCGGTGCAGGGCGTCCAGGCGATGGGCGGCGCGGGCTACCTGAACGACTCGCCGCTGGCGCGGATCATGCGTGACGCAAAGTTGATGGAGATCGGCGCAGGCACCAGCGAGATCCGCCGAATGTTGATCGGGCGCGAGCTGATGAAGGCAACGGGATAGCGGACGGCCAACCGGGGAAGGAGCCTGGACATGACCCTGAGCGACCAGCAGCAGAAATTATGTGACGAGAATACCACCGACTTCAGCGACCTGAAGGCGGTGATCGTAAACACGTCGCTGAAGCGCGAACCTTCCGAGAGTCACACCAAGCTGCTGCTGAGCGTGGCTGGCGAGATCATGGAAAAGAACGGCGTTGCGGTGGAGCATGTGCACATGCTCTCGCACCAGGTGCCGCCGGGGGTCTACCCGGATATGACCGAGCATGGTTGGGACCGCGACGACTGGCCCGCGGTGTGGGAAAAGGTCCGCGCGGCCGAGATCCTGGTGGTCGGCACGCCGCTCTGGCTGGGCGAGGAAAGCTCCGTCTGTCGGATCCTGATCGAGCGGCTGTATGGCATGAGCGGAATGCTCAACGACAAGGGCCAGTCGCTGTTCTACGGCAAGGTCGGCGGTTGCGTGATCACCGGCAACGAAGACGGGATCAAGCACACCGCTATGACGATCCTCTATGCACTGGGGCACCTGGGCTACACGATCCCACCACAGGCCGATTGCGGCTGGATCGGCGAGGCAGGGCCCGGACCGAGCTATGGTGACAAGTTGGAGGACGGCTCTCGCGCCGGGTTCGGCAACGATTTCACCCAGCGCAATACGACGATCATGACGTGGAACCTGCTGCACATGGCGCGGATGTTGAAGGTTGCGGGCGGGCTGCCGAACCACGGCAATGACCGGAACGCTTGGAAGGCCGGGTGCCGGTTCGACTACGACAACCCCGAACATCGGGCATGAGGCGGCGGTCATGGTAAGCGACATCGAGATCAACAGGGCCGAGCATCTGCGCATGCTGGAGGAGATTTCCAGCGCGGCCCAGGCGGCGGCGGCAGGAGGCGGTCCGGAAGCGCAGGCCCGCCACGAAGGACGTGGCAAGATGCTGCCCCGCGACCGGGTCGGTGCACTGCTGGATCCGGGTAGCCCATTTCTCGAGATCGGCGCCCTCGCTGCACATGGCATGTACGACGGTGCCGCGCCCTGCGCCGGGGTGATCGCCGGGATCGGGCTGGTCGAGGGCCGGCAGGTCGTGGTGGTCTGCAACGACGCCACGGTGAAGGGCGGCACCTACTATCCGATGACGGTGAAGAAACACCTGCGGGCGCAGGAAATCGCCGCCGAGAACAGGCTGCCTTGCGTCTACCTGGTAGACTCGGGCGGGGCGAACCTGCCGAACCAGGACGAGGTATTTCCGGACCGAGACCATTTCGGGCGGATCTTCTACAACCAGGCGAACATGAGCGCGCAAGGGATCGCCCAGATTGCCGTCGTCATGGGCTCGTGCACGGCGGGCGGCGCCTATGTCCCGGCCATGTCGGACGTGTCGATCATCGTACGCGAACAGGGCACGATTTTCCTGGCCGGGCCGCCGCTGGTGAAAGCCGCGACGGGCGAGGAGATCAGCGCCGAGGCGTTGGGCGGGGGCGATGTTCACACGCGGCTCTCTGGCGTAGTGGATTATCTGGCCGAGGACGACGCTCATGCGCTGGCGCTGGCCCGCCAGGCCGTCGCCGCGCTCGGGCCCCCGCGGGCGGGGGCGCTCGCCCGGCGACCACCGGCTGCGCCGCTGGCCAGCCCAGAAGGTCTGCTCGATGTGGTCCCGGCGGACCTGCGGCAGCCCTACGATGTGCGCGAGGTGATATCGCGCGTGGTCGATGCGGAAAGTTTCGACGAGTTCAAGGCGCGCTATGGCGAGACACTGGTTGCCGGTTTCGCGCAGATCGACGGCTGGGCGGTCGGCATCCTGGCCAACAATGGCGTGCTCCTTTCCGAGAGTGCCGAAAAGGGCGCGCATTTCGTGCAGCTTTGCGCCCAGCGCGGTACGCCGCTCTTGTTTCTGCAGAACATCACCGGGTTCATGGTGGGCCGCGAGGCCGAACATGGCGGTATCGCCCGCGCAGGGGCCAAGCTTGTGACCGCCGTCGCCACGGTTTCGGTTCCGAAGATCACCGTGCTGATCGGCGGCTCGTTCGGGGCGGGGAACTACGGCATGGCGGGCCGGGCCTATCAGCCAAGGTTCCTGTGGTCCTGGCCGAACTCCCGGATCTCGGTCATGGGCGGCGCACAGGCGGCGGGCGTTCTGGCCACCGTGCGACGCGACGGGATCGAGCGACGCGGCGGCAGTTGGAGCGAGGACGATGAAGCCGGGTTCAAGCGTCCGATCCTCGACCAGTTCGAGCGGCAATCGCATCCGCTCTACGCTTCGGCGCGGCTGTGGGACGATGGGGTGATCGATCCGCGCGATACGCGCCGCGTCGTTTCGCTGTCGCTGGCTGCCTGCGACGGGGCCGATGTGCCGCCCACGCGTTTCGGTGTGTTTCGGATGTGAGGGGCAGATGTTCGACCGATTGCTGATCGCGAACCGGGGCGAGATCGCCTGCCGTGTCATCCGCACCGCCCGCCGACTGGGTGTGCACTGCATCGCCGTGTACTCGGACGCCGACGCGAATGCGCTGCACGTGGAGATGGCCGACGAGGCCATGCGCATCGGTCCGGCGGAGGCCTCGGCGAGCTACCTGGACATCGTCGCAATCCTCGAGGCCGCGCGCCGCACCGGGGCGCAGGCGATCCATCCGGGATACGGGTTTCTGTCCGAGAACCCAGCTTTCGTCGAAGCGGTCGAAGCCGCCGGGCTGGTCTTCGTCGGGCCGTCTGCGAAGGCGATCCGTGCGATGGGTCTGAAGAACCGGGCGAAGGTCTTGATGGCCGAGGCGGGCGTGCCGGTCGTGCCCGGCTATCACGGCGAAGATCAGGACGAAGCGCGCCTCGAGACTGAGGCCATGGCGATCGGATTCCCGGTCCTCATCAAGGCGGTCGCGGGCGGCGGCGGAAAGGGTATGCGGCTGGTGGAACGGCAAGCCGATTTCGCCTCGGCGCTTGCGGGCGCGCGGCGCGAGGCGGTGCAGGCCTTCGGCAATGGTGACGTGCTGATCGAGAAGTTCGTCTCGACGCCCCGGCATATCGAGGTCCAGATCTTCGGGGATGGCACGCGGGCGGTGCACCTGCTGGAGCGGGATTGCTCGATGCAGCGGCGGCACCAGAAGGTGATCGAGGAGGCCCCCGCGCCCGGCATGACCGAAGTGGTACGGCAGGCGATGGGTGCTGCCGCCGTACGGGCAGCCGAGGCTATCGGCTATTCCGGCGCCGGGACCGTGGAGTTCATCGCCGACGGTTCGGGTGCGCTGCGCCCCGACGGGTTCTGGTTCATGGAGATGAACACCCGGCTTCAGGTCGAGCATCCGGTGACCGAAGCTATCACCGGGATCGACCTGGTGGAGTGGCAATTGCGGGTCGCAGCTGGCGAGGCACTGCCTGCGCGGCAGGGGGACATTCAGCCTTGTGGCCATGCGATCGAGGCGCGGGTCTACGCCGAGGATCCGGAGCAGGGGTTCCTGCCGGCGACCGGACGGCTCGACACGGTTTCCTTCCCGGAAGGTGTGCGTGCCGATCGCGGCGTGCGCGACGGCGATGAGATCACGCCGCACTACGATCCCATGATCGCCAAGGTGATCGCGCACGGCGAGGACCGGGCGTCCGCAATCGCGACGCTGCGGCGCGGGTTGACCGGCGCGCGGCTGGCCGGATCAGTTGCCAATGTCGGCTTCCTGGTGCGCCTGCTCGATGATCCGGGCTTCCGGTCGGGCGCGGTGGACACCGGTCTTATCGACCGCAGCGGTGAGGCTCTGACCGCTTCGCCGCCGCTTCGGCCCGAGCATCTTGCCGTAGCCGCGCTAGCCGTTCTCGGTCTGCCCAGCCCAAACGCGGATGGGTTCCACCTCTGGACGCCCCTCCGGCAACGGGTGCTGCTCGACGTGGATGGGCGTCAGGTGACCGTGTCGATCACTCAGCTCGCGCCGGGACGGTTCCGGGTGAACTTGCCGGATGCAGCCCTGGCTTTGGAGGATGTGACACCGGGAGAGGATCTTTGGCGCTGGACCGCCGAGGGGCATCGCCGGGCGGTGCCGCTCGACGTGTCGAACGGTGTCGCAACGCTGTTCGTGGAGGGGCAGTCTTACCGGGTTGCCCGCGCACGCTCGGCGATGTCCGGGGGCGGTGGCCCGGCGGGCGGCGATGTGGTCGCGCCGATGCCGGGTTTCGTGCGTCAGGTGTTGGTCGCGACCGGGGATGCGATTGTGGAGGGGCAGCCTCTTCTTGTGCTGGAGGCGATGAAGATGGAGCACACCTTACGAGCTCCCCGCGCCGGCGAGGTGGCGAGCGTAGCCGTGTCCGAAGGTGACCAGGTGGCGCGCGGCGTCGCGCTGATCGTGCTGGATGGTAGCGATGACTGACCTGGTTCGGATCTGCGAGGTCGGCCCGCGTGACGGACTGCAGAACGAGGCTCGGGCAATCCCCGCCGCCGACAAGATCGCGCTGGTGGAGCGAGCCGCAGCCGCCGGACTTGGCAGGATCGAGGTGACAAGTTTCGTCTCTCCTCGGGCAGTGCCGCAACTGGCGGACGCCGCCGAGGTGATGGCTGGGATTAGGCGCGAGGCCGGGGTCGAATACTCGGTGCTGGTGCCGAACGAGAAGGGCTACGACCGCGCCCTTGTGGCGAGAGCCGACCGCGTTGCGGTATTCGCATCGGCGACCGAGGGCTTTTCTCAAGCCAACATCAACTGTTCTATCGACGAGAGCTTCTCGCGGTTCGCGCCGATCCTCCGTGCTGCGGAAAGGGACGGTATCCCGGTGCGCGGGTATGTCTCCTGCGTCACAGATTGCCCCTACGAGGGTCCGGTCGACCCACAGGCCGTCGCCGACGTCGCCCGGCGGCTCGCGGACATGGGCGCGGACGAGATCAGCCTTGGTGAGACCCTTGGCCGGGGCACGCCCGAGCGGGTAGCCGTCATGCTGGACGCGGTGCTGGCGTGCCTGCCGGCAGAGCGCCTGACCGGGCATTTCCACGACACCGGCGGCAGTGCGCTCGCCAACGTGGGCGTCGCGCTGGAGCGGGGCCTGCGCAGCTTCGATGCGGCGCTGGGCGGCCTTGGCGGCTGTCCTTACGCGCCCGGAGCACCCGGCAACCTGGCGACCGAGGCGCTTGCGGCGCATCTTCGGCCGTTGGGCCATCGGACAGGGCTGGATCCCGGGGCGTTGGCCAGCGCCGCTCGTTTCGCTAGGACGCTCAAGACCGGAACTGGAGTGTCCACATGACCCGGACCATATCGCTGGAAACCGATGAGCGCGGTGTTGCCCGCCTGACGCTGAATCGGCCCGAGCGGCACAACGCAATGTCTTCGGAGATGATCTCGGAACTGGCCGAGGCGGCCAGGTCGCTCGGGGACGATAGTAGTGTCCGAGCCGTTGTCCTGACCGGGGCGGGGCCGTCTTTCTGCGCCGGGGCGGATCTCAACTGGATGCGCGCGCAGTTCGATGCGGATCGGCAGACGCGGATGGCCGAGGCGCGGGCGCTGGCGCACATGCTACGGGCGATGGACCGGATGCCGAAACCGCTGATCGGGCGGATCAACGGCTCGGCGCTTGGCGGCGGGCTGGGGCTGATGGCGGTCTGCGACGTGGCCCTGGTTGCCGACAGGGGCAAGTTCGGGTTCACCGAGACCCGGCTGGGTTTGATCCCTGCCACCATCGCGCCCTATGTCCTGGCGCGCATGGGGCCGGGGAAGGCGCGGCGGGTGTTCATGAGCGGCCGCACCTTCGGACCCGAGGAATTGCCGCCGCTCAACCTCGCGGCGCGCGTCTTGGCCTCCGACACCCTGGATGCCGAGATCGAGGCTGAAGTCGCGCCCTATCTCGACGCGATGCCCGCCGCGGTTGCCGATGCCAAGGCCCTGGCCCGAGATCTGGCGCCGCCAATCGACGACGAGACGATCGAGGCGACGGTCTCGGCGCTCGCCGATTGCTGGGAAAGACCCGAGACGCGGGCGCGGATCGAAGCCTTCCTGACCCGAAAATAGCGTTGCTCAGGCCCGCGAGGCGACGGCGTGGCGCTTGAGTTCCTCCAGCAAGACGACCTTGAGCGTTGCAGCATGTGTCGCCTCGAGGATGACCGGCGGCGCCATGTCCGCCGCCAGCGCCTCGGCCCAACGACCGGCGCAAAGGCACCAGCGATCACCGGGTTTCAACCCCGGGAATCCCGCACCGGGAACCGGGGTGCTCAGATCATTGCCCCGACTGCGCGAGAACTCCAGAAAACCCTCGGTCATCACTGCGCAGACCGTGTGCATGCCCCGGTCCTCGGCGCCGGTGTTGCAGCAGCCGTCACGCCAGAAGCCGGTGAGCGGGGCCGCCGAGCATTCCGTAAGTGGCCCGCCCAGAACGTTCAGCGATGCGGCCCGGTTCGCCATCTCAGTACCCCGTCATCTCAAGGTATCCCACGCCTTCGTGGCTGCCGGAATAGCGTACAGGTCCCTCCCAGTAGGGGAAAGCGGTGGTCATGAAACTGCCTGGATTGAGCGCCCGGAGGGTAAGATCCACCGCGCGCTCGGGCAGGCGAAGGCGCCAGGTCGTGGGGATCTCGCGGCCGGCGACCTTTGTTATTTCCACTGCCTCGATCTCGAATGCGCCGTCGGGCAGCGGCGTCGGCGTGCCATCAGCCGCAATCCACGTGCCGGGGACATAGGCGCTACCGTCCTCGCTGCGCAGACGGTAGGCCATCAGCTTCTCTCCGCCGGGAAGATGCAGCGAAAACCAATCCCAGCCGGTTTGCTCCTCCGTCAGCGGCTGGCTCGACCATTCGCGGTCCAGCCAGGCGTTGCCAGTCACTTCGAATTGCCTACCGTCGATGGTGAGCTGCCCACGGGCTTCATAGAACGGTTGGCTGTAGTAATGCGACGCCTGACCGGCTTCCGATTTCACCGAGTACCCCGCGTCCCCCTGGAGGACCAGCGGCCCATCGGCGGTCAGCTCCAATTGATATGAGAAATCTTCGCCCCGCGCCGAAAGTGTCATCTTGTCGAGCGGGTCTGCGCCACCGGTGCTTCGGAACGACCAATCGTCGATCCAGGCTTCGAACGGGGCGGGTTCGACCCCTGCCTGTCCGATGCCACCTCGCGCGAAACTCTCGGCGACGCGGTGATCCTCTGGCGTCGTGATGGCCGCGTGTCCCATCCAGATCTGTGGCGACCGCCAGCCGTCTTCTGCAGCGGTCACCGGGGGTGACATGGCCTGCCGGAATAGCGTCCACTGAAGCCCCATGGGGGTGCCGTCCTCGGCCTCGAGATTGGCGGTGACGTACCACCATTCGATGCGGAACTCAGGATGCGGAAGGTGATCGCGCGGAAAATCGAAAACCCGGTTCGGCGAGACCACTCCGTAGCCTTCGGCATCCGTTCCGAGGCCCGCATAGCCTTGCGGCCATGCGTAACCTCCGACGCATGCGAGAAGCATCGCAGTAAAAACCTTAGCGCGCATCCGAGAAAATCCTCAGCAGTAGGGCAGGCGGGGTGCGGCCCAGTCGCCGGGCAGGCAGCGCGGCTGCAATGCCCGCCGTCACGACCGCAAGCGTCGCCAGTTGCAACCATTGGCCGGGGTAATGGCGCAGCGGGATACGCCAGCCGAAGGCTTCGACATTGACTACCGCCAGCAGGATCCATGCCACCAGGATGCCCAGCGGGATCGCCAGTATTGCCGTCACAAGCGCCAGGATCAGCGCTCGCAGCAGCTCCAGCCGCGCGAGTCGTGCCCGGGTCAGCCCCAGCGCCCACATCGGCGCGAGCTGCGGCAGGCGCATACCCGCGAGCGTCAGCAGGCTGATCAGCAGCGCGAGCCCGGCGACCGCGAAGGTCAGCACGTTCAGGGCCAGCGTCACCGCGAAGGTGCGCTCGAACACCTGCCGCGACACCGCCTTCAGGCTCGCCTGATCGACCGCCTGTTCGGGCCCAAGCGTGAAGCGTTCCTCCAGCGCCAAGATCACCTCGCCGGTCGTTTCCGGTTGCAGCCGCACCGCAAAGCGGATGGCTGGCGGGACGAACCAGCGGGAGGTCAGTTCCGCTTCCGAGGTCATCACCTGCCCGGTCGGATTGCCGTAGTCGGGATAGATCCCGACAACCTCCGGCGCCCACTCCGGCCCGTCGCCGCCGGGGTGCAGCCTGTCGCCAAGGTCCAGCGTGGCAGATCGCGCGAACTGTTCGCTGATCAGCACCCCGCTGCCGTCCGCGATCCGGTCCCACGGATCTTCCAGCGCGCGCAGCAGCGGCCAGTTCTGCCGGTACATCGCGTCATCGCGGATCCCGTGCAGGAAGTAGGGCTGGCCGTCGCGGGACAACTCGACGCTACGGATCGGCAGCACCGCGATCACTTCGTCGCGGCTTTCCAGCAGGTCCACCATCGCCGCCGCCTGCGCGGCATCCTCTCCGCGCAGGTAAAGCTCGGCCGCGAGCCTTTGGTCGAGCCAGCCGAGGAAGGTCTCGCGAAAGCTCGAGACCATTGCGCCGACTCCGATGTTGACCGAGAGCGCGAGCAGCAGTGCCATCAGCGCGAGGCTGATCCCGCCGATCTGGGAGCGGCTTTCCGCAACGAACCATTCGCCAACCGGAGTTTGTGCACGCCGCCGCGCCAGCGACAGGACCGCCACAAGCACCGGAGGCAGTGCAAGAACTGCCGACAGCATCACCGCCGCCATAAGCGCGAAGCCCGCGACCAATCCCTCGCCGCGCCACGCCAGACCTGCCGCCGCGAGCATCAGCACAGCCGCAAGCGCGGCCTGCACCCGGAGCGCGCGCTTCTGCGCGCCATACCACGCCTCGGCCTGCGCCGCCGCAAGGACAGGCATCCGGTGCACCCGCCAGAGACCGGATAGCGCCGCGACCAGTGTCCCCGCCAGCGCCATGCCGAACCCGGCCAGCCACCAGTTCATCCGAAGGTTCAACTCTCCCGGTACTTCGGCGCCATAGAGCCCCCGCAGGCTGGCCGCCACATCAGGCAGCAGCGCCCCGGCCAACATGTAGCCAAGCACCATTCCCAACGCCGCCGAAAAGGTGGCGAGCACCAGTAACTCCGCCAGCAGTGCTGCGGTCAGGGTCCACCTGCCGGTGCCAATGGCACGAAGCGTGCGGATCATCGGCCGCCGCTGCTCGAAGGCGAGTCCGATGGTCGAATGTACGATGAAGAGGCCGACGACGAAGGACAGGAACCCGAAGGCGGTCAGGTTCAGGTGAAAACTGTCGGTCAGCTGTGCCAGCTCCGCCTGCTCCTGTGGCGGGGAGAGTTCGAGCACGCCGCCCGCAAGCTCTTCCGGTCGCGGCAGATCCGCCGGTTGCTCGCTTTCGACGATCAGACGGTCGATTCGTCCGGCGCGTCCGAGAGCGTCCTCGGCAAAGCCAATGTCGGCGATGATTATACCCGGCGGCAAGTCTGGGTCGGCACGGGTTGAGAATGCCCCCTCCGGAAGCCGTTCCAGCGTCTCGGCCTGCCCGATGAGCCGATAGGGCGGCGTGACGAAGGCGACGAAATCCGCCTCGGTGCCGATTTGCCCGGCCCCGGGGGCTTCCGCCGGCAGGGTCAGGGGATCAATGCCGAGCAGCCGGACGCTCCCGCTGTCCATGCGCCAGTTGCCCTCGATCACCGGCGAGACCTTCCAGCCTGCCCGGCGCAACTCGGCATAGGCTTCGACACTCAGAGCCTGCCGGTCCGGGCCGGTGATCGAGGCATAGCGGTCGCCCCCAAGCACCGCCGCGGCCTCGTCATAGGACATGCGTGCCTGCGCGTTCAGCGCCTGCACCCCGCTCCAGAGCGCAGTGGCCACGGCGAGACCCAGCACCAGCGCCATGAGTTGCCACGGTCGCCGTCGCCAATGGCTGAGAAGCGTCGCAAGTATGGCGCCGAAGCCGGTCACACCAAGTGTCCTCCAGCAAGAGTCTCGACGCGGCCTAGCCGCTGGGCCAGCCGGGCGGAATGCGTGACAAGGATCAACGCCATTCCGGCCTCGGACACCAGCTCGAGCAGCAGGTCCATCACCCGGTCACCGGCCGCTTCATCGAGGTTCCCTGTCGGCTCGTCCGCCAGCAGAAGGGGCGGGGCTGCGGCCAAGGCCCGGGCAATGGCCACGCGCTGCTGCTGGCCGCCCGAAAGCTGTTCGGGATAGCGCGCGTCCAGCCCTTCAAGGCCCAGACGCGCCAGCAGGCGCGCGTCGCGTTCCGGATCATGTCGCCCCGCAAGCCGCGCCTGCAGCGCAACGTTTTGCGCAACCGTCAGGCTCTGCACCAGATTGAACTGCTGGAAGACAAGCCCGATCCTGTCGCGCCGTGCCGCCGCACGGCCGCTGTCGCTCAACTGGGTCAGGTCATCGCCATCCAGCATGACCTGCCCCGCATCGGGTGCATCGAGCCCTGCAATCAGGTGCAGAAGCGTGCTCTTGCCGCTGCCGGACTCGCCGACCAGTGCCATTGTCTCGGCTTTTTTCAGGCTGAGACTCACATCGTCGAGGATCACGACGCGCCCGTAGCGCTTGGTCACGTTCTGGACGTCCAGCATCATTCGCTCCCGCAGTCTGACCGGACGGTAGCACCGCGCCGCTCGAAGCCAAGGCCGCCTGCTCGGCTTGCGACCCTAGACCGCGCTTGGAACCGGTGACGGGGTGACAAAGCCGACAAGGCTGGGCGTATCGTGGCTGATGCAGGGTTGAGGGGAATCGGGGGGTGGGCCAGTGTCGGACCAGACTACCGCCCCGGAGGAATTTCATGCACCGCCCGATTTTGATCCTGACCGCCATGCTGGCTCTTGCGACTGGCGTTCACGCCCAGACCGAGCCGGTGCCCTCGAAGCGCCCGGTGTTCGAGCAGGATGTGGACTTCTACGGCGGCGACCTGCGGGCAATCTTCGATACGACGATTGGGCTGTGCCGTACCGCCTGTCAGGCAGAGCAGACCTGCCGGGCCTTCACGTACAACACCCGCGCTGCGGCCTGTTTTCTGAAGACCGACGTGACGCGCCGGGATCCCTACCAGGGCGCGATTTCGGCGCTTATGCTGCCGACCGAGCCGGGGGTCATCGCGCAGGCGCAGGCGCGCGCGGCGGCGCTCGGTTTCCTCCAGCCGGGCGACATCGGCGCGGCGCGCGAGCAGGCCGAGCGCATTGCAATGGACTTCCGTGGCGGCTCCGACGCCGAGGCCCGGCTGACGCAGGCGCGCAGCCTGGCGCAGGCAGGGGATCCGCGCGGGGCGATGCAGCAGGCCGGCGTCGCTGTTGCGCTTGCGGACCGCAGCGACATGTGGATCGCCTTCTCGCAATACGCCAATGCCGTCGAGACCGACGACTATTCTGAACGCCGCCGCCTGCGCCGCGAGGCATTGCTTTCAGCTATCAACGGTTGGCTTCGCGCTCCGGATGGCTCGGCGCAGGCGACCGCAGCCCAGCGCCTCGCCGAGGCGCTTGAGGCTGCCGACGATGGCCGCCGCTCGATCGACGCATTGCAATTGGCGCTCGAAAGCGGTCCTCGGCGCGACCTCGAGGCGGCGCTGGAGCGGGCGCGCAACCTCTACGGTTTTCGGGTCACCGACACCAACGTGGACAGCGACGCGGCCAGCCCGCGCGTCTGCGTCAGCTTCTCCGAGCCGCTGGTCGCCGGGGCCATCGACTATGCGGACTATGTGCAGCTTCCCATCGCCGATCTCTCGGTCAGCGCGCAGGACCGCCAGCTTTGCATCGAAGGCGCCAGCCACGGCAGCCGCCTGTCCTTCACGTTGCGCGCCGGGCTTCCCTCGGTCAGCGGCGAGGCACTGGTGCGCAGTGTCGAGCAATCGGTCTATGTTCGCGACCGGGCGCCGTCGGTCCGTTTTCCCGGCCGCGCCTACGTGCTGCCGCGCACGGCGACGGCCTCGATCCCCTTGGTCAGTGTGAACGCGCCCGAGGTTCAGGTCTCGATCCACCGCATCCCAGATGCCGGGCTCCGTTCGGCGCTGCGGGATCAGCTGGTCGGCAGCCAGATCTCGGCCTACGAGGAAGAGCGCATCTCGGACGCGCTGGGCGAGCAGGCCTGGACCGGGACCGCCGAGGTCGACACCCGGCTGAACCAGGACGTCACGTCGGCCCTGCCGGTCGGCGAAGCCGTGACTGGTTTCGAGCCGGGCGTCTACGCCATGACCGCAAGCCTTCCTGGCACCGGGGATTGGGAGAGCGTCGCCACCCAATGGTTCATAGTGACGGACCTGGGCCTTTCGACGCTGCAGGGTGACGACGGGCTGCATACCGTCGTGCGCTCTCTTGGTTCCGCCGCTCCCAAGGAAGGTATCACCCTCGCGCTTGTCGCGCGTTCCGGCGCTCAGCTCGGCACCGCAACCACGGACCCCGAGGGCTTCGCCAGCTTCCCGGCTGCGCTGACCCGAGGCACCGGCGGCGATGCGCCCGCGCTGCTGACCGCGACCGGTACGGATGGCGATTATGCCTACCTGGATCTGACCGGCTCGGCGCTCGACCTGTCGGATCGCGGTGTCGATGGGCGCGCAGCGCCGCCACCGGTCGACGTGTTTCTCTCGACCGAGCAGGGCATCTACCGTCCGGGCGACACGCTTCACGCCACGATCCTGGCGCGCGACACCGATGCCCGCGCCGTGCCCGCCCTGCCGCTGACCGTCATCACAACGCGGCCCGACGGGGTTGAGCATGACCGCCGCGTACTGCCGGACGCCGGGGCAGGGGGCCGCGCCTTGTCGCTTGCGCTGCCGGCGGGCGCGCAGCGCGGGTCTTGGACCATAGCGGTGCATGCCGATCCCGAAGCGCCCGCGCTCACGAGGTCGTCTGTGCTGGTCGAAGACTTCGTGCCCGAGCGGATCGACTTCGATCTCGACCTGCCTGGAGGCGCGCTGGACCCGGCGCAGCCGGTGCCACTGACCATTGAGGCGCGTTATCTCTACGGCGCGCCCGGCTCGGATCTGGGGATCGAGGGCGAGTTGCGCGTGACCCCGATCGACACTGTAGAGGCTTGGCCCGGCTATCGCTTCGGCGCGACCGACGAGCCCACGGACCCGCTGGAGGAGTTTCTGCCCAACGGCACGACGGGCCCGGACGGCACCGCACGCCTCTCGCTGAATCTGCCGCTGCCCGAGGAGGTGACCCGGCCGCTGGAAGCGCGTCTGACCGTCCGCTTGACCGACACATCCGGCCGCCCGGTCGAGCGTCGCGAGACACGCCAGATCGCGCCGCCCGTCCCTCTGATCGGTATTCGCCCGCTCTTCGACGGCGCGGCCGAAGAGGGAGGCACCGCGCGGTTCGAAGTCATCAGCCTCGCTGCAGGAGGGGAGCGCAGCGCGCGAGATGGCCTGCGGTGGGAGGTCTTCCGCGTCCACACCGACTACCAGTGGTACGAAGTCGGTGGGCGGTGGAATTATGAGCCGATCACGACCCGCGAACGGATTGCCGATGGAACCCTCGATACGCGCACCGATGCCCCGGCTACGCTGGAGGTTCCGGTGAACTGGGGGCACTACGAGCTGCAGGTCGCGGGCGAACAGGGCGGCTATGCCCGCACCCTACTCGGGTTCGACGCAGGCTGGTATTCGGCTGAGGCGGGAACCGAAACGCCTGACCTGCTGGAAGTGTCCCTTGACCGCGATCGATACGCGCCCGGCGAGACCGCGACCCTTCGGCTGGAGCCGCGAGCGGCAGGCGAGATCGAAGTATCGGTTTTGGCCGAGGGGTTGATTGACCGCCACACGGTAACTGCGCAACAGGCCGGTCCGCTCGAGATCGCGCTTCCGGTCACCGAAGACTGGGGGCCGGGGGCCTATGTCCTCGCCAGCCACATCCGTCCACTGGACGAGGCTGCCGGCCAGAACCCAGCGCGTGCGCTCGGGATCTCCTGGGTCGGCGTCGACCCCGGCTCGCGCGTGCTGGAGGCCCGGTTCGTCTCGGCGGGCGAGGCCGATCCGCGCAGCATCCACATGGCAGTGCTCGAGGTTTCGGGGGCTGAGCCGGGGCAGGAAGTCTGGGCAACCGTTTCGGCTGTGGATGTCGGCATTCTCAACATCACAGGCTTCGAGGACCCCGATCCACAGGGGCATTACCTGGGCCAGCGGCGGCTCGGCGTGGCGCTCCGAGATGTCTATGGCCGGCTGATCGACGGCTTGGGCGGAACCCCGGGTCTGCTGCGCCAGGGCGGCGACGGTGGCGCGTCCGGGCGTCAGGCCCCTCCGCCGACCGAGGAACTGGTTGCCCAGTTCTCGGGTCCACTAAGGGTTGGTGCGGACGGCACGGTGGAAGTTCCGGTGGACTTGCCCGACTTCAATGGCACGGTCCGGCTGGCCGCTGTGGTCTGGTCCGCGGACGGGGTCGGGCAGGCCTCGCAGGATCTTCTGGTGCGCGATCCGGTGGTTGTGAGCGCAAACCTGCCGCGTTTTCTGGCCCCGGGCGACCGTGCTTCGTTGACGCTGGAACTGGCGCATGTGGCAGGCCCGGCGGGCAATGTGCAGCTTTCTCTCACGGGGACCGAGGCCGTGCCGCTGCCCGCTGCTCCGCAGCAGGTGGTGCTGGACGAAGGTGGGCGCGCCCGGCTCTCTTTCCCGCTGGCCGCGGGTGAGGTGGGGGACAATCGGCTGCAGGTCGCGGTGACGACTGCTGATGGGCGGGTGCTGACCAAGACCCTGACGCTCGGGATCCGCGCCAACGACCCCCAGATCGCGCGGCAGACCCGGCTGGATCTTGCCGCCGGGGGCTCGCTCGACCTTGGCCCTGACCTCTTCTCCGGCCTCGTGCCGGGCACCGGGCGGCTCATGCTTTCGGCCGGCCCGATGGCGCACTTCGACGTGCCCGGCCTGCTGACAGCGCTCGACACCTATCCCTACGGCTGCACCGAGCAGATCACCTCGCGCGCGCTGCCATTACTCTATTACGACCGACTGGCGGGGGCACTCGACCTCGAAAGCCTTGCCCCGCTCGAGACGCGGCTGCAGAAGGCGATCGAGACGGTCCTCGGTCGGCAGGCCCGCGATGGCGGCTTCGGCATGTGGTATGCGAGTAGCGAGAACCTCTGGCTCGATGCCTACGTGACGGACTTCCTGTCCCGGGCCCGTGCGTCGGGGCATGACGTGCCCGAACAGGCTTTCGAGGCAGCACTGGACAACCTTTCGAACCAGGTGAACGCCGCGTCGGACTTCGAGGAAGGCGGAGAGGGCATCGCCTACGCCTTGCTGGTTCTGGCCCGCGAAGGGGCCGCGTCGATTGGCGACCTGCGCTACTATGCAGATGCACGCGCCGAGGCTTTCGCGACCCCGCTGGCGCTGGCGCAGCTGGGCGCCGCGCTGGCCTCCTATGGTGATCCCGGCCGGGCGGACGCGATGTTCCGGGAAGCGTCGCAGCGGCTGGATCAGATCGTCGCCCCCGGTTCAGGCTGGCGCGCCGACTACGGAAGCCTTGCCCGAGACCGCGCCGGGATACTGACCCTCGCCGTCGAAGCAGGCAGCGACGTCATCGATCGCCCGCAATTGTCGCAGGCTGTCGCGGTAAGCGCCGGTCCGTCCAGGGCAGGCTCCTCCACGCAAGAGAAGCTGTGGACCGTTCTGGCAGCCCATGCGCTCGGTGCAGATGGCGCTGTCGAGGGGCTTTCACTCGGAGGAGCGCCCTTCGGCGATACCCCGGCTCGGCAATTGACAGAAGCCGAGCTTCCGGCCCCGCTTACTTTGCGCAATGACAGCGCCTCAGAGGTGCCGGTGGTTCTGTCGGTCTTCGGAACACCTGCCACGGACGAACCGGCGCAAGGCAATGGCTACCGGATCGAGCGCGCGCTCTACGCTCTCGACGGCACGCCAGTGGACGGCGCACAAGTGAAACGGAACGATCGCCTCGTCGTCGTGCTGCGGATCGCGCCTGAACGCGACAGCGAGGCGCGTTTGATGGTCGAGGATCCGTTGCCGGCGGGCTTCGAGATCGAGAACCCGAACATCCTGTCCAGCGGTGAAGTCGGCGGGATCGACTGGCTGAACATGGGCGATGTGGCACACTACCGCGCGGCCGAGACTGACAGGTTCACCGCTGCCGTCGACTGGCGTGGAACAGAACCGTTCCGGCTGGCCTATGTCGTCCGCGCGGTCTCGCCGGGCGAGTTTCGTCACCCGGCGGCCTCGGTCGAAGACATGTACCGCCCGGCCAATCGCGCCCGCACCGGGACCGGCCGCGTTGTTGTGGCCGGGGGCGAATGAGGCGGAGAACCTTCCTGCGCGCGGCGCTTACGGGCGCCGCGTTTCTGGTGGCCGGTGGTATCGCGCTCGACCGCTGGGTAGACGCCGCGCCGCTGCCGCCACTTTCGGCGCCGACCTCGGTGCTGGCCACTGACCGGAACGGCACGCCGCTGCGCGTGTTCCTGGCTGCGGACGACCGCTGGCGCCTGCCGGTGGCGCTGGAAACGGTCGATCCGGGCTACTTGGCGATGCTGATCGCCTATGAGGACAAGCGTTTCCACGATCACACCGGTGTCGATCCGCTGGCACTGGTCCGCGCCGCCCGCGACAGCCTTCTGGCGGGACGGATCGTCTCGGGCGGCTCGACGCTGACAATGCAGGTTGCCCGCCTTCTGGATGGCGGCACCACGGGGCGATGGGTCGGCAAGGTGCGTCAGATCCGGCTGGCGCTGGCGCTGGAGCGGGTGCTTTCGAAACGTGAGATCCTTGAGATCTACCTGACCCGCGCCCCATTCGGCGGCAATATCGAGGGCGTGCGCGCCGCCGCGTTCAGCTGGTTCGGCAAGGACGCCCGCAGGCTTTCCCCCGCCGAAGCCGCGCTGCTTGTAGCCCTGCCGCAGGCGCCCGAGGCCCGTCGTCCGGACCGCGCGCCGGAAGCGGCGCTTACGGCGCGGAACAGCGTACTCGTCAGGACCGCAGCCGCCGGGGCGCTCGACGCCGCGCTCCTGCCCCGCGCGCGTGCCGACGGTGTTCCACAGCGGCGGCAAGACTTCCCCGATAGCGCCTGGCACATGGCGGAACAGGCCCGGGAGGCGGCGCCGGAGAACCCGGTGCTGAGGCTTGACGTCGAAGCCGATACACAGCGTGCGGTCGAGGCACTGTTGCTGCGTGCCGCCGCCTCGCTGCCGCCGGGAGTGACGGCTGCGGCAATGGTCTACGACCACCGGGAAAACCGATTGCTTGCCCGAGTCGCCGCCGTCGATCCGGGGCGCGCGGGCCGCGGCGGGTTCATTGACATGACGCGGGCGGTGCGCTCCCCTGGCTCGACGCTGAAACCCTTCGTCTATGCCTTGGCCTTCGCCGACGGACACGCGCATCCCGAAACCCGCCTGAACGACCGCCCGACCGATTTCGGTGGCTATGCGCCGCGGAACTTCGACGGCGGGTTCCAAGGACCGGTATCCGCCCGCCGCGCGCTACAGGCATCGCTCAATGTGCCGGCGGTGGCGCTGCTCGATGCACTCGGACCGCGAAGGCTGACGGCGTTCCTGACGCGCGCCGAGGCTCCGCCGCAGACACCGGACAGCGCACCTCCGGGCCTCGCCGCAGCGCTTGGCGGCGTGGGCTTGCGGCTGGAGGACATGATGCGCCTCTACGCGGTGCTGGCCCGGCAGGGACGTGACGAGACCGGACGACGCCTGCTGGATCCTGCCGCTGCCTGGCATGTCACTGACATCTTGCGCGGCGCGCCTCCGCCAGAGGCTGGTCCAGGGGGCGAGATCGCTTTCAAGACCGGTACCTCTTACGGGTACCGGGATGCATGGGCTGTGGGCTACGATGGTCGACATGTGATCGGCGTCTGGCTGGGCCGCCCGGACGGGGGCAGCGTAGCGGGACTTTCGGGACTCGGGACGGCCGCGCCGCTGCTGTTCCAGACCTTCGGTCGGCTAGGCCCGGTGCGCGCGCCGTTACCGCCCGCTCCGCGTGACGCGCTGACCGTCTCGCACTCGGACCTGCCGCCGCCGCTGCGCACGTTCGGATCCGAAACGCCCGCGCGGGCGCTTTCTCTGGCCTACCCGCCGGATGGCGCGACCCTGCAACTGTCCGTGGCGAAGGGAAACGCGGCGCGCTTCGTCGTCAAGCTGGAACATGGCACACCGCCATTCACGTGGATGATCGACGGCCAGGTTGTTCCTTGGGATGGGCGGGCGCGGAGCCTCGTCTGGCCCGTGGAGGCGGCGGGCTTCGTCACCGTTACTGTGCTGGATGCGGCCGGAGGATCGGATCGAACGACGGTGCGCCTCGTCAAACCCTGAAACGCCCAATAAGGTGCCCGGAATACAGAATGCCCGGGCTCACCCCCGCGAGCCCGGGCACTTCTCTACAAGCCGTGACGGCAGGGCGCAGGACAGGAAACCACCCCTACGCGGAGCAACGCAACACTCGCTCCTTAAGCAACCCCTGAAGGCGGCTGGTGCTCGATTACGCCGAGCCCCCCTCCCACACGCGAGCGACAACCCCCATCGTCGCTCCGATAGTCCCGCACAACGGTGCCGGTTGCGTAGTCCGCGAACCATTACCGGTACCTGGTACTCCGGTGATCCGTTACACGCCGAACCCCCGGTCGGTGCCCTCGAGGCCCCTGGCAGGGTCCAATTTCGCATCCCCCGAAAAGAGTGTGCAGACCCCGCCAGCGGCCTCAGCGCCGCCGACATCGTCAATTATAGTCAAATTGTTTGAGCGCGCCAGAATGTGCGTATTTGCATCGGCGCTTTCCGTGCGTCAGGTGATGAAATGCACAGTCAGTATTCTGCGTCCGAGTTCTCAATATTGATTCCGGACTTATCTTCAATACTCAAAACTATTTTGTAGATATCGCACGCTTCCTTGCAGAGGCCGCTCTTGAAGAGCTCTCCCTTTATATAGAGTAGCATGCGCAAAATTGCTTCTCTCTCCATTTGTATTTCTGTCGTGCGGCTCAAGAACTTCCTCGCTACTCAAGGACGCAGACCGACTGCTCCCATTCACTGAAGTTCATCGTCGAAATTCGCCCAGATTGTGGCGTCACCATGAAATCCTCGCGGAGCGCGTCGCGCGCTGCGCTGCGGATATGCAGCGCGCCGTCGGGCAGAACGACCTTGGCGTCCCTGCCATAGGGGCGCGCATCACGTGCGGTCGCCATCAGTGCCGAATCGCCACGGGCGCCGACCAGGACCACTTCGCGGCGGGTGATGCTCCGGAACACGTTCGCGAACTCGCGGTTCTCGAACAGCGATCCGCCATCGTGGTCGAAGACGCGATCGGTAATCTTGGGCCGGCAGCCCGGCAGCCATACACCCGGGGATGGCGAGCGGTCGGCGGGAACCTGGCGTGAGAACGCCAGCGGAGCGTGCATGCGCCGCGTGGTCTCGACCACGCCCGAGATGGTTTCCAGATCTTCCCGCGAGAGGGGCGGGTCGATGTCGTAGCGGCGATAGGCGCCGAAGACGACGACCAGCGGCATGGTGCGTTGAAACACGCCTGCAGAGGGTCGGATGATGATGCTCATGTCAGTGCTTCCTCACTCGGCCGCGATGGCGTAGCTGCTCTGCTCGGCGGTGCGATCGACCGAGTCTTCCAGGACGCCGCGCTTGTCCCAGTCGCCTTCGGGGCGCAGCAGCTCGTAGGGATCGCTTTCCAGGGTGATCGCATTCGCGGGCAGTTCGCCTTCCCAGATCATTTCGGTGTACGCGTAATCGGAGAACACAAGGCTACGACCCGTGTCTGCCACGCGGCATCCGAACATTTTGTAAAGAGGGATCAGCTCGTTCCGGGCATGGCCCAGGATCTTGGTGAAGCCCTTGCGCAGGCAGTGGTCGAAAGCCGAGCGGATCATCTTGAATGCGATCCGCGACTTGCGGTAGCGCGGACGGACCGCCAGGCGCTCGATCTTCGCGAAGCCGCCGAAGTAGCGGATGCGCAGGCAGGCGACCGGCTCGCCGTCGACCCAGCCGATCATGTGGGTGGCACAGAAGTCGTTGCCGTCGAACTCTTCTTCGTAGGGGCAGTCCTGCTCGGCCATGTAGACCGCGGCGCGGATCGTCGTGACCCGCATGATGTCCTCGATGGTCTTGGCCGTGGTGACCGCCAGCTTGGGGCGCGGGCGGGCGGGTGTTGCGTTCTGGGCTTCGGCGCCAAAGGCGATCTGACCGTCGGGCATTGGGGTATTCTCCTAAGAATCCAGGCTGTTCGAGATCGTTTGCAGACGATGGGTTTGATAGGCCCCCGAACAGGGGATGCGAGTTACTCAGGTGCGCAGGCGTTTCGCCAGGCGCGGGTACACAAACAGGTTGGGTGTCTTCGGCGTGTCCACGGGCCGGAAACCGACCGACCGCATGATCCGGCGCCCTGCGGGCGTCGAGCCGTTCCCATAGAGGTCCAGGTCGCGATAGTCGGGAGCCGACAGACGCTCGGCGATCAACGGGATCGCGGCGGCTGCCATGGCCGGCGCAAAGACCCCCCACTTGTAGATCGCCGAGACCGGTTCACCGGTGGCGGCCACGTGGGACAGACGCGGGTCGTGCGCTTCGAAGCTTCCGTCGAGCAGGGCCGCGTGGCCGTCCTCGGTCAGCATCGCCATCGCGTACATGCCGATCAGTTCGCCGCTGCGCCGATCCGTAATCGACCAGAGGTTGTCAAGATGACGCTTTCGTATACTCTCGCATGTATCGAGCGTTGCCATGCGCTGCATCAGCGCTGCGGCTGCTCGGGGGTATATCGCGCGGAGTTCGACGTCCCGGGCCCGTGAAACCACGACCCGGCGTCGTGCCGGTTCAGGGTCCAGGGTGTCGAATTCCTTGGATACGTGCATCATGTCGCGAACTATTCGGCCAAAAAGACCAAACTTCCTCCTTATTTCTGCCACACACCAGTATTTATGGTTGAAAAGTATCTTGCCCATTTCGCCTTTGCAGCGCATAGTGTTTGCAATGGACTGATGCGGAATTGCAGCGGGGCGACATGAAAAACGCGACTCCGGACCCTTCTTGGGACGATTTGAAGGTTTTTTTGGCCTGTGCTCGCGCTTTGAGTTTCCGCGCGGCGGCAAAGAAGCTCGGCCTTACTAGCTCTACAGTTGTGCGAAGAATCAGTGCCTTGGAAGAAGAACTGGGCTTCCAGTTGTTCGACCGGCTGCCCAACGGCGTACAGTTGACGCGCGAGGCGTCTCGCCTGGTTTCCTCGGCCAACCAGATCGAACAGGGCGCCTTCGACTTCCAGCGCCGGATCGAGACATTCGATCCCAACAAGCGCGGGATCGTCCGCATCGCGGCGACCGAGGGCATCGGCTCCTACTGGCTGATGCCGCGGTTGATCGAGTTTCAACGCGGCAATCCCATGATGGTCATCGACCTCAAGGCCGCCGAGGTCCCGGTCGACGTCTCCCGGATGGAAGCGGACGTCGCCATCCAGTTCGCCGAACCCCAGAACCCCCATGTGATGCGCCGCCGGCTGGCCTCGCTGCACGTCTACCCCTATGCGTCGCGCCGCTACATCGATGTCTACGGCACCCCGCAAAGCCGGGCCGAGATGCTGGATCACCGGCTGGTCGACCAGGTCGGCCCGCAGCTGGACGAGGGTGCTTGGCCCCGCTACCTGGGCATCGAGGATATCGAGGGCGTTGTGGGCATCCGGACCAACTCCTCCGCCGCGCATTTCTATGCCGTGGAGCGTGGGGCAGGGATCGGCGGCCTGCCGACCTTCGCCTCGGCGCTGGGCGCGGATCTGGTGCCGATCGACATCGGCATCCATCACCGCATTGATATTTGGATGACCTATCATCCCGACGCCCGGCGTACGCCGCGCATCGCGACGATCATCGACTGGCTGATTGGGGCCTTCGACGCCAGCAAGTACCCGTGGTTCCGGGACGAATTCATCCACCCCAGCGCTTTCGGCGAGTTCGACAGCCGTCACTGGCAGGACAGCAACGCGCGCGGGTTTGCGTCGACCGGCAATCTGCGGGACATCGGCTGAGGCAGCCGGTTTGTCCGCTACCATGACCCGGCCGTCGCCCGGCCGGAGCGTCCCCTATATCCTGGCCGCCTGTACCGCGGTCAGCATCCTGTCCACAGACCTGATCACACCGTCGATCCCGGACCTTCCGGAGGCATTCGATACGTCGATCACCGCAGCGCAGTTGACGGTCAGCATCAATCTTGCCGCCTATGCGCTGGCTCAGCTGGTCCACGGCCCGGTCGCAGACGCCATCGGCCGTCGCCGCCTGCTGCTGGGCGCCTTCATCGCCTTCGCCCTGTCCTCGGTTGCCTGCGCGCTGGCGCCGGGGATGAACTGGTTGCTGGGCGGGCGATTCATGCAGGGCCTGTTCTCCAGCGTGCCCTCAGTGGTCATCGTGCTGATGATCCGGGAACTCTACGGTCCAGGCCGCGCGCTGGCTGTCATGGCGATCTATGGCGCCGCGCTGGGCATGGCCCCGGCCATCGGACCGCTCATTGGCGGGTATCTGCATGTCTGGTTCGGCTGGCAGGCGGGGTTCTGGTTCGTCGCGGTCCTGGCGCTGCTTGTCGCGGCCGCCTTCTGGCGCCGGGTGCCCGAGTCGCTGCTGGAAACCCGCCGCCTGCACCTGCGCGGGACGCTGACAGCCTACGGCGCACTGCTGTCGACGCCGCGATTCCTGCGACCTGCGGTGGGTGTATCCCTGATCTTCGCGGCGCTCTACGCCTATGTGACGACCGCACCTGTCGTGTTCATCGAGCTTCTGGGCCTGCCCACGGAACGCTATGGCATGACCAACCTGGCGGTCGTGTCTGCGTTCATCGTTGGCAACGTCGTCGCCTCGCGGCTGGGGCGACGCATGTCGTCGGCGCGCGTTCTGCGGTTTGGAGCGATCATGGCGCTGACCGCGACGGCCCTGCTAGCGGTCCCGATGGCGCTGGGCCAGCTACAGATGGCGGCGATCCTGCTACCGGCGGCACTTTATGGCGGCAGTCTCGCGCTGGTGCTCGCGGCCGGTCCACTCGAGGCGCTGGGCGCGGTGCCGGACGCGCCGCAGGGGCCGGCCTCGGCACTGCTCGGGTCGCTTCAACTGGGGCTGTCGGCTGCTGCGGGCTATCTGTCGGCGCAATTCTACGACGGCACGGCGTTGCCGATGGCGCTGGTAATGCTGTTCTGCGTGGGCTCGGGAGCTGTGCTGATCCTGGCCCCGCCGCTTAGCGGCGAGGCTCGGGGATCAGGCCGCGCGGACTGAAGCGCAGCACGACCAGCAGGATCAGGCCCATCAGGAACAGCCGCAGATGCGGCGCTGCGTCCAGAAGATGCGCCTCCAGCGCCGATCCGTCGGGCAGGACGGTCGAGACTGTTTCCATCAGCCAGATGCCGGCGGGCTCCGCCTCGACCCAGACGAACCAGACCAGGAACGCGCCGAGGATCGAGCCGGTGTTGTTGCCCGAGCCGCCTACGATCACCATCACCCAGATCAGGAAGGTGTAGCGCAAGGGCTGGTAGCTGCCCGGCGTGAACTGCCCGTCAAGCGTGGTCAGCATGGCGCCGCCGATACCGACGACGGCCGAACCCAGCACGAACACCTGAAGGTGCCGCTTCTTGACGTTCTTGCCCATCGCCGCCGCCGCGTCGCGGTTGTCGCGGATCGCCCGCATCATCCGGCCCCAGGGCGAGGCCAGCGCTCGCTGTGCCAGCGCGTAGAGCACGAGCAGCACGATGGCGAAGAGCACTGCGTACATGCCCTTGACGATGACGCCCGAGAACAGTCCCGGGTCCTGCCCCCAGCGCGCGGCGAGATCGATGAACCAGGGCTCTTGCTGAAGCTGGACCTCGTAGGGCACGGGGCGGGGCAGGCCGGTGACGTTCTTGACGCCGCGGCTCAGCCAGTCCTCGTTCTTCAGGATCGCGATGATGATCTCGGAGATACCCAGAGTCGCAATCGCCAGGTAGTCCGAGCGCAGGCCCAGGGCGACCTTGCCGATGACCCAGGCGACACCCGCGGCGGCGATGCCCCCCGCCAGCCAGCCCAGCAGGATCGGCAGGCCCAGCCCGCCGAGGTAGCCGGTCTTGGCCGGATCCACCGCCTCGATCGCGTCGACGGCCGGATCGTAGAAGTGCCGGATCACGAAGTAGCCCACGGCGACGATCACCAGCGTGGCGAGGGTCTTGAGCCTGCCCTCCAGCCTGGCGCGCACCAGAACGGCGGCGAACACCGTGGCGACCAGCGCCACGCCGGCCAGCAGCACGCCGGTGCCGCCCGCCCGCCAAGCCTCGGGCACCGGGGGCATCGAGATCAGCACCGCCGTCACGCCGCCTACGGCCGCGAAGCCCATGATCCCGACGTTGATCAGGCCCGCGTAGCCCCATTGCATGTTGGTTCCCAGCGCCATGACGGCCGAGATCAGCTGAAGGTTCAGGATCGCCAGCGCGACGTTCCAGCTCTGGAACAGGCCGACCGCGACAAGCGCGGCGGCCATGGCGGCGAAAAGCATGGCATTGCGGATCATATCACGCGCCCCCGGAACAGGCCTGTGGGCCGGAACAGCAGCACCACCACCAGGATCACGAAGCTGACGGCGAACTTGTAGTCCGTCGACAGCAGTTGCACGAGCCCGTCAGGCGCCATGTCCTCGGGCACCAGGTAGCCCAGGAAGCGCTTGTAGGCATAGGTCACCGTCACCTCGGAGAACGCGATCAGGAAGCCGCCTGCGATGGCCCCCAGCGGGTTGCCGATGCCGCCGACGATGGTTGCGGCGAAGATCGGCAGCAAGAGCTGGAAGTAGGTGAACGGCTTGAACGATTTGTCGAGGCCGTAGAGCACGCCCGCGATGGTCGCGAGCCCGCCTGCGATCACCCAGGCCCAGAACACCACCCGGTCGGGGTTGATGCCGGACAGCAGGGCCAGGTCCTCGTTGTCGGAATAGGCGCGCATCGCCTTGCCCATGCGGGTGCGGTTCAGGAACCAGAAGAGCGCGATCATGACGATGATCGCCACCACCACGGTCAGCGCCTGGGTGGAGCGGATCGCCAGCCCTTCGGCCAGGCCCGACCATTCCTTGAACTCGCGGGCTTGCACGATGAAACGTGCGCCATCGTCGAAGCGCTGGTCATCGACGCCGATGATCAGACGGACAATGCCGTTGGTCATGAACATCACCCCGATCGAGGCGATCAGGAACACCACCGGCGGCGCCTTCTGCCTGCGATAGAAGCGATAGACCGTGCGGTCGAACATCAGGCATAGCAGCACCGCGCCAATGATGCCGAAGGGCAGGGCCAGCAGCGCGGTCGGGAGCGGCCCGAACGAGATGCCGAGGGCCTGCAGCCCCCACGTCACGAAGATCGTGCACATCGCGCCGAAAGCCATGGTGTCGCCATAGGCGACGTTGGTGAAGCGCAGAACCGCGTAGATCATCGTCAGTCCAAGCGCGCCGAGCGCGAGCTGCGCGCCATAGGCAAGGCCGGGGACCAGGACGAAGTTCGAGAACAGGACGAGGGCGTTCAGGATGTCGGTCATCTCAGCCCCCCAAGAAGCTTTTGCGGACGTCCGGGTCGGCCAGCAGGGCCTGCCCGGTATCGGTGAAGCGGTTGGCGCCCTGGACCAGCACGAAGCCGCGGTCGGCGATGTTCAGCGCTTGCTTGGCGTTCTGCTCGACCATCAGGATCGCGATGCCGGTGGCAGCGACCTCGAGTATGCGGTCGAAAAGCTCGTCCATCACGATAGGCGAGACGCCGGCGGTGGGCTCGTCCAGCATCAGGACCGAGGGCTGGGTCATCAGCGCGCGGCCGACGGCGACCTGCTGGCGCTGGCCGCCGGAGAGTTCGCCGGCGGGCTGGGCTGCCTTCTCACGCAGGATGGGGAACAGGTCGAAGACCTGCTCCATCGTTCCGGTGAAATCGTCCTCCCGCAGGTAGGCGCCCATCTCGAGGTTCTCGCGCACCGTCAGAGAGGTGAACACGTTGGAGGTCTGGGGGACGAACCCCATCCCCGCCGCGACCCGGTCCTGCGGGCTGAGCGCGGTGATGTCCTGCCCGTCCAGCATGACCCGGCCCTTGCGGAGCGGGAGCATCCCGAAGACGGCTTTCATCGCGGTGGATTTGCCCGCACCGTTGGGGCCGACGATCACCGCGATCTCGCCCTTCTCGACGGAAATCGTGCAGTCGTGGAGGATGTCGGCGCCGCCATAGCCGCCGGTCATGGACTCGCCGATCAGGAAGGGCATCGCTTGCCCCCGAACCATGAAAAGGCGAGGTTTTCATCGTGAAAACCCAAGTAACTCATTGATCTTGCAGGCAGACTGTTTGTGAAAACTTCGTTAACGCCGATTCTGGGCTGTTTCGGGGCCGCCCCAGCGGGCCATTTTTCGGCGCTCATGCCTCGACCCCCGGCTTGTTTTTCAGCCCGGTGCCCAGATAGGCCTCGATCACGCGCTCGTCGGATTTGACCTCGTCCACGGTGCCCTCGGTCAGAACGTGTCCCTCGGCCATGACGATGACCGGATCGCAGAGGCGGCCGATGAAATCCATGTCGTGCTCGATCATGCAGAACGTGTATCCACGCTCGCGGTTCAGGCGCAGGATCGCGTCGCCGATCGTGTTGAGTAGCGTGCGGTTCACGCCCGCGCCAACCTCGTCGAGGAAGACGATCTTGGCGTCGACCATCATCGTGCGGCCAAGCTCCAGCAGTTTCTTCTGCCCGCCTGAAAGGTTCCCGGCCAGTTCGTCCGCGACATGGGAGATCTCGAGGAACTCGATCACCTCGTCGGCCTTGGCGCGGATGGCCTTCTCTTCGGTCTTGACCTTGCCGTAGCGGAACCAGCTGTCCCAGAGCGTCTCGCCCGATTGGCCCGAGGGGACCATCATCAGGTTCTCGCGCACGGTCAGGGTCGAAAATTCGTGCGCGATCTGGAAGGTGCGCAGCAGGCCCCGGCCGAACAGCTCGTGCGGCGGCAGGCCCGAAATGTCCTGCCCGTCAAGCAGGACCTGGCCCGAGGTCGGCGCGTAGAGACCGGCGATCACGTTGAACAGGGTGCTTTTTCCGGCGCCGTTCGGGCCGATCAGCCCGGTGATCGATCCCTCGGCGATCGAGAGGCTGGCGCCATCCACGGCGCGGATGCCGCCGAAGTGCATGTGCAGGTCGCGCACTTCGATGATGGGTCGGGCCATGACAGGCTCTTCACGTTAAAGGAAGGACCCAAGGCGCGGCTGCGCCTCGGGTCCCCCGGTTGAACTGTGCGTCGTGTCAGCGGAACTGGACTGTCTTGTACTCGCCCGCCTCGACGACGTATTCGCGATAGGTGCCGGCGGCCTCGCCCGGGCCGATCAGCTCGACATTCGTCGCGCCGACATAATCGACTTCGCCACCCTCGGCAAGAATCTCGAGACCCTTGGCCAGTTCGCCCGGCAGGATCTTCTCGCCCGGCTCATTTGCGACGGCCAGCAGGTTCGCGGCAACCGCCTCGCGGGTGGCTGCGCCGCCGGCCTGCATGGCCAGCGCGATCAGCGCCGCCGAATCATAGCTTTCGCGGGTGAAGGTGGACGAGGGATCCACGCCGCCGGCTTCGGCCACGGCGGTGAAGGCGTCGGTGCCTTCGCCCTCGGACCAGGGAACCGAGCCGATCGAGCCTTCCAGCCCGTCGCCAATGGCTTCCAGCAGGCTGTCGGCGAACATGCCGTCGCCGAAGGCGAAGGTGTCGAACGCGCCGGTGTCGAGCGCGGTCTGCACGATGCCCACGCCGCCCTGGTCGGCGTAGCCAAGCACGACCAGCAGGCCGCCGCCGGCCGCAGCCAGCGCGCCGACCTCGGCCGAGTAGTCGCCCTTGCCGTCCTCGTGCGCGGCGTTGATCGATACCGAGCCGCCCAGCGCCTCGAAGCTGGAGATGAAGCTGTCGCTGAGGCCCTTGCCGTAGTCGTTGTTCGTGTAGGTCACGGCCACTTCGTCATAGCCATTGTCCTTGACGATGTTCGCCAGAACCTCGCCCTGGCGGGCGTCGGAGGGGGCGGTGCGGAAGAACAGGTCGTTGTCCTCGATGCTCGAAAGCGCCGGCGAGGTCGCCGAGGGCGACACCATCACGACGCCGTTCGGCACGGCCACGTTGTTGGCCACGGCGGTGGTCACGCCCGAGCAGTCGGCGCCGACGATGGCCACGACGTTGTCCGAGGTCACCAGGCGTTCCGCCGCGGCGGTGGCGGCGGCGCTGTCGACGCAGGTCGAGTCGGCGCGCACCGGGGTCAGCGTGATGCCGTCCAACAGCTTGCCGCTGTCCGAGACTTCCTTCATCGCCAGCTCGGCGCTGGCGGCCATCGGCGGGGTCAGCGATTCGATCGGGCCGGTGAAGCCGAAGATGATGCCGACGTTGGTGTCCTGCGCCATGGCGGCGCCCCCGACGAGGGCGCCTGCCGCGGTGGCGAGCAGAAGGTTGCGCATGACTATTCTCCCTGTAGGTGCCGGGATGCATGTCCCGGCTGGATTCGACAGTCGGAACATTATCGACTTGCCCGGAACGCGCAAGCCGCCCAAGGGGTTGGCGCAGAGGGAACGGTGCGTCAGATCGCCGGGCGCATCCGGGCCAGCGTCAGCGGCAGCAGCGCCAGCACTAGCAGGATCACCGCCGCCCAGCCGAGGCCGAGCAGATCCGCAAGGCCGCCCATCAGCAGTGCGCCGAGGGCCGAGCCTCCGATCCCGGTCATCACCCACAGGCTCATGACCCGGCCCCGGTAGCCGTCGGTCAGCACCTGCTGCAGCGCCGACTGGACCGAGACGCCCATCACCGTGCCCGCCGCGCCCAGCAGCGCGACCGAGGCGACGGTCAGCGGCCAGTTGGTCGAGAGCGCGACCACAAGCGTCAGGCCGAGGCCGAGGGCAACTGCCGCCACCGCCGGGCGGGGCAGGCGGCCGGGCAGGGGCGCGGGCAGGATCATCACCAGCGCCGCCGCCGCCAGTGCGCCGAGGCCCGCGACCGAGGTCAGCGTGCCGAGACCCGTCGGCCCGCGCTGGAACACGCCGTCCGCGACAAGGGGCAGGATCTCGAGCATACCGCGGCCGAGCAGCGCGAACGAGCCGGTCAGCAGCAGGATCAGCCGTGGGAAGCGGTTGCTCCAGGCATAGCTGACGCCGTGGGCAAGGCCCTCGATCAGGCTGCCGGGTTTCTCGTCCGAGGGCGCGCGGTCGCGGGGTCTGAGCATGCGCAGAGCGATCTGGTTCGGGACAAGGCAGGCCGCGATCACCCAGAGCGCCGCGCCCGGTCCCCAGGCGTGGATCAGCGCGCCGCCGATCGCCGGGCCGATGCTGCGCGCGAGGTTGAAGTTGATCGACGTGAACGCGATCACCGAGGAGACGTGCTCCTGTGCCGCGAGAAGTGGGCCGAGGCTCATCCGGACCGGGTGGTGCGCCGACATTATGAACCCGTAGGTGAGCGAGAGCAGGGCAAGCGCGGTCTGTCCCAGCATGTCGGCGGAGTACATCGCCGCCGCCAGCACGGCCAGTCCCAGCAATGCGGCCTGTGCGGTCTTGGCCGCCGGGATCAGCGGCACCCGGTCGATCAGCGCACCGAACACCGGTCCCGAGAGCATCGTGGGGGCAAATCCGAGAAAGGCGACAAGGCCCACGAAGGCCGCCGATCCGGACAGTTGCCATGCGATCCAGGCAAATGTGATGCGCTGGATCCACATCGCCTGGAGCGAGAACGCGGCCCCCGCCAGGTAGAGCCGGAAGCTGCGGGATTTCAGGGCGGCGAAATTACCTTTTATCTTTCGTGGCTTGTCACGTTGTCGGGGTGGTTCTGGGTCTTTGTGGGCAGTGTCGTCGAGGCTATGAACTAAACGCATAACGGCTTTTCCAAAGGGACCGCTTGAGGCTTTCGCCAAAGCGTCCATATTGCAGTGCAACAGGAACCGGGAAGTCGGGCAATGCCCGATCGGGACGGTGGATCACAGATAGCATGATCCGCCCGCCGTGCCAGCCCAGGTTCCCGGCCGGCGCCCCGCCATGGGCGGGCTACGGTGGCCGGACAGACGGCGCGGACCAGCCGCGCGACCGGGAGGAGGGGCACAGAAGGCCCCTGGGAACTCTGAACCGGGGCATGGCCCCGACGGAACACGAAACCCGCGGCAATGACGCCGCACCGCGCGCAAGGCGGTACGGGCTGCACGAAGCAGCCGGACCTTGCGGCGACACGAGATGGGCCTTTGGCCCGATGAAAGGAAGATACGATGGCTACCACGACCCACAACACCGCCTATGCCGCCCGCCCGACCTTCGGCGAGCGTTTCAACGCCGTGCTGCGCGACCTGCGCGCCCGCTACGAAGAAGCCAAGCTGGTTCGCCGCACCGAAGCCGAACTTCTGGCCCTGACCGACCGCGACCTGGCCGACCTGGGCATTTCGCGCTACGACATCCCGCGCATCGCTCGCGAAGCTGCCCGCACCGTCTGAGAGACAGGGCGGCGCGTCGTGTGATCGACGCGAGCACGATATTGCAAAAACGCCTGGCGATCACGCCAGGCGTTTTCGTTTTGTGCGTCATGATCCGGACAGAAGCGACCCGGCGAGCCGTGCCGCGCCCGGATAACGTCGGTCGAGGTGATCGACGGTAATCTTTCCGCCGGATAGGTCCCAGGCATCAACGCGCTCGCCGCTTGCGACGAGGATGGCGAGCGGTTGCTTTCCGCCTGCAACTCCCACCCCATGCGCCCCGCGTATTGAATGGACACCGCAGACGACCAGTGCCGCGACGCGCCGTCCCGCGACGGTGGGCCCGATATCGAGCGCCAGGCTCATCGCCCGGTCCCCACGCCGTAACCCGCCCATGCGAAGCGCAGGACCGGAAGGGCGAAGCGGGCTGGGATCAGGCCGATTTCGGCTTCTAAGCGCCCCTCCAGATGCCGTCCGCCGAATTCGGGGCGCAGAGTGATCGCAGTCTCTGCCGGTAGCGCCGATGGCAAGGCATAAAGCAGCGGCGACAGTGCCCCGAACACCGCGCCGGTATCCGCCGGATCGTCGAGTCCCAGGACGCCGTCGACTTCAAGCTTGCGGAGCCGGATCTCTCCCAGCAGGTCGGGGATCAATCGGACGCCGGCCATGAAAAGACGCCGGGTCCGCGCGGTATCCCTATGCTTGGCGGGCCGGGCCTTGGCCTTCTGCTGCGGCTTTGCTTCCTGTTTGCGCTTGTCGCTGTCCCAGGCCGGAAGCGGCGGTATCACCCCGCCCAGCGCGCTGATCCATATCTGCGCGCGGCGATGGGGCTCGGTCCCCGCTGTCAGGCGTATCCGGACAGGCAGCATGAGGGCTGCCACCAGCAGCAGCCCTAGCGCCGCGAGCACCCAGAGCAGCGCGGTCACCATCGCTCGCTCAGCCGCCGGAGCCCTTGTTCGCGTGTTCCATCGCCTTGCCGGCGACGTCGCCGATGGCCTCGGCGATGTTCGAGGCGGCGCCCTTCACAGCCTCGACGCGGACGCCCTGCGAGTCGAAGATGATCGCGCCCAGCGGCTTGATGCCGCCGCCCGCGCCCGTGCCCGACCCGGTGCCCGACTTGCCTCCGGTATTGCCGCCCGCGCCGAATCCGAACCCGAAGCTGACGATCGGGATCACCGTCGTCCCATCGCGTTCGATCGGATCCCCCAGCACGTTGCGCGCATTCAGCAGGCGGTCGAGTTCCTCGACCGTGCCCTTGAGCAGCCGTTCCACGTCTTCCATTGCCCCCTCCTTCTGAAGACTCTTGTGGCGGCAGGATCACCTCTGACGCGCGGCCGCGCCTTGACCGGTATCAAGTCCCCGGCACGCGGCCCGGGGCGCTTGATCCGCGATTGGAGCGGTCGTAATCTGCGCCCGCGTGGCGCACGGCGATGGCGTCGCTGACCAAGGCCGCCGCGCAATCATCTGTTCGATGATCCCCTGTCCTGAACGCCCGGACGAGACGCCGGGCGCGTGTCGTCGCGTCCGGTCCTTGGACGAGGATGCGCCATGTCGAGCGAACGCCCAGACCGCTTCACCTGCCACAACGGCGAAAAGGCTCCGCTGCCCTTCAGCGCCGCCGAGTACGACCGGCGACTGACCGAGCTGCGCCGCATCATGGCCGCGCAGGACCTGCCGGCCGTGCTTCTGACGTCGATGCACAACATCGCCTACTACTCGGGGTTCCTCCATTGCAGCTTCGGGCGGCCCTATGGCTGCGTGGTGACACAGGACGCTTGCGCCACGGTCAGCGCGAACATCGACGGCGGACAACCTTGGCGGCGCTCGGTGGGCGAGAACGTCATCTACACCGACTGGCGGCGCGACAACTACTGGCGCGCGGTGCGCGAGTTGGTCGGCCCACCGACCCGGTTGGGGATCGAAGCGGATCACCTGACGCTGGCGCAGCGCGACAAGCTGGGCGAGTTCCTGGGCGCCGAGCCGGTGGACATCGCCCCGGCGACCATGGCCGCGCGGATGCTGAAGTCCGACGAGGAGATCGCCCTGATCCGCGAGGGGGCCCGGATCGCGGATCTGGGCGGCGCTGCCATACGGGATGCGATCCGCACCGGCGCGCGGGAGATCGACGTGGCGATGGCCGGGCGCGATGCGATGGAGGCCGAGATCGCCCGCGCGCATCCGGACAGCGAGTTGCGCGATACCTGGGTCTGGTTCCAGTCCGGGCTCAACACCGACGGCGCACACAACCCGGTGACCACGCGGGCGTTGCGATCGGGCGATCTGCTGAGTCTCAACACGTTCCCGATGATCTCTGGCTACTACACTGCGCTGGAGCGGACGCTGTTTCTGGGCGAGCCGGATGCCGAAACGTTGCGGCTGTGGCGCGCGAACGTAGCTGCTCACGAACTGGGCCTGTCGCTGATCCGCCCCGGTATCAGTTGCGCCCAGATCTGCGCGGAGCTGAACCGGTTCCTCGAGGGCGAGGGTCTGCTGCAATATCGCAGCTTCGGCTACGGGCACTCTTTCGGCATCCTCAGCCACTACTACGGCCGCGAAGCAGGGCTGGAGTTGCGCGAGGATATCGACACGGTGCTTGCGCCGGGGATGGTCGTCTCGATGGAGCCGATGCTCTGGGTGCCCGAGGGCACGCCGGGCGCGGGCGGCTACCGTGAGCATGACATCCTGATCGTCACGCCCGAGGGCTCCGAGAACATCACCGGCTTTCCTTACGGTCCCGAGGCGAACGTGATCCCCGGCTGAGGCCGGACGCACGGCTCAAATCGGTACGGAACAATGACAGGGGTGGGGAATTTCCCTCAACGGGCGCGCTGTGTGTGGCGCGCTCGTGAGAGACATTGAGCCGACAGACCGCTAAGACGCCCGAGAGGATTCCTTGAAGCATTTGGCCAGCCGCCTTGGATTGCGCACCGACCCCGTAATTTTCTTCTTCTCCGCCGGTTTCATGGCGCTTTTTGTCCTGCTTCTGGTTTTGCTGCCCGGTCCCATCGGCGAGGCCTTTGCCATGGGGCGGGCTTGGATCGTCCGCAACCTCGGTTGGTTCTTCATCCTCGGCGTCAATGTCTGGCTGGGTTTTCTGATCTGGGCCGCCAGCAGTCGGCACGGGCATATCCGGCTGGGACCGAAGGACAGCAAACCCGAGTACTCGGACCTCAGCTGGTTCACCATGCTGTTCGCGGGCGGCATCGGCACTGTCTTGATGTTCTGGGGCGTGGCCGAGCCGATCAGCCATTTCTCGAAACCGCCCCTGCCGGGCGTTGCGCCCTACTCGGAAGAGGCGGCACGGGATGCGATCTCGATCGCGATCTATCACTTGGGCCTGCACACCTGGACGATCTTCACGCTGCCGGGGCTGGCCTTCGCCTACTTCATCAACCGCTACGATCTGCCGGTGCGGGTGAGTTCGGTCTTCTACCCGCTGCTGCGCGAGGGAATCCATGGGCCGATCGGCAAGGCCATCGATATCGCGGCGATTCTCGGCACGCTTTTCGGCGTGGCGGTGTCGCTGGGGCTGGGCTCAAGCCAGATCGCGGCGGGGCTGTCGGCGCTTTTCGGTTGGGGCGACGGCGTCGGGCTGAAGGTGGCGATCCTCGCGGTGCTGACATTGGTCGCGGTCGGCTCGATCGTCGCGGGGCTCGACAAGGGCGTGAAGGTGCTTTCGAACATCAACATCGGCCTGGCGGTCGGACTGATGATCTTCGTTCTTGTGACCGGCTCGACCCTGTTCCTGCTGCGCGGCATCGTCGAGACCTTCGGGCTCTATTTCGAGAACCTGCCGCGACTGGCGTTCTGGAACGACATGCTGGCGAACCAGAACCCGGACAATGCGGACTGGGGCTGGCAGGGCAGCTGGACGGTGTTCTACTGGGCCTGGACTGTAACCTGGTCGCCGTTCATCGGCCTGTTCGTCGCGCGCATCTCGCGCGGGCGCACGATCCGGGAGTTCGTCTTCGGCGTGCTGCTGGCGCCGTCGCTGTTCACGCTGGTCTGGTTCGCGATCTTTGGCTGGCAGGCGATGGAGATTGACGGGATCGGCCTCGCGCACCGTGCGGGCATGAACGGCAGCGCCGGCGAGATCAGCGTGGCTGTCGCCGAGTCCGTGCCGCTGGCGATGTTCGCCTTCTTCGAGCATTTCCCGATGGTCGAATTGGTGCAGGGACTGGCCGTGGTCATCGTGGCGATCTTTTTCGCGACCTCGTCCGACTCGGCCTCGCTGGTGGTGGACATGCTCTGCACCGGCGAGCAACGCCCCGGCCCGGTGGGTCAGCGTGTGTTCTGGGGCGCGGCTGAGGGGCTGGTCGCGGCCATGCTGATCGTCCTGGCCGGCGACGCGGGTCTGACCGCCCTGCAGGAGGTCATCACCGTCGTCGGGCTACCGATCTTCTGCCTCGTGAGCATGATGATCCCGTCGATCATCCGCGGCTTCGCGCTTGAGGAGATCGACCACATCACGATCGGCAAGCGGCCCGAGCTCGAGGAGTTCTAGAACGGGATCGAGTCGGCTGCGCTGAGATAGGAGGCGACGACCTTCTTGGTGCCCGCCTTCTCGAACTCGACGGTCATCTTGTCGCCTTCTATCTCGGTGACCGCGCCGTAGCCGAACTTTTGGTGGAAGACCCGCTCGCCCAGATCGAACGCGGGCGTCGCCTGCGCGTCGATGACCATATTGCGCGCTTCCTGCGGCTGGCGGGCCGACCGGTGACCGGCGCGGGTCTGCATCCGCTTCCAGCCGGGCGAGTTGTAGACATCGGCGCGCGCCGCCTTCTCGGGCAGGTCGCTGCCGCGCATCACGCCGGGAATCTCGTGCGCCGCCGGGGCCGCCGCGCCGTAGCCGCCGCCGTAGAGGCCGGGTGGCGTCAGCACCTCGACATGCTCGGCCGGGAGTTCGTCGATGAAGCGCGAGGGCAGGGCCGATTGCCATTGGTTGTAGACACGCCGGTTCGCCGCGAAGCTGATCGTGCAGTGCTTTTCGGCGCGGGTGATACCGACATAGGCGAGGCGGCGTTCTTCCTCGACGCCCTTCAAGCCGCTTTCATCCATCGTGCGCTGGCTGGGGAAGAGGCCGTCCTCCCATCCCGGCAGGAAGACGCAGGGAAACTCGAGGCCCTTGGCCGCGTGCAGCGTCATGATCGAGACCTTGGCGGCGGCGTCCTCCTGCTCGTTCTCCATCACCAGGGAAACGTGTTCCAGGAAGCCTTGCAGGTTCTCGAACTCGTCGAGCGCCTTCACCAGTTCCTTGAGGTTTTCCAGCCGGCCCGGCGCTTCGGGCGTCTTGTCGTTCTGCCAGAAGGCTGTGTAGCCGGATTCGTCGAGAATGATCTCGGCCAGTTCGACGTGTGTGTGCGTGCCTTCCGCAAGCAGCTTGGACCAGCGGTCGAAACTGTCGATCAGCGCGCGCAACTCGCCCGCCGCCTTGCCCTTGATCCCGCCGTCGGCCAGCGCGATGCGCGCGCCTTCCAGCAGCGAGACGCCGTTCATCCGGGCGGCCTGGTTGATGGTCTGTTGCGCCTTGTCGCCGATGCCGCGCTTGGGGACGTTGACGATGCGTTCAAAGGCGAGGCCATCGTCGGGGCTGACCACGACGCGGAAATAGGCCATCGCGTCCCGAATCTCCATCCGCTCGTAGAAGCGGGGGCCGCCGATGACGCGGTAGGGCAGGCCGATGGTCAGGAATCGGTCCTCGAAGGCGCGCATCTGGAAGGACGCGCGGACAAGGATCGCCATGTCGTTGAGCGAGAGCGCCTCGTGCCCGCGAGTGCCGCTTTGATAAGCCTCGACCTCCTCGCCTATCCAGCGTGCCTCTTCCTCGCCGTCCCAGTGGCCGATCAGGCGGACCTTGTCGCCCTCGTCCGCGTCGGTCCAAAGTGTCTTGCCAAGCCGCGACTCGTTTGCCGCGATCACGCCGCTTGCCGCCGCGAGGATGTGCGGCGTCGAGCGGTAGTTCTGCTCCAGCCGGATCACGGTCGCGCCTGGAAAGTCCTTTTCAAACCGCAGGATGTTGCCCACTTCGGCCCCGCGCCAGCCGTAGATCGACTGGTCGTCGTCGCCGACGCAGCAGATGTTCTTGTGTCCGCCCGCCAGCAGCCGCAGCCAGAGGTACTGGGCGACGTTGGTGTCCTGGTACTCGTCCACCAAAATGTAGCGGAACCAGCGCTGGTATTTCTCCAGCACGTCGGGGTGTTCCTGGAAGATGCGGACCACATGCAGCAGCAGGTCGCCGAAATCGACGGCGTTCAGGACCTTGAGCCGTTCCTGGTACTGCTCGTAGAACTCGGTGCCGCGATGGTTGTAGGCGCCGGCCTCCGACCCCGGCACCTGGCTTGGCGTCCAGGCGCGGTTCTTCCAGCGGTCGATCAGGCCCAGCAGCATCCGCGCGGGCCAGCGCTTGTCGTCCACGTTCTCGGCCCGGATCAGCTGCTTCAGCAGGCGCAGCTGGTCGTCGGTGTCGAGGATGGTGAAGTTGGTCTTGAGCCCGACCAGTTCGGCATGGCGGCGCAGCAGCTTGACACAGATCGAGTGGAAAGTGCCGAGCCACGGCATTCCCTCGATCCGGCCGCCGACGAGCCCACCGACGCGGTCCTTCATCTCGCGCGCGGCCTTGTTGGTGAAGGTCACGGCGAGGATCTCGTTCGGCTGGGCTTTGCCGGTGGTCAGCAGATGCGCGATCCGCGCGGTCAGCGCCCGCGTCTTGCCGGTGCCCGCGCCTGCCAGCATCAGCACCGGACCGTCGAGTGCTTCGACCGCTGCGCGCTGGGCGGGATTCAGCCCGTCGAGATAGGGCATCGGACGCGCCGCCATGGCGCGTTCCGACAACGGTCGCTGCTCCCATTCCTCGAAGGCGCGCGATTCATCGTGTTGCCAACTGCTCATGGCCCCAGATTTAGCGTCAAACGCCGGAAATGAAAAGTATGTTCGCCAGATGTTCCATGTTTCGGCATCGCGTGCGCCGCTGGGTTGTCGACGGGGGGCTTCCGCCGATCTAGGGTCATGTCAGAAGTGACGAGGCCGCCCCATGACCCGACCCCGCAGCAAGGTGCTGATCCTGTACGCACACCCGTCGCCCCGCCGGTCCGAGGTGATCCTGCCGATGGCGCGCGTTGCGGAATGGGTCCCGGGCGTGACGGTCGTCGACCTCTATGGCGAATACCCGAACCTGGACATCGACGTGGACACCGAGCACGAGCGGCTGGAAGAGAACCAGGTCCTGATCTTCCTGCACCCGTTCTACTGGTATTCGACGCCCGCAATGCTGAAGGAATGGCAGGATCTGGTACTCGAATACGGCTGGGCCTATGGCGAGAACGGCACCATGCTGCACGGCAAGACCTTCTTCAGCGCCTGTTCCACCGGCGGTCCGGCGGATGCCTATGGGCCGGGCGGGTACAACAACTTCACGATGCGCCAGCTGCTGGCCCCGCTGGAGCAGACGGCGGCGCTGTGCGGAATGCGCTACCTGCCGCCCTTCGTGCTGCACGGCGCACGCTCGGCGCGGGAGCGGGGCCAAGTCGAGGCGCATCTAGAGCGTTGGGAGGACCTTCTCGAAGCGCTGGTCGACAACCGGCTGGATCTGGACCTGGCGGCGCAGGGTGACGAGATGGACCTCGAGCGCCACCTGATCGCGGAGGACTGAACGGTGGCCACGTTCCTCTACCAGGCGTTCATCTACCTGCTTGCAGCGGTGATCATGGTGCCGATCGCCAAGCGGCTGGGGCTCGGTTCGGTACTGGGCTACCTGATCGCGGGCATGATCATAGGCCCGATCCTGGGCATCGTCGGCACCGAGACGCAGGACCTTCAGCACTATGCCGAGTTCGGTGTGGTGATGATGCTGTTCCTGATCGGGCTGGAGCTCGAGCCACGCCACCTGTGGGGCATGCGGCACCGGCTGCTGGGCCTCGGCGGCTTGCAGATCAGCGTGACGACGGTGCTGATCACGCTGGCGGCGATGGCGTTCGGGCTTCACTGGACTGTGGCGCTTGCGATCGGTCTGACGTTCTCGTTGTCGTCGACCGCGATCGTGATGCAGACGCTGGGCGAGAAGGGGCTGACCCGCACGGACGGTGGGCGTGCGGCCTTCAGCGTGCTGCTGACCCAGGACATCGCGGTGATCCCGATGCTGGCGCTGATCCCGCTGTTGGCGGCGCCGCAGCTTATCGAGGCCACCGACGCCGGACTTTCGAACATCATCTTCACTGCCGGGGGTGGTGGCGAGGACATGAACCTGCTGGAGGGGCAGCCGGGCTGGATCGTTACTCTCGTGCTGCTCGGCTCGGTCGGGGTGATCGTCGGTGGCGGTCATTTCCTGACACGACCGGTTTTCCGCTTCCTGTCTGAGGCCAAGCTGCCCGAGATCTTTACCGCCGCCGCGCTGCTGCTGGTCATCGGCATCGCCCTGCTGATGACCGTGGTCGGCCTGTCTCCGGCGCTGGGGACCTTCCTTGCGGGTGTTGTGCTGGCCAACTCGGAGTACCGGCACGAGCTGGAAGCGGACATCGAACCCTTCAAGGGCCTGCTTCTGGGCCTCTTCTTCATCACCGTCGGGGCGCTGATCAACTTCGACGCTTTCGCCCAGGACGCATTTCTGATCGTCAGCCTGACGCTACTGGTGATGGCACTGAAGGCGGGGGTGCTGTTCTCGCTGGCCAAGCTGTTCCGGATCCGCGGCTCGGCGGGCTGGCTGTTCACGCTGAGCCTGGCCCAGGCGGGGGAGTTCGGCTTCGTGCTGGTCAGCTTCACGACGCAGAACGGCGTGATCCCGCGCGAGACGGGGCAACTGCTTAACATGATCGTCACGCTTTCCATGCTGCTGACGCCGGTGCTGTTCATCGCCTACGACAAGCTGATCGCCAGCCGGGTCGACGTCGACAGGCCCGACGACGACGAGATCGACGAGACCGGACCGGTGATCATCGCGGGCCTCGGCCGCTTCGGGCAGATCGTCAACCGGATGCTGCTGGCGAACGGCCACAAGACGGTGGTTCTGGACTATCACAACGACCTGATCTCGGGGCTGCGCAAGTTCGGCGTGCGTGCCTTTTTTGGCGATCCCTCGCGACCGGACCTGCTGCTGGCTGCCGGCATCCGCGACGCCCGGGTGATCGTGATCGCGGTGGACGATCCCGAGGCCGCCGTGAAGATGGTGGACTATGTCACTCGCGAACATCCGCATGTGCACGTCGTCGCCCGCGCCTATGACCGGGAGCATGTCTACCGGCTTTACGCCGCCGGGGCCCGCGACATCGTCCGCGAGACCTTCGACGCGTCCGTTCGCGCCGGGCGCTACGCGATGCTGGCGATGGGTCATCATCCGTTCGAGGCCGAGCGCGCCGCGCGGCTCTACGTCAAGCAGGACCGTGCAGACCTCGCCGACCTCGCGCGGCTTTGGGACCCGGACCTGACCCTGTGGGAGAACGAGGCCTATGCCGACAAGGCCCGCGAGATCAATCAGCGCCTGAACGAGTCGATGATGGGCCTGCGCCGGACCCTGCACGAGAAGGCCGAGCGCGCATGGACCCCGCCGCCGAAGGGCGGGACTGTAAACCGGAACAAGGGGGCGGCGGACGACGCGAACGAAGACACGCCAGACGCGCCGGAAGTAGAGGGCAAGGTATGATAAGCATCTTTTCTGCCAGCAAGGATCTCAATGACCGCTGGCTCGGCAATCGCTGGCTGAACGACCGTGGGCTGCACGCCGCGCGGATGCGTGCCGCTGATATCGCCAACGAGATGCGACGGCGGGGAAGGACCGGAAGCACCGACGCGGAGACCCTCCGCCGTGACGGCTGCGTCGAGATCCGGGATTTCCTGCCCCCCGAGCGGTTCGACGCTCTTTCACGCGAAGTCGAAGCGACGGTCGCGCGGGTCGCCGAACAATCCCCGCTCGGACCGTCTCACGACGAAGGTTTTGGGAAGCCGAAGCATTTCCCGTGGGGCTTCGACCGGGCTGACGGCGGCACGATCAACCGGTTCATCAACATCGACCCCGCAACCATGCCCGAGACGGCGAGAGCCGCGGCGGACGAACGTCTGTCATCGCTGAGCAAGGCCGCAGTCGGACTGCCTTTTCCTGCCAGCAAGGTCTCGATCTACATCACCCGCCACGGCCGGCAGGTGGACGCCCACGATGACCAGAAGGACATGCACCGGGACACGTTCCATGCGTCAGTCAAGTTCTGGTATTTCCTGCGCCCGGTGAAGCTGGAGCAGGGGCCGTTCATCTTCGTGCCGGGCACGCACCGGCTCGATGCAAAGCGGCTGGCCTGGGAAAACTCCGAGGCGCAACGGATCGTGCGGTGGCGGCGGGGCACCCGTTTCGGAGCGTTCCGCATCGACGAGGACAAGCTGCACGATCTGGATATGGCCAAACCGCGCGTATTCGAGGTGCCGGCGAACACGTTGGTTCTTGCCGACACACTTGGTTTCCATCGTCGCGGTGACGCGGTAGACGGGGCCGAGCGCTTGTCGCTTTATGGCTCGCTCAGACCCTTCCCATTCGCCCCGATCGGACGCTGAGGCACGCAATTCCATTGCAACTGGTGCGTGCCGCCGAATAACCTGCCTGCCAAAATAACGGGAAATGCACGGTGTCGCGCAGCAACAGCGTCTACAAGGAAGCCTTCAACCGCAGTCTGGGGTATATCGCAGATCTGGGGCGTGGCGCACAGTTGCCGCCCGAGGCGGAGCTTGCGACGGTTCTGAACTCAAGCCGCACGACCGTGCGGGCGGTGCTGGACCATCTCAGCCAGACCGGCATCATCGTCTGGGAAGGCCGCCGCAAGCAGGTGCTTCGCGCGCCGGTGAAGGCGGACTACTTTCCCGAGGACGAGACCAAGTCCGCCGGCGAGAAGATCGAGACCCGGTTCATGGAGTACCTGCTGGGCGGCGATCCGCGCCCCGGGGCTATCCTGCGCGAGAGCGAGTTGGCGCGGGAGTTCGGCGTCAGTTCCTCGGCGATCCGCGAGTACCTCATCCGGTTTTCGCGTTTCGGGCTCATCCGTAAGGAGCCGAACCGGCACTGGGTGCTGCTGGGCTTCACCCGCGAATATGCATCCGAGCTTTTCGACGTGCGCGAGATGTTCGAGGTCCGCGCCTTCGAGGCGTTCGTCGCGTCGGGCGGTATCGCGGAAGAGGCAGAAACCCTGCGGGAGATGCGTAAGGCGCACCAGTCGCTGGCGGAGTATATCGACGAGGACTACCTGAAGTTTCCTCGCCTAGACGAGCAGTTCCACAGGTTGTTCATCGACCGGCTCGACAACCGGTTCATCGGTGATTTCTATGAGCTGATCTCGCTGATTTTCCACTTCCACTACCGCTGGCACAAGGGTGACGAGAAGGCCCGGAACTTGACCGCCACGCACGAGCACCTGGCGGTGATAGATGCGCTGCTGGCAGGCGACAGAGAGGCCGCGCGCGTTGCCTTCGAAAAGCACCTGCAGTCGGCGCGTAGCACGCTGATGGACTCGGTCGTTTTCGACTGAAGGGGCTTGTGCCGGGCCTCGAACACGGCATTTCGTCGATCCGATTGTATGTTGCGCCGCGACAAGCTAGCTTGCGGCGCAACAATCCCGCACGAAGGCTGCTTCCCATGAAAACATTTCGCAAGATCCTGATCGCAAACCGAGGCGAAATTGCCATCCGAGTGATGCGCGCCGCGAACGAGATGGGGAAGCGAACAGTCGCGGTCTTTGCGGAGGAGGACAAGCTCTCGCTGCACCGCTTCAAGGCGGACGAGGCGTACCGCATTGGAGAAGGGATGGGGCCGGTTGCGGCCTATCTTTCGATTCCCGAGATCATCCGCGTCGCCAAGATGTCCGGCGCCGATGCGATCCACCCGGGCTACGGCCTGCTTTCTGAGAACCCCGAGCTGGTCGATGCCTGCGAGAAGGCCGGCATCACCTTCATCGGCCCCAAGGCCGAGACGATGCGCGCGCTCGGCGACAAGGCCAGCGCCCGCCGCGTGGCGCTCGAGGCTGGGGTGCCGGTCATTCCGGCGACCGAGGTCCTGCCCGACGACATGAACGAGGTGCGCCGGATGGCCGAGGAGGTCGGCTATCCCTTCATGCTCAAGGCCAGCTGGGGCGGCGGCGGGCGCGGCATGCGCCCGGTGATGAGCCCGGACGAGCTTGAGGACAAGGTGCTGGAGGGCCGGCGCGAGGCCGAGAACGCCTTCGGTAACGGCGAGGGCTATCTGGAGAAGATGATCCTGCGCGCCCGGCACGTCGAGGTGCAGATCCTCGGCGACCAGTTCGGCGGAATGTATCACCTGTGGGAGCGTGACTGCTCGGTCCAGCGCCGCAACCAGAAGGTCGTCGAGCGCGCTCCGGCGCCCTACCTCAGCCAGGAGCAGCGCGAAGAATTGTGCGCTCTGGGCCGGAAGATCTGCGCCCATGTCGGCTATCACTGTGCCGGCACCGTCGAGTTCCTGATGGATATGGACAGCGGCGCCTTCTACTTCATCGAGGTGAACCCCCGCGTCCAGGTCGAGCACACCGTGACCGAGGAGGTCACCGGCATCGACATCGTCCGCGCCCAGATCCTGCTGGCCGAGGGCAAGACCATCGCCGAGGCGACCGGCGTCGACAGCCAGGACGGTGTGCGCCTGAACGGCCACGCGATCCAGTGCCGCGTGACCACCGAGGACCCGCAGAACAACTTCATCCCCGACTACGGCCGGATCACCGCCTATCGGGGCGCGACGGGCATGGGCATCCGCCTCGACGGCGGCACCGCCTATTCCGGTGCGGTCATCACCCGCTACTACGACTCGCTGCTTGAGAAGGTCACCGCCTGGGCGCCGACGCCCGAGATGGCGATCGCCCGCATGGACCGCGCCTTGCGCGAGTTCCGGATCCGCGGCGTCAGCACCAACATCGCGTTCGTCGAGAACCTGCTGAAGCACCCGACGTTCCTGAACAACGAGTACACGACGAAGTTCATTGACTCGACGCCCGAGTTGTTCGAGTTCGCGCCGCGCCGCGACCGCGCCTCGAAGGTGCTGACTTATATCGCTGACATCACCGTAAACGGGCACCCCGAGACGCAGGGCCATCCGCGCCCGGCCGAGACCCAGGCCAAGCCCCCTGCGCTGCGTGCGGATGCGCCGCCGCCGGGAACGAAGACGCTACTGGACGAGAAGGGGCCGCAGGCGGTTGCCGACTGGATGCTGGCGCAGGAGCGGGTGCTGCTGACCGACACCACCATGCGCGACGGCCATCAGAGCCTGCTGGCGACCCGGATGCGCAGCTATGACATGGTGCAGGTCGCGGACGCCTATGCGCACAACCTGCCGCAGCTGTTCTCGATGGAATGCTGGGGCGGCGCGACCTTCGACGTGGCCTATCGCTTCCTGCAGGAATGCCCGTGGCAGCGTCTGCGCGACCTGCGCACGCGGATGCCGAACATCCTGACGCAGATGCTGCTGCGCGCCTCGAACGGGGTGGGCTACACCAACTACCCGGACAACGTGGTAAAGGGTTTCGTGGCGCAGGCCGCCGAAAGCGGCGTCGACGTGTTCCGCGTCTTCGACAGCCTGAACTGGGTCGAGAACATGCGCGTCGCCATGGACGCGGTGCTGGAAAGCGGCAAGATCTGCGAGGGCACGATCTGCTACACCGGCGACATCCTGGACCCGGACCGGGCCAAGTACGACCTGAAGTACTATGTCGAGATGGGCCAGCAGCTTAAGGACGCGGGCGCGCATGTACTGGGTCTGAAGGACATGGCGGGTCTGCTGAAACCCGCCTCGGCGGGCAAGCTGATCCGCACGCTGAAAGAAGAGGTCGGGCTGCCGATCCACTTCCACACGCACGATACTTCGGGGATCGCGGGGGCGACCGTTCTGGCGGCCGCCGAGGCCGGTGCGGATGCCGTGGACGCGGCGATGGACGCGCTGTCGGGCGGGACCTCGCAGCCTTGCCTCGGCTCGATCGTCGAGGCGCTGCGCAACACGCCGCGCGACACGGGGATCGATCCGGCGGTGATCCGCGAATTTTCGGACTACTGGGAGGCCGTGCGCCGCAAGTACGCGGCCTTCGAAAGCGGGCTGATGGCCCCGGCATCCGAGGTCTACCTGCACGAGATGCCGGGGGGGCAGTTCACCAACCTCAAGGCGCAGGCGCGTTCAATGGGGCTGGACACCCGTTGGCACGAGGTCGCCAAGATGTACTCCGAGGTGAACCAGATGTTCGGCGACATCGTGAAAGTGACGCCCTCGTCCAAGGTCGTCGGTGACATGGCGCTGATGATGGTCGCACAGGGCCTGACCCGCGCGGACGTCGAAGACCCCGGGCGTGACATGTCCTTCCCGGATTCGGTCGTCGACATGATGCGCGGCAGCCTCGGTCAGCCTCCGGGCGGATGGCCGGCGGCGCTGCAAAAGAAGATTTTGCGCGGCGAGGAGCCCGAGTTGGGCCGTCCCGGTGCAAAGATGGCCCCGGTGGACATGGAGGCCGCGCGTAAGGAGATCACCGACAAGCTGGACGGCGGCGAGGTCGATGACGAGGACCTCTGCGGCTACCTGATGTACCCGAAGGTCTTCACCGACTACCGCCAGCGGCACGAGATCTACGGTCCCGTCCGCACCCTGCCGACGCCGGTCTTCTTCTATGGCATGGAGCCGGGCGAGGAGATCTCGGTCGAGATCGACCCGGGCAAGATCCTCGAGATCCGCCTGCAGGCCGTGGGCGAGACCAACGAGGAGGGCCAGGTCCGCGTCTTCTTCGAGCTGAACGGCCAGCCGCGCACGATCCGTGTGTCGGACCGCAAGGTCTCGGGCAGCGATGTGGCGCGCGCCAAGGCGGATATGGCGAACCCGGCCCACGTCGGTGCACCGATGCCGGGCGTGGTCGCCAGCATCTCGGTCTCGGCGGGCCAGTCGGTGGCCGAGGGTGATCTGCTGCTGACCATCGAGGCGATGAAGATGGAAACGGGGATCTACGCCGACCGCGACGCGGTGGTGAAGGCGGTACACGTTCCCGCCGGCGCGCAGATCGACGCCAAGGACCTGCTGGTCGAATTCGAGGCCGACTGACGGAACAGGCCGCCCGGGCATTCGGGCGGCTCCTCGCCGATGCGCCGGGCGGCCTTGATAGCGTCGTCGCCCGGCTGCAAAAGGACCCGGTATCAGCACGGGAGGCACCGCGGTGCAGAATCGGTTCGCAACGATCGGGGCGCTGCTGCTGGGTTCGGCGGCCTTGATGTTCGCAGGCGGGATCAATGGTCTGATCCTGCCGCTCAGGGGCACGGCCGAGGGGTTCTCGTCCTTCTCGCTGGGTCTGCTGGGGACGGGCTGGGCGCTGGGCTATGTCAGCGGCTGCCTGTCGGTGCCCAAGCTGGTGGGCCGCGTCGGACATATCCGGGCGTTCTCGGTCATGGCGGGACTGGCGGCGGTGTCGATCCTTTTGTCGCTGCTGTTCATCCACGCCTGGGCTTGGATCGTGCTGCGCGCCCTGGCGGGCTTCTGTTTCGCGGGCGCGGCGATGATCGTCGAGAGCTGGATCAACGAGCGCACCCCGGGCGAGGCGCGGGGTGGTGTCTTCGGCATCTACACCATGGTCAACCTAGCGGCGACGACCGCGGGGCAGATGCTGCTGATGACCGGGGACCCGACGGGATACTCGTTCTTCGTGCTGGCGGCGATCTTCTACGCGCTGTCGCTGCTGCCCACGGCCGTGACGCGGCAGATTGCGCCGCAGCCGATGGTCGGGGTCAGCCTTGATCTGCCCGCGCTGTGGCGAAATTCGCCACTGGCGGTGATCGGCGTGATCCTGGTCGGCGTTTCGAACGGGGCCTTCGGTACGCTGGGCGCCGTCTATGGCGCGCGGATCGGGCTGACCGTCGACACCATCGCCATCTTCATGTCGATCGCCGTTGTCGCGGGCGCGGCGCTTCAGGTGCCGGTCGGCTTCCTGTCGGACCGGATGGATCGGCGCTTCGTGCTGCTGGGCCTGGCTGCGGTCGCCGCTGCAGTGGACGTGACCTTCGTTTTCATCGCGCCGACCACGCCGATGCTTGTCCTTGGCCTCGCCAGCGTCTTCGGGGCGTCGGTCTATGCGATGTACCCGGTGATCGTGGCCCATGCCAACGACCACGCGCCGGAGGGGTATTTCCTGAGGACCAGCGGGGGCCTGCTGCTGCTGTTCGGGATCGGCTCGATCATCGGCCCGCTTCTCGGCGGTCTGATGATGAACCTGGCCGGACCGTCGGGCCTGTTCATGAACTCGCTGGCGGCACATGTCGCCTTGATTCTGTACGGCGCCTGGCGGATTTCGCGGCGCGAAGCGCCCCGACAGGACGAGAAGGCCAGCTTCCACACCGCGCCCGTCGGCGCCCAGACCACGCCTCAGACCAACGTTCTGAATCCCGGTATCGAGGATGAGGAAGGTGCTGAAAACGCAGCGGAAACTGCGCTGGAAAGCAAGCCGGAAATGGACCGGGAAGATGCGTGAAAAACTTCTGGGGGCGGTGCATTTTTCCGCTTGCAGCCGGTTCGTGAATCAATCATAACCGCCCCCACGAAATCGGAGCGCGGGCGTAGCTCAGGGGTAGAGCATTACCTTGCCAAGGTAAGGGTCGTGAGTTCGAATCTCATCGCCCGCTCCAGATTTCGGACGCTCCTGGCGGAGCATGACAGGGCCGCGCAAGCGGCCCTTCGTCGTTTCAGAGCCTCGAATCTGCTGACAAGCGGGCCGTGTCGCGGGCATCATATCCGCGACCGCCAGCCCTTGCCGGAGCGTGACCCGTGGAACCGCATCCCGAATTCGCCGGATGGAAGATCCCCCGAGAGCATGATCTGGGGGCCGTATGCCTCAAGGCGCTGGGCGTCTCGGACCAAGATCGTGATTATGCGGCGGTGATGGAAAGCGCGGCGGACATCAAGGCGGCCAATCCGAACATGACCTGGCCCGAGGGGCTGACCGCCGAGGAAAACTACCTCGACCTCGCCTGGCATCAACGGGAGTTCGACTGCCGCCGCAGCTTTGCCTGGGTGATCGAGGACGGCGAGGGCACGTACCTCGGCTGTCTTTACGTCTATCCGTCGCTGAAAGGCGAGAGGGCGGCGCGGGTCCGGTGGTGGTGGCGGACTGGCACAAGCCCGGACAGAGAGGCGTTCCGAGCGGAGCTTGGCACCTGGTTGGCGGGACCGGACTGGCCCCGCCTCGAGTATCGTCTGCAGAACGGCTGAGCCGCCCGCCGGCTCAGCTCTTGATCCGGTAGCCGGTGCGGAACAGCCACCAGGTCACCGCGAGGCAAAGCGCCAGGAACAGGGTGATCGCGAACAGGCTGATGCCTACGCCGACGTCCGAAACCTCGTAGAAGCTCCAGCGGAAGCCGCTGATCAGGTAGAGCACCGGGTTGAAATGCGTCACCGTCTGCCAGAACGGCGAGAGCATCGCGACCGAGTAGAAACTACCGCCGAGGAAGACCAGCGGCGTGACGACCAGCAGCGGTACAAGCTGCAACTGCTCGAAGTTCTTCGCGACGATGCCGATGATGAAACCGAGCAGCGCAAAAGTCACGCAGGTCAGCACCAGGAAGGCCGTCATCAGGACCGGGTGCGCGATCCGCAGGTCGACGAAGAAGGCGGCGGTCGCAAGGATGATCAGTCCGATCACCAGCGACTTGGTGGCCGCCGCCCCGACGAAGCCGATCACGATCTCGAGGTAGGTGATCGGAGCGGACAACAGCTCGAAGAACGTGCCGATGAACTTCGGGAAGTAGATCCCGAAGGACGCGTTCGACACCGCCTGCATCATGATCGTCAGCATGATCAGACCCGGCACGATGAAGGCGCCGTACTCGATGCCCTCTACCTCCTGGATCCGGTTGCCGATGGCCGATCCGAACACGACGAAATAAAGCGAGGTCGAGATGACCGGCGACACGAGGCTTTGCAGCGGCGTGCGCACGGTACGCGCCATCTCCGAGAAATAGATCGCGCGGATGGCTTGCCAGTTCATCAGGCGTCCTCCTTCACCAGTCCGACGAAGATTTCCTCGAGCGAGCTTTGGCGTGTCTGCACGTCCCGTACGTTCAGCCCGGCGGCGTTCAGGTCCGACAACAGGCGGGTGATGCCGGTGCGTTCGGCCTGGCTGTCGTAGACGTAGGTAAGCACGCTGCCGTCCTCGTTGCGCTCGAGGTTGTAGCCCGAGAGCGTCTCCGGCAGGTCTGTGGCAGGTTCCTGCAGTTCGATCTGCATCTCCTTGCGGCCCATGCGGGCCATGAGCGCATCCTTCTGCTCGACCAGCAGCAGTTGCCCCTGATTGATGACGCCCACCCGGTCGGCGATGGCCTCGGCCTCTTCGATGTAGTGGGTGGTCAGGATGATCGTGACGCCGCTTTCGCGCAGCTCCTCGACGATGCGCCACATGTCCTTGCGAAGCTCCACGTCGACGCCTGCGGTGGGCTCGTCCAGGAACAGCACGCGCGGCTCGTGGCTCAGCGCCTTGGCAATAAGCACCCGGCGCTTCATGCCGCCCGACAGTTCGTTGATCTGCGCGTCGCGCTTCTCCCAGAGCGAGAGGTTGCGCAGGATTGCCTCGATCCGGGCCGGGTCGGGGGCTTTACCGAACAGGCCACGGGTATAGGCGACGGTATCCTGCACCTTGGAGAATGGCTCCAGGGCCACTTCCTGCGGCACGAGGCCGATTGCCGCGCGGGCCGCGCGGAAGTCCTTGATGATGTCGTGCCCGGCCACGGTGACCGTGCCCGAGCTGGGATTGGTGATGCCGCAGATAACCGAGATCATCGTCGTCTTGCCGGCCCCGTTGGGGCCGAGCAACGCCAGGATCTCGCCCTCTTCGATTTGCAGGTTGACGCCCTTCAGCGCCTGGTGACCCGAGCCATAGGTCTTGGTCAGGTCGCGGATGTCTACGATTGCCGTCATGGAAATGCCCCGCGAAGGTTTCAGCGGCACCCTAGCGGGGCCGGCGCGTGTGGCAATGCTCAACATCACCCTGCTGACAGAACGGTGTCAGCAGGGCCGGTTGTCAGTAGCCGCCCGAAGCGGTGATCGCCTTCTTCAGCGAGACATAGGCCCAGGTATCGCGCCCGCCGCGCGCGCGAATCTCGGCCAGCTGTTCCCGGGCGCCGTCCATGTCGCCCAGTTCTGCCAGACCTTGACCCATGTACGAGCGGGCGAGGATGTAATCCGGGTCGATCTCCAGCGCGCGGCGGTAGAACTCCATTGCGGTCTCGTTGTCGCCGGTCTTGCGGTGCACGAAACCCTTGTAGTTGAGGATACGCGGGTCATCGGGATTGTCGGCGGCGGCCAGAACGATCATTGCCTCGTCGTACCGGCCCGCATGGGCCAACTCGCGCGCCGCGCCGTAGCGGGTGTCGTCGTCGAGGTTGCTGCTGTCTGCCTTCACGCAAGCGCCCGATTTCGGATCCCAGACCTGACCGTCGGCGCACTCTGTGCTGGTCTCGGTCGGCGTCGGCGGATCGCTGTCATCCGCGCCTACGGCCAGTGCGGCCGTGGCGAGAAGGCTGAGCGCGGCGGCGGTCAGGTTGCGGGGCAGGGTGGTCATGAGACGTCCTCCAGCGATCGCTCCGGTCAGAGCTTTACCCGACTAATACGACGCTTCGATGGGGCGCGCTCAGAAATCGGTCTGCGCGCCGCCTTCGGCCTTTCGCCGCGCCACGAATTCGTCGAGCGCTTCGCGCTTCTCCGCGTCCATCGGTGGCGGTTCGAATTCAGCCAGGATCTTCTTCCAGACGGTGTTCGCGCGTTCGGACGTCCATGCGCCGCCTGCCTCGCTCCAGGCCTCGAAATTGCGCCAGTCGCTGAGGAACGGGGCGTAGAAGGCGGTCGAATAGCGCTCCTGCGTGTGGCTTGCACCGAAGAAATGACCATTGGGTCCGACCTCGCGGATCGCATCGACAGCCAGTGCCTCGGGAGAGGTGTCTACCAGTACTGGCTCGAAATAACGCTGGATCTGCTGGATCGCCTCGCAGTCCATCACCAGTTTCTCGTAGCTCGCGATCAGCCCGCCCTCCAGCCAGCCTGCGCCGTGGAAGACGAAATTGGTCCGGGCCTGCACCGCAGCCCAGAGCGAGTTCATGCTTTCCCACATCGCCTGACCGTCGGGCGCGTTCGAGGCGCAGGCGTTCGAAGCCCGCAGCGGCAGCCCGTAGTAGCGAGCCATTTGTCCGGTCATCTGCGTCGCGCGCATATACTCGGGCGTGCCGAAGGCGGGGGCGCCGGACTTCATGTCGACGTTCGAGGTGAACGTGCCCATGACGCAGGGTGTGCCGGGATTGATCTCCTGGAAGAGCGCGATTGCAGCGAGGCATTCGGCTACCGACTGAACCACCGCGCCCGCCATCGTTACCGGCGCCATCGCGCCCGCCAACGTGAACGGTGTGACAATCACCGGCTGGCCGCGCCGGGCGAAGCGCATTGCGCCGTCCAGCATCGGCCAGTCGTGTTTCAGCGGCGAGGATGAGTTGATGTTGGTGTAGAGCCGCGGGATTGCGAAGAATTCGTCCTCGGGCAGGCCGGTGGCGAGGCGGGCCATCTCCATCACGTCCTCGACCCGTTCGGGGCCCAGCGAATAGGCGTGGCAGACCTTGTCGGTCAGCGTCAGCGCGGCGTGGATGCAGTCTAGGTGCCGGGTCGAGGCGTGCAGGTCCACCGGCTCAACCGGGTAGCCGCCGGCGACATGAAGGCAGTTGAAGTACTGCGTCAGCTTGGTCAGGTCTCGGAAGCTTTCGAAGTCGCCGACCCTGCGGCCCCGGTCGAGGTCCATCACGTTGGGGGGCGAGGCCACCGCCGAGAACACCATGTGCCGCCCGCCCAGCCGGATCGCCCGATCCGGGTTGCGCGGCGTGATGGTGAATTCCTCGGGTGCGAGGGCGACCTTCTCCATTACCCAGGCACGATCCATGCGCACGGTGTAGCCGCCCGGTTCTACCGTGCAGCCCGCTTTCGCCAATATCGCGCGCGCCTCGGGGTGCAGGAAGTCGATGCCGATCTCCTCAAGCACCCGCATCGCAGCATCGTGGATCGCCGCGACGCCCTCGGGCGGCAACGGTTCGGTCGGGTGGTCGGTATTGACCGGGATCCGCCAGTCGATCTGGGCGATGGCCGGCCCGCCGCTTCGCCGCGCGTTTGCGGCCCGCCCGCCGCTGCGGCGGGAGGTTGTTGCGCGCCCCGCGGTGCGAAGCCCCGTGCGGTCTGACATCTGATGGTCCTTTTGCTGGTCGAGACCAGTCAATCGGCCATCGGGGCGCCGTTCCGTTCCGTTTGCGACCCATTCGCGCCGGTTTTCTGCGCCGACAGCCATTCGGGCAACTCGGCGATCGAGGTCAGCACTGCGAGCGCATGGGGCGCGAGCACCTCGGCGGGCGCTGTTCCGGTTAGCACTCCGACCGCCGGCATCCCCGCCGCGCGCGCGGCCGTCAGGTCGTGGAGGCTGTCGCCGACCATAAGCGCGGCCTCGGGGGCGACGCCGACATGGGCACAGAAGGCCAACAGCATCCCGGGCTCGGGCTTGGGCCCGTGGCCGCTGTCGTAGCCCGCGACGAATTCGAAGTAGTGCGAGACCTCGTGCTGCGCGAGGTGCCGCGTCACGGGGGCTTCGCCGTCGTTGGTCGCAACGCCCAGCCGGTAGCCTTCGGCCCTCAGGTGGCCGAGCAGCGGGACCAGCGGGGTGGCCGGGACCTGCGGCGCCTCGGAGGTCTGGCTGTCGATATGCGCCTTCAGCGAGTCGGGCCCGTGGCCGTCCGCGTGGGGCAGCAGCACCGGCAGCCAGTCCTCGATGGTGCCGGCTACGAAGGGACTGTCGGCCAGGTGCCGCTCGGCCTGCATGTCGAAGCGCATCGCCTCGGCCAGGGTGTCGGCATGGTCCGGGTCGCGCGCGAGGCTGCGGATGAAGCCCGCCGTCCATGGCCCCCAGGTCTGTCCGAAGTCGAAGAGCGTGCCGTCCTTGTCGAACAGGATGGCTTCGATCGTACGCATGCTGGTTCCTCTCTGACGCCTGCCGCCGGTGTAGCGCCGGGGCCACCCTGTCGTCCATAGCTGCGGGCGCGCCCTCTGGCCGGCACGTGGAGATTGCGTTCGAGGTTCAGACCACTACCCTGCGCCCGATCACCGGATCGGCGAGGCCTCGAAGCGATGAGCGAGAAACCCACTCCATCGGTTGTGAAACCCCACACGCGGGAGCGGCGTCCGCGTGCGCGGCGCGAGGACTTCGCCCGGTTCCGCGTGATCGGCACGCGCTGGAGGGACAATGACGTATACGGCCACGTCAACAACGTGGTCTTCTACGAATACGTCGACAGTGCGGTGAATGGCTGGCTGGTCGATGAGGGGGGGCTGGACGTGCCCGGCGGTACGGTGGTCGGGCTGGTCGTTGAAAGCGCCTGTGTCTTTCACGAAAGCATCGCGTGGCCCGACCGGATCGAGGCCGGGCTGCGGGTTTCACGCATTGGCACGTCCTCGGTCCAGTATGAGGTCGGCATTTTCCGCGAGGGCGGCGAGGCCGCCTCTGCCGAGGCGCGGTTCACCCATGTCTATGTGGCCGCGGACAGCCGTCGCCCGGTTCCGCTGCCTGAGGCGCTGCGCGCCGCGCTGGAGAGTCTGCGGCTGCCCTAGGTCCAGTTCGGCAGATTGCCGCCGGGAAGGGCGGCGCGAGCACGCAATACATCTTCGGGGCGGCAGGGCATCTCGGACGCAAAGTCCATCACCGCCTGGTCGTCCTGTAGCAGGAAATCCAGAACGAAGCCCAGGAATTCCGGGTCCCGCGCGCGCTGCCGAAGATCCTCAACAGAAGCGCCCGTCGCACCCAGGAAGGCCCCGGCGCGCTCGGGTTCTGCAGCGATGAAGCCGAGTGCCGCGATGGCGATGGACTCGGCGCGTTCCGAAGAAATGCTGTTCATGTCCTGACGTAACCCCGCCTCTGGGAAAGACTTCGTTAACCGCCCTCTGCCTATGGTCGATTCTGCCGGGAGAACCTGGCCGCGACGCTTCTCGGCGCGCGAATCCGAAGGCGGGAAGATGGCTGGGCGCGTACTTATCATCGATCCGAATCCCGGGAACAGGCTTCTGCTGAAAAGCGTGCTGACCCACGCCTATTGCGCGGTCGAAACTCGGGCCGAGCCTGACGCAATGGCGCTGGTACAGGCGGCCGAGGTCGACCTGGTGTTCCTCGAATGGGGCGCTCGGGGTGCATCGGGGTTCCTGTGCGCGATCAAGGCCGCGCCTGAGACCGCGCATCTGCCGGTGATCGCGACCCTGCCCGCCGGTAGCGCCAGCGAAGGGGAACTGCTGGCCGCATTCTCGGCCGGTGCGGATGACGTGATGCGGCGGCCCTATAACGATCTGCGGCTGCTGGCGCGGCTCAGGATGTTCGTTCGCGTAAAGCGGATGCAGGATGAATTGTGCCTGCGGCACGAGACGGCCGACCTGTTGACCGGCGTGGGGCTGGCAGAACCGGGCCGTGAGTGGCATGGCCCGCCCACGCCGCTGCTGATCTTCGACCCCGAGCCGCGCGCCATCGCCGCGCTGTCGGGGCGACTGTTCTCGGCGCTGTCGCGTCCGGCTCTGCGTTGCGCCTCGGCCGGAGAGGCGATGTCGAGCTGCACCGCCCAGCCCGTTGCCGCCGTACTTTGCGGTATGACCGCGCCGCGAGCCGCCGATGCGAGCCTGCACCTGCTGGGGCAGATGCAGGCCGATCCTGCGACCCGACATACCCCTGTACTGGCTGTCGTCGATGATAGCGACCATGCGCTTGCCACCCGCGCGGTGGAACTGGGAGCGGCCGATGTCGTCCCGCCTGATGTGCCATTGTCCGAACTGGTTGCACGGGTTGATGCCTTGGATCGGCGGCGCTCGCTTTCTGACAGGTTGCGCGAATCTGTGCGGTCCGGAATGCGACTTGCGATCACGGACCCGTTGACGGGCCTCTACAACCGGCACTACGCGCTGCGGCATATCCAGCGGCTCATCGACCGGTCGAGCGCTGCTGACCGGGCCTTCACCCTGATGATGCTGGATCTCGACGGGTTCAAGGCGATCAACGACCGCTACGGGCATGCTTGCGGGGATGAGGTGTTGCGCGCTGTCGCCACACGCCTGCGCGACAATGTGCGAAACGTGGATCTCGTCGCCCGTCATGGTGGCGAGGAATTTCTCATTGCAATGCCTGACGCCGCGCCGGAGACCGCCTTGCGCGCGGCCGAGCGGGTGCGCCAGGCTGTGTCCACCTTGCAGATCCGCCCGGCACGGGGACTGCCGCCGCTCAGGGTTACGATCAGCGTGGGGGTTGCTGTTGCCGCGCCTGGCGCGAGCGCCGAAAAAGCGTTGCCGTCGATGCTCGAGGCGGCGGACCAGGCGCTCTATGCCTCGAAACGCGCCGGACGCAACCGGGTCTGCCGGGCGGGCGAAGCGGCCTGAACCCGCCCCGCTTGGCTAGCGACCGTCCTTGTCCCGACCCTCCTTGCCGTGGCGGCGTTTGTCGAACCGATCCCGGCGTTCCCTGAGCCGCTGTTCAAGCATGTCGGCGAACTGCACCCGCGCCTCGGGGGTCATCGCGTCGATCCGCTGAACGAGTATCTCGCGGGTGCCGGCGCCGAACGCCTCCCATTGTGCGGCCTGCGCATCGAGCACTTCGGCGACCGCCGCAGGCTGGAACGGCTCGGCACGAAGCGCCTCGAGGAAGGCCTCGTTCTGCGCGCGGATCGTGGTCCATGTCTTCCGGATATCCGTGCGTCGCGCGCGCAGGTCCTCGCGCAGCGCCTCGCGGTCCGGCTCGGACATGGCGGCGCTGATGTCCCGGAACCCCTCGATCGGCAGGTTCACCGGTGGCGGCGCATCGGGGCCGCGCAGCATCGCGCCGCCGACGAGGCCGATCACGGCAAGGTTCACCGCCAGCGAGACGGTCAGCGCGGCCTTGGCCCAGCGCGGTATCCTCCGCTCGACGGTGGAAGGGCTGTCGGTCATATTCCGACCTCCTCGGCAAAGGCGAGCATGATGTCGGTGCTGTCGGTCGTCGTGCTGTAGGCAGTGTCCGAGCCGGGCAGCAGCGGCAGCCCGACCGGGTCGAGATAACCGATGGTCAGCCCTGCGGCCGTTGCTCCGGCAAGCGCGGCACCGCCGATCCAGCCGCCCAGCGCGGCCAGTATGGTACGGCCGAAACCGCCTTTACGGCGCTCGGTCGCGGTAGCCGGCATTTCGGCCAGCGCGTCGGCCATCAGCGTTTCCATGAAGGCCGGGCGCGGCGGCGCCTCCCCGTCCCTCAGTTCGGCGAACAGCGCATCGAGCTTCGCCGGGTCTTCGGGCGGGGTGCGGTCTGGTCTGTAGGTCATGTTCATGTCACCCCTCGTGATAGCTCAGTTCAGCACGGGCCAGCAGCTCGCGCAAACGTCGGCGTCCCCGGGCCTGAAGGCTTTCGACGGCGTCGACGGTCAGCCCCATGATCTCGGCGATCTCGGGGTTCGGCCGTTCTTCAAGATGGCGCAGCACCACGGCCAGGCGCTGTCGCTCGGGCAGATCCGCCAGCGCCTGTTCCAGCGCCGAGACCCGCTGTCCCTGCATCATGCCCGCAAGCGCGCTCGGGCGCTCGTCTGGCGGATCGTGCCCCTCGGGCAGCGGCACGGTGCGGGACCGCCGCAGCCGGTCGGTGCAGAGGTTGGCAACCACCCGGTAGAGCCACGTCGATATCCGCGCCTCGCCCGCGCGCCATTCCGGCGCGATCTTCCAAAGGCGCAGCATCGCCTCCTGCGCGACCTCCTCGGCTTCCGCGACATTGCCCAGCATCCGCCGCGCAAGCGCCAGCGCCCGAGGCGCGTGGTCCTCGATCAGCGTGCGCGCCGCACGTGCGTCGCCCGCGGCATAGGCTGCCAGCAGGGCGGCGTCGCGGTCGCGTTCGGAGGTCTGATCCGCAGTCATGCCAACCAGTTAAACTTCTTCCGCCGATCCCGCCAGCCGGGCCCGTCGCCCGCTATGTCGTCGCCGCGCATTCTGCGCTCCTTGTCATTCTTCAGTCATAGAACGGGGCGGCTGCAGGATTCCGTCGCGGAATTTTGCGACATCCCGCCGCAAGTCAGCTTGGCGCAGGGCGTCCCCCGCAGCGATGCGGTACCAGTGGTGAATTATGGAGAGACTCATGCGCGATAACGCTTACGAGGACGACATGCCGATGCAGGACAGCGAGCGAGACACACGCAGCGCCGTTCTGCGTGGCTGGGCGCGGAAGTGTCCGAACTGCGGCTCCGGGCCGATGATGGCTGGATACTTGAAGGTGCGGGACCACTGCGCCGTCTGCAATGAAGAGCTGCACCACCACCGGGCCGACGACGGCCCGGCCTGGGCCACGATCCTGATCACGGGCCACATCCTGGCGCCGCTGATGATCACGGTCTACATGGCCTGGCGCCCCGAAGCGTGGGAGATGGCCGTAGGCTTCTCGTTAGGCTTCACGATCCTCGCGCTTTACCTGCTGCCAAGGCTCAAGGGGGCATTCGTAGGCTTCCAGTGGGCGCGGCGGATGCACGGGTTCGGCAGGCGCTGAGCGTGCCGGAACCGCTGGACGCGTCGGGCCGAGCGCGTCAATAGTCGCGCAATGAGCGACAGCATTTCAGATCAGCCAATCCGAGATGCCGCGACCCTGGTGCTGGTGCGCCGGATCGAGGGCACGCCGCACGTCTTGATGGGCCAGCGCGGCAAGGGCGCGATCTTCATGCCGGGCAAGTTCGTCTTTCCCGGCGGGCGTGTCGATGCGGCGGATGCCGCCGTTCCACTGGCCCGCCCGCTGCCGGATGATGCGGCTGCGCGTTTGAAGGTCGAGGGCGACGCGCCGCCGGCTGCACTCGCCGTCGCCGCAATCCGCGAACTCTGGGAAGAGACCGGGCTCCGCCTGGCTGTCTCGGCGGGCGGGTCGTTTCCGGCCCCGGCCGGGTGGGAGACTTTCTGCGAAGGCGGCCTCGCGCCCGATGGGCAGGCGCTGGACTTCTTCTTCCGCGCGATCACCCCGCCAGGCCGGCCGCGCCGCTTCGATGCGCGCTTCTTCCTGGCCCGCGCCGAGGCGGTTTGGGGCGACCCGGACGACTTCACCCATGCCGATGACGAGTTGAGCCACCTGGCCTGGCTGCCGCTCGATGCGGCGCGGGGGCTCGATCTGCCATTTGTCACGCGTATCGCGTTGGGCGAGGTCCAGGCCCGGCTCGACGCGCCGGATGTCCACCGCCCGATCCCGTTCTTCCAGCATGGCGCATCGGTGTCGCGGTTCCGGGCGTTGTGAAACCGGCCCCGAATTCAAGTCGCGGCCCGAACTCGGGTTGACTCTGCTTTGCCGGCGTGTAGAAGGCGGGTTTCAGACATGAACCGCGGGGTCGCTGCGCCCCTGCGACGGAGAGCGACAGATGGCGAAGCCCACCACGATCAAGATCCGGCTGAACTCCACCGCGGACACCGGCCATTTCTATGTGACGAAAAAGAACGCGCGTACCATGACCGAGAAGATGACCGTGCGGAAGTACGATCCGGTCGCGCGCAAGCACGTCGAGTACAAGGAAGGCAAGATCAAGTAAGATCTGCCTGTCCTGCTGTATGCGAGGGGCTGCGCGGCGACGCGCGGCCCTTTCGCGTTTGCAGGAACTGAATGCGTGCACACGGCGATTGGCTCAGGAAAGGGGAGTCGCGATGACCGGCACCCGGCTGGCTGAAATCGAGTTCCGGATCCGCCCGGCGACGGCAGCGGACATCGAGGCTGTGGACACCCTGTTGAGCCGTGCCTACCCGCTTCTGCTGAAGGAAGACTACCCGCCCTCGGTGCGGGTGACCGCGATCCCGCTGCTGGCGCGCGCGCAGCCAGGCCTGGTGACCTGCGGCACGTACTACGTCGCCGATGCCGGTACGTCGGGCATCGTGGGAGCTGGGGGCTGGACGCCGCACGATCCGTTCTCGGGGGCGGCCAGCGGCAGCCGGAGCGGGCATGTGCGGCATTTCGCGACCGATCCGGGGTTTCTTCGCCAAGGCGTCGCGCGCAAGCTTCTCGCACATTCCATCGAGGAGGCGCGCGCCGCCGGTCTCGCCGCCTTCAATTGCTATTCCACCCGCAGCGCGGTGCCGTTCTACCAATCGCAGGGCTTCACGGTCATCGATGAACGCAGCTTCGTCCTGCGACCGGGGATCACTTTTCCGGCGGTCAGGATGCGGCGGCCCCTGGGATGAGGGCCGCCGGCGGGGGCTAGTCAGCTTCCAGCCCCGCCTTGATGTGTTTCTCCATCTTGTCGATGGGCATGTTCGTCAGGTTCTTCGGGATCTCCCCGACGACGCAACGCGCTACCTCGGGGTGCAGGACGTTGCGCAGAGCACCTAGGGTGTCGGGGGCGGCGATGAGCACGATCTCCTTGAAGGCACCGCGATGGGCGCGCTTGTAGAGGATCTCGGCCAGGTCGTCGGCGAAGCGTTCCTTTTCCAGTTCGTGCCAGTCGGTGTCATCAAGCGCCGACTTGTGTTCCCCGGGGCCGTCGTTGAGACGGCCCGGACGGTTCGCCGCCTGTTCGCGTGCGGGCGGGTTTTCGTGCTCTTCCTTGCGGCGGACCTTGAGGTTGTAGTCCTGCGTGTCGCCCTCGTTCTCGAGGAAAAGGGCCTTTTCGCCGTCCGCGACGAGCACCCATGCGCCAGTCTTCAGCTTGTTCATCTCAGGATTCCCCCTCGTCGTCTTCCTCCAGCTTCTTTGTAACACGAGTCATGCCGGCCGGACGCTCGGTCGCCCTCTTCAACTCGTCCTGCGAGCCGATGTTTCGGGGAAGCCGTCCGCCCGCCCGGCCCTGTTGCGCGATACCGCCCGGCTCGCCGAGCACGAGATCCGTGTCTCTGCCTCCGTCCTTGGAGCGTTTCCGTTCCGCCATGCGGGGGTCTCCTTCCAATCGTTGATACTCGAAGGAAAACGTCGGGTTTGCGGGGGCGGTTCCGCACCGCCATGGGGCGGCGCGGTCCGCCGCTCAGGCCGTTGCCGGGCGACCGGTCAGGCGGGCGTCCAGTGACCACGCGCCTCCGCCGGCGACGGCGATGTAGAGGAACACGAAGCAGTAGAGGATCGCAGCGTCGCCGCCGTTCAGTGTCGGGAACAGGCTGCCGGGTGCGTGGAAGCCCCAGTAGGCAACCGCCATCATTCCCGAGAGGACAAAGGCGACGGGCCGAGTGTAGAGGCCCAGCAGCAGCGCCAGGCCCCCGAACAGCTCGAGGATGCCGCCGAACCAGAACAGCGAGAACATTGCCGGGGCGTGCTCGGTCGCCGGAATGCCCATGAGCTTCTGAGAACCGTGCAGCGTGAAGATCAGGGCCGAGGCGATCCGCAGCACGCTAAGCATGCGCGGGCCCCAGATGGTTTCGAGGTTTCGGGTGTCGATCATCGGGAAGTCCTTGTTCTGTGCAGTGAGCGGTCCCGCCAGACCCCGGGGAAACGGTCGGGCCAGGCAGGACCTGTGCGGCGCCATGTCCGATACACCGCGCCGGGTCTCCTGAACGTCCCGGCGACGGCCAGTCCGTCGCGTTTCCTGCTGACAAGGTCGTGATCGGCAGCGTGGTCGGACGATGGCCACCGCGCAAAAGAAAAGGCCGGCACTGGGCCGGCCTTTCCGTAGTTTCGGTGTGCCTACGAGCTTACTCGCGGTTGCCGAGGAACTGCAGCAGGAACATGAACATGTTGATGAAGTCGAGATACAGGTTCAGCGCGCCCATGATGGCAGCCTTGCCAAGCCAGTCGGTGGCGCCCATCTGCACCATTTCAAGGTACTGGTTCTTGATCTTCTGGGTGTCGAAGGCGGTCAGACCAGCGAAGATCAGGATGCCGATCACCGAGATCGCGAACTGCATCGCGGAGCTCTGCAGGAAGAAGTTGACCACCATCGCCAGGATCAGGCCGATCAGGCCCATCACCAGGAAGGTGCCCATCGCGCTGAGGTCCTTCTTGGTCGTGTAGCCGTAGAGCGACAGGCCGGCGAAGGCGATTGCGGTGATCAGGAAGGTCTGAACGATCGACGCGCCGGTGAACACCAGGAAGATCGAGCTGATCGACAGGCCCATCACGGCGGCGAAGGTGTAGAATACTAGCTGCGCCGCGCCTTCCGACAGACGATTGATGCCCGCGCTCAGGCCGAAGACGAAGGCCAAGGGCGCGAACATGATGACCCACTTCAGCGGCGATCCGTAGATCGCCATGCCGAAGCTGTTCAGATACTTGTCAGCGCCGATCTGCGCCTGTGCCAGCGAGGGATCGGTGGTCACGGCCAGACCCGAGATCGCCCACGCGGCAAGCGCGGTGATCAGCATGCCTACGGACATGGTGCCGTAGACCTTGTTCATGTGTGCGCGCAGGCCCTCGTCGATCTGCGCGGTGCGAACGCCTGCGCTCGAGCGCCGGACAGTTTCGAATTCGGCCATTGAATCCTCCATATAGCAGCCGTCCCACGGGACGCGGGGCGCCCGTTGTTTGGACATGATATTGGCAGATAGCCCCTGTATTTCAAGTGGCTCGGCAGGCCGGAGACGCCGAAACATGACGAAATCGATCATGTTTCGGGGTTGCATCCGTGCGGCCCGCCGCCGCAGGTCGTTTCTCGACTTAGTCCTGCGCGCGCAGAACCCGCGCCGGGCGGGTCAGCAGCGGGCGCCAGGCGAAGGCCAATCCTGCCAGCAGCGAAGCCAGCGCCCCGCCGGCGACGATGGCCAGCGCCGAGATCGGTTCGAAGACATAGGCGGTCTCCATCACGAAGCGCATGACGCCCCAGCCAGCGAGACCGCCCGCAAGGATTGCCACCGCGCCCGCTGCCGCACCGAGGATCGCCGAGCGCAGCGCGAAGCTGGCCAGGATTCGCCCCCGCGTTGCGCCGACGGTCTTCAGGACGGCGGCTTCGAAGATTCGCCGCCGCTCGCCCGCCGCCGCCGCGCCAATCAGCACGACGAATCCAGTCAGCAGGGTCGCCGCCGCGCCATAGCGCACTGCGGCGGAGAGCCCGTCCAACGCCTCGGTCACCTGGTCGATGGCCTCGCGCACGCTGATCGCGGTGATGTTCGGATAGGCCCCGGCGAGGGTACGCAGCAGGCTACCCTCGACGCCCCGGTCGGCATAGACCGTGGCGATATGCGTGTGCGGTGCGCCGGCCAGCGCGCCGGGATTGAAAAGCATCACGAAGTTGATGCCCATGTCCTGGAACTCGACCTTGCGGAAGTTCGCAATGGTGGCGGTCAGATCCCGCCCCAGCACGTTTACGGTGATCTCGTCGCCCAGTTCGAGGCCCATCTCGCGCGCCTCCTCCTCGGCGAAGCTGAGAAGCGGCGGGCCCGCGTAATCCTCGGACCACCAGTCGCCGGCGAGGATCTCGGTTCCCTCGGGGGGCGTCGCGGCATAGGTTACGCCCCGGTCTCCCCGCAGAACCCAGTGGCCTTGGCCGGTCTTCGCGCGCACATAGGCGCGGGCCGGTTCGCCGTTGATCCGGGTCAGGATGCCGCGAAGCATGGGCGCAGTCTCGATCTCCGTCACGCCCTCGGCGGCGTCGGTGCGCTCGAGGAAGCCGTCCAGCTGGTCGTTCTGTATGTCGATGAAGAAGTAGGCCGGGGCGATGTCCGGGATCTCGCGCTGGATTGCGCCGCGCAGGTTGCTGTCGATCTGGCCGATGGTCGCAAGGACTGCCAGTCCCAGCCCCAGGGACAGTGTCACCGAGGCGGTCTCGCCGCCCGGTCCGCCGACCGAGCCAAGCGCAAGGCGCAGGGCTGGGCGGCCCCGTGCGAAGCCGGAGTGGGCCAGTCGCCGCGCCAGCCAGCGCACGCCCCGCGCAGCCAGCAGCAGCGCGCCAAGCGCGACCAGCACGCCACCAGCGGCCCAGAGGGCAAGGAACTCCATGTCGGAAGCCCAGGCAGCCGTGGCGATCAGCAGGCCGGCGAGCGCCGCAATCAGCAGGATGAACCGGGCCGAGGGCAGGTGGGTGTCGGCTTCGGTTGCGTCGCGGAACAGGCCCGCCGCGCGGATCTGTCGGGCGCGGGCCAATGGCCATAGCGTGAAGATCAGTGCAGTCATCAACCCGTAGAACGCGGCCTCGATCAGCGGGTTCGGGAAGAGGCCGAACTCCGCCGGAACCGGTAGCCTGGCCTCGATCAGCGGTGCGAAGAGCCAAGGGATGCCCGCGCCCAGAACCAGCCCGATAGCGACGCCCGCGACGGCGAGGACGCCGATCTGCAACAGGTAGATCGTGAAGATCGTGCCGCCCTGCGCGCCCACGGTCTTGAGCGTTGCGATGGTCGCGGTCTTGCCGTCCAGGTAGCTACGCACTGCCGCCGAAACGCCAACGCCGCCGACGGCCAGACCGGCAAGTCCCACCAGCACGAGGAAGGCGCTCAGCCGGTCGACGAAGCGCGAGACGCTGGGCGTGCCATTGCGGTTGTCACGCCAGCCGAGGCCCGCGTCGCGGAAGCGGCTTTCGGCCTCGCGACCAAGGGCGACGATGTCCGTGCCTTCGGGGATCGCCAACCGATACTTGGTCTCGAACAGTGTGCCCTCGGTGATCAGGCCGCTGTCCCGAAGCGCCTCGGTCGCGACGATGATCCTGGGGCCGAGCGCGAAACTGGCGGTGACCCCGTCCGGCTCGTCGGTGAGCGCGGCCATGATGCGGAAGTCCTGAGTGCCAAGGCGCAATTCGTCTCCGGGAGCGAGCGCCAGCCGGTCGAGCAGTGCCGGGGCGGCGACGAGGCCGGGCAGGCCGTCTGCGCCTGCCAGCGCCTCGGCCAGCGGTATCGCAGGTTCGAGTCCGATTTCTCCGTAAAGCGGGTAGGCGGCATCGACGCCCTTGACCTGCGCCAGCGCGCGTTCGGCGGCGCCCTCCGGGTCGGCGACGGCCATCGACCGGAAATCTACGACCTCGGACAGGCGGTCGGACTTGTCCTCGAGCCAGGTGCGTTCCTCGTCGGTGGCGAAGCGATAGGTGAACTCGGCCTCGGCATCGCCGCCCAGCAAGGCCGAGGCCTCGCGCTCCAGACCCGACTGGATGGCGGTGCGGACCGAACCGACTGCAGCGATCGCGGCGACGCCGAGCGCCAGGCACACAAGAAAGATGCGGAAGCCCGACAACCCTCCGCGCAGCTCGCGCCCGGCGATCCGGGCTGCCGCGCGAAATTGCGGACCGGTCATTCGGCCGCCTCGGCCAGAGTATCGAGCCGTCCATCGCGCAGCCGGATCACCCGGTCGCAGCGTTCGGCCAACTCGCGCGCATGGGTGACAAGTACCAGCGTCGCGCCGTGACGGTCACGCAGGCCGAACAGCATGTCCATGATCGCCTCGCCGTTGACGCCGTCGAGGTTTCCGGTCGGCTCGTCCGCCAGAAGGATCTCGGGGCGCGGCGCGGCGGCGCGGGCCAGCGCCACGCGCTGTTGTTCGCCGCCCGACAGCTGCGTCGGGTAGTGGTCCATCCGGTCGCCCAATCCCACGGCGCGCAACTCCTCGGCTGCGCGCTCGAAAGCGTCGCGGGCGCCTGCCAGTTCCAGGGGCGTGGCGACGTTCTCGAGCGCGGTCATCGTCGGGATCAGGTGGAAAGACTGGAAGACGACGCCCATATGATCCCGGCGGAACAAGGCCAGCTCGTCCTCGTTCATCGCTGTCATGTCGTGGCCCAGCACGCCGACACGACCGCCGGTAGCCTGCTCGAGCCCGCCCATGACCATGAGGAGAGACGATTTGCCCGACCCGCTCGGCCCGACCAGCCCCAGCGTTTCGCCCCGGTTCACGTCCAGCGTGATGCCCTTGAGGATTTCCACCTTGCCGGCATTGCCCATCAGGGTCAGGCTGGCCTCGCTCAGCGAGATGACGGGGTCTTTCATGCAATCTCTTTCCGGTCGTGCGCGCAGTTTTGCATATGGGACCTTGGGTCAGGCACGCAAGGCGGTCGCCGCACTGGTCGTCCTTGCACTTTCCGGGGCTACGGCGCTGGCGCAGGAGCAGATCACCATCGCGGCGCTGGGCGACAGCCTGACGCAAGGCTACGGCTTGCCCGAGGAAGAGGGTTTCGTGCCGCAGCTTGAGGCGTGGCTGCACGAGAACGGTCATCCGGGGGTGGAGGTGATCAATGCCGGCGTCTCCGGCGACACGACCGCAGGGGGGCTGGCGCGGATCGACTGGACCCTGTCGGACGAGGTCGATGCTGTGATCGTGGCGCTGGGCGGCAACGACGTGCTGCGCGGGATCGACCCGGCGGCCTCGCGGGCCAACATGGACGGTATTCTGAAGGCGATCGGGGCGCGGGGCCTGCCGATGCTGGTCGCGGGGATGCGCGCGCCGGGGAACTACGGTCCGGACTACAAGCGGGATTTCGACGCGATCTTCCCCGAACTGTCGGAGCAGTACGGCGCGATCCTGTACCCGTTCTTCCTGCAGGGGCTGGGCGAGGCCGAGGATCTGAGTTCCGCGCGGGAGGTTATGCAGGGCGACGGCATCCATCCGAACTCAAAGGGCGTGGCGATGATCGTCGCGGACATCGGACCCGAGGTGGCTCGGTTGGTCGAGCAGGCGCGAGCCGACTAGCGGACGCACCTGTTCAGTTTTTCGTGATCCCGGTCATTGGCCGGACCGGTCGGCCGATCTTGCGCGCGTTCACGGGCGGAGAAGTGCCGCCACGCGCGAATCGCGGGCTACGGTGTGGCCGTCGGTCAGGCCGATGTCGCGGCGCAGGTGGTCGTCCAGCTGACCGTAGGCGTGGCTCTGCCGGAAGGCGGCGTCGCGCTCGATCAGGAAGCCGAGGATGCGCTGCCAGATCGACTGCTGCGGCAGGCCGAGGGACATACCCCCGTAAGTAACTTGTTCCATGATGTTCCCCATGACAAAAGTTGATGTATCGCGCCCGAACCATTTCGGACATTGATGCATATGGGGGATGGTCGTACATTACGCCAATGAATGATTCATGACCGTTACATCAAGGTTCGTGATATGCCTCGAAATCTCGATCTGACCGCCTTGCGCGCCTTCGTCACCGTCGCCGAAACCGGCGGGGTGACGCGCGCCGCCGGGCAGCTGAACCTGACTCAGAGCGCGGTTTCGATGCAGTTGAAAAGACTGGAAGAGGCCCTTGGTCAGCCGCTGCTCGACCGGTCGGGCCGAAGCATCGGCCTGACGGCGCATGGCGAGCAGTTGCTGAGCTATGGTCGGCGGATGCTGGCGCTGAATGACGAGATCTGGGGCAAGATGCGCGACGATGCCTTCGAGGGGGAGTTGCGCTTCGGTGTGCCGCACGACATCGTCTATCCGCACATTCCGGCGGTGTTGCAGCGCTTCGCCGCAGAGTTCCCGCGGGTTCGGGTCGAGCTGATCTCCTCGTTCACCCGCGGCCTGAAGGAGCAGTTCTCGCGCGGCGAACTGGACCTGATCCTGACCACCGAGCATTCCCCCGACCGCGGCGGTGAGGTGCTGGAGCGGCAACCGCTTGCCTGGGTCGGCGCGCCCGGCGGCGTCGCCTGGCGGCAGCGCCCGCTGCGTCTGGCGTTCGAAAATGCCTGCATATTCCGCCCGGTCGTGCAGCGTGCGCTGGACGAGGCGGGGATCCCCTGGGACATGGTGGTGAACTCGCAAAGTACGCGCACCGTCGACGCGACGGTCTCGGCGGACCTTGCGGTGCATGCCAATATCAACGGAGACAGTTCGCCGTACATGGAGGTGATCGACCACGGCGGCGCGCTGCCTGAGCTGCCTGCGGTCAGCATTATAATGTACCGCGCGCCGCACGGAAGTGCGCCGGTGCTGGACGCGATGGTGGACTTCGTGCGCGACGCCTACGGGCGCCGGTTGGTGGCCAAGGCGGCAGAGTAACTCAGCGCGCCATCGTCACCACTACTTTACCCGTCGCCGTCCGGTTGCGCAGCAGGTCCAGCGCCTCATTCGCCTGCTCGAGCGGCATCTCGTGGCTGACATGCGGCGCGATGCGGCCCTGCTGGAACCAGCCGAAAAGCATTTCCAGAGCGCGGGGTAGCGCGCCCGGATGCAGCCGCGCATGGCCGCCGAGGTAGAAGCCGATCACGGTGAGATTCTTGACGAGCAGGATGTTCGCCGGGATCTGCGGCACCTCCCCCGAAGCGAACCCCAGCGGCAGCAAGCGTGCGCCTTGCTTTGTGGACCGTAGGGCCTGTTCGAAAAGCTCTCCGCCGACTGGGTCATAGACGACGTCCGCGCTGCCCAGCGCCTTCACCTCGGCGCGCAGGTCTGCCGTGTCGCTGTCCAGCACGTGATGCGCCCCGGCGCGACGAGCCACCTCAAGCTTTTCCGCCCCGCGCGCACAAGCGATCACAGTCGCGCCCAGCTGGCGGCCGATCTCGACTGCCGTCAGGCCGACGCCGCCCGCGGCTCCGAGAACAAGTAATGTCTCGCCTTCTGCCAGCGCGGCCTTCTGCAATGCGATCAGGCTTGTCGCATAGGCGATGATGAAGCCCGCCGCCTGCGCGTCAGTCATCGCTTCGGGCACCGCCGCGCAGGAGGCTGCGGGCAGGATCAACCCCTCGGACAGCCCACCCGCGCGGGTCATCGCCGCAACCCTGCGCCCGAGCGCTGCAGGGTCCACGTCGGGGCCAAGCGCCTCGATGGTGCCGCACACCTCCATCCCCGGAACGAACGGAGGTTCTTGCCGCTCCTGGTATCGGCCCTGCATCATCAGCGTGTCGGCGAAATTCAGTCCGCAGGCATGGACGCGCAGGCGGACCTCTCCGGCGCCGGGTTGCGGCAGGGGCATGTCCCGCAGCGCCAGTGGCCGGCCAAGTTCTACGCATTGCATCACGCGCATCGCATCCTCCCGCTTATTGTTGCGTCGCAGCATAGCCCTGCTGCGCTGCGACGGGAAGCATGGTTGCCTTTTGCCGAAAGCACGCGTATGGCCTGCGCCGAGTCTCAGAAAAACTGAAGGTACGGGCCGATGGAGCTTCGGAACATCGCCATCATCGCGCACGTCGATCATGGCAAGACTACCCTCGTGGACGCCATGCTGCAGCAGTCGGGCATCTACCGCGAAGGCGCGGCGGTGCAGGAACGCGCGATGGACAGCAACGACCTGGAACGCGAGCGCGGGATCACCATCCTCGCCAAGGCGACCAGCGTCGAATGGAATGGCGCGCGGATCAATATCGTGGACACGCCAGGCCACGCCGACTTCGGCGGCGAGGTCGAGCGCATTCTCAGCATGGTCGACGGCGTTGTGTTGCTGGTCGACGCGGCCGAAGGGCCAATGCCGCAGACGAAATTCGTGACCTCGAAGGCGCTGGCGCTGGGCCTGCGACCGATCGTGGTGCTGAACAAGGTCGACAAGCCGGACGCCGAGCCGGACCGGGCGTTGGACGAGGTGTTCGACCTTTTCGCCGGTCTGGACGCCGATGAAGACCAACTTGATTTCCCGGTGCTCTATGCTTCGGGCCGCGCCGGTTGGGCGGACACCGAACTGGACGGTCCGCAAAAGGACCTGTCGGCCCTGTTCGAGCTGATCATGCGCCACGTGCCGCAGCCCAAGCAGATCGAGAAGCGTGACGAGCCCTTCGCTATGCTGGCGACCACGCTTTCGGCGGATCCTTACCTTGGGCGCCTGCTGACGGGCCGCGTCCAGGCAGGCCGTCTGACGGCCGGCACCACGCTGCGTGCGCTCAGCCGCAACGGCAAGGAAGTCGAGCGCTTCCGCGTCACCAAGATCCTGGCGTTCCGGGGTCTGTCGCAGCAGCCTATCGAGGCGGCCGAAGCCGGTGACATCGTCTCGCTCGCGGGTATGACCAAGGCGACGGTTGCGGACACGCTCTGCGATGTTTCGCTCGATGTGCCGATTCCGGCCCAGCCGATCGACCCGCCGACGATCTCGGTCACTTTCTCGATCAACGACAGCCCGCTGGCAGGCCGCGATGGCGACAAGGTCCAGAGCCGCGTGATCCGCACCCGTCTGATGCGCGAGGCGGAGTCCAATGTCGCGATTCAGGTCACCGACACCCCGGGCGGCGAAGCGTTCGAGGTCGCGGGCCGGGGCGAGCTTCAGCTGGGCGTTCTGATCGAGAACATGCGCCGCGAAGGCTTCGAGCTGTCGGTCTCGCGGCCGCAGGTGCTGTTCCGCGACATCGACGGCCAGCGCCACGAGCCGATCGAGGAAGTCACCGTCGACGTGGACGAGGAATACTCCGGCGCCGTGGTCGAGAAACTCGCCGGCCGCAAGGGTGACCTGGTAGAGATGCGCACTGCGTCGGGCGGCAAGACCCGGATCGTCGCTCATGTCCCGTCGCGCGGGCTGATCGGCTATCACGGCGAGTTCCTGACCGATACCCGCGGCACCGGTGTTCTGAACCGGGTTTTCCACAGCTGGTCGCCGTTCAAGGGCACGATCCCCGGTCGCCGTGCGGGTGTGCTGATCTCGATGGAGAGTGGCACCGCAGTCGCCTATGCGCTGTTCAACCTCGAGGATCGCGGCTTCTTCTTCGTGACCACGGGCGAGCAGGTCTACCAGGGGATGATCCTGGGCGAGCACAATCGCGAGAACGATCTGGAAGTGAACCCGCTCAAGGGCAAAAAACTGACCAACGTGCGCGCCTCGGGCAAAGACGACGCGGTCACCCTGACGCCGCCCCGTCGTTTGAGCCTGGAAGAGGCGATCGCCTACATCGACAACGACGAGTTGGTCGAAGTCACACCGAACCACATCCGCCTGCGGAAGCGTCATCTCGACCCGCATGAGCGGAAACGCGCCGCCCGCGCCGCGGGCTGAGCTCCAGCGAAACAAGGCCATGAGCCGCCTGTGCTGCACAGGCGGCTCAGCTTTTGCCTGCTTTACAACCTTTGATTGTATCTTATTATGAGTAGCCGTGGCAAAAGTGTGGGAAAAATACGTATTTCTGGTTGAGCACGGTAGATCGAACACGCTTTATGCTATAAAAGGGCAGTCACCAGTCGGCGACTTCCGTTCGTGCAGCGGTTGAACCTCGGTTCTTCCTCCCATCGGCGGGACGCGGGATTGGACACCACATTGGGAGTAAGAACAAATGAAACACCCTGTTGACGCGCACGTTGGACAACGCATTCGTCACCGCCGCTGGATGCTCGGCATCACCCAACAACAACTTGGCGACGCCGTCGGCATCAAATTCCAGCAAATCCAGAAGTATGAGACCGGGATGAACCGGGTGAGCGCGTCCAGGTTGTGGGATATTGCCCGTGCCCTCGACGTCTCGATCAGCTTCTTTTTCGAGGGCCTCAGCGCCGAGGATGCCGCCGATCATCCGGCCCAGGGTTCGGGCGACATGCCCCGCGACCTGATGGCCGACAAGGAAGCGATGGAGCTGATTCGCTCCTACTACACCATCCCGGAGGCGCAGCGCCGCCGCCTGTTCGATCTGGCTCGTGTCCTGAGCGACGTCGCTTGACGATTCCTCTCTGAACCCGCCCCTCGTGCCGCAATTGCGCGGCGCGGGGGCCATCTACCGAAATCGTGAACGCGGAGCCGGACGTGACCTCTCCTGTGCCGGAAACGCAGCACCCCGAGCTGGTGGCCGTCGCGCATGCGCTGGCTGATGCAGCCGCGACCGCTGCCATGCCCCATTTCCGCGCCGACAGCCTGACGGCCGACAACAAAGCCGAGGCCGGGCGCTTCGATCCTGTGACTGCCGCCGACCGCGCCGCCGAAGCGGCGATGCGCGCGATCCTGGCCGAGCGTCGCCCCGATGATGCGATCCTCGGAGAAGAGGAGGCGCCGCGCGCGGGAACTTCTGGTCTTACGTGGGTGCTCGACCCGATCGACGGCACGCGCGCCTTCATGTCCGGTCTTCCGGTCTGGGGTACGCTTATAGGACTGGACGCGGGGCAGGGGCCCGTGTTGGGCGTGATCTCGCAGCCCTATATCGGCGAGCGCTTCGTCGGTGGTCTGGGGCAGAGTGTGCTGGTGCGCCCCGGTGCCGAGCCGCGCCCACTGCGCACCCGCCCCTGCGCGGAACTTTCGCAGGCGACACTATTTTCCACCTTTCCGGAAATCGGCACTGACGCCGAGCGCGCGGCCTTCACTCAAGTCAGCCGGCAGGTGCGCCTGACGCGCTACGGCACGGATTGCTACGCGTATGGGCTGCTGGCGCTGGGCCAGATCGACCTCGTGATCGAGGCGGGTCTGCACGCTTACGATATCCAGGGTCCTCAGGCGGTAATCGAGGCCGCGGGCGGCCGCGTTACCAGTTGGACCGGCGGACCCGCGCACAACGGAGGACGCATAGTCGCAGCAGGCGATCCACGCCTCCACGATGCAGCGTTAGAGATCCTCAGCCGGGCGGAATGACCTCGTCGAGGTAGCGCCCGATACCGGCCCAGGCCCGCGCCTGCAGGGCTGGCGTTTCGATCAGCACCTCGTGCTTGGCCCCCTCCAGTTCAAGCAATTCGGCTTTCGGTTGCTTGGCGGTAACACTCCGGATCGCCCAGGGAGAGACGACCACCTCGGCGCTGCCGAGGATCGTCAGGATCGGGATGTCTGGCTGTTCGGCCCGGCGAAGGGCTGCCGTCTCGGCCAGGGCGCCGCGCAGCCAGCCGATGCTCGCATCGCCGATCCCCAGATCGGGAACCTTGGCGATCTGCTCCAAAAGGCGGGTGTACTCGTAGGGATCGGAGGTCAGCACGTTCCCTTCGAACGCCTGCTCGAAAAGGTAGGGTTTGCGGGTGCCGCCGGGGATCGTCCGGCCTCCCATGCCTAGCCAGCAGTAAGCCCGCGTCACGGCCCGTACCAGCCCGTCCGGTGCGCCGCCCATGCGGATGCCCCACATCGGAGCCGAAAAGATCGCCCCCGAGACTGGCAGCCCGTCGATGATCGCGCGCAGGCCGATGGCGCCACCCATGCTGTGCGCCATCAGCAGTCGCGGTCCCGGCTGCGCCGCCACGTCGGGCTGCGAAAGTGCTGCCCGCAGGTCGTGCTGGTAATCGCGGAAGCGGCGGACATGGCCGATCATCGGTTCGCGCTCGGATCGCTCGGACAGACCCTGCCCGCGCCAGTCGAGCGCCATGACCGAGAAGCCCATGCCAGTCAGCCGCTGAGCGGTGGGGCCGTACTTCTCGGCAAACTCGGCACGACCTTGAAGCAGGGCGACGAGGCCGCGTCCCTTGCCGCGCCAGAGGACCACGCGGATGCGTGTGCCGTCCGCCGTCCGCACCCAGGCGGTGATGTCCGGCGAGGGGCCGGCGACGATCTGCCCGTGCCAGGGCGCGCGGCTCGGCACCGCAGTGGATGGCGCGGAAGGCCGCTTCAGGACAGGATCGAGCCCAGTTTCATCGCCAGGCCCATGTCGCCGTCGACGGTGAGTTGGCCGGACATGAACGCCGAAGTCGGGTTCACGTCGCCCGAAAGGATGCCGCGGAAAGTGTCCGCGTCGGCGGTCATGACGACGTCCGCATCGGCGTCGTCCTTGCTGACGCCGCTCTGGTCCAGGCGGATCGTGCCTTCGTCTTCGATGACGAACTTGGCCGAGAAATCGACCTGGTCGGTATCGACCTTTTTGCGCAGGGCCTCGATCGCGGCGTCGATGGTGTCGCTCATGGCGTCCTTCCTAGGGTGAGAAATGTCTGCGAGGGCTCGCATTTGTCTATCGAGATGCTAATCTATCTAGCATGGGACGCATGACCACCCCAATCCTTCACCTTGCGGCAATCTGCTTGCTCAGCGTGCCATTGGCGCACGCGCAAAGCGTGTCGGATATCACCGAACGCGAGGCCGAGGTTGCGGATCTGCTGGCCCAACTGGCGCAGCCGGATCTGCGGACCTGGGAATCGACCGAATCGAAGATCATGGGGCTTTGGTCCCGCTCGGGCTCGGCGACGGCCGATCTGCTGCTGGAGCGGGGTCGTCAGGCAATGGACGCCGAGGACTACCTGACCGCGATCGAGCATCTGACCGCGCTGACCGACCACGCACCGGAATTCGCCGAGGGCTGGCACGCCCGCGCGACCGCCTTCTATCTGATCGATGAGTACGGGTTGGCGATGCAGGACCTGCAAAGATCGTTGGCCCTGAACCCGGATCATTTCGGCGCGCTGACCGGTCTCGGCATCGTGCTCGAGGAACTTGGCCGCCCCGAGGACGCGCTCGACGTCATGCGCCGGGCACAGGAATTGAACCCTCACCGAGACAATATCAGCGATACGATTCGCCGTCTGCAGTACACGATCGGCGAAGCCACCCTTTAAGGATCCCCCGCATGGCACTTTCCGACAGCACGGTGACAGCCGTGCTCGGGCCCACGAACACGGGCAAGACGCATTATGCCATCGAGCGGATGTTGGGCCACCGCACGGGGGTCATCGGCCTGCCGCTGCGCTTGCTGGCCCGCGAGGTCTATGACCGCATCAAGCAGATACGCGGACCCTCGGTCGTCGCGCTCGTCACCGGAGAAGAGCGGATCGTCCCGCCGCGCACGCAGTATTGGGTCTGCACCGTCGAGGCGATGCCGGTCGGTATCGGCGCCGACTTCCTTGCTGTGGACGAGATCCAGCTCTGCGCCGACCCGGACAGGGGTCACGTATTCACGGACCGCCTGCTGAACGCGCGCGGGCTGAGCGAAACGCTGTTCCTTGGCGCCGAGACCATGCGCGCCCGTATCGCCAGCCTCGTACCGGGCGCGAACTTCGTCTCGCGCGAGCGGTTCTCGAAGCTGACCTATACTGGCTCGCGCAAGATCAGCCGGATGCCCCCGCGCTCGGCCATTGTAGGGTTCTCGGTCGACAACGTTTATGCCATCGCCGAGCTGCTGCGCCGTCAGAAGGGCGGTGCGGCCGTGGTGATGGGGGCACTCAGCCCGCGCACACGCAATGCGCAGGTGGAGCTGTATCAGAACGGCGACGTCGATCACCTGGTGGCGACGGACGCGATCGGCATGGGGCTGAATCTGGACATCAACCACGTGGCATTCTCGGGCACGGCCAAGTTCGACGGGCGGCGCACGCGGCACCTGATGCCTAACGAGTTGGCGCAGATTGCCGGGCGGGCAGGGCGCTATACGACCGATGGCACTTTCGGCGTGACTGGTGAGGCGGCGCGGCTCGACGAACACGAGGTCGAGGCGATCGAGGAAAACCGCTTCGCCCCGATCCGCCGCCTGCAATGGCGCAACGACCGGCTGGAGTTCGGCAGTCCCGAGCGCCTGATCGAAAGCCTGGAGGTCCCGCCGAACCACGAGGAACTGGTCCGCGCACGTGAAGCAGATGACCTCGCGACGCTCAAGACGCTGTGGCAGATCCCCGACATGCGCGACAAGGTGCACGGCGCGCCGGACGTGCGGCTTCTGTGGGACGTCTGCCAGATTCCCGATTTCCGCAAGCTCGCGCATGCGGAACACGCGACGCTCTGCCAGCGGATCTACGAGTTCATCTGTCAGGACGGGCGGATTCCCACCGACTGGCTGGCACGGCAGATTGCACGCATCGACAAGACGACCGGCGATATCGATACGATATCCAAACGGCTGGCCTATATCCGCACCTGGACATATGTCGCGCAAAGAAAGGACTGGCTTGACGACGCCAGCCATTGGCGCGACGAGACCCGTGCGGTAGAAGACCGGCTGTCGGATGCGCTTCACGCAGCACTGACCCAGAGATTTGTCGACCGCCGCACATCGGTGCTGATGCGGCGGTTGAAGCAGAAGGAGAGCCTTGTGGCCGAAGTGAACGACAAGGGTGAGGTCCGGGTAGAGGACCAGTTCGTGGGCCGTCTCGAAGGGTTCCGGTTCCAGCTGGATCCGAACGCCGAGGCGCAGGAAGCCAAGACCTTGCGCGCCGCCGCGCTGGCAGCGTTGCAGCCCGCGTTCAACATCCGCGCCGACCGGTTCTACAACGCTCCTGACACGGAAATCGACGTGACCGAGCAGGGCGGCCTGATGTGGGGCGAACATGCGGTCGGCCGGCTTCAGCCCGGTGCCGATGCCCTGTCGCCCGAGATCGTGCCCTTTGTCGACGAAGAGGCCGCTCCTGCCGTGGCCGAGAAGGTCAAGCGGCGCCTGACGCACTGGCTCGACCGCCGGATCAGCGCGCTATTCGAGCCGCTGATCGCGCTACGTGACGACGAGGCGCTCTCGGGACTGGCGCGCGGTGTCGGCTTCCGCTTGGTTGAAGCACTCGGCGTGGTGCCCCGCGCGGATGTGGCCAATGACGTGAAGTCGCTGGACCAGGACGCCCGGGCGCTGCTGCGCAAGCACGGCGTCCGCTTCGGCCAATTCACCATTTTCATGCCGGCGCTGCTGAAGCCCGCGCCGACCCGGCTGCGGCTGGTGCTCTGGGGCCTCGCCGAGAAGCTGGACGAGATCCCCGAGGCGCCTCCTCCGGGCCTGGTGACAATCCCGGCGGTGCAGGACGCGCCACGCGGCTATTACCCGATGGCCGGCTACCGCCTGTCCGGCGCCCGCGCGATCCGCATCGACATGTTGGAACGGCTGGCCGACATGCTCCGCAGCAAGGACACCCGCGGCGGTTTCGAGGCGTCGGCGGACATGCTGTCGATCACCGGCCTGACGCTGGAACAGTTTGCCGACCTGATGAGCGGCCTCGGCTATGCTGCGGAGAAGGGCGAGCGGACCAAGGCGACGGCCAAGAAGCCCGACGCCAAACCTGCCGAACCGCAAACCGAACTTGCAGCCGATCCCGACGCTGTTGCGGACGCCACGGGCACGCCCACTGGCGAGCCCCTGCCGGAAGGCGCGGAAAGCACGCCCGTCGATGCGGCGGAAGAGGCTCCGACCCGTCCTGCGCTGGCAGAAGAGGCCACCGAGAGCGCCGAGGATCCTGTCGAGACCGTCGAGGCAGAGGTGCCGGACGCCTCGCCCGCCCCGGTCGATGTGATGATGGATGCGGTATCGGACAGTGGCTTGTCATCAGACGTACCGGAAGACGCCGATGCGGCCCCCGCGACCGATACACCTTCCACGGAGCCGGAGGTCGAGGTCTACTATACGTTCACCTGGGCCCCGCGCCGCCGAAGTGCGGGTCCGCAGGAGGGCCGCAAGCCACGCGCCGGGGGCCACAACGGCGCGCCGAACGGGCAGGGCAAACCCCGCCGCGGCAAGCCCGGCGGCAAACCGGGAGCCAAGGGCAAGCAGGGCGGCAAGCCGTTCCAGGCCAAGTCCTCGCCGCCGCGCCGCGAGAAGCCGATCGACCCTGACAGCCCCTTCGCGGCCCTTGCCGCCCTGAAGGAGAAGGGGTGAGCGACACTCCCTCGGGGACTGCGCCGACGCTGCGGCTGGACAAGTGGCTGTGGCAGGCGCGGTTCTTCAAGACCCGCACTCTTGCGGCGAAGGTGATCGCCTCGGGCGCGGTGCGGGTGAACGGGAATCGGGTGGCGAAGCCCAGTGTTGCCGTGCGACCCGGCGACGCACTGACCTTCGCGCAGAGTGAGCGGATCCGGGTCGTCGTCATTCTCGCGCTGGGCACGCGGCGAGGACCGGCGCCCGAAGCTCAGGCCCTCTACGAGGACAGAAGTCCGCCTCCGCCCGAGCGGCCGGAACGTGCTCCCTCCTTCGACGAGGGCGGCCGTCCGACCAAGAAGGACCGCCGCGCCCTTGAAAACCTGCGGCGCACCCCTTGATGAAGCCTGCCCGCTCAGGCAGTAAGAGCGCCAATCAGAGCTTGAGGACACCCGCCGTGACCTATGTCGTGACCGACAATTGCATCAACTGCAAATACACCGATTGCGTGGAGGTCTGCCCCGTCGACTGTTTCTACGAGGGCGAGAACATGCTGGTGATCCACCCGGACGAGTGCATCGACTGCGGCGTCTGCGAGCCTGAATGCCCGGCTGACGCGATCCGCCCGGACACAGAGCCGGATATGGAGAACTGGGTCGACTTCAACCGCAAGTACTCCGAGCAGTGGCCGGTGATCGTCACCAAGGTCGATCCGATGCCTGAGGCCGAGAAGTTCGACGGCGAAACAGGCAAGCTGGAAAAGTACTTCTCCGAAAAGCCCGGCGAGGGCGGCTGACCCGATTCGGGCGGAAGCCCGCTTGACCCCGCGTCACTTCGGCCTAGCTATGAAACTTAGCCGAAAAAGTGGTACACAGATGGTGTGAATCGGCCCTTAAGAAAGGCTGATCAACGCGCGCAAGGTTTAAAATCACCTCCGCACGTGTTATATAAGTGACACATCAAGGTCGAACCGGGAGGCATCCCTAATTTGCAGGAAGCGAAGGGATGCGCGGCCATTCTTGCGGAAAGCGGCACCTGAGACTGCGGTCAGCAGCCTCTGGGAATTTGTCGCTTGCATGCCGCCGGAACCGGTTCGAGGCACTGGTAAGAGAGAGCGCATGACAAAGAAGAAAAACGCCGACTTCCGTCCGAACGACTTCGTCGTGTACCCCGCGCATGGCGTGGGTCGCATCGTGTCGATCGACGAGCAGGAAATCGCAGGCATCAAGATGGAGATGTTCGTCATCACCTTCGACAAGGACAAGATGACCCTCCGCGTTCCCACCGCCAAGGCAGCCTCGGTCGGCATGCGTTCGCTGTCGACCCCGGATATCGTCGGAAAGGCGATGGAGACCCTGAAGGGCCGTGCCCGCGTGAAGCGCGCGATGTGGTCGCGCCGCGCCCAGGAGTACGAACAGAAGATCAACTCTGGTGACCTGATCTCGATTGCCGAGGTGGTTCGCGATCTGCACCGGAACGACGACCAGCGTGAGCAGTCCTATTCCGAGCGTCAGCTCTACGAAGCCGCTCTCGAGCGCCTGACCCGCGAGGTCGCCGCCGTGAAGGGCATCGAGGAAGTGAAAGCTCAGATGCACGTAGACGAACTGCTGGGCGAGCGCGCCGCCTGATACGCAGGACTTACCGATCAGAACTTGGCCCGTACCGTTGGTGCGGGCCTTTTTCGTGTGCGGAGCATTGATCGTGCGTCTATTCCGCTGCGGTGCGCCGGGCCATGCTGGGCGGGAAACCGGTCCAGCGCCGGAACGCGCGACTGAAGTTTCCTGGGTCGTTGTAGCCGAGCGACAGGGCGATCTCCGTAACGGACAGTTCGCCATGAGACAGCAATTCTGTCGCCTTGCGCAGCCGGAACAGGTCCAGCAAATCTCGAAAACCAAGCCCGTCCTGATCGAGCGCTCGCTGCAGTGATCGGACGCTCATCCCCATACGTCGCGCGACGCCGTCGATGGTGGTCTGCCCCTCGACCATCTCCATCGCGATGCAGGCCTCGACCGTCGCCTTGAAGCTTGGGGCTTGCTGCCCCTCCAGGGCTACAAGGTCGACAGAAGTCAGGGTCATGCCGCCGGCCGGCGCACTCGTAATCCGAGGGGTGTCGAGATCGTTCGCGGAGAGCGGGACGCGCAGCGCGTCGCTGCCGAACCTCCAGTCGGTCGGGACGAGGTCGGCAAGGCGCGCCGCGCACCCGTCGTCCGGATAGTCGACCTGCACCCAGCTAGGGGACCAACTCTCGCCCAGGTAGCCGCGGATGAATTTGAGCAGGGAGGGCACCACGTGGTCCGAATGCTGGCGCTTGTCGGAAATGCCGAACCGAGGCATCCGGTAGACCAGCATTTCCTGGCCTTGCACGGTCTCCAACCCTATCCACGGCCCCAACTGGTGCAGCGGCAGGCTCGTGTTCAGCCGCGCGACCCCTTCGCGCAATGTCCTCCCGGACTGGCTGTAGATCGCCCATCGGCCGTAATCCGCCGGCTTCATATCCAGGCCGATCCGCAGGCCAAGCAGCCTGTCCCCCGCCTGCCGACCGGCGCCGGCGAAGAGCTCGACCAGTGCGGCCATCGGCACCCGGACCCGGCGGTCCTCGATCAATTGCAGGGGTAGTTGGGCGTTGGAGAACGCCCTACCGATCGCCTGACTGCCCGCCGCATCCTCCAGCAGGGCAGGCAAATCGCCCATACCCGTTGCCGTTGTGATGGGAATAATGCGTCGGTTCATCTTGGTCTCGGCTTCTGGCGCAAAATGACATGCGCGGTACATCTTTCTGCATTACGCTCGGAACACAACTTTGGGGGCAATAATGAGAGACACTTTTTTCGTCCGGCGTTTGCCGGGCCCGCTTGACGCGAGCAGAGCCGGATCAACGGCTTGAGCGGGCACTGAGCCGCAGCGCCAAGTCCGGAGGGAGACATGCAGCCAGGCTTTACCGGTTCCAGTCCGTTCGGGGTGGCCAGCCGTGCACGGCTGGCCACGCGTCCGCGCATGCGTGCAATGACGCCGTCCCGTGGACATGCCATGCCGCCCATTTGCCGCATGACCGGTGGCCGCACTGTGTTGTCCCATTCCTGCAGAACGTCCCCAAGACGTAGCTAGTTCCGTTTGGGCGCGTCCCCGCGAAGGGTGCGCGCCTCTTCCATGCCGCCGCCGACCGGTGGCGGTTCGACCGGCCTTCCGGCCATACTTCAAGAGGGAGACCTTGAACATGCATCTAGGAGTCGGACTGCGGCGCTGTCTTATGACAGGCGCCGCCCTTGTCCTGACCGTCAGCACCGCCTTGGCGCAGGACGGCGACAAGCCGAACATCCTCGTCATCTGGGGCGATGACATCGGCCAGTCGAACATCTCGGCCTACACGATGGGCATGATGGGCTATCGCACGCCCAACATCGACAGCATCGCCGCCGAGGGCATGATCTTCACCGACTACTACGGCGAGCAGTCCTGCACCGCCGGCCGGTCGTCCTTCATCATGGGCCAGTCGGTGTTCCGCACCGGTCTGTCCAAGGTGGGTCTGCCGGGCGCCGAGGAAGGCATGCAGATCGAAGATCCGACCATCGCCGGCCTGCTGAAGGGCGAAGGCTATGCCACTGGCCAGTTCGGCAAGAACCACCTGGGTGACCGGGACGAGCATCTGCCGACCAACCACGGCTTCGACGAGTTCTTCGGCAACCTCTACCACCTGAACGCCGAGGAAGAGCCCGAGAACGAAGATTACCCGGGCGACATGGTCATGCCGGATGGTGAGACCTTCCGCGACAAGTTCGGCCCGCGCGGCGTGATCCGTTCGTCCGCCGACGGCGAAATCGAGGATACCGGCCCGCTGACCAAGCAGCGCATGGAAACCGTCGATGACGAGACCGTGGCCGCTGCGCTCGACTTCATCGAGCGCAAGGAAGCCGAGGGCGTGCCGTGGTTCGTCTGGTGGTCCGGCACCCGGATGCACTTCCGCACCCATGTCGACGACAACTTCCAGGCACAGGCCGAGGAAATCGCCGGCCGGAACCTGGATGAGTACTCGGCTGGCATGATCCAGCACGACATGCACATCGGCCAATTCCTCGACAAGCTCGAAGAGCTTGGCATTGAGGATAACACCTTCGTGTTCTACTCGACCGACAACGGTCCGCACATGAACACGTGGCCGGATGCGGCGTCGACGCCGTTCTGGGGTGAGAAGAACACCCAGTGGGAAGGCGGTTGGCGCGTTCCGGCGATGGTCCGCTGGCCGGGCAACATCGAGCCGGGCACCGTGTCCAACGAGATCGTGCACCACATGGACTGGCTGCCGACGATGCTCGCCATGGCCGGAAACGAAACCGTCAAGGATGACCTGTTGGAAGGCGTCACCGTCGAGGAGATGGGCCGTGACTACCGGGTTCACCTGGACGGCTACAACATCCTGCCGCTGCTGACCGGTGAAACCACGGAAAGCCCGCGGAATGAGATCTTCTACTTCACCGACGATGGTGACCTCGCGGCCCTGCGATACCGTGATTGGAAGATCACCTTCCTAGAGCAGAAGGCCTGGGCGACGTTCCGCGCCTGGATGGAGCCGCTGACGGAGCTCCGCGTGCCCCTGATCACCAACCTGCGCCGCGACCCCTACGAGCGGGCCTACCGGACGTCGAACACCTACTATGACTGGATGCTCGACCGTGCCTACATGCTTGTGCCGGCACAGGCATACGTGGCGCAGTTCCTGGCCACCTTCGAGGAATACCCGCCGCGTCAGGAAGCGGCCTCGTTCAGCCTCGACAAGGTCATGGAGAAGCTGTCGGATCCGGGCGGCGCCCAGTAAGCCAGCTCCCGGTCCTGTCTTCGGGCAGGGCCGTCGATCCTGCGGGTCGGACGCCTTGGTGCCCGGCCCGCGCATGATTGTACCAGCATCCAAAGGCTTGAGGATTTCAGCATGATCGCCCATCGACCGTTCGCAACTTTCGCATTGCTCCTGCTGCCGATGACGGCCCTGGCCGATCCGCTGCCCTCCTGGACCGAGGGCGAGACCAAGACCGCGATCATCGAGTTCGTCGAGCGGGTCACAGACCGCGCCTCGCCCGACTACGTCACCCCCGGCGACCGCATTGCGACCTTCGACAACGACGGTACGCTCTGGGCCGAGAAGCCCGTGTATTTCCAGTTCCTTTTCGCCATGGACCGCCTGCGCGAAATGGCCGAGGCCGATCCCTCGGTCCTGACATCGGACGTCCTGAAAGCCGCCGCAGCGGGTGATCTCGAGACCGTGGCCGCCGCAGGAACCGAGGGCCTGCTCGAGGTCGTCTCGGTCACCCATTCCGGCATGACCGTGGACGAGTTCATCGCCGACGGCCGCGCCTGGCTGGACAGCGCCACGCACCCCGAAACCGGGATGCATTATGACGACATGATCTACCAGCCGATGCTGGAACTGCTGAGCTACCTGCGCGACGAAAACTTCAAGACCTATATTGTCTCGGGGGGCGGGCTCCACTTCATCCGCGCCTTCTCTGAGGCGGCGTACAACATCCCGCCCGAGCAGGTGATAGGCACTACCGGCAAATCGAGCTACACCGCCGAGGACGGCGAGCCGCGTGTGATGAAGGATCCCGGCATTTTCTTCATCGACGACAAAGAGGGCAAGCCGGTGGCCATCGACGCGCGGATCGGCAAGCGCCCGATCCTGGTCGGCGGCAATTCGGACGGCGATTTCCAGATGCTCGAATGGGCCACGGCGGGCGAGGGCGCGCGCCTGGGCCTCATCGTCCACCACACTGACGCCGATCGCGAGTTCGCCTATGATCGTGAAGGGCATATCGGCGTGCTGGACCGCGGCCTCGACGAAGCAGACGCGCGCGGCTGGGTCCTGATCGACATGGCCGAGGATTGGAAAAGGGTCTGGCCCGATGATGACTGACGCCCGCTTGGCCCGCAGCCTGCTTGCCGCTGCCTCTTTGACCATGCTGGCGCAACCCGCGCTGGCGCAGGAGCGGCCTCGCCTCGTCCTGCAGATCACCGTGGATCAGTTGCGCGCCGACCTGATCGACAGGTACGGGGCGAATTTCGGCGACGGTGGTTTCCGCTATCTGCTTGAGAACGGTGCCGTATATGCCGACGCGCACCACCGCCACGCCAACACCGAGACCATCGTCGGGCACACGACGCTCGCCACCGGCACCGACCCGGCGATCCACGGCATGGTTGCGAACCTGTGGTACGATCGCGTCGCGGGCACGCAGTTCTACAACGTGCAGGACGCCGACTTCCCGCTGGTCGGCGCGACGGGCGTTGATGCTGGCGCCGAGATCGACCCGACGCAACGCGCCGCGACCACCGACGGCCGCTCGCCCCGCAACATCCTGACCTCGACGGCCTCGGACGAGATCGCTCTGCATTTCGGCTCTGAGGCCAAGGTCTTCGGCGTGTCGGTCAAGGACCGTGGCGCGATCTCGATGGCCGGTCATGCGGGGCAGGCCTACTGGTTCTCGAAGTCCGAGGGCCGCTTCGTCACCAGCACCTTCTACCGCGACGATTACCCCGGCTGGATCGCCGATTGGGAGGCGAGGGGCGTGGTCGCCGGCTATGCCGAAACCGAGTGGACGCTGTCGCAGGACGCGGATGCCTACATGTTCGGTGAGCATGACGATCAGCCGTGGGAAACCGACTTCCCCGGCTTCGGACGAATCTTTCCCCATGCCTGGGGACCGGCCGACGACAAGTATTTCACCACGCGCCTGACGCTCAGCCCGGCAGGGGACGAGATCACCGCCGATTTCGCCAAGACCCTGCTGGACGCCGAGGGGCTGGGCCAGGACGATGTGCCCGATTTCCTGTCGGTGAGCCTTTCGTCGACCGACTATGTCGGCCACCTGTTCGGTCCCTCCAGCCTCGAGGCCGAGGACAACCTGATGCGTCTCGACCGGACGCTCGCGGACCTGCTGACGCATGTGGACGCGCGCGTCGGACTGGACAAGACGCTCGTCGTGCTGTCGGCGGACCACGGCGCGCCTGAGCATCCCGGGTATCTGGCAACGCTCGGCATCGAGGCCGGGCTATTCGATTTCGAACGGGTCGATACCGAGCCGGGCTTCGTCCGCCTGACGGCGGAGTTCGGCACCGCGCAGGAACTGGTGCAGAATTTCTCGAACCCCTACCTCTACCTGAACACGGCCGAGATCGAGGCCGGTGGTCTCGACCGGGCCGAGGTCGAGCGTGCCGTCGCAGCGGAGCTGGAGCGTCTGCCGGGAATCGCCCACGCCATCCCAAGCAGCGCACTGCGTGCGGGTGCGGTGCCGCGCGGCAAGATCCAGGACGCGGTGCTCGCGAATTTCCACCACGACCGCTCGGGCGACATCTATGTCGTCTTCGAGCCGCACTGGTTCATCGCCGATTTCGACGGACTGACTGTCGCCTCGGCGCATGGCTCGCCCTGGACCTATGACAGCCACGTGCCGATTATCTTCGCCGGTCCGGGCATCGCGCCACAGCGCATTGCTCGCCGGGTCGAGACCGTGGACGTCGCGCCGACCATCGCCACCTACCTGGGAACCAAGCTGCCGTCGGGCGCTATCGGCCTGCCGCTGACCGAAGTGCTGACCCCGCCCGCGCCGCCTGCATCCCTGCAAGAATGAACGGAAGCTCATGACCACACGCGACGACATCGACCTGCTGCGCGCCCGCATGGGCGAGGCGATCATCGGCCAGCGCGACGTGATCGAGCGCCTGCTGATCGGCCTTCTGGCCAATGGCAACCTGCTGGTCGAGGGTCTGCCCGGCCTTGCCAAGACCCGCGCGATCAAGGCGCTGGCGAAGAACATGGAATGCGATTTCAGCCGCATCCAGTTCACTCCCGACCTGCTGCCCTCGGACGTGACCGGGACCGAGGTCTACTACCAGTCCGACAAGGGCGGTGAGTTCCGCTTCGAGGCCGGGCCGATCTTCGCCAACATAGTTCTTGCTGACGAGATCAACCGCGCGCCTGCCAAGGTGCAGGCCGCGCTGCTCGAAGCGATGGAGGAGCGACAGGTCACCGTCGCGGGGACCACGCACAAGATGCCTCCACTGTTCATGGTGATGGCGACGCAGAACCCGATCGAGCAGGAAGGCACCTATCCGCTGCCCGAGGCGCAGATGGACCGTTTCCTGATGCACGTGAACATTACCTACCCGCCGGTCGAGGACGAGGTCGAGGTGATCCGGCTGGTCCGCGGTGAAGAGATCGCCGCCAGCGCCGCGCCTTCAGATGCTGCCCCGAAAGAGAAGCCCGCCCCGATCCCACAGGACTCGGTCTTCTCCGCCCGCCGCGAAATAGGCGCGATCCACGTCGCCGAGCCGATGGAGCGCTACATGGCCGACCTGGTCAACGCGACGCGCGTGCCCGCCGAGTTCGGCGACGATCTGAAGCGCTGGATCGAGGTCGGTGCCAGCCCCCGTGCGAGCCTTGCTCTCGACAAATGCGGGCGCACCCACGCGTGGCTGCAAGGCCGCGACTATGTAGACCCCGAGGATGTGCGCGCCATCGCCCCCGACGTGCTGCGGCACCGCCTTGGTCTGACCTATGAAGCGCAGGGCGAGGGCGTTTCGGCCGACGCCGTGGTCGAAGAGATCCTGCGCCAGGTGGCCCTGCCGTGAGACCTGCGGCCCACAGCCCGGACCTTTTCTGCGCCCCGCCAGAAGGCCCTGCCCGCGAAGTCGATCTGCTTCTGGTGCACGGGATCGGCGCGGGTGCGTGGATCTGGCCGGACGAGGGGTTCGACCTGTTCGCGCATCGCGGCTACCGGACCTGGGCGATCAGCCTCACGGGCGCCGGATCGACCCTTGATGACTATGCCGATCAGTTGGACGCCGCGCTGGACCGGATCGACCGGCCGACGGTGGTCCTCGCGCATTCGCTTGGCGGGGCCGTGGCGCAGAAACTGTTGGCGCGGGGCAGGCCCGTCGCCGGAACGGTGCTGATCTGCTCGGTTCCTCCTTACGGGTTGTGGCGGGCCTCGGCCGAGCTTTTCTGGCGCAATCCCGGGCTCTGGCAGCAGATGTGGCTCTATTCCTTCCGTGGCTTGGCGCAGGCGGATATGGACGTGCTGCGGCGCGAGCTGTTCCCATCGGGCATAGACGATGCGGCGTTTGCACGGATCGCCGTGCAGCTTGGTGACGAGTCGCTCAAGGCGATGGGCGCGACTGCCGGCTGGCCGCCTTTCGCGCCGCCGCCGCTCTCGCAACGCAATGTGATGGTTATAGGTGGCGCACGCGACCCGCTGGTTCCGCCCGCCGACGTGCAACTGACGGCACTCTACTACGGCGTCACGCCGCATGTGCTGCCCGATGCCGGGCATATGCTGATGCTCGAGCCCGCCGGGCGCGCCGCCGCCGAGCTGGTCCTCGACTGGCTGCCGGGCGTCGAGGCCGGGCAGCGCCCGCCGAAGGCGGCCTGAGCCGTGGCCGGTCCCGATCATGCCGCCCGGCTGCGGTCCGGTGTGGTGCGCCCGCCCGCCGAGGCAACCGAGGCCGATCCGCGCGTCCATGTCACCCTGGCGCATCTGCGCTCACTCGAAGGTCGGGCGCGCAGCCTCAGCTTCCTGCCGCGCCAGCCCGCGCGCTCGGTACTGAACGGCCGACATGCGTCGCGCCTTCGGGGCAGGGGGCTGAACTTCGAGGAATTGCGCGACTACCTGCCCGGCGACGACATTCGCGCAATCGACTGGAAAGTGACCGCGCGCACCGGCCAGCCGCATGTGCGCGTGATGACCGAGGAGCGCGACCGTCCGGCGCTGATCGTCGTCGACCAGCGCATGTCGATGTTTTTCGGTTCGGTGCTGAACATGAAATCCGTGACGGCGGCCGAGGCGGCGGCGCTGGCGGCCTTCCGCATCCTCGATCAGGGTGATCGGGTCGGCGGGATCGTCTTCGGCGACACCCACCTGGCCGAAATCCGCCCGCAGCGCAGCCGCCCCGCGCTGAACCGTTTCTTGACCGCACTGGCCGATGCCAACGCCCTGCTACGCGCCGACGCGCCTGACGTCGCACCGATGCCGCTGACCCACGTGCTGCGCGCCGTCGCCCGGATTGCGCCGCGCAATCACCTCGTCATCGTGCTGAGCGACTTTGCCGTGGTGGACGAGCAGACCGAGCGGCTTGTCACCGGGCTCGCCCGGCACAACGACCTGGTACTGGGGCTGGTTTCGGACCCGTTCGGCGACGACCTTCCGCCTGGGCTGAAGCTGGTCGTCTCGGACGGCGAACTTCAGGCCGAGGTCGACACCGGCGACCGCACCACGCACCAGAACCTGCGCGAAGTGGCGCAGGGCAGGCTTGCCAAGATCCTCGACTGGCAGCGGCGGCTGGGCGTGCCGGTGCTCCCGCTGACCACGGCGGACGAAACGCTGCCGCAGCTGCGCCGCCTGATGGGACTGGGGCCGGCATGAACGACGAGACGGAAACCCAAGCGCCGGTGAACCTTGTCGACCTGATGGACATGCTGGTCGAACCGCCCGAGCCACAGCCGGTGTCGATGCTGCCGCAGACCGGCGGCTGGGTAGTTTTTGGTGTATTGCTCGCGCTGGCGCTTTGCTGGGCGATCTGGCGTGGCGTCAAGCACTGGCGAGCGAACGCATATCGCCGGGCCGCGCTGGTCGAGCTCTCCGCCGCGGGGGACGATCCCGCCGTCATTGCCGCGATCCTGCGCCGCGCCGCGTTGGCCGCCTGGTCGCGCGAGCGGGTCGCCGGGCTGACCGGTGCGGACTGGCTGGGGTTCCTCGACGCCTCGGGTGGCTCCAACCAATTCCGCGACGGCCCCGGCGCAGCGCTCGCCCGCGCGCCCTATAGCGGCAAGCAACAGGTGCCCGGCCTGTCGAAGCTGGCCGCCGACTGGGTCCGCGCGCACCGGGTGGAGGCCGCGCCATGATCTCGCTCGCGCTGCCTTGGGCGCTGATCCTGCTGCCACTGCCGCTTCTGGTCTGGCACTTCGTCCCCCCATGGCGTGAGCAGGTGCCCGCGCTGCGATTTCCCTTCTTCCGTTCCATCGTGGAAACCTCAGGCGCCGAGCCGCGCGCTGGTGCGGTTGTGCTGTCGCGCAGTCGCCTGCAGATGGGCGCCGCGATCCTGTGCTGGCTGCTGATCGTCCTGGCGCTGGCCCGCCCCGAACGGGTCGGTGCGCCGATCGAGGTGACCAAGGCCGCCCGCGACGTGGTTCTGGCGATCGATATCTCGGGCTCGATGGATACACGCGATTTCGCTGCGCCCGACGGCACCCGCAAGCAGCGCCTCGCGGCGGTCCGCGACGTCGTGCGGAGCTTCGTCGAAGGCCGTGACGGCGATCGCATGGCCCTGATCGTCTTCGGCTCCCGCGCTTATCTTCAGGCTCCGCTGACCGAGGATCTGGGCACGATCCTCGACCTGCTGGATCGGACAGAGGTCGGCATGGCGGGGCCGCACACGGCGCTGGGGGATTCCATCGGGCTTGCGATCCGCACCTTCGAGGCCAGCGAGATCGACCAGCGCCTGCTGATCCTGCTTTCGGACGGCAGCGACACCGCCAGCACCATGAGCCCGGTCAACGCCGCCGAGATCGCCTCGGACCGGGGCGTCGAGATCTACACCGTCGCCGTGGGCGATCCGAACGCCTCGGGCGAGGCGCGGGTGGACCTTGCGACGCTGAAGGCCATCGCTGATCGCACCGGCGGGGCCTATTTCTTCGCCGAGGACGAAGAGGCGCTGAGCGGCGTCTACGACCGCATCGACGAACTGGCCCCGCGTGAGGTCGAAACCCTGTCCTACCGTCCACGCCAATCCCTCGCGCATATTCCGCTCGCGCTGGCGGTGCTCATCGGCATTGCTACCGTGGCCTGGCTCCAATTCGGTCAACGGCGAAAGGTAGCGGCATGACCGATCTGGCGCTGTTCTTCGAGGCGTTCCACTTCCTGCGTCCACTCTGGCTGCTGATGCTTCCGGTGATTGCCGGTCTATGGTGGCAGGTGCGGCGGGGGCATGTCCGGCGCGACCTGCCGACCGACGGTGTCGCGCCGCATCTGCGCAAGGCGCTGACGGTCGGCAGCGGCAATCGCCAGCGTTTGCGAGCCATCGACGGTGTCGCCGCCGCGCTGGCCCTTGCCGCAATCGGCGCTGCCGGGCCGACCTGGACAAGGCTGCCGGACCCGTTCGTCGCCCGCTCTGCCCCGGTGGTCGCGGTGCTGAAGGTCACGCCCTCAATGACCGAGACCGATATTTCTCCCTCGCGGCTGGAGCGCGGTAAGCAGAAGATCCGCGACTTCCTCGATCTGCGCGCCGGGGCGCGCACCGCGCTGGTCGCCTATGCCGGCTCGGCGCATGGCGTGGTGCCGATGACCGAGGATCCGGGCGTGATGGTGCCCTACCTTCAGGGCCTTTCCCCCGATGTCATGCCCGAGGAAGGCGCCAACGCCGGGCGTGCGCTTGAGCTTGCTACGGCACTGCTGGCCGAGGAAACCGCGCCGGGGGGGGTGCTGTTCGTGACCGACGGCGTCGACCCGACGGACGTGGACGCACTGAACGCGGCAGGGGTACCGGTGGCGGTCCTGGCCGTGCTGCCAGAGGGGACCGGCGACGCGGGCCTCGACCGGCTGACGGCGACGGTGGTGCGCGTGACGCCCGACAATGCGGACGTGCGCCAACTGGACCGGCTGCTGAATGCAGCCTACCGGCGCGCGATGCTCGAGAACACCGACCAGCCCTGGGAGGATCGTGGCCACTGGCTGGCCTGGCCCGCGGCGCTGCTGATGCTGATCTGGTTCCGCCGAGGCTGGACCATGCACTGGGCGCGGCTGGCCCTGCTCGCCGCGCTGCTTTTCCCGGCTCAGGAGGCACGGGCTGCCGGTATCGTCGACTGGTTCCTGACCCCTGACCAGCAAGGCAGGCTGGCGTACGAGCGCCGGGATTTCGCCCGCGCGGCGGAGCTCTTCGCCGATCCGCTCTGGCGCGGCTATGCGCTCTACCGCTCGGGCCAGTACGAGCAGGCCGTCGAGGTGCTGGGCCGGCTCGAAACCGCGCAGGCCGCCTTTATCCAGGGCATGGCGCATCTGAAATCGCGCGGGTACCGCGACGGCGTGCGCGCCTTCGAAACCGTGCTGCAGCGCGACCCGGACTACCCGGGCGCTGAAGAGAACCTCGAAACCGCGCGCCGCATCGTCGACTATGTCGAGGAACTGCGCGAGCAGTCAGACACCGGCGAGGATACCGGTATCGGCGCGGATGACGTGGTTTTCGACAACGAGGAAAACCGCGGCGCCGAGACCGACATGGTGGTCCAGCAGGAGGACGGCGACGGTGTAGGCCTGATGACCACCGAGCAATGGATGAACACGGTCGACACCAGCACCGGCGACTTCCTGCGCCAGCGTTTCGCCATCGAGGCCGCGCGGGCCGGTGACGCCGGTGGGGAGGCCGCGCAATGATCCGGCTCTGCCTGCCCCTTGCCCTCGTCCTCTTGCCTCTTGCCGCCGACGCGCAGACGCAGCGCCGGGTGATTCCGCAACCGGTCTCGCCGCGCGGCGAGGCCGAGCAGTCTCAAACGGAGGGCGCTACGCCATCCCAGCCGCAAGCGGGGCGTGCCCAGCCCAGCAGCGCGCCCGCGCCGTCCGCCACCGATGCTCCGGCAGAGCCGATCCTGCGTGTCAGCTTCGACGAAACCGAAGCGATCCCCGGCCAGCCTCTGCTGCTGCGGCTGACCGTGCTGGTCCCGACTTTCATGCCCTCGCCCCCGGTCTGGCCGAGTTTCGAAGCGCCGAACCTGCTGGTCCGCCTGCCCGAGCGTTCCACTTCCCCGGTGAGCGAGAGGATCGAGGGCCAGACCTGGGCGGGGATCAGCCGAACCTACCGGATCTCGCCAATGGTGCCGGGCCGTTTCTCGATCCCGTCGCAACCCGTCGGCGTGACCTTCTCCGATCCGGAGTCGAATGCCCCCGTCGCGGCGACCGTCGAGACCGGGCCAATCGAGTTCGCCGGGGTCGTGCCCGAGGGCGCCGAAGGGCTGGACCCGTTCATCGCAGCGCGTAACCTGACGCTTGAGCAGTCCGTCGAAGGCGATCCGGCGGCGATGTCACCCGGCGACAGCGCCCGGCGCACGGTTTCGGCCACGGTCGAGGGGCTCTCGCCCATGTTCCTGCCGAAACTGCTGCCGGAATCCGCCGTGCCCGGCGTCCAGGCCTACCCGGACGAGCCGTCGGTCGAGGAGACCGAGCAGCGGGGTGTGCAGTCCGGCAGCCGAACCGAGTCCGTCTCGCTTGTCGCCCAGGGTGGCGGCTCGGGCGAAGCGCCGGGGATCAGCCTCGACTGGTACAACCTCGACACCGACGAGATCGAAACCGCCAGCGTCGATGGGTTTACGGTCGTCGTCGAGGGGCCGCCGCTGCGAAACCAGGAACCGAGGGACTGGCGGCTGATCGGTCTCTCCGCGCTGGGCGCGCTTTTCGCGCTGGGCTTCGTGGGCCTGCTGGTGCGCCGCCTGCTTCCACCTTTGCGCGCCGAGGCCAGCGCTGCGGGCGACCGTTGGCGCGAGTCCGAAACCTATGCCTTCCGCCAGCTTCGACAGGTCGTCTCGGGCAAAGATCTTGCCCGGCTGCACCCGGCTCTCGACGCTTGGGCGGCGCGCTTCGAGGGCCCCGACCCGCGGCATGACCCGAACGTGCAGGCGGCGCTGGTCCGCCTCGGCGCGGCCAGCTACTCTGAGACTGGCGGCGATGCGGGGGCTGCATGGTCCGCCCTGGCCTCAGCCCTGCCGAAGGCGCGAGAGACGGCGCACATTCATGTGCACGCCCAACCCCTGCCGCCCCTCAATCCCGGCGCTTGATGCGCCGCCAAGAACTGCGAAGGCCCCTGATGCTGCACCGTCTCCTGCTCCTGCTACTTTTCATGTTCGCCAGCGCCGCCGCCGCGCAGGACGGCCGGGGCTATGTTGGCTCCGACGTGTGCACCGCCTGTCACACCGACGTGGCCGAAGCCTGGAAGGACTCGCACCACGCGCTCGCCTGGACCGAAGCTGACCCGGCTAACATCCGTGCGGATTTCGACGGCACCGAGTTCACGCTGGGCGACATGACCGCCCGTTTCCGCATCGGGCCAGACGGCACCCACAGCGTCTCGGTGACCGAGACCGACGGCGCGACCTCGTCCTACCGGGTGCATTCGGTGGTCGGGGTCGAGCCGCTTCAGCAATACCTGCTCGAGACCGAGCCAGGCCGCCTGCAAAGCTTCGACGTGGTCTGGGATACCGAAAAGGGCGGCTGGTTCCACCTCTACCCGGACCAGGACCTGCCGCCAGACGACGGGCTGCACTGGACCGGCCCCTACAAGACCTGGAACGGCCGTTGCGCCGAGTGCCACGCGACCGGCTTCCAGAAGAATTTCAACCCGACCACCGGCCGCTATGGCTCTACTCAGGTAGAGATCGGCGTCGGGTGCGAGGCCTGCCACGGCCCAGGCCGCGCCCATGTCGACTGGACCGAAGCTGGCCAGCCCGCGCCGCACCCCGAAAACTACGGTTTCGCCGTGGATTTCTCGGACCCTGAAGCGGCGATCCAGCAGTGCGCCACCTGCCATTCGCGGCGCGAGGCGCATCTGGACGGCAACCCGATGCCGGGAACGCTCTTCGATGACGCCTACAACCTGGCGCTGTTGCGACCGGGCCTCTACTACGCCGACGGCCAGATCGAGGACGAGGTCTATGTCTACGGCTCGTTCCTGCAATCGAAGATGTACGCCCGCGGCGTCTCCTGCGGTGACTGCCACGAACCGCACGCCGCCGAACTTAAGGCCGAGGGCAATGCCGTCTGCACACAGTGCCACGGCCCGGCGGGCAACCCCGACTTCCCGACGCTGAAACCGGCGCTCTACGACAGCCCCGAGCATCACCGCCACCCCGAAGGCAGTGCTGGCGCCGAGTGCAAGAGCTGCCATATGGGCGAGCGTGTCTACATGGGCAACGACTGGCGGGCGGACCATTCCTTCCGCGTCCCGCGCCCGGACCTGTCGGCGCAGACCGGTGCGCCCGACACCTGCACCACCTGCCACGAAGACAGGTCTGCCGACTGGGCCGCCGAAACCATCGCCGACTGGTTCCCTGAAAGCGACAACCGCGGCCCGCACTTCGGTGTCACACTTGCCCGTGGACGCGAGGATGCGGTCTCGGCTGCGGGGGACGTCACTGAACTGGCGCTGGATACCGAACAGCCGGGGATCGCGCGCGCCACCGCGCTCTGGCTGCTCGAACAGGCGAACAGCCCCAGCGCCGCCGAAAGGCTCGTACCGCTGCTCGAGGATCCCGACCCCGTGGTGCGCGCTGCCGCCGTGGGCGTGCAGCGGATGGCCCCGCCGCAGGACAGGGTGCTGAGGCTGGTGGGCCTGCTGGACGATCCGATCAAGACGGTGCGGATCGAGGCGGCGAAGGCGATGCTCGACGCGCCGATCGCGCGAATGCCGGGCCGCATCACCGAGGATTTCCGTGCCGCTATGGCTGACTGGCAAGGCGCCTTGCGCAACCGCGCCGATTTCCCGGAAACGCACCTTCAGATGGCAGGCATGGCGCTGACGATGCGCAATTTCAACGCCGCCACCGCCGCGTTCCGCGAGGTGGTCCGGCTCGACCCGCAGCGGACCGAGGCCTGGGTGATGATCGTTCGGATCGCCGCTGCCACCGAAGGCCCGGCTGCCGCCGAAACCGTGCTAGAGCAGGCGTTGGCGATCAACCCCGAGGACGAGACGCTGCGGGCGATGATGGACGAGCTTCAGGGTGCGAGCCGCCCGTCGGATTCTCTGCCGGACGGCGGTTCGCTGACCCCGCCACTGCCGGAATGAGGCCGCAAAGGCTCAGCCCGGCAGCCCCGCGACAGGGGGCACCAGCCGACCCGTGACAAGACGGGACAGCACCGAGGGGATCGGCGGAACCTGCGACACCGGGTAGAGCACCCGGTCCCGCAGCAGCGCCAGCGCCCGGCTGTCGCCCTGGTACTGCGGCGTGAACAGCGCGCTCATCGACTGGTAGGCCAGCACGTGCCCGCGCCGCGCCTGCACATAGGCCCGGCCCGCGTCCGCCAGCGTGTCGCGCCGAGGATGCCGCTCCAGCGCCTGCGCCAGCGCGAGCGCGTCCAGCAGCGCCATGTTCGCCCCCTGACCCAGCTGCGGACTGGTGCAATGCGCCGCATCTCCGATGTGAACCAGTCCCTCCGAAACCGGGCGCGCCAGCGTTCCGTGCCCATAGCGGGCCATGGTCATTTCCCCTGTATCCCTGATTTGCCCGAAATAGGGCTCGGCCTCGGGCCAGAGCGCCCGGCAATCCTCCAGCCAGGGACCGACGCCTGCCACTAGCCATGCACCGTAGGCTTCGCAGGGCAGGGACCAGAAGATCGCGGCGCGGGCCTTGGTTTCACCCGGCAGGGAGCCGATGGGCAGCACGCCCATCATCTTGCTCGCGCCGCTGTATTTCTGGGTCAGCTGGGTTTCTGCAAGGGTCGCGCCCGGCACCCAGTCAACGACACCCCAGAGTGCCCCGTATTTCAGGGCGCGCACGCGCATCGGGGTCAGCCGTGACCGGCTGCCACTGGCGTCGACCAGCAGATCGAACCGGGCACTTCGCGTACCGTTTTCGAACAGGAACCGTTGGCCTTCGCGCGAAATGACGCGCCGTGCTGTCGATATGCCGATCCCCTGAGCGGCGCTTGCGCCCAGCAGGCAGTCGAACAGCGCCGCCCGGTGAATCGCCAGCCCCCGATCCGCGTCCTGCCCGCTTCCATATCGCGCATACAGCACGTGGCGCCCGGTTTCCCGGCTGGTGCCGAGGATCTCATTCAGCAGGCGCCCGCGGGACAGGGCCGTGTCCAGGCATCCCAATTCCCGCAGTACCCGTTGTCCGACCGGCTGGATTACTAGCCCCGAACCGACCGGGCGCGGCCGGTCGAACTGATCGAAAATCTCCACGGCGTGGCCGCGCGCGGCCAGAAGCGCCGCCGCGGCAAGCCCGCCCACGCCTGCCCCCGCGATGCCAATCGACAACGGAGCGCGGGCGGAAGTGGGATCTGACATGCCGGGTCTCGAATAGGTCAACGAATGTCCCACGGCTAGCGCCGGAAGATGGCCGAAGCACGGCGGATCCGTCCCGCTGGACCGGAGCGCCCGGATTTGCGATCCTGTTATTGTTCTCCAAGGCGCAAGAGGCCCCGGGATGAGCAAGACCACGACCCTGCCGAAGACCAAGGTGACGCCGAAGACAGCGCGGCCGAGCCTCTACAAGGTCATCCTGCTGAACGACGATTTCACGCCCCGTGAGTTCGTCGTCACGATACTGCGCGGAGTTTTCCGCATGGGCACCGAGGATGCGCTGGGCGTGATGCTGACCGCGCACCAAAAGGGAGCTTGCGTGGTGGCCGTCTACACCCGCGACATCGCCGATACCAAGGCGCGGCAGGGCACCGAGGCAGGCCGCACGAAGGGATACCCGCTGACCTTCACCACCGAGCGCGAGGATTGATCGGCGTCATATCAACGGCCTCGGATGTTGCGGATCGCTTTCCATGAGCGCCATGTCTTCGGCCGCGTCCCTATTCAACAGGCGCAGGGTCCCGTCCTGCCAACTCAGGATCTGTTTCTCGCGGAGCGCCATGAGCGTCTTGTTGGTATGGACCAACGACAGACCCAGCGCATCCGCGAGGTCCTGCTGCTTGTAGGGAAACGGGCAGGCGTCTTCCCGGGTCAGTCCCAGAGCCTCGCACCTCTTGAACAGGCGCAGTAGCCCCCAGCAGATCCGCTGCGCCGCCGACATTCGCCCCACCGAGGTCAGGGCATCCCCCAGGAAATGCTCCTCGATGGCGGCAAGCCAGGTCAGGTCGAACGCCCGCCCGGGTTGCTGCTTGAACAAAGACCATATGTCCGAGCGGTCGAACACGCACAGCACCATCTGCGTGCTCGCCTCGACAGAGTGCTGCATCTCGCCCATCACACCGGCCTGCAAGCCGATGAAATCGCCGGGCAAGACGAAATTCACCACCTGGCGCCCGCCATCCGCGAGCAGTTTGTAGCGCAACCCGAAACCTTTCAGCGTGGTATAGAGTTGCGGGCTGTTCGATCCTTCCAGAAGGATCGGGGTGCCACGTTCGATCTTCAGCTCGCCGGCCTTGAAGCGGCGCATGAACACCAGCTCGTCAGGGGTCAGATCGTCGAACACCTCCAGTTTGCGAAGTGGACAGTTCGTGCAATCGGTGACCATCTGGAGCGCCTTCCTATGTCACAGTTTAATGCGCCGGACGGCGCGAGGTTCCATTCTTCTGCCAACGCCCCGAATCCCCACATGTAGGAGACCCCGATGGTTGAGGCCGTGTCGCCTGACGCCCGGCGCTTTCTCGTCGTGACCCGAAAACCTGTTCTCGCGCTCGATCTGCAGGAAATGCTCTCCGGCCTCGATGGCGCGCGGGCCGAGGTCGCGGCAACGCTCGATGCCCCCTGGGAGGGGCCGTTCGACGTCGCTTTCCTCGGCGCGCCGGTCGCAGAGCTGGTGACGCATCCCAAGGTGCAGGCCTTGGCGACCGCGGGCACCCGAATCGTCGTGCTGGGTGGCGATCCCCATGCGCAGGACTATGCCAGAACCGGTTTTCACCCGCTCGAGCAGCCATTTCGCTCCGAGGAGGTAGAGGCATTGCTGCGTGACTTCGGCCTGCTGGCAGGCGAGGTCTGAGACAGCCGCTCGCCACACGGCAAGGATAGCGCTAGAGTGTGGCGAACGAGGCCACTCAACCAGCAGGTTCCGGCATGCCCCATTCCGCGACGGCGCCCCGCGCCCTTCTCCTGCTCGGCGCGCTCGCGTTGCTAGGCGCCGCTCCCGCCGAAGCGCAGTTCGCCCGCGGTTTCAGCAATAGCGGCATCGCGGGATCCGACGTGACGGTCGCCGGCACCGCGGCCGAGTCGCTGTTCACAGGCGTGGAACCCCGTCCCGGTCAGCACGTCGAGTGGACAAACCCGGAGACCGGCAGCACCGGCAGCGTCGAGATCACCGCCATCGAGACCTCTCCGCCATGCATCTCGCTGCGCCACAAGGTCCGCACAACCACGGGCCTCGAAAGGGAAGTCAACACCCGCCGCTGCCAGGACGCCCAAGGCAGATGGCTGCTCGAGACGCAGTGACCCGACATCTGTTCTTCTGCCGACATGGAAAAGGAGGGGGCGCACCCGACGAGACGCCTGTGGGTTTCTAGGTTTTGAAAGGACTCGATTTTTCTTTTGGTCGCAAGGTTGGTTTCGGGCCTTGTGTCACCAGATTCATAACCCCACAGTTTGTGCGCTCTCCAAACAGATCGACTAAGCTGTGCTTGCTGAAATGACTGCCTCACAAGATCCTTGCTAAAATCGTCAGCGATATCATGTGGAAGCAGAAGGGCGAACTAACTACAGTTCTAAGTCCCTTACAATGTGCCAAGAAGCCATCCGGAAGTTCGCCTTGGCCGGGCTATTACAGCCAAACTTCCACCCGCCCGTAGGTTTGGCCCGAATTAGCCCATTAGGCTTCCACGTGAACAGCTATCAACGCGGGTGGATTTCTTTGTTACTTCAAATTTATAGACCCAGGAGAAATAGCGCCCACAGCGGCTCCGCTGGCCTGGCCTTTAACAACAGATTTCTTCTTTTTTGCCTTTTTCGGTTTCTTTATCTTCACATCACCACTCACCGCGCCGATTGCAGCCCCTGTCTTGGCTCCAACGCCCGCCAAGGGTTCCGCATTTGCAGGAGTGACAAACACCGCGGCAAGCAAACAGACTCCTGAGATACCAATATTATTTAGAAACTTCATAGAGACCTCCCGTTCCTGTATCTGAGTTAAGTGCGTCTAGCGCGCAGCACACATTAGCATATTTGCATCTGTATGCGGAGGGGCAACGCGCGATCTTTGTCGGCATCTGGACGAACTGGACATCTGAGCGGAAGGTGAAGGAAGGCGAGACTGGTCTTCCCCACAGAAGTGGTCCTCCACTATGTCTGGGAGAACAGAGGAAGCCCATTTTGATTTGTATTATTTAATTGGCAATTCTGTGGCGCACCCGACAGGATTCGAACCTGTGGCCTCTGCCTTCGGAGGGCAGCGCTCTATCCAGCTGAGCTACGGGTGCAGCGTGGGCGGGTATAGCCAAAGGGCAGGGCGGTGGCAATCGGCAAATCGCCTGTGTACCGCGCGACGGTTCAGCCTTTGCGCGTGGCCTTCTCGGCGTGACCGGAGACACCCTCGCGCCGGGCCAGTTCGGCGCGCACGTCGTCCAGGGTCACGTCGCCTGCGGTCAGCATGACCAGCAAGTGATAGACGACGTCCGCCGCTTCGGAGGTCAGCGCGGCGCGGTCGCCCTGGGCGGCGGCGACGATGGCCTCTACTGCCTCTTCGCCGAATTTCTCGGCGCATTTCGCGGTGCCCTTGGCGAGCAGGCTGGCGGTATAGGAGGCCTTGGCGTCCGCCCCCTTGCGCGAAGCGATGGTCGCGGCCAGTTGGTCCAGGATGTCGGTCATGCCGGCCTCACGGGGATCCCGGCGGCGGCCATGTGCGCCTTCGCTTCGCCGATGGTGTGATCGCCGAAATGGAAGATCGAGGCGGCCAGAACCGCGCTCGCATGGCCCTCGGTCACGCCGTCGACAAGGTGGTCCAGATTGCCCACGCCGCCAGAGGCGATCACCGGGACCCGGACCGCGTCGGCGATGGCGCGGGTCAGCGGCAGATTGTAGCCGTCGCGGGTGCCGTCCCGGTCCATCGAGGTCAGCAGGATCTCTCCGGCGCCCTTGCGTTCCATTTCCCTGGCGAACTCGACTGCGTCGATGCCGGTCTCGCGGGTGCCGCCGTGGGTGAAGATTTCCCACCGGCCCGAGGGCGCGGTCTTGGCGTCGATGGCGACCACGATGCACTGCGCGCCGAACTTGTTGGCGGCGTCGGCCACCACGTCGGGGTTTGCTACGGCGGCGGAGTTGAAGCTGACCTTGTCGGCGCCCGCCAGCAGCAGGGCGCGCACGTCGGCCGAGGTCCGCACACCACCGCCGATGGTCAGCGGCATGAAGCACTGCTCGGCGGTGCGGCTGGCGACGTCATACATCGTGCCGCGGTTCTCCTGCGTAGCGGCGATGTCCAGGAAACACAGCTCGTCCGCGCCGGCGGCGTCATAGGCCTTGGCGGCCTCGACCGGATCGCCGGCGTCGATGAGATTGACGAAATTCACGCCCTTGACGACGCGGCCGTCCTTGACGTCCAGGCAGGGGATGACACGAACCTTCAGCATGGCATTCGCCTAGCCGCTTCCTCAGGGCGGGGCAAGGCCGATTGCGGTCAAGACCCTTGCGCCGACTCGCTCCAGCGACCAGATTCAAGCGTGTGGGCAGGAAATGACGTCACAACGCAAGGAGGAGTCATGACCAAGCACGTGATCGACACCCCGAAGAAACGGGCCGAGGGCGCGCGCGCCAAGCATTTCGCGGATATCGCCCGGCTGACGGGATCGGCGGGGCCGCATGCCGCGACATTGGCGCTACAACGCCGCCACAAGGGGCCGTACCGCCCCGGACTGCGCGCCGCCGCGTTCATGCGGATCGAGCGCGGGATCTACTCCTAGGCTTCAGCCCTTGAGCAGCGCGATCGCGGCGGGCAGGTCCAGCTTGCCCTCATAGATCGCGCGGCCCGAGATCGCCCCGTCCAGCGGCGCGCCGCTGTCCTTCAACGCGCGCAGATCGTCCAGAGAGGACACGCCGCCCGATGCGATGACCGGGATCGAGACCGCCCGCGCCAGCGCGGCGGTCGCCTCGACGTTCGGGCCCTGCATCGCGCCATCCCGGTCGATATCGGTGTAGATGATCGCGGCGACTCCCGCGTCCTCGAACCGGCGGGCAAGTTCCAGCGCTGAAAGCTCTGTCGTCTCGGCCCAGCCCTCGACCGCGACCATGCTGTCGCGTGCGTCTATTCCCACGGCCACCTTGCCGGGAAAAGCGCGGGCGGCATCGCGGACAAGGTCGGGCTCGCGCACCGCCGCGGTGCCGAGGATCACGCGCGCCAGGCCCTTTTCAAGCCAGCCCTCGATCCCCTTCATGTCGCGGATGCCGCCGCCCAGTTGCGCGGGCACGCTCAGTTTCGCGAGGATCGCCTCGACCGCCTCTGCGTTGCGCGGGGCGCCTGCGAAAGCGCCGTCGAGGTCCACCAGATGCACCCATTCGCAACCGGCTTCCTGGAAGCTCAGCGCCTGTGCCGAGGGGTCATCCCCGAAAACGGTGGCCTGGTTCATGTCGCCCTTCAGCAGGCGCACACATTGGCCGTTCTTCAGGTCGATGGCGGGATAGAGGATCATGGCGCTCTCCGGTCTGACGGCGGCCTGATACCGCCCGTTCCGGCGGATGCAAAGAGCCTTCCGCAACGTAAACAGGTCCGAAGCGAGTAAATCACCAAAACAACACAATTGTGCCCCGCGCCAAACACGAGCGGCAGGCTATTTCATCTCGTTCGGGTTGCGAGTCGGGCCGTTATGGCCGTGCGCCCGGAGGAATGTGAAGTAGTTTGCCGGGATGAATATCGTGAGCGTTTTCCTGAAAGACCATGCAGCCAAGGCCTTCGCCCGGGATGAATCCGGTGCCGGCATGGCGTGGAACATATTCTGGTGCGTGATTTTCCTGCTGATCGCCGGTCTGACGATCGACACGGCCAGCGCCTACCGCATGAAGCGGATCCTTCAGGCCACCGCCGACTCGTCCGCACTTGCCGGCACGATGGCGCATTTCGACCCGGCCGTTTACGAGGACTACACCGGCGAGCCGGTCGGCAACACCACCGCGCAGGAGCGGGGGGACGAGGTCGCGCTCTCGATCGCGGGGCGGATCATGGGGCCGAAGAACGGCACCGTCCTGACCGATACGGATGTCCTTTACGGCAGCTGGAGCGACGTGATCGGCTTCACCGAAGGCTGGGGCAACCACGTCAAGGTCACGACCCGCCGCGACCAAGTGAACAACAACAGCCTGCCGACATTCCTGCTGGCCGCGTTCGGCGGACTGCCGTCGTGGGACATTGCCACCATCGCCGTCGCCGGCCCGCGCGAGGGCGCTTGCGCCCGGGACGGGATCATCACCTCCGATGTCGTCGACATGCAGAGCAACAACCATTTCACCAATGGCATCTGCATCTATGGCGGCATGGGCATCGAGCTGAACCAGAACAACATATTCGACCCGGGCGTGCACATCGCGATGCCCTCGCCTGACCTTCTGGTCACTCCGGGCGGCCAGGTCGGCAACAACACCGGTCTTGAGGAGGCGCTCGTCTGGGCCTCGATGGAGCCGACGATCGCGCAGAACATCGACACCTACCTGACGGACTTCCTTGACATCTCGTCGGACTCGCAGCCGGACTACGTGGCCAACGGCCAGAACCCCGAGGTGATCTCGGTCAACGAGAATGCGTTCGACCCCGAGGCGATGGTCGCCGGCAAGGTCTACAACATCACCTGCACCGGCGGGAACAACACCCTGAACCTGCGCGGCAAGAGCGGTCAGCAGGCCTCGATTCTGGATCAGCTGACCAACATCGCCTTCACCGCGCAGGGTGGCAACGGCAACGGCAACGCGAATGGGGGCGGCAACGGCAACGGGAATGGGAATGGAGGCACCGATACTGGCTCGGGCAGTGATGGCGATACCTCGACCGGAAATGGCAATGGCAACGGCAACGGGAATGGCAATTCCGGCGGGGACAACTCCGGCGGCGGCAACTCCACCCCGACCGTGATCGAGCAGGTCGTGATCGTCACCAACTGCGACGTCAAGCTGGACAAGGACACCGTGGTCCGCAACGCGATCATCGCCACCTCAAGCACCGACGCCAAGTCGGTCCAGGGCAGCTCGGGCGTGAAGATCGGTGATCCGGACAACTGCGCGCCGGGCGGCGGCGCCCAGATCCTGACGGCCGGCGGCATGCACTTCGCCGCGAAGATGGAGTTCCACGGCTCGCAGATCGCCTCGAAGGGCCCCATCAAGCTGGCGGCACAGGTCGACGGCCTGAGCGGCACATCGATCCAGTCGCTGAGCCGGGTGGACCTGGCCAGCAACAACGCGGCCGCCCTGTGCAACAGCGAAATCGACGAGGTTCTGGAGCTTCCGGACGGCTATAGCCGGCACCAGTGACCGGCAGGAACGGCATCATCTGACGGGCGGCGGTATTCCGCCGCCCGTTTGCCTGCCACTTCAGCGCCACATTCGCGCCCCGCTGTCGCCACCTGCCAGGCGCAAGACTGGTCCTGACTTCGCACGGGCGAAGCCCATCGGGCAGGCGGGGCCCGGACCGCCAAAAGCCAGGCGAAAGCCGGCGACCGGGACGGATTACAGAGGTTCACATCCCCCGAACCCCTGATACCGGCGCGACCTTCCCCCAAGGCTGCGCCGGTTTCCTTTCAAGGACCCCCCTCGTCAGCGTCCCAGCGCCTTACGCCAGTTGTGCTGCTCCTCGAAGCCCAGCACCTCGCGGATCTTGCGGTTCGAATAGAGCGCCTCGTACTCGCCCAGCTCTCGCGTCACCGGAACGCCCGGATAGAACCGCTTCAGCAGCTCGGCCGTCGGCAGGTCCGAGGAGTTGTCGTCATTGCCGCAGTTGAACACCTCGAACCCCAGCCCGTCCTTCTCGAGGCACAGGTGCACGATCTGGCCGAGATCACGCGCGTCGATGTAGCAGAACGTGTTGCGATAGCGGACCTCGGGGTTCTCGAAGAAGGCCGGGAACCGGTCGTACTCATGTGGCTCGATCACGTTGCCGATCCGCAGCGCATAGATATCCGCGCCAGAGCGCCGGGCGAAGCTGCGCGCGGTAACCTCGTTCACCACTTTGGAACAGCCGTAGCTGTCCATCGGATCGACGTCGTAATCCTCCTCGAGCGGCAGGCTGCGCGGCGGCGTGCGCCCGTCCGAAAAGCAGACGCCATAGGTCGTCTCGGACGACGCGACGACGACCTTGCGCATGCCCAGCTTCACCGCCGCCTCGATGACGTTGTAGGTGCCGATGGTGTTGACTCGGTAAGTCTCGTTGTCCGGGTTGATCAGGATCCGCGGCACGGCGGCGAAATGCACCACCGCGTCGAACCGCGGCACGCCCGTTCCCGGCTCCAGCTCGCCGAAATTGGCGTAGCCTGACATCGCGTCGAACATCTGCCCCGAGTCGGTGATGTCCGCGATCAGGTTGTCGACGCCGTCCACCTCAAGCGGCACCTTGTCGACGTTCAGCACACGGTAGCCTTTGTCGAGCAGCCACGGGATCACATGCCGCCCCGCCTTGCCCGAGCCGCCCGTGAAGAAGACGCGTTTCCCTGCCATGTCCTCCCTCCTTTTGTGGTTGTTGAACCTAACTTTGCATAACCCGACAGTGCGGGGTTCCACCAGCCCGGCCCCTTGCGCTAGGACAAGGCGGAGCAAGTCCACGACGGGAGGATACGATGGCGAAGGTAGCATTTCTTGGTCTTGGGGTGATGGGCTATCCCATGGCCGGGCACCTCAAGGCCAAGGGCCACGAGGTGACGGTCTACAACCGCACCACCGCCAAGGCCGAGGCCTGGGCCAAGGAACACGGCGGCGCCTTCGGCGAAACTCCGGCCGAGGCCGCGAAGGGCTGCGATTTCGTCATGGCCTGCGTCGGCAATGACGATGACCTGCGCTCGGTCGTCTACGGCGAGACCGGTGCGCTCGCCACGATGAAAGACGGCGCGATCTTCGTCGACCACACCACCGCCTCGGCGACCGTGGCGCGCGAGATCGCCGACAAGGCTGCCGAGCAGGGCGTCGGCTTCGTCGATGCGCCGGTGTCGGGCGGTCAGGCCGGGGCCGAGAACGGCCAGCTCGCCGTGATGTGCGGCGGCGATCAGGCGCACTTCGACGCCGCCGAGCCGGTGATCGACGCCTATGCCAAGGCGTGCATCCGCTTCGGCGACGCGGGCGCGGGTCAGCTGACCAAGATGGCCAACCAGATCTGCATTGCCGGTATCGTGCAGGGCATTTCCGAGGCGCTGCATTTCGCCACCAAGGCCGGGCTCGACGCCAAGCAGGTCGCGGCTCTGGTCGCGCAGGGTGCGGGCGGCTCGTGGCAGCTGGCCAACCGGGCCGAGACGATGGTGGACGGCAAGTTCGACTTCGGCTTCGCGGTCGACTGGATGCGCAAGGATCTGGGGATCTCGCTCGATACCGCAAAGGAGGTCGGCGTCTCGCTGCCCGTGGCCGCGTTGGTCGACCAGTTCTATTCCGACGTGCAGCAACTGGGCGGCGGCCGCTGGGATACCTCGAGCCTGATCCAGCGCCTGCGCGTACTTTCGGGCGAGGATATCTGAGCCCGACTGCCCTCAAGCGTCACAAGCTGATCGCCGGTTCTGCCCTGGGGGCGGGGCCGGCGATACGGATCATGTGGTTTAGAGGAAGGCCGGCAATTCGGGGCCAGGTTCAGCTTACTTGAAATCCGCCGGGCGTAAGCCACTCGATGTGCCCGGATTATGCCACTCGTGTTCGGATTTTCACCCAAGGTCCAGTTGTCACCGCAACCTCGGTGGCAGGACAATATCTAGGCGGGAAAGCGGGCTGGATTGCGGCGCGAAAACAGGCATTTGAAGGTCTTTGCGCGACGCGCTCCGCCGTCTTTCGGTGACCAGCCACACATGTTAACGGCCCGCCGGAGCGGGCCGTCCTGCCCGATCAGGCGTGTGCGGTGACCGGCTGGCCTGCGGGGGCGGTGGCGGTGCGGGCCTCGATCACCGCTGCGGCGACGATCGCGAACAGGATGTGCCCCCACAGCGCGACCCATGTGATCCCGGTGAAGCCGAGGAACGGCGGGTTGCCGGCCACGAGGCTGGCCATGAAGTAAAGCGCGAAGACCCAGAGTGCGACGCCATAGGCGGCGGCGGGGATCGACCAGTGCAGGCCGGGGGCGACGGCGCGCCAGATCGGGCGGACGACCAGCAGCCAGCCGAGGGGGTAGAACAGCAGTCCGGTGATGATGTGCAGCAGGTAGGCCGCGCCCGCCGGGTTGGCCCCGAAGACGACGTTCAGCGTTTGCCCCGCCAACGGCACCGGCGCCAGCTTGGCGAACCCGAGAAGGGGGCTCAGCCCCTGCCCGAAGGCATCGAAGGCGACGGTGGCGACGGCGCCGGAATAGAGGATCGTTGCAGCAAGGTTGAACGTGCGGGTCATGGTCGGGCTCCTGTCCGGTGAATGACGAATTGCCGGCAGGATGCCCGGAACCTCGGGACCGGGGCAGGGGGGCTCACGCGCAGATGTAGCGCGAGGGGCACTCCGTGATCGATTGTTACAGAAATCGGCCGCGCCGGGCACACGGGCGCTGACGCCCGCGTGATCCGTCGCAGGAATGTTTCAGCGCACCACGAAAACCGAGACCGGCGCGTGACTGGCGACGTAGCCCGCGTTCGAGGCGAAGATGTGCTCCTTCAGCCCGGGAACGTGACTCGCCATGACGATCGCGTCCGCCTCGAGCGCCTTGCACTCCTTGATGAGGTCATCCCCGAGCGAGATCGCCGGGTCGTGGCTCAGCACCGTCTCCGCCCGGGTGCGCGCACCGGTGCGCTGGGCCTCTCCTTGCGCGAACTCGGCCAGCCTGGCCTTGAACTCCGCCGGGTTGTGCGCGGCGGCGCTGGGGGTGCCGGTGGTGACGCCCACGAAGACCAGTTCCGCATTGGTGCTCTTGCCGATGGTGGCGGCGGTGTCGAGCGCCCGGGTCAGCTTGTCGGCGTGGGCAAGGTCCACGGGGACCATGATCGTGTCGAACATCGGCGTACTCCTTCTTTTTCGGTCAATCTGGCACGGCGCGGGGGGCGGTGCCTTGAGCGACGTCAATCTCAGCCGTCTTCGGGCAGGGTGAAGCTGACTTCCATGGTGACCGGCACCAGCGGCGTGTCGAGCGCCTTGTTCTCACCCTTCGAATAGCCTTCGAGCCGCTGCATCTCGGCCTCCAGCGTCAGCGTGTAGCTGCGCCCGTCGACGCTTGCGGCGGTCAGCCCGCCCTTGCCCATCTCGGGCTCCAGCACCAGGGGCCTGTCGAAGCCCTGGTCGAAGACCTCGGCCGTCATCAGGTCCAGGGTGCCGTCCCGATCCCAGAAGGTGACCTGGAACATCGGCGCGCCGGGGGTGCCCTGCGGGGTCAGCACCTGCCCTACGGCGTTCACGCTGACGCGGCCCATGATCTCCCGCGCCTGGGCGTAGCCGCGCTGACGCTCGGTGTCGTAGACGATCGGCGCGGTGAAGGCCTCGCCGCCGACGGTGGCCTCGATGACGCCGATCTGCTCCAGCCCCGGCGCGAGGTCCTGGGCGGCGGCGGGAAGGGCGAGCAGGGCCGTCAGGCCGAGGGCGCGGAACATGGGTGGACCTCCGGTGGTGCTGTGCGCCCCGAGGCTAGAAGCCCGCGCCGGGGCGGGGCAACCCCCGTCTCCTGCCGAACTGTGGGATTCTTCGCTCGGCGGCGGGCTCAGAGGCCCTTGGCCGCGTCCTTTGCGCCGCCGGTTACGATGGCGGGGGCGGCGGGGATGGCGCGGCCATCGCTCTTCAGCCCGGTCCCGAGCGCGTTCTGCGGCAGCTTGCCCCCGTTCTGGGTGTAGAGAACCCAGGCGGCGACGAGCAGGGCGAGGATGACGACGGGCTTCGGCATGGCCCCAGTGTGCCATGATCCGGGCGCCGTGAACAGCTTGACCGAGGTCAACGCATGCGCGCGCCGGATGGTGCAGAGTCGGCGGACTGGGAGGAAACGACAATGATCAGCCTGGACGACATCATCGGCATGACCGGCCTGACCGAGGAGGAAATCGCCGCGATCGGCGAGCACGAGCATATGGAGCTGGCGCCCTCGGCGGCGCTGGCGGACTACCTGATGCACCAGCACCGGGGGCCGCAGCAGATCCAGACGATGATCTGCGACGACATTCGCGAGGCTTTGCATCGTGACGACCTGAACCATGCGCGGACCCTGTTCGCGGCGCTGCGGCACTTCATGGACGAGCATGGAGAAGCCGCGCGGAACGTTGATCCGTAGAAAGGAGACCGGATGAGACCTGCCGTACTGGCGGCGCTGCCGCTGCTTTTCATCCTGCAAACCCCGGCGAGCGCTCAGGATGCCGAGGGGAATGCCGAGCGGGGGCAGATGCTGGCCGAAATGGTCTGCGCCGACTGCCACGACGTGGAGCCGGGCGGGGCGTTCAAGGAATACCCGCCCAGTTTCTCGGCGATCGCGGTCTATCGGGACCGGGACCAGATCTTCAGCCGGATCTACTTCCCGCCGTATCACGCCGCGATGCCGCAGTTCGGGGACCTGATGGTGCCGAACGAGGTGCACGATCTGGTGGCCTATATCCAGTCGCTGGAGAACGTGCAGCGTTGAGTGGAACAATGGGGCTGAGTGGAACAACGGGGGCGGGCGCTGCGTTGGCGGTCTGACAGAATCGAGAGGAGACCGCCATGAGCTTCCGTATCGCACCGCTTGCCGCCCTGATCGCCCTGCTGGGGCTTGCAGCCTGCAACACCGTCGAGGGCGCGGGGCAGGACATCCGCTATGCCGGGGACGAGATCAGCGAGACCGCGAACGAGGTCCAGAACGACCTGTGAGCCGCGCCGGTTTCAGCGTGAAATCGGGATGAAAAAGGGGCGTTTCATCGTGAAAACCCCCTTAACCCCATGATTTTACGTCTGAAAAGAGTGTCAAAACTTCGTAAACGCCCGATTTGCACGGGTTTGGTGAGAGGATCCGGTCCCGGCAGGGGCCGGATCCTCTCGTCTTCCAGAGAGCGTTTTTTCAGAGAGCGAAGATGTCGTCTGGCAGGTTGGCCGCGGACATGTCGATGCCGGCTTCCGCCTGCTCCGGCAGGGAAAGCGCGGGGAAGTCAGGGGCGGAGGGAGCCTCGGGCAGGTCGGTCGGCTTGCCGATATCCTCTGAAGGGTCATCGGGCGCGCCGGTGGGGGGGAACTCGAATTCCAGCTCGGCCAGCTTGTCCTTCGTGGCTTGTGCCGCGTTATCGTTGGGGGAGGTTCCGGGTTTCATGCTCGCTCCTCACATCGACATATTGCGAGATGATTCAGAGTGAGGGCGGCTCCGGCAAGCGCGGGGGCGCGGGATGGCCCCGAAAAGCGGAAACCGGCTGATGCCGGATCCCGCCGTGTCGAGGGTTACCCGTGCTGCTGGCGGCGGCGCCAGTGGCGCTCGGGCGGCCAGTGCGGGTCGTCGCGCTTGATGATACGCGTTGCGTAAAGCCCCGCGGGGATGCCGACAGCCAGGGCGAGGGTGCCCGCGACGGCAAAGGATTGCCAAGTGAACAGCCCCAGCGACAGGGCGGCGAGAATGCCGACCCAGAAGGCACAGAAGCTGATCAGCGCGATGTTGAAATAGCGTAGCCCGGTTCTCATGGGAGCCTCCTTTCGGAGGATCAACGGTTGGGGCGGAGGTGGGTTCCGATGGAGTGATGGCGGTCGGTTAGAGCCCGCCCTACTTTTGTTTCATCGCCTACTAGGCTCGACCCCAATTAAGTAAATCGGTGGTCGAAGCCCTTCAACTCTTCTACGAAATCGATACGACGGGATCCGAGTGGTCTCTTCCCAGAGATCAAGTTAATCCCTTGGTTACGAAAGCCATATATTTGTTCCCAAACCCGATTTGGGCCAAAGTTTAGAGTAAAGCGTGGGCCCTTCGAGTGCTCGTTCCAATAGCCAAAACCTACTCTCAGGTGGAGCGCCAGATGCAGTATTCCGGCTGTAGTTTCCTCACTCCCCGGCCGAAGGTAGGGTGAATTCGAAGGAGCGCGACATTCTGGGAGGTATGGAGGTGCTGGGTAGATGAATGCGCCCGATATCCTCCGGCCCATGTGCGAAGGCAGATTCGACCGTTCATCGATCTCAGCGAAAACATAGTCGTATGCTTGCCTCACCACATGGGACCACCTCGCGTAGTGCCAAGAATTAGCTGGCTCTTTTACTTCGAAAGCGAGTGCAAATCTGTGTAGTCTTGGGTCATGCGGAATAGCGATAAGATCCGCGCGGACGTGATGTTTCTGGAAAGTCGCGTGCCGTAAATGAACTTCTTCATGGCACTCAAAATCTTCAGAAAGTGCGCTTTTTAATTCTTCCCGTCTTTTCTTCTCAATATCCACGACCTGTCCTCAAATAAGCGGCGCACAATATTCTCTCCGAAATTATAGGGATGGCAAAAAATTTAGGAGTACTTCGATCAAGAGAGTAAAAGATACTCTCATTAACTGAGCCTGTTCAAATCACCCATCCATCTTCAGCGCCGAAATAAACGCTTCCTGTGGAATATCCACCTTGCCGAACTGGCGCATCTTCTTCTTGCCGGCCTTCTGCTTCTCCAGCAGCTTCTTCTTCCGCGTGACGTCGCCGCCATAGCACTTGGCGGTCACGTCCTTTCTTAGCGCGGAAATCGTCTCGCGGGCAATGATCCGGCCGCCGATGGCTGCCTGGATCGGGATCTTGAACATGTGCTGCGGGATCAGCTGTTTCAGCTTCTCGCACATGGCGCGGCCCCGGGCCTCGGCGCGGGCGCGGTGGACCATGGTGGCGAGCGCGTCGACCGGCTCGTCGTTCACGAGGATCGCCATCTTGACCAGCTGATCCTCCTGGTAGCCGATCATCTGGTAGTCGAAGCTGGCATAGCCCCGCGTCACCGATTTCAGGCGGTCGTAGAAGTCGAAGACGACCTCGTTCAGGGGCAGATCGTAGACCACCATCGCGCGGGCGCCCGCATAGGTCAGGTCCAGTTGCACGCCGCGCCGGTCCTGGCACAGTTTCAGCACGTCGCCGAGGTATTCGTCGGGCACCAGGATCGTCGCCTTGATGCGCGGTTCCTCGATATGGTCGATGTCGGCGCCGTCGGGCATGTCAGCAGGGTTGTGCAGCTCGATCATCGAGCCGTCGCGCTGGTAGACGTGGTAGATCACCGAGGGCGCGGTGGTGATCAGGTCGATGTCGTACTCGCGCTCCAGCCGGTCGCGGATCACCTCGAGGTGCAGCAGCCCCAGGAAGCCGCAGCGGAAGCCGAAGCCGAGCGCGGCCGAGGTCTCCATCTCGGCGGAGAAGCTGCTGTCGTTGAGCTGCAGTTTCTCGATCGCGTCGCGCAGGTCCTCGAAGTCGTTCGAATCGACCGGGAAGAGGCCGCAGAAGACCACCGGGACCGAGGGTTTGAAGCCCGGCAGCGCCTTCTCGCACTGGCGTTTCTCGTGCGTGATCGTATCGCCGACCGCGGTGTCGCGGACCTGCTTGATCGAGGCGGTGAGGAAGCCGATCTCGCCCGGGCCGAGTTCCTTGGCGTCGACCATCGCCGGGCGGAACACGCCGAGGCGGTCGATCTGGTAGAGCCCGCCGGTCTTCATCATGCGGATCCGGTCGCCCTTCTTCACCGTGCCGTCCATGACGCGGATCAGCACCACCACGCCGAGGTAGGCGTCGTAGTAGCTGTCGACGAGCATTGCCTTGAGCGGCGCGTCGCGGTCGCCCACGGGGGCGGGCAGGCGGGTGACGATGGCTTCCAGCACGTCGGGGATGCCGACGCCGGTCTTGGCCGAGATTTCCACGGCCTCGGAGGCGTCGATGCCGATCACGTCCTCGATCTGCGCGCGCACGCGGGCCGGTTCGGCCGCCGGAAGGTCGACCTTGTTGAGCACCGGCACGATCTCGTGGTCGGCGTCGATGGCCTGGTAGACGTTGGCGAGTGTCTGCGCCTCGACACCCTGGGAGGCATCGACGACCAGCAGCGAGCCCTCGACCGCCTGCATCGAGCGGGAGACCTCGTAGGCGAAGTCGACGTGGCCCGGCGTGTCGATGAGGTTCAGGACATAGGTCTCGCCGTCGTTGGCCTTGTACTCCAGCCGGACGGTGTTGGCCTTGATGGTGATGCCGCGCTCACGCTCGATGTCCATCGCGTCGAGGAGCTGGTCCTTCATCTCCCGGTCCGAGACGGTACCGGTCATCTGGATCAGACGGTCGGCCAGTGTCGACTTGCCGTGGTCGATATGGGCGACGATCGAGAAATTGCGGATGTTGCGGGGCTCTGTCATGGGGGCGATATGCGGTTGTTTTGCGGGATGGTCAATGGTTCTCGCGCGCCACGGTCGCGGCATTGAGCGGCATGCGAGGCTTGACCGCGACTCTGCGCTCGGGCACCAATCGGGGCAGGGGGGAATGACGCTGACGGAGGGCCCATTGCGCCGCGCCACACTTGCCATTGTCCTGGGAGCCGCCGTGCTGGCCGCGCCCGTGCCCGGTCTGGCAGCCGGGATCACCGAAAGCGCCTGTCTCAGATCGGCCCGGAGCCCGGGACCCTCGGTCTGCCGCTGCGCACAGTCGCTGGCCGATGTCAGCCTGAGCCGGAGCGATCAGCGCCAGGCGGCGAAGATCATCGCCGAGCCCGACCATTACCTGAAGCTGCGCGAGAAACGCGGCCAGCAGGCGTTCCTGGACCGGTATCGCGCCTGGGGCAAGGCTGCCGAGATGCGCTGCCGGGGCTGAGCCCCGGCGGCCTGCCGCGCTGGCGCGGTTACGTCCGGACAAAGGAAAAGACCGCGCCGGACGGGCCGGGCGGTCTTTCGCAATCTTCAGCGGCTGATGCGCGATCAGCTGGCGGCGGCTTCGGTGGTCGCCTTCTGGATGTCGCGCTTCACCTTCAGCGCAGAGGCCGAAAGGTCGGCGTCCGGGGCTTTCGCCAGGAAGGCGTCCAGGCCACCGCGGTGGTCCACGGTGCGCAGCGCCGAGGCGCTGATGCGGAACTTGAACGACCGGCCCAGCGTCTCGCTTGCCAGGGTCACGTCGTTCAGGTTCGGCAGGAAGCGCCGTTTGGTCTTGTTGTTGGCGTGGCTGACATTGTTGCCAACCATCGGGCCCTTGCCGGTCAGTTCACAGCGACGGGACATGTTGCTAGTCCTTGTCTAAATCGGTTCGCGTTCGGTCGTCCGAGGCATAAGCCCGGAAGGCCGCGCGGACGCGGCCGGGAATCTCGAAGCCCGGTGTCTAAGGTCGTTTCCCGGTGGCGTCAAGGGCCTTGGAGCCTGTTGATGTCATCCCCATGACAGGAGGCCGTATGGCCGATTACACGCTCTACTACTGGCCGGTGCCGTTCCGGGGCCAGTTCGTCCGTGCGGTTCTGGAGCAGGCCGGTGCGAACTGGGCCGAGGCGGGCTTCGAGGCTGTTGCCGCGCAGAGGCAGGCCGAGGTGCAGGAACAGCTGGTGCCGCACATGGGGCCGCCGGTGCTGACGGACCACGCGGCCGGGGTGACGCTGTCTCAGTTGCCGGCGATTCTTGGCTACGTGGGTCTGCGGCTGGGGATGATGCCGGGCGATCCGGCGGGCATCGCGATGACGCTGAAGGTGATCGGTGATGCGAACGATGTACTGGGTGACATGACGCGGGACAACGGTTCGCAGATGTGGACGCCGGAGGACTGGGCCGGATTCCAGCCGCGGCTGGAGCGGTGGATGCGGATCTTCGAGGAGACCGGCCGCCGCAACGGGTCGAGCGCCGGGGCGGGCTGGATGCTGGGCACCGACGCGCCGGGCGTCGCGGATATCGTGACGGCGGTCCTGTGGGGCACGATGACGGATGCCTTCCCCTCGCTGCGGCCGATGCTGGAGCGCTGTGCGCCCGCCATTGCCGGGCTGACGGACCGGGTGAGGGCGCTGCCCGCACAGGCCGCGCTGCGGGAGCGCACCCGCGAGGACTACGGCGACAGTTGGTGCGGCGGGCAGATCGAAGCCTCGCTGCGGTCGGTGACCTGAGCCTTCAACCGCCCTCGAAGCCAAGCGTTGCGAGGCCCGCGCCGCGCCCGCCCTGCCAGGCGACAAGCGCCCGGACGAGGCGGGCTGCCGGTCCGTCCTCGGGCTCGTCGGCGCGGGTGACCGCGAACCAGTCGAGGCCGAAGCCGCCAGCCGCCGCCGGGCGGGCGATCAGCGTGCCGTCGGCAAGCTCGGGCTCGATCGCCCAGCGACTGAGAAAGCTGATCCCGAAGCCTGCGCGCACCAGGTCGATCACCGCCTCGGGCGAGGGCATCGGCGCGAGGTTGCGCAGCGGCTCGGTCGGCTGGCCCAGCATCAGCTCCCATTCGAAGCCCGGTTCTGTGGCGAACGGGTAGGTGTACACGCGGGTCTCGCCCAGCATCGTGGTATCGACATAGTCGAGCGCGGCCAGCGGATGGCCCGGAGCCATCACCGCGACCAGCGGGTCGGTCGCCAGCCGCACCCAGCGGAAGCGTTTCAGCGTCGAGGGCCGCCCGTAGATCGTCGAGACATCCGCCAGCCCGTCCTGAAGCGCGCCCAGCGGGCGGGCGGTCGCCGCACCCGAGAGGTCCACGGCCAAATCCGGCTCACGCCGCTTCAGGTGGTCGAGGAAGGCTGGCCACCAGTGCCAGCGCGAATAGGTCGCCTGTCCCAGCCGTACCAGCCTGCGGGGGCCGCCCGCCGAGGTGGCAATTTCCTGCTCCAGCCGCGCGAGATCCGGCAGCACCCGGTCCGCGAAGGCCCGCAGCCTTTCGCCCTCGGGGGTCAGCGTCGCGCCCGAGGGGGTGCGGGTCACGAGGATCGACCCGGTGCGCCGCTCGGCCTCGCGCAGGCGGTGGCTGGCGGCGGATTGCGTGATCCCCAGCCGGGCGGCGGCGGCGGACACGCCTCCGGTCTCGGCGAGGGCCGAGATCAGCGCGAGGTGGTTGAGGCCGAGGCGGGGAAGCATGGATGCATTAAATCATTTCATGTCGAGTGTGAAAACTTGGAATTTTTCAGATGCTGCGGCGCGGCGTATCAGACGGGGCATGAAACAATCCTCCGCCACCCTGACCATCGCCCTCTGCGCCGTGCTCTTCGGCCTCGTCCCGCTGTTCGCCCGGATCCTTCAGGCCGAGGGGATGGACCCGTCGGCCATCGCCCTGTCGCGCTACGGGCTGACCGCGCTGGTCGCCGTGCCCTTCCTGCGATGGCGCAGGGGCGCGCGGCGGCAGGTGCTGGTGCTGGCGGGCGCGGGCCTGGCCTGCGGGCTGGGCTGGGTCGCCTATCTGGAGGCGATCGAGCGGACCACGGTGGCGGCGGCGGGCGTGGTCTACATGTCCTATCCGGCCTTCGCGCTGGTCTTCGCCTGGCTGCTGCTGGGCATCGCGCCGTCGGGGCGGGCCATCGCGGCGGCGGTCATGGTGCTGGCGGGCGCGCTGCTGGCCAGCGGAGGCGCGGGCGTGGGCGATCCGGTCGCGCTGCTGATGATGCTGCCCGCGCCCGCGTTCTTCGCGCTGGTGATCGTCGGGCTGGCGGCACTGGCGCCGGATCTTGCACCGATGGAGAAGCTTGCCGCGACCATGCTGGGCACCGTCGCGGGGTTGCTGCCGATGGCGGCGCTGGCCGAGCCGGGAACGTTGCTGCCGGTCTCGGGGCTGGGCTGGGCGGCGCTTCTGGGCAGCGGGTTGCTGACGGCGCTGCTGCCGCAGTGGCTTTACGTGCGGGCCGCGCCGCATGTCGGGCCGGGCCGTGCGGCGGCGGCGGGGGCGTTCGAGCTGCCGACGATGATGGCAATCGGCGCGTTGGCCTTCGGCGAGGTGGTGGGCCTGCGCGAGGTGGCGGCGGCGGTGCTGGTGATCGCGGCGATCGGGTTGAGCCCGGCGGTTCGCAAGGGCGAGGCACCCGCGCGGGGGCGCGCGGATGCCGAAGGGCTTGGCTGAGCGGAGCTTAGTTGAGCTGCTTTTCCAGGTCGGTGACCATCTCGTTGACGCCGAACTCCTCGGACATCTCCTCGACCTGGCGCATCAGCTTGGCGAGCGGGCCGTTCTTGGCGACCATCTCGGCGGGCTTGGCCCCGGCGACGGCGGCGAGGATCTTCTCGGCATCCTCGCGGGCCCAGCTGTCGGTGATCTTGGTCACGTCGTTCGCGAACAGCAGTGCCTTGGAGCACATGGCCCGGGTGGTCTTGGTCTCGCCCAGTCCCAGCCAGGCGAGCTTGTAGGGCGCCTTGCGGTTCAGGTAATAGGCACCGTCGGTCTTGGCGATGTCGGGCGAGAGCACGCCGAAGATCGACAGATCCTCTTTCGCGGCCATGTTGATCAGCCCGCCGGTCGGGTTCGGGTAGGCGTAGTAGAAGCCGACCATGCCGCGCTTGGCGCTGTCCTGCACCTCGGCCAGGATCTTGCCCGCGCCCGAGGTGAAGGCGAAGTTGGGGGTCGAGCCGGCGAAGTTCGCATCCTCGGCATAGAGACGCTCGATGAACGCCTTGGAGCCGCTGTTGTCGGGCACGACCCAGGTGATCCGGTCGCGATTGTTCACGATGTCGCCCCAGGTGGCGATCTGCGGTTCCTTGGTGAAGGCCATCGCGCATTCACCGGGCAGGTCGCTGCGCACGATCTTGACTGCGCCGCTGTCGACGGGCGCGTAGCTCAGCCCGCCCTGACCGATGCCGAAGGCCAGGCCCGCATCCTCGGAGGCCAGCCGGTTCGCGTTGTCGACCGAACCGTTGGTGGGCACCAGCTGGACGGTGTAGCCGTATTCCTTTGCGATGGGCCCGAGCACGTCGAGGACGCCCTGGCCAATGCCCTCGTGATAGGCCGAGCCCTGCCCAGTGGGCGCGCCGCCGGTATAGACCTTGATGGCGCTCTGCGCCTGGGCGGTGGCGGCCGAGACCGCCAGCGCGGCGGCGGTCAGAAGTGCGAAAGTCCCTCGCATGAAACGTACCCCTCAAGTTTCGTTCGCGGAAGTGCGGGCGCGCCGGCGGGGATTGCCGGAAGGGCGGCGCGCGCGGTCATGGGAAATGGTCCCGGAATGCTGTCCCCCCTTGCCGCGCAGGCGCGCGGCTTCCCTTTCGGGGACAGATGTAACCCGCGCTTTGGGGCGGTTCTGTGACAATTCCCGCGCTGAAACGCGGTCAGTCCGTCCGCCCCGAAAGGTCGCGCACCAGCGTATCCGACAGATCGAAATGGTTGGACGCCTCGTCCAGCACCGCCGAGTCCAGGCCCGGTGGCGACAGGTCCACCCCGTCGGCCAGCCGGTCGACGATATGGGTCATGGCTGCGATCCGGCCGTATTTCTTGTTGTTCGAAGGCACCGCATGCCAAGGCGCGTACGGCGTCGAGGTGCGGGCGAACATATCGTCGATGGCCTTGCGGTAGTCGTCCCAGCGCTTGCGGTTGCGGAAATCCTCGTAGCTGAGTTTCCAGCGCTTCATCGGGTCCATCAGCCGTTTCTGGAACCGCGCAAGCTGCTCTTCAGGCGAGACGTGCATGAAGATCTTCACGACGCGGGTGTTGTCATCGACAAGCATCTTCTCGAAGGCGTTGATCTCGTCATAGCCGGCCTGCCAGCGGGCCTTCGGCGTCAGCTTCTCGACCCGCTCGACAAGCACGCGCCCGTACCAGGAGCGGTCGAAGACCGTGATCGCTCCCTCGGGCGGCAGGCGTTCCACGAACCGGGTCAGAAAGTGCCGCTCGAGGTAGTATTGCCGGGGCGCACCGATGGGCCAGACCTTGAAGCTGCGCGGGTCGAGCGCAGACGAGATCCGGCGGATCGTGCCGCCCTTGCCGGCGGCATCCCAGCCTTCGAAGACCAGCACCGCCGCGCGGCGCTGGAACAGGTAGGCCTGCTGGATCAGCATCAGCTTGTGCTGCAGCTTGGCGAGTTTCTTCTCGTAGGTCTCGGGGTCGAGGCGAAGGGTCAGGTCGAGTTTGTCCAGGCTGGGCGGAGTATGCGGCATGGGGCCTCCTGTTTCGTCGGCTTCAGAATGCCTGGATCGGAGGGCGGGGCCTTGATCCGGGTCAAGCGCCTCGGCGGTTTGTCACCGCGCGCAGCAGTTCGGCGGCCGCCGCCGTCGGGCTTCGGCTGCCGTTCGTGACCTGCGCTTCGAGCTTGTCCGCAACCGGCGCGAGGGCTGGGTCGGCGTGCACATGGTCGCGCAGCATCCGCTCGAACTCCTGGCGGAACCAGTGCAGGTCCTGGGCAGCGCGGCGCTCGGTCAGTGCGCCGCTGTCGCGGCGGGCCTCTGCCAGCCGCTCGACGGTCTCCCACGCCGTATCGAGGCCCTTGCCGGTGGCGGCAGAGACGCACATCGCTGCCGGATACCCCTCGGGGTCGCCGGGCCGGGGCCGCATCAGCCGCAGCGCCGAGCCGTAATCGGCGCGGGTGGCGTTGGCCTGCGCCTCGAGATCGCCGTCGGCCTTGTTGACGAGGATCAGGTCGGCGATCTCCATGATGCCGCGCTTGACGCCCTGAAGCTCGTCGCCGCCTGCCGGGGCCAGCAGCAGCAGGAAGATGTCGGTCATTTCCGAGACCAGCGTTTCGGACTGGCCGACGCCGACGGTCTCGACCAGCACGATGTCGTGGCCTGCCGCCTCGACCAGCCGGATCGCCTCGCGGGTGCGGCGCGCGACGCCGCCGAGTTCCCCTGCCGAGGGCGACGGGCGAATGAAGGCGTTGGGATGCCGCGCAAGCCGTTCCATCCGGGTCTTGTCGCCGAGGATCGAGCCGCCGGTGCGCGAGGACGAGGGGTCGACCGCCAGCACCGCGACCTTGTGGCCCGCGTCGGCCAGCTTTACGCCGAGCGCCTCGATGAAGGTGGACTTGCCGACGCCGGGCGTGCCCGAAAGCCCCAGCCTCAGCGCCGGCGGGTCGGGCTGGGGCAGCGCGGCGAGCAGCGTGTCGGCAGCCTGCCGGTCGGCGGCGCGGCGGCTTTCAACCAGGGTGATCGCGCGGGCCAGCGCCCGGCGGTCCCCCGCCGCTACCGCCGCCGCCCGTGTTTCGGGATTGTCGTGCAAAGTGATCTTCTCCCACATGGGATGGCCGAATTGCCCCTGCACAAGCGAGGCGTCCGTGACATATGTTCCGGGTGAGGCCGGGGTGTCCAGAGCAGCGCCCCGCATAGCAGCTACAGGAGGTCTGAGATGACCGGACGGATCCGAGGGGCGCTGGGGGCGCTCGGCCTGCTGGCGATGGGCGCGACTGTGCCGGTGGCCGCGCAGTCGCAGGAAGTCCAGAGCTACACTGTCTCGATCGCGGGGCTGAGCGTCGGCTCTGCCAGCATCGCGGTGAACACCTCCGGCGACCGCTACAGCGCCGAGGCGCGCATTCGCGGGCGCGGGCTGGTCGGACGGCTGTTCGATTTCGGCTATGTCGGCAATTCCTCGGGGCGGATCGTCAGCAATTTCAAGCTGCAGCCGGAACAGTACCGCGCGAACAAGAACAGCAATGGCGAGACGCGCGCCTATTACCTGGATTTTCGGGGCGGGCTTCCCGTGAGGGCCGAGACCGTGCCGCCGACGAACTACCCCAAGTATGCGCCAGATCCGTCGAAACTGGGGGGCAGCCTCGATCCGGTCAGCGCTGCCTGGACGTTGCTGCGCGATGTCCCGGTCGGTCAGGCCTGCAACCGCTCGACGATGGTCTACGACGCCTCGCGCTCGTTCAAGGTCTGGCTGCAGCCTCGGGAGAAGGCGGGCGATCTGTGGTCGTGCGATGGGGCCTATTCGCGCGAGGGCGGGTTCTCGCCGCGCAAGCTGGCCGAGCAGAAGGTCTTTCCGTTCAAGGTGTTCTTCCGTGAGGATGCGGGCATGATGCGCGCTGTCCGCGTCGAGGTCGTCACCACCTACGGCACCGCCCGCGCCACAAGAAACTGAGCGTGACCGAAGACCTGCCGATTGCCGCCGTCCTCGGGTCGGTTGTCGCGGCCGTCCGCGATGCCGGCGCCTGCGTGCTGCAGGCGCCTCCGGGGGCGGGCAAGACGACGCAGGTGCCGCTGGCGCTGGATGCGGCGGGGGTCGTTGAGGGCAAGATCCTGATGCTGGAGCCGCGCCGGGTCGCCGCCCGCGCCGCCGCCGAGCGTCTGGCGGAACTTCTGGGCGAGGCACCGGGTGGCGCGGTGGGCTACCGGATGCGCGGAGCCTCGGTCGCGGGAAAGCGGATCGAGGTGATCACCGAGGGGATCCTGACGCGCATGTTGCAGTCGGACCCGGAGCTTTCGGGCGTCGGCTGCGTGATCTTCGACGAGTTCCACGAACGCGCGTTGCAGGCGGATCTGGGCCTTGCGCTGGTGTTGGAGGTGCGCGGCGCGCTGCGCGAGGATCTGGCGGTCGTTGCGATGTCCGCGACGCTGGACGCGGGCTTTGTCGCCGGGCTGATGGGCGATGCGCCGGTCGTGACTTCGGAGGGGCGGGCGTTTCCGGTCGAGACGCGCTACCTGCAGCGGCCTCTGGGGCCGGGCACGCTGGTCGGGCGCGGGTTCGTCTCGGGCGCGGTGGACCTGGTGCAGCGCGCGGCGGCCGAGACCGACGGCGACATGCTGGTGTTCCTGCCGGGACAGGGAGAGATCAACCGCGTCGCCTCGGCGCTGAAGGTCGGGGCCGAGGTGGTGCCGCTCCACGGCGGACTGCCGTTCAAGGCGCAGCGGGCGGCGTTGCGGCCCGGCGAGGGGCGGCGGGTTGTGCTGGCGACGGCGATCGCCGAGACCTCGCTGACCATTCCGGGCGTGCGGGTGGTCGTCGATTGCGGCCGCGCGCGGCGGGCACGGCTGGACCCGGCGACGGGCATGTCCCGACTGGTGACCGAGCGCGTCACCCGCGCCGAGGCCGAGCAGCGCCGGGGCCGCGCCGGACGCGTCGCCAAGGGTATCTGCTACCGGATGTGGACCAAGGGAGAGGAGGGCGCGCTGGCGGCCTTCCCGCCGCCCGAGATCGAGACGGCGGACCTGGTGCCGCTTGCGCTGGAACTGGCGCTCTGGGGCGCGTCGGATCCGGCAGAGCTGCCGTTTCCTACGCCGCCCGCGCCCGTCGCCTATGCGGTGGCGCGGGAGCTGCTGACGGAACTTGGCGCACTGGATGCGGGTGGCGCGCTGACCGACCGGGGGCGGGCGATGGGCGCGCTGCCGGTGCACCCGAGGCTCGCGCGGATGTTGCTGGAGGGCGGCGCGGCTGCGGCGGACCTTGCGGCGCTGGCCGAGGCGCGAGATCCGGTGCCGAACGCGCCCGCCGACATGACTCTGCGGCTTGAGGCGCTGGCGGATACCGCGAGGTTCGAGGCGACGCGGCCCTGGCGTGCGGACCGGGGGCGGCTGGCTGAGGTCCGAGCCGAGGCGAAGCGGCTGCGCAAGCTGGCGCCGCAGGGGCGGGCGTTGTCGCCCGGCGCGATGGCGGCGCTGGCCTGGCCGGATCGCGTGGGCCTGCGGCGGCCCGGCGACGCGCCGCGCTATCTGCTGTCGGGCGGCTCGGGCGCGTTTCTGGATGCGGGCGACGAGATGGGCGCGCAGCGGATGCTAGTGGCGCTGGATCTTGATGGGGACCGGCGCGAGGCGCGGATCCGGCGCGCGCTGCCGGTGCGCGAGGCCGAGCTGCGCGAGCTGTTCGCGGAGCGGATCGTCGAGGACCGGCTGTGCCGCTGGTCGCGCCGGCACCGGCAGGTCGAGGCTCGGGTGCAGGAGCGGCTTGGAGCCTTGGTTCTTTCGGACAAGGCCTGGAAGGACGCGCCCGACGACGCGCGGATCCCCGCGCTGCTGGAGGGGGTGCGGGATCTTGGCCTTCAGGCGCTGAGCTGGAGCACGGCGGCGCAGGGCCTGCGCGCGCGGGCCGAGTGGCTGCGGCGCGCGGGCGCGGAGCTGCCGGACATGGGCGATGCGGCGTTGCTGGACGCGCTCGAGGATTGGCTCGCGCCCTTCCTGCCCGGCGTGCGCAGTTTCGGGGAACTGGCCGCGATGGACCTCCACCCGGCGTTGACCGCGCGGCTGGGGCCGGGCGGCGAGGTGGCGCTGCGGCAGGGCGCGCCCACGCATTTCACCGCGCCGACCGGGACCAATGTGCGGATCGACTATTCCGGCGCGCAGCCCGAGATCGCGGTGCGCCTGCAAGAGATGTTCGGACTGGCGGAACATCCTTCGGTGGCGGGCGTACCGTTGCTGGTCACGCTGCTCTCGCCTGCGCAGCGGCCGGTGCAGACCACGGCGGACCTGCCGGGGTTCTGGGCCTCGAGCTATGCGGACGTGCGCAAGGACATGCGGGGGCGCTATCCGAAGCATCCCTGGCCCGAGGATCCGCTTGCGGCGGCCCCGACACGCCGCGCGAAAACGTCAGGAAAACGCTGAAGTTTCGCAAAGTTTACATGGTCATGGGCGACAGGTGCAGCGGGGGGCTGCTAGGCTCGACCGCAATGATAACGACAACCGGGAATCGCGCGACATGCAGCTTGCAAAAGAACCGTCCTTCCGCCAGTCCGTCGACATCATGTTCAACCGCGCGGCGGCGCTGATCGACCTGCCGCCCGGGCTGAAGGAAAAGATCCGTGTCTGCAATGCCACCTACACCGTCCGCTTCGGCGTGCGCCTGCGGGGCGAATTGCACACGTTTACCGGCTATCGCTCGGTCCATTCCGAGCACATGGAGCCGGTCAAGGGCGGGATCCGTTTCGCCACCAGTGTGAACCAGGACGAGGTCGAGGCGCTGGCGGCGCTGATGACCTACAAGTGTGCGTTGGTCGAGACGCCGTTCGGTGGCTCGAAAGGCGGTCTCTGCATCGATCCGCGCGAGTGGGAGCCGCACGAGTTGGAGCAGATCACCCGCCGCTTCGCCTATGAGCTGATCAAGCGCGACCTGATCCACCCCGCGCAGAACGTGCCCGCCCCGGACATGGGCACCGGCGAGCGCGAGATGGCCTGGATCGCCGACCAGTACCGGCGGATGAACACCACGGACATCAACTCAAGCGCGTGTGTCACTGGCAAGCCGACCCACGCGGGCGGCATCCAGGGCCGGACCGAGGCGACGGGCCGCGGCGTGCAATACGCGCTGCAGGAATTCTTTCGCCACCCCGAGGACGTGGCTGCGGCAGGTCTGGACGGCAAGCTCGACGGCAAGCGGGTGATCGTGCAGGGGCTCGGCAACGTGGGCTATCACGCGGCGCTGTTCCTGTCGGAAGACGACGGCGCGGTGATCACCGGCGTGATCGAGCGCGACGGCGCGGTGGTCAACGAAGGCGGCATCAATATCGCCGCCCTACGCCTGCACATGGCCGAGACCGGCGGCGTGCGCGGTTTCGAGGGCGCGACTTTCGTCGAGCATGGCTCGGAAGTGCTGGAATATTCCTGCGACATCCTGGTCCCGGCGGCGCTGGAAGGCGTCATCAACATGGAGAACGCCGAGCGGATCAAATCTCCGCTGATCATCGAGGCGGCGAACGGTCCGATCACCGCCGGCGCCGACGAGATCCTGCGCAAGCGCGGCTGCATCATCATCCCCGACATGTATGCCAACGCGGGCGGCGTGACGGTCAGCTATTTCGAGTGGGTGAAAAACCTCAGCCACATCCGCTTCGGCCGGATGCAGCGCCGGCAGGAGGAAGCGCGGCACATGCTGCTGGTCGACGAACTGGACCGGTTGTCGAAAAGCCACGACCTGGCCTGGGAACTGGGCAAGGACTTCCGCGCCAAGTACCTGCGCGGCGCGGGCGAGCTGGAGCTGGTGCGCTCGGGGCTGGACGACACGATGCGCGGTGCCTACCAGGCGATGCGCGAGGTCTGGCACACCCGGCAGGACGTCGAGGATCTGCGGACGGCGGCCTATCTGGTCTCGATCGAACGGGTGGCGCTGAGCTACCAGTCGAAGGGGCTGTAGGGCCTGTTTCCCCCGGCGCGGCGCGGGCTGCGGCGGGGGCCTCCGGCGGGGATATTTGCGGAAAGTGGAAGGCGGGTGCCTTCGGGTCAGTCCTCGGGGAAGTGGCCGGCCTTCATCAGGGCGATCACGTCGGCCATCTGTTTCGCCGCCTTGCCCGAGGTCGCGCCGCCGATGCCGACGCGGGTGCCGAGCCTCCACCAGACACCGGGTACCCAGGCACGGGGTGCGGGCTCGGTCAGCTTCAGCGAGAAGCCGTTGGAGGGTTTGAAGGCGAAGGCGCCGCGCTGGACGTTCTCGATGTGGTCGAGCCTTGCGATGGTGCGGCCGGTGCTGTCGTGCAGCCCGGTCCGGGTCAGAACAACGTCGGTTCCGGTGGCGCGCCAGACCGCCAGCGCCTGCCAGAGCGCGCCGAGGCCGAGAAGCAGCAGCAGGCCCTGGATCACGAGCTGTCGCTCGGGCATGGTCAGTGCGACCCATACCAACAGCAGGCCGAGCGCGACCTGGACCGCGAAGCTGAAGATCCGTCGGCCTTGCGAGACGCGGAGAATGGCGATGACGTCGTCGGTCTGAGACATGTTGCGCTCTTACGCCAGCCGCGGCCCGAGCGGAAGGGGGGCTGTGCGCGGGTGATGTCACGGCTTTGCCGGAATGCTATGGTGTTGCTGGACCGGAAACGGGCGGCGGAGGCTGACATGGCGCGGAATCGCAAGGCACGGGTGCGGATCGGGACGGAAATGCCGGCCTGGCTGCCGCCTGTGCTGCACGCGCCGGCGCGGGTGATCCTGGGTCTGCTTCTGGGCATGGGCTTCGCTGTCTACGCCGCCGCACTGGCTCTGGCGGCGGACCGGCTGATGAATGCAGGCGGATATGGCGCGGACGGGGCCGAGGCGCTTGGGCACCTTCTGGCGCTTCTGGCAGGCGGGCTGGTCGTCCGCTACGCGCTGGTCCGCATCGGCGAGGGCCCGGACCGGGACCGCATTACCTGAGGCATCGTTCCCGCTTCGGCAACAATCCTGTTCGGCGGATGCGCTGGCCCGGACCCGGGCACGGGCCCATATTCCGGGAAACCGATTTTCCGAAAGGAGGAAGGCCATGTCCTTCAGACCCGTGAAATCCGAGACCCGCGCCCAGCCCGCCATCGAGGGGGCGGGCGTTCACCTGCACCGCGTCTTCGGCTTCGGCGATCCGACCGAGGCCGATCCGTTCCTGCTGCTGGACGATTTCCGCAACGACGATCCGGCCGCTTATGCCAAGGGCTTTCCCTGGCACCCGCACCGAGGCATTGAGACGATCACCTACGTGCTGGAAGGCGAGGTCGAGCATTCGGACAGCCTCGGCAACAAGGGCCTTCTGGGGCCGGGCAGCGTGCAGTGGATGACGGCCGGCAGCGGCATCCTCCACCAGGAGATGCCGCGCGGGAACACGGTTGGTCAGATGCACGGTTTCCAGCTGTGGGCGAACCTGCCCTCGGCGCACAAGATGACGACGCCGCGCTACCAGGACATCCAGGGCAGCGACATCCCTGTCGTGGTCGAGGATGACGGCACCTCGGTGCGGGTCATCACCGGCGAGTTCTGGGGGCAGAAGGGTCCTGTCGACGGGATCGCCGCCGAACCGATGTACCTGGACGTGAGCGTACCGCCGAACGTGCGCCGCTCGTTGCCGGTGGACGCCTATGCCAACGCGTTTGCCTATGTCTTTGCCGGTTCTGGGACGTTTCGCGATGCCTCGAACCCGGTGGGGGTGAAGGTCGAGAAGGAGTACCGGGGGCAAGAGCTGAACATCCGCGACCTGACCGGGAACAGGACGCTGGTGCGGTTCGACACCGGGGACGAGATCACCGTGCAGGCGGGGCCGGAGGGGATCCGCTTCCTGCTGGTGACGGGCAAGCCGATCCGCGAGCCGGTGGCCTGGCACGGCCCGATCGTGATGAACACCCGCGAAGAGCTGATGCAGGCGATGCGCGACCTGCAGAACGGCACCTTCATAAAGGCTTGAAGGGAGCGCGCCGCCCTGGCGGGCGGCGCGTGCCTCCGGCGGGGATATTTGGGGAACATGGAAGGCGGGCGCCATTTCCTGCGGCGCGCTCGCGGGACCGGGTTGGGTCAGAGGGTCCAGCTGAAGCCGGTTTCCTTTTCGGACCGGTCCCAGAGCCTGACCATGACGGGTTTGTCGTAGGCATAGGGCTCCAGCGTCCCCCTGCCGACCGGGCCGACCCATTCCATGCGGCCGGTGGGGCCGTAGAGGGCGCGTTGCTCAAGCCCGTCTTCGGTTGCGCACATGACCTCCGAATACGCGCCTTTCTCGGCCGATTGAACCATCGGCGACAGGGTCATGAGGCCGAACATGATCCGCGTGCCCAGGCCGCCGCTGGTCTTGATGAGCGAGGTGGCGGAGGATCCGGGGTGGCAGACATAGACCTCGACGTTCCTGTCCGCCGCTTTCACCCGGTCCTGAAGTTCATAGGCGAACATCATCTGGGCCAGCTTGCTCTGGCTGTAGGCGGGATTGGCGCGATAGGCCCTGTCCCAGTTCATGTCGTCGAACTGGATGGTTCTGAGCCCCATCTTGTAGCCGAGGCTGGCGACGACGACGATGCGTCCACTGGACTGCTCGATGCGCTCGAAGAGCATCCCGCAGAGGACGAAATGCCCGTAGTGGTTGGTGCCGAGCTGGCTTTCGAAACCGTCCTTGGTGAATTTCTGTGTCGGCACCTGCGCGATGGCGGCGTTGCAGATCAGCGCGTCGATTTTCGGGACCGTCTGCAGCACGTTCGACGCCGCCGCGCGCACGCTGGCAAGATCGGCGAGGTCCATGCGGACGAAGCTGACGTCGGCATCGGCGCCAAGCTCCGTGCGGAGCTCTTCGATGGCGGCGACCGACTTCTCGGCGCTGCGGTTGAGCATCACCACTTTCGCGCCCTTCGAAAGCAGGATGCGCGCGGCCTGAAAGCCCGCGCCGGCATTCGCGCCGGTGATGACGAAGGTCTTGCCTACGAGAGAGCCGAGGCGTTCGGGCGTCCAGCCCTTGGGTCCGAATTGAGTGTCTGTCATGATCGTGCTCCGTCACATGTCGGCGGTGGGGCCGCGCGGGCTTGGGTTGCATTGCTGGGTGTGTAGATAAATCTCGCCTATGCGCGGAAACATACGAGATCGTCGCGAATACTTGCCTGATCGTATCAACGTGGTTGCCGTGGCCGAGTGCGCGGTTCTAGATTGGCGACATGAGCAAGGAACGGATCAAGCAGCTTATCGAGGCCCGGATCCACCGCGACGGGCTGGTCGAGACCGGTGTGGCGGGCGTGAAACTGTTTCGCGCGACCGCGCCGGTGCCCTGTGCGCCGGCGGTCTATGAGCCCAGCGTCATCGCCATCGTGAGCGGGGCAAAGGAAGCGGTGCTGGACGGGGCGCGGTATGTGTATGACGACAGCCGGTACATGTGTTGCCCGATGTCGATGCCGGTCGAGGCGGGGACGCCCGCCGCGTCGCCCGAGAACCCGCTTTATGGCGTCTATATCGCGCTCGAGCCTCGGGTAATGGCCGAACTGGCGCTGGAGATGGAGAGTGCAGGGGGCAGTCTTCCGGCGGCGAAGGCCGGGGTGGACGCACAGGGTATCAGGCTGGCGCGCTGGGAGGAGCCGTTCTCGGACGCGCTGCTGCGGCTGCTGCAGTTGGGAGAGAGCCCGACCGACTGTGCCGTGCTTGGCGCTTCGCGTCTGCGCGAGCTGTACTATGCGGTTCTGAAGGGCGAGGCCGGGGCCTTCGCGCGGCAGGCCTTTGGCGCGGGCAATGCGATCGCCCGATCGATCATGCATGTCTCGTCCGACCTGACCGCGCCGGTATCCATTGACGAGATGGCCGCGCGGGCAGGCATGAGCCGCGCCGTGTTCCACCGGAAGTTCAAGCAGGCCACGACCATGTCCCCGATCCAGTTCGTGAAGTCGATGCGCCTCAACAGCGCCGCGATGAAGATCGCCGGGGGCATGACGGTGAATGAAGCGGCGATGGACGTGGGCTATGTCAGCCCGTCGCAGTTCAGCCGGGAGTTCAAGCGCCTGTACGGGCAGTCGCCGAGGCAGTGGAGCGACGCTCAGCATCTGCCGTCCGGGGTGGTGTGAGCGGGACGGGGCGTTTCAGCTACGGCGCTTGCGCGGACGCCCGCAAGGGCGACTCACGTCGAGAGCCATGCCTGGCGGGCATGGCTCTCGGAGTATCGTGGTCTCGGCGCGGGATATCCCCGTCAGTGCAGGAGCAGCAGCGGTACCTTGCAGGCGCGGATCATCTCGGTCGTGGTCGAACCCAGGAAGAGGTGGTGCAGCCGGCCCTGGCCGTAGGCGCCCATGACGACCATGTCGAAGCCCTCGTCCTCGACCAGCGGGCCGAGAACCTGTTCGGGCTGGCCCGGCAGCAACGCGGTATCGGCTGTGATACCGCCAGCGGCCAGTGCGGCCTTGGCATCCGCGAGGCCGCGTTCAGCTGCAGTCCCGGATTTTCCGACCGTGACGATGCGGACTTCGAGGCCCTGGAACAGCTTGTTCCGCGAGACATGGTCGATGGCCTTCATCGCCGCCGGGCCGCCGTCATAGGCGATCAGCACGCGCTTGATTGGTTTGAAGGCGCGGTTGGCGACGAAAAGCGGCTTGCGGGTGCTGCGCACGACACGCTCGAGGTTCGAGCCGAGGTGGCCCTTGGCGAAATCCGCCGCCTCGCCGCGCTTGCCGATCAGAACCATCTCGGCCTGGGGTTCGAGGTCCGAGAGCGTTTCCAGCAGATCGCCGTGGCGCAGGTTGACGGTGGCTTTGGCCACACCGGCCTCGGTCAGGATCGCCCGCGCATCGTCGAGGATCATACGGCCCCGGCGGGTGATCAGCTGGGCGCGCTGCTCGTCGAGCTTGGAGAGTTCCTCGAGCAGGGCGGTGCGGGCGCCGAGCGAGATCGCGCCGGACAGGTCGCCCTTGCCGCCGGTCTCGCGCCGGCCGAGGACATGGACCAGTTCCACCGCAAGCCCTGTGCGGCCCGCGATCCAGGCGGCGTGTTCGCAGACGCTGCGCGAATAGTCGGAGCCGTCGATCAGCGCCATCATCTTGTCGGTCATCATGCTCTCCCTAGTGCGCCAGCAGCTTGTCCATCGCGCCGGGCTTGTCGTGCTCGCCCAGACGGTCGACGATGGTGGCCGAGGCCTCGTTCATGCCCTTCAGCTCCACCGTCGCGCCGTCACGGCGGAACTTGAGCACGGCCATGTCCAAGGCCGCAACAGACGAGATGTCCCAGATGTGCGCGCGGCTGACGTCGATGACCACGGTTTCGGCGGCTTCCTTGAAGTCGAAGGACTTCATGAAATCCTCGGCCGAGGCGAAGAAGAGCTGGCCGATGATCGTGTAGGTGCGGGTGCGGCCGTCGTCCGACAGCGTACTCTCGACGCGGAAGAGCTGCGCGATCTTGCCGGCGAAGAAGATGCCCGAGAGCAGCACGCCGGTCAGCACGCCTAGCGCGAGGTTGTGGGTGTAGACGGTGACGATCACCGTCGCCAGCATCACCACGGACGAGGATTTCGGGTGCGTCTGCAGTGTCTTGATCGACGACCACGAGAAGGTCCCGATCGAAACCATGATCATGATCCCCACCAGCGCGGGCATCGGGATCTGCGCGACCAGGTCGCCCAGTACCACCACCAGGAACAGCAGCACCGTGCCGGCGGTGAAGGACGACAACCGCCCGCGCCCGCCGGATTTCACGTTGATCATCGACTGGCCGATCATCGCGCAGCCCGCCATGCCGCCGATGAAGCCGGTGCCGAGGTTCGCGAGGCCCTGGCCTATGCACTCCTGGTTGCGGTCCGAGGTGGTGTCGGTCAGATCGTCGATCAGGTTCTGCGTCATCAGGCTTTCGAGCAGGCCCACGACCGCCACGGCGACCGCGTAGGGGAAGATGATCTGCAGCGTCTCGAAGGTCAGCGGCACGTCGGGGATCAGGAAGACCGGCAGCGTGTCGGGCAGCGCGCCCATGTCTCCGACGGTGCGCACGTCCCAGCCGAAGGCCATCGAGGCCGCCGTAAGCACGATGATCGCCACCAGCGGCGAGGGGATCGCGCGGGTGAGGTAGGGGAACAGGTAGATGATCGCCAGCGCTGCGGCGGTCAGCGGATAGGTCAGCCAGGGCACGCCGATCAACTCGGGCAGTTGCGCCATGAAGATCAGGATCGCCAGCGCGTTGACGAAGCCCGTCATCACCGAGCGCGAGACGAAGCGCATCACCTGGCCCAGCTTCAGGAAGCCCGCGCCGATCTGGAGCAGGCCCGCCAGCACCGTCGTCGCCAGCAGGTATTGCAGCCCGTGGTCCTTGACCAGCGTCACCATCAGTACCGCCGTCGCCGCTGTCGCGGCCGAGATCATCCCCGGACGCCCGCCGGTGATCGCCGTGATCACCGCGATCGAGAACGAGGCGTAGAGGCCGATTTTGGGGTCGACCCCGGCAATCAGCGAGAAGGCGATCGCCTCGGGGATCAGGGCAAGGGCGACGACGAGGCCCGACAGCAGGTCGGCGCGAATGTTGCCGAACCATTGTTGGCGATAGGCGTGAAGTGAAAACATGGCGATCCCGTTCCTGCGCCGGCGATTTGGCGCGCGTGCGTGATTGTCTGTCCGGAAGGGGCGGCGGAATGGGCGAATGCCCGGCGTGCCGCAAGGGTACCCGGTCTCGCAGCCGCTATACTGCGGTGCGGCGCGATTGCCAAGCTCGGGAAGGAAGCGCCGCGCGCGGGGAGAGAGTGTCGCGCGCGGCGCCGTCGCTCAGGCGAACCTTCGTTCGGCCTCGCGGAACTTCAGGCCGAGGATGCGCTCGCCGGTATCACGGGCGGCCTCGAGCTGATCGGGGGAGGGGGCATCGGGGATCGCGGCCAGCCATCTGTCGGCATCCGCCGGGCTGGTGCTGGCGGCGAATGCGCCGATCAGCCAGGTCGTGCCGGGCTGAAGCGCGGCCTCCAGGTGCGGTACATGGGTCTGCGGGAAGTAGAGCGACGAGTTCGGGTGCACCTTCTCGCGCAACCTGGCCGTCCGGCGCTGCGGCGAGAGGTCCGCCGCAAGACTGGCGTGCGACTTGGTGATCGCTTCGGCCACGGTCGGGCGGGTGCCCTGGCGGGCGAGGCCCGCGTCGGTGCGCTCGATGGCGAAGCCGCCCTCGGTGGTCAGCAGGGGCCGCGCGGTTGTCACCTTGTGGGCCCGGATGTGCCAGGGCGCGCGGGCGATCAGCCAGGTCTCGACGGTGATGTCGTCGTCGGGCTGCCATTTCGACCAGAGCCAGTCGTCGCCGATCCGCGCCTCGGCGAATTCGCAGCGGATGAAGAACTCGGCCCCGTCGCGGGATAGCGCCAGCATGTTGTCGAACGGGTTCTGCTGGAAGCCGCGCCGGTCGGCGTCCATCGAGAAGCCGAAGGCGGTCGAATAGGCGAACTTGCCGTATTTCTCGGCCCCGCCGCGCAGCGGCATCCGCATCTCGTTGCAGGACGACAGCATCACGCGGCTGCCGCCGGCCTCGAAGCCCAGCATCCCGGCGACCCGCGAGCGCATCAGCGCGTCGGTTTCGACCTTGTCCTCTTCCTCGGCCTGCCAGAACGGGTGGCTCTCGGGCAGGGCGAGGGTAAGGTAGGCCTTCATCGCCCAATATGGCGAGCCGGGCGAGTTGTAGATCTCGCACATGTGCAGGTTGGGGTAGGCGTAGCCCACCGGCATCACGCCGTCGCGGTCGAAGTAGTTCCGCTTGCCCCACCAGCGCATGTTGCGCGCCCAGAGGCCCCTGATCTGGCCCCAGGGCAGCGCCTCGACGTCGGCGAAGGCGAGCCCGGCCCAGAACGAGGCCTGCGCGAAGCGGTAGGTCATCGAGCGGCCAAAGGCCAGCGACGCGCCCTCGGCGTCGAACCAGTGCTGGAATTCCTGCGCGAACTGGCGCGCGCGGTCGCGGAAGCGCTGGCAGCGCTCCTCGTCGCCCTTGGCGAGCTTTGAATAGATCAGCCCGTAGAAGTGCATGGCGAAGGGGATGTAGTGGTCGAAGCGGCGGGCCTCGCCATCCGCGTACCAGCCTTCGTCGATATAGAAGCTTTCCAGCCGGTCGAGCGCGTCGCGGCGCACTGTCAGGTCATGCTCGACGCCGACGGCCTCGAGGCCGAGGCTGCCGAAGACGTGGAAGAAGTGCCAGTTGTTGTCGGCGGTCTTGCGCGTCTGGCAGAACTTCAGCCAGTTGGCGACGTTCTCTTTCTGCGCGTCCGTCAGGGGATCCCACAGCTTTTCCTTGGCGAATACCAAGCCGAACCCGATCGCGGCGCTTTCGACAAGGCGTTGGTCGCGGTCCTCGAACGTGCCCCAGTATTCCGGGTGGTCCGGGTCGGTGCCGTTGATATAGCCCTCACGGAACATGTCCCAGTCATCGAAGGGCAGGCCGCCCGCCACCAGCGGGGCCAGGCCGAACAGCGGGCGGGAGAAGCCCTCGAGCTCGGCGGCGGTTCGGGTGAAATGCGCGGAGGGCAGGCCGAGGTCGACGCGCGCCTTGCCGGGGCTGAAATAGGGCTTGAGCGGCTGCCACAGCTGGACGGCCGAGCGGGCGAAATCGTCGCGCGTGCGAAGCGGGTTGTCCGCGAGCGGGTTCATGGGGTCTCCCTAGTCTTATTCTGCCGCTATCAGGCGGCGGTTGTCCGGATCAGTGCCAGGAACGGCGGCGATCAGGTTGCGGGTGTAGTCGCGGGTGGGCTGCTGGCAGATGCGGGCGGCGTCGTCGATCTCGACCAGCTCGCCCTTGTGCATGACGGCGATGCGGTCGCAGAAATAGCGGACCACGCCCAGATCGTGCCCGACGAAGATGTAGCTGAGGCCAAGCTCGGTCTGCAGGTCGAAGAGCAGGTCCAGGATCTGCGAGCGGATCGAGCCGTCCAGCGCCGAGGTTGCCTCGTCCGCGATGATCAGGCGCGGATCGACCGCCAGCGAGCGCGCGATCGAGATGCGCTGCCGCTGCCCGCCCGAGAACGCGTGCGGATAGCGGGTCAGCATCGCTTGCGGCAGGCCCACGCGGTTCAGAAGGTAGGCGGCCTTGTCGCGGATCTCCTTGCGCGACAGGCGGCCTTCGAGGATCAGGGGTTCCGCGATGATCTGCTCGACCGTCATGCGCGGGTTGAGCGACGAGAACGGGTCCTGGAAGACCATGCGGATCTCGCGGTTCAGGCCCGCGCCGCGCAGTGCGCCCGGCTCCAGCAGATCGAAGCTGCGGCCGTCCTTGGACTGGTACATCGCGCTGCCGCTGTCGGCGTTCAGCAGGCCGACGAGGGCGCGGACGAGCGTGGTCTTGCCCGAGCCGGACTCGCCGACGATGCCAAGGTTCTCGCCCTCGTGCAGGGTGAAGGACACCTTCTTCAGCGCGTGGAATTCCTTGGTGCGGCGGCGGATGAACCCGGTTGTCTTGCGGAAGGTCAGGTCCAGGTCGCGCACTTCGAGCAGCGGTTTCGGCGCCGCCGGGGGCAGGGTGCCGCCGCGGTCGTGATCCCCCGCGATCGAAAAGCGCGAGGAGGCGCCGATCAGGTGCTTGGTATAGGCCGCCTCCGGGTCGTGGAACACCTGCCGCGATGGGCCAAGCTCGACCAGTTTGCCGTGATACATCACCGCGACGCGGTCGGCGATTTCGGCGACCACGCCCATGTCGTGTGTGATGAAGATGACCGCCATGCCCAGTTCCGCCTGAAGGCGCTTGAGCAGCCGCAGGATTTCCGCCTGCGTGGTCACGTCGAGCGCGGTCGTCGGTTCGTCCGCGATCAGAATTTCCGGCTGGCAGGCCAGCGCCATTGCGATCATCGCGCGCTGGCGCATCCCGCCCGAGAACTCGAAACTGTACTTGTCGATGGCGGTCTCGGGGTCGGGGATCTGCACGCGGCGCAGGCTCTCGATCGCTTCGGCGCGGGCCTCGGCATCGGTCATGTCGCGGTGCAGGAGGATCGTCTCGGTGATCTGGTCGCCGATGGTGTGGACCGGCGAGAGCGAGCTCATCGGTTCCTGGAAAACCATGCCGATCCGGTCGCCGCGGATTGCGCGCATCCGGTCGTCATTGTCGTCGAGCGCGGTGATGTCGACCGTGCCCTCGGGGCCGTTCAGCAGGATCCGCCCGCCGGTGATCTTGCCGGGTTTGCAGATCCGCATCAGGGCGCGGGCGGTGACGGACTTGCCCGAGCCGCTCTCGCCCACGACGCAGAGCGTCTCACCCCGGTGCAGGTCGAAGCTGACGCCGTGGACCACGTCGGTCGTGTGGCTGCGGATCGAGAAGCCGACCGAGAGATTGCTGACTTGCAGAACGGGTTTTTCCATCTTCGGCCTCACTGCGTGTCGCCATAGGGATCGGCCGCGTCGCGCAGGCCGTCGCCAAGGAAGTTCATCGCCAGGATCGTCACCACGATGAAAGCGCCGGGGAACAGCAGCCAGGGCGCGTCGGCCAGGGCGCGCAGGTTCTGCGCCTCCTGCAGCAGCACGCCCCAGGAGATGACCGGGCTTTGCAGGCCGAGGCCCAGGAAGCTGAGCGCGGTCTCGGCCAGGATCATGCCGGGGATCGCGAGCGTCGCGGTGGCGATGATGTGGCTGGTGAAGGCCGGCAGCATGTGCCGCCAGATGATCCGGAAGTCTCCGGCCCCGTCGAGCCGCGCAGCGGATACGTAGTCCTCGGACTTGAGTGACAGGAAGCGACTTCGGACCACGCGGGCAAGCTCTGTCCAGCCGATCAGCGACAGGATCAGGGTGATCGCGAAATAGTTCTGCAGTGCCGTCCAGTCGCGGGGCAGGGCTGCGGCGAAGCCCATCCACAAGGGTATCGGTGGGATCGAGCGGATGAACTCGATCACGCGTTGGATCACGTTGTCCACCAGACCGCCGTAGTAACCCGAGACGCCGCCGATGATGACGCCCAGCAGCAGGCTGATGAAGATGCCCGCAAGGCCGATGGAGAGGGTGATCCGCGCGCCGTAGATCAGCCGCGACAGCAGGTCCCGGCCCAGCCGGTCCGAGCCCATCAGGAACAGCACTTCTCGCCGGCCATCGACGCCGATCAGGTGGCGGTCGATGGTGAACAGGCCCCACATCTTCGTCTCGTGGGTTTTGGGGAAAAGGTGGATGTAGAACTTCTTCTCGGGGTCCGGGACGAAACTGCGGCGCAGGGCGACCTGGTCGACCTCGACCTTGTAGCCAAGGACGTGCGGGCGGAAGGCCCAGCCGCCGTCCTCGTTCCGGTCGATCAGGTGGATCGCCTGCGGCGGCGCGTAGGTGTAGCGCGCGTTGACTTCGTGCGGATCGTTCGGCGCCAGAAACTCGGCGAAAAGCGCGATGAAGTAGAGCAGTCCGAGGACCACCATGGAGACCATCGCCAGCTTGTGCGCGCGGAAGGCGCGCCAGATCAGCTGGGCCTGCGTCTCGGTCCCCGAGACGGCAAGGGGCGTGGGGGCTTCGAACTCGAAATCTGCGGTATTTGTCTGTGTCATGTTCTCGTCCCGGCTCATGTCGCCATTCCGGTGCGTATGCGGGGGTCGATCCAGGCCAGCAGCAGGTCCGAGATCAGCGTGCCGACCAGCGTCAGGATGCCCATGAAGAGGATCAGCGCGCCGGCGAGGTGCATGTCCTGGCTCAGGAGCGAGCGCAGCAGGATCGGCGAGAGCGTCGGCAGGTTCAGCACGATGGCGGTGACGATCGAGCTGGAGATGATCGTCGGCAGCACCCAGCCGACGGTGGCGACCAGCGGGATCATTGCGACACGCACCGGGTAGCGCATGATCATGCGGCTTTCCTTCATGCCCTTGGCGCGGGCGGTGACGACATAGGGTTTGTTCAGCTCGTCCAGAAGGTTGGCTCGCAGCACGCGGATGATCGGCGCGGCGCCCCCGGTGGCGATGACGACGACCGGGATCCAGACGTGGGAAAGGAAATCGAGGATGCGGCCCAGCGACCAGCGGGCGTTGGCGTATTCGGCCGAGAACAGGCCCTCGACCGCCGTACCGGTGAACACGTAAACGAGGTACATGATCAGCAGCGCCAGCAGGAAGTTCGGGACGGCAAGGCCGATAAAGCCGAAGACGGTGGCGAACATGTCGCCGACCGAGTAGCGGCGCACGGCGGAATAGATACCGATGGGCACGGCGATGGCCCAGAGCACGGTGATCGCCAGCATCTCGACCAGAAGCGAGATGCCGATGCGGCTCTCGATGATCTCGGCGACGGGCTTGGACAGGTTGAAGCTGTAGCCGAGGTCACCGACCAGCAGGTTCCGCAGCCATTTGAGGTACTGCACGACGAAGGGCTGGTTCAGGCCGTAGCGTTCGCGGAGCATCTCCTCCATCTGGCCGCCCGAGCTGTCGCCGGACGCGGCAAGTTCCGCCGCATAGGCCGAGATCACGTCGCCGGGTGGCAGCTGGATGATGAAGAAGCAGACGAAGGACAGCACGAGCGTCATGCCGATCATCGTCAGGATGCGGTTCGCGATGAACTGGAGCATAGGTCCCCCTGAAGCCCATTGGGCGGGGCGGCCCGCGCGTTGCGGGCCGCCCTCGGGTTTTCGGTCTTACTGGCGTTTGAACAGCAGCGACGTGTTCATCGGGCCGGGGTTCGGATAGATCCACGCGTGCGGCTGGTTCTCGGGGATGTTGCCCATCGCGTTGGATGCGATCCCGTAGGAACTCGGCGGCAGCGAGACACCGATTGTGTAGAACTGGTCCTTGGTGATCTCGAGCACCTGGCGGAACAGCTCGTCACGTTCGGCCGGATCGGCGGCCTCGTACATCTTCTTGTAGAGGTCCAGCTGCTCGGCGACCGCTTCCGGCGGGTCCTCGCGGTTGGCGTTGTTCGGATCCTTCCAGTTCATCGCCCAATTCAGAGCAAAGGCGCTCTCGTCGTGCATCGGGACGTAGTAGCGGCTGTCGAGCATGGCGTCGCCAAGGCCGCCGTCGCCCTTCCAGACATGGGCCATGTGGCGGTTGTTGTCCTTCTGCTCGTAGACATAGGACCGCTCGGCCTTGCGCACGTCGAGGTCGATACCGATCTCCTCCCAGTGCAGGGCGACCAGCTCGAGAATGTCGAGATAGGTCCCGAGATCGGTCGTCGTGTCGATCCGGATCGAGATCGGGCGGCCGTCGGGCAGCAGGCGGATGCCTTCGTCATTGCGCTCGGTCAGGCCGATGTCGTCCAGCATCTGGTTGGCGAGGTCCGGATCCCACTCGGTGTACTGCTTGGCCAGTTCCTCGTCGTAGAACGGCGACTCGGGGCGCGGCGCGGACTGGTAGGGCTCGCCCAGTCCCGCATAGACCACGTCGATGATCTCCTGCCGGTCGATGCCGTGCGAGAGCGCGATGCGGAAGTCCTTGTTCTGGAACAGCTCGCGGAACCCGTCGTCTTCGTAGTTCAGGTTCAGCTGGATGATCGCCGTGTTCATGTCCGCGACGGTCGTGTCGTAGATCCGGTAGTCGCCCTTCTCCTGGTTATCGAAGAAGACCGGCTTGTTCGCCACGTTGTCGATGTGGCGGTTGGTGAAGTCGATCTCGCCGGCAATGCCCATCAGCACGATCGAGTTGGCGTCCTCGACCTGGGTCATCGACAGGTTGTCGATATAGGGCAGCTGGTTCCCCTCCTGGTCGACCTTGAAGTAGTAGGGGTTCCGTTCGAAGGTGATGGGCGTGTTGATGCCGTCATAGTCGACCTGCTGGACCCACGCGGCCAGCGTCGGACGCTCGGCGTTGCGGTTCCGGCGCACGCCGCAGTTCAGCATCATCGCCTCGCCCCAACCCGAGAGGCCCGCGTCAGTCGCGTTCTTCTCGGCATCCGGGTTGTGGTCCGGGTGGAACTGCGAGCAGAACGCCTTTTGCATGTGCACGACTTGCGGCCCGGCGACCGAGGCCATCTGCTCGAGGAACAGCGAATGCGGCGCGGGCAGGTCGATCACCACGGTCTGCGCGTCGGGGGCCGATGCAGTGGCGCCCAGCAGCGCGGGCGGGCGTTCGCCCGGGAAGTCGTCGCGGTTGATCACTTCGTTGATCGCGAAGACCACGTCCTCGGCGGTGAAGGGCGTGCCGTCGGACCACTTGTGGCCCTCGCGCAGATGGAAGGTGAACTGCGTTGCATCCTCGTTCACGTCCCAAGACTTGGCGATGTTGGGCACGACGCCGTCCCAGTTGAAGGTGTAGCTGACCAGTGGCTCGTAGTTCGCCGAGCGGCGGATCCAGCCTTCGTCGTTATTGCCCTTGAGCGTCGAGCGCCAGGTGCCGCCGTAGGTGCCGACCTCGGGCGCCTCGAGCTGCAGCGGTTCGGCTGGCATCCGCTCTTCGACCGGGGGCAGTTCGCCCGCCTCGACCTTGGCGGCAAGCATGGGCGCCTGGGTGTAGCCGTTCGCCAGCGCGGGCGCGCCGGCGGTCAGCGCCAGCACGGCCGTGCTCAAGCAGAGCCGTCCGATATGTTTGGTCATTCTATCCTCCCGTTGAGATCTTGATCTTGGTCTCGGCCATGTCGTTCAGCAGGCCGGTCAGGGTTGCGGCATCTTCCCGGAAAGCATCGGGATCGTCGCCGCGGACGAATTCGAGAAAGGCACAGCGCGGGCCGGCATCCGGGTTCGGCGTCGCGGCGGCGGCCGTGAAGCGCTCGGCCCAGAGCGCACGGCCCTCGGCCAGCGGCAGCCGGTCCTTGTAGTCGCGCCAGTGAAACACGTGCAGATGCGCAAGGTGCGGAGAAAGCTGGGGAATTTCATCCGCCATCGCGCCGCGCGTGCCGTCGCCGCGGGGCTGCCAATAGGTGACGAGAGCGGGGTGATCGACCTCGGCCAGTAGCCGCGCGGCGCTCTCGGGCGTGTCGGTCAGCGTGTTGCGGTGATATTCCAGCCCCAGTACCAGGCCGCGCGCGGCGGCGGCCTCGCAATGGCTGCGGATCGTGGCGACGATGGCGGCGCGGTCCTCGGCCTCGGCGCTGCCTTGCCGTCCGGCCCAGATGCGGATGCAGCGCGCGCCCAGTTCGGCGGCGGCGTCCAGCACGGGGGAAGGGTCCTCGTCAGCACTGTCGCAGCGCAGGTAACTGCCGGCGGTGGGCGTGATCAGCCCGAGGTTGGCACATAGCGCTTTCAGGGTGCGCGCGTTGGCCAGGTCGCCCGGCGGCATGTGCACGTCCATGCCCCATTCCACGGCGCTCAGCCCGGCCCCTTGCACCAGGCTTGCGACCTTTTCAGGGGCAAGCTGGCGGAAGGTGACCGAGCAGAGGCCTGGGAGGAACGGCGGATGCGTCATGCTGCTGTGGCCCAGTTGGCCGGCCCGACTTCGTGACGAAGGCGGCCTTCGGAAAGGAACAGCGCGACCTCGGCGATCATGCTGTCGGTCATGCGGTGGATCTCGGTGCCCAGCGAGCCGGCGACATGCGGCGTGATCCAGCAGTTGTCGAGCGCGAGGAAGGGCGAATCCTCGGGCAGCGGCTCGGGTTCGGTGACGTCGAGCACGGCACTGATCCGGCCCGATTGCAGCTCCGCCAGCAGGGCGTCGTGATCGAGCAGCCCGCCGCGTGCGGTGTTGATCAGAAGCGCGCCGTCCTGCATCGCGGCCAGTTGCGCCGCGCCGATCATGTGCCGGGTCTCGGGCAGCAGCGGCGCGTTGATCGAGACGATATCGGCGGACATCGCCCCGGTCAGATCGACGCGTTTCGCGCCCAGTGCGGCGAATTCGGCGGACGGCAGCAGGGGATCGTAGAGCAGAACCTCCAGGTCGAAGCCCTGCAAGAGTTGCATGAGCTTGCGCCCGACCTTCGAGGCACCGATCACGCCGACGCTTTTGCCGAGGTTTCCGATATCGTCCCACGGCGCCTCGCCGCGGGTGGCGTGGCAGGACGGGGAGCGCTTGTAGGCGGCCTCGAACTGCGGCAGGCGCTTGTTCCAGCGCAGGATCCAGGACAGCGTGAATTCGGCCACCGGAACGGCGTTGGCCTTTGCGGCGCTGGTCGCGCGCACGCCGGTATCGAACAGGGCCGGATCCAGGATGAACTTCAGCGTCCCGGCGCTATGGGCGACAAGGCGCAGCGCGGGCAGGGCGCGGCGGGCCGCGCCGTCGATCCGTGGGGCGCCCCAGCCTGTGACGATGACCGCGACTTCGGCGGCGGCAGGGTCGGCGATAAGGGCGTCGAGCGTCTCGTGGCGCAGCAGACCGTCCGGACCCGCCAGCTGTCCCAGCCGCTCCATATGGGCTGGGGTCATCTGGCGGCGGTGCGTCGCCTCGGGCATGAGAATTGCAATTTTTGCCAACTTGTCGAATCCCGTCGTCGCTTCACGGGTATATCTAGCCATCTTGAGAATAATTTTGCAAGACAGAAAAAATTGCAAAACTTGCGCAATGCGTTTTGCTCAGCTCCCGTTCAGATCACGCACGCTGTCACGCGGAACCAGCGTTCCGCCGACCTGAAGGAACTGCACGGGGCGCTGCGGTTGGTGCAATCGCTGGTGCAGAAGGTCGATCGTCTGCTCACCCAGTCCTTCCCAGTCGATTCGGAAGGTCGTGAGCGGTGGGGCGGTCATCGCGGCGATCGGCATGTCATCGAAGCCGACAATGGAAAGATCACCCGGAACCGAAAGTCCGATCGCGCGCACGGCCTCGAGCGCCCAGGCGGCGGCGCCATCGTTGAAGCAAAACAGCGCCGTTGCGTCGCCCCGCTCGGTTTTCAGCCAGGTGGTGAAGCGTTCGAACAGTGCTTCGTCGAAGCTGCCGCCTTCGCCGAAGGTCGCGGTGATCCTGCCCCCGCTGCTTTCCACGTGCTGCCGGAACCCGTCAAAGCGCCGCTCCAGCGTGGTGCGTCCAATGCCTTGAAGGTACAGGAAATTATTATGCCCCATGCTGGTCAAGTGGCGGCCCATCAGCCGGGCGCCGCCAAAGTTCGCGGGGGCGATGGAGTCGATCAGGTATTCCTGGTCGACGCCGTTTGCGACCACCGCCGGAATGCCCCGTTCGACGATATCGGCGGCGACTTCCGCTGTGGGGACCACGCCCAGGAAGATGCAGCCGGTGCGGGGCCCGAAACTGGCGTCGAGCTTCTGATCATGGAACGTGCGAGAGCGGGTGATCGAGGAGTCGACCTTGCCGCTGACGCGCGGCGCAACGCTGCGGATCCCTTCGATCATCGCGGCATAGATCGAACTGCGGCTGTCGTTCAGTGCTCCCAGCGAGGTAAGGATCGAGATCCGCTCGAACTGTTCGACCCGCGGCGATTGGCGGATCGGATAGCCGATCTGCTGCGCCACCTCCTGCACCCGGGACTTGATGTCGTCGTTGATCGCCGGGCTGTCCGCCAGCGCGCGGCTGACGGTGCTGACCGAGATGCCCAGCGCGTCGGCGATATCGCTTTGTCCGGGGCGGGTTTTCTTGCGGGTTCTCTGCATGACGGCAGTTTAACGTGCCGTTTGGAAAGACCAATGCAAAAATTGCATGGCTTGCGGAAAATCTTTCGTCCGCGGCTCTTGGGGTGGTTGCCCGCACCCGCCAGCTGGGTCAGGCTGCGCGGGAAGGGGAGTTGCATGGGCTGGGGCCGGGGCAAACTGCTGGGTATCGTCGCGGCGCTGCTGTTGACCGGTTGCGAGCCGCGCGGCCAGTTGAGCTTCGTGCAATCCCCACCCGAGGCGACCCGACACGAGATCCTTGTCGCCAGCCCGCGCGCCCGCGAGCCGGCGGGCCTGTTCTACGGCGCGGATCGCGGGCAGGGGCTTGGCTTCGGTGCCTTCACGGTTTCGGTGCCGCCCAGCCACATGCCGGGCAGCGTTTCCTGGCCTGACGGTACCCCTGACCCGCAGGAGGATTTCGTCGTCACCCGGGCAGAGATCGCGGGATCGGACGCAGGCTTTGACCGGTTGTTGCGCGACCGGCTGCGCGCCGCGCCCACGTCAGAGGCGGTGATCTTCGTCCACGGTTACAACACCAACCACGCCGAGGCGCTCTACCGTTTCACGCAAGTCGTGCACGACTTCGGCGCGCAGGCGGTGCCGGTGCTCTACAGCTGGCCGTCGGCGGCGCGCGCGACAGACTACCTTTATGATCGGGACAGCGTGCTCTTCGCGCGCGACGGGCTGGAGCAGCTGATCGACCGGGTGCAGGCGGCGGGAGCCGGCCGGGTGCTGCTGGTGGCTCATTCGTTGGGCTCGCAACTGCTGGTCGAGGCCCTGCGGCAGAAGGCGCTGCGCGGACAGGGCCTGTGGTCCTCGCTGTCGGGCGTCGTGTTGATCTCGCCGGACATCGACATCGACGTGTTCCGGGCACAGGCGGCCTCCATCGGGGACCTGCCTCAGCCGTTCATCATCATCTCGTCCCGCGCGGACCGGGCGCTGCTGCTGTCGCGATGGATCTCGCAGAGCGAGACCCGGCTCGGTGCGGTGGAGAACCTGCAGACGCTTTCGGCGCTGGATGTGACCGTCATCGACACCACCGGCGCGGCGGTGCCCGGATCGGTGAACCATCTTACCGCCGTGACTTCGCCCGCTCTGATCACCCTTCTGTCGGGACTGGAGCAGAACCGGACGCTGGCGCTGGACACGCCCGTGCCGCCGAGCCTGCCGGTGCGGATCGTGTCCGAGGGGCAGGCCGTCGGACTGGTGATCGGCGGTCCCTGAGCCGCTGCTGCGAAGTTTTCGTGACAACGCTCGCTGCCGCTTGCCGCTGACGGGGCGGCGGGGCACACAGGCCTCCGGCAAGGATGGAGGGCGCATGTCGGTCGGGATACGCAAGGCGGTCAAGCGGTTCGGCGACGCGGCTGCGGTCGACGGCGCTGAGGTCGAGATCGCGACCGGCGAGTTCTTCGTGGTGCTTGGTCCCTCGGGCTGCGGCAAGTCCACGCTGCTGCGCCTGATCGCGGGGCTGGACCGGCTCGACGGCGGCGAGATTGCGCTGGATGGCGCGGTGGTCTCGGGCGGCGGCGTGCATGTCGCACCCGAAGAGCGTCGCACCGGGTTCGTGTTCCAGTCCTACGCGCTCTGGCCACACATGAGCGTGCTCGACAACGTCGCGTTCCCGATCGAGACCGCCGGGGCCAGCCGCACGAAGGCACGGGCCGAGGCGATGGCGCATCTGAAGACTGTGGCGCTGGAGCCTTTCGCCGACCGCCAGCCCGCCGCGCTTTCGGGCGGGCAGCGGCAGCGGGTGGCGCTGGCGCGCTGCCTGGCGGGCGGGGCGCAGACCGTTCTGATGGACGAGCCGCTGGCGAACCTCGACCCGCATCTGCGGGGGCTGATGGAAGATGAATTGGCGCGGTTCCACACGGCAGCCGGGGCGACGACGGTCTACATCACCCATGACCAGCGCGAGGCGATGGCGCTCGCCAGCCGGATCGCCGTGATGCAGGGCGGGCGCTTCCTGCAGGTTGGAACGCCCGAAGAGATCCACGACCGCCCTGTCAGCGCCGAGGTCGCGCGGTTCATCGGCCGTGCCGCCGTTGTCTCGGCCATTCGTGCCCGGACCAATGCCGGACCGGTGCTGCGCCTCGGCCCGCTGGAAGCCCCGGTCTGCGCCGGGCGCGAGGGGCGGGTGGAAGCGGTGCTCCGTCCGGGCGATGTGCGGCTTGGCGACGGGGACGTGCAGGGCCGTGTCGCCTCCGCCGACTATCGCGGTGGCGTTTGGGAGGGACGGATTGCCGTCGAAGGGCTGGACGAGACGCTACCCGTTGCCAGCCCCCGCCCGCTGCGCGTGGGCGAGTTGGTGCCGCTGTCGCTCTCAAGCGCCTGGGTGCTGCCCGAAGCCTAGACCCGCCAGGGCACCACGCCGGGCGGCAGGCGGCGGCCCGCGACGTGCAGCATTGCCATCAGCACCAGCGTCGCTGCGACCGTGACCGCCGACATGGCGGCGGCGAGCGTGGTGTAGCCGCCATCCTCGTAGTTGAAGATCGTGGTGCCGATGGTCTCGTTCCCGGTGGACCAGAGCAGGGCCGATACCGTCACCTCGTTGTAGGCGGTCAGGAACACGAGGATCGCGCCGCTGGCGGCGGCCGGGGCGGCCAGTGGCAGGTAGATTCGGCGCATCCGTCGGCCGAAGTCCGCGCCCGCAACCCGCGCCGCGTCGTCCAGCGCCGGGTCCAGCGCCGCCTGCGCCGCCGCCACCGGCTTCAACGCGACGGCGAAGAAGGCGCAGACATAGGCCAGCCCGATGATCCAGAGCGTGTTGTAGAGCGAGACCCCCAGGACCGGCAGCGGCCTGAGGAACGCCAGGATGAAGGCGATGGAGATCACCAGCCCAGGTATCGCATAGGCGACGTCCGCCAGTGCCAGCACCGCGCCCGAGGCGTGCCGCGCCGCCCGGTGCCTGCGCCGGTCGAGATAGTAGGACAGCACCACCGCCAGTCCCGCCAGCAGCAGCGCCGCCAGTCCCGCGACCAGCGTCGAGTTGGCGAAGGCGCGCAGCGTCACGTCCTGGTGCAACAGGACTTGCGCGAAATTCTCCCAGGTCAGGGTCTCGGCGGTCAGCGGCAGGCCGTAGGTCTTGACCAGCGCCGTCGCCAGCAGTGCGGCCATCGGCAGCGCCAGCGTCGCCAGCACGTAGAGCGCCACGGCGGCCTCGGCCAGGGGACGCCAGCGGCCGAGAGTGATCCTCAGCGGCGGCTGCGGTGGGCCGGACAGCGTCGCCGCGCGGGCCTGCAGCAGCCGTTGCAGCAGCAACGCCGCGACGGCCAGCAGCGCGACGATCAGCGAGATCACCGCGACATCCGTCAGTACCGACGGCCCAAAGCTGGAGAGCCTGCGCCAGATCAGCACCGGCAGCGTGGTGTAGCGCGCCGGGATGCCCAGCAGCGCGGGGATGCCGAAATTGCCGAGCGCCGAGACGAAGGCCAGCGCGAAACCGGTGATGAGCGTCGGTCTCAAGATCGGCAGAACGATCCGGCGCAGCACGCGGATCGGCCTGGCCCCGGCGAGGCGCGCGGCCTCGGACACCTCGCGGGGCAGGGCGCGCAGGGCGGCGAGCACCACCAGCAGCACCAGCGGCATGTGTTGGAGCGTGAGCAGCAACATCACCCCGCCGCCGGAGTAAAGTGGGTGGGTGGAGCCGATCTCGGGCGCGATCCCCAGCCAGCCCAGCACCGGGCTGCCCGGGCCGAGCGCCTGGATCCACGCGATCGCGGTCACATGCGGCGGGATCATCATCGGCAGCAGCAGAAGGAAGACGAACAGGCCCTTCGCCCGCAGGTCGGTCAAGCCGATGGCCAGCGCCAGCGCGGTGCCGATCACCAGCGACCCGAAGGCCGAGACCGCGGCGCTTTCCAGGCTGCGCCGGAACGCGCGCTGCACCGAGCCTTCGGTCAGGGCGTCCAGCAGCGGCACCAGCGACGGTCCCTCGGCCCCGCCCAGGCCCACGCGCGTCAGCAGGCCCAGCGGCAGGCCGTAGACGAGGGCGGCAAACAGAAGAAGCGCGGCGAGGGTCAGCCCCTCGCCGCGCAGGGCTTTGCGGATCAAGATGTCAGTCGCCGAAGATCTCGGAGAAGCGCTGCTTGTTGGCCATGTCGTCGGCCAGCGCCTTCGCCGGGTCGAAGTCGATCAGCTTGATCTGGTCACGGCCGGGGAAGCCTTCGGGGCCGGCCACGTCCGGATGCGCGGGCAGGTAGCCCTGGGCGGCGGCCAGCTCCTGGCCCTCGACCGACAGCAGGAAGTCGATGAACGCCTTGGCGGCATCCGGGTTCTGTGCGCTCGACAGGATCGCGGCGGGTTCGGTCACAGCCGAGACGCCTTCCTCGGGGAACACGAACTCGACCGGGGCGCCGTTCAGCTTTTCACGGATCGGCAGGTAGTCGACGACGAACCCGTAGAGCTTCTCGCCGCCGGCGATGGCCTTGTAGGTGCCGCCGTTGCCGCCCTGCGGGTTGGCGCCCTGTTCGGCGAGGCCTTCGTAGAACTCCCAGCCGAGGTCTTCGTCGGCGGTCAGCGCGGCCATGTGGATCGTCGCTGCGCCCGAGGTCAGCGGCGAGGGCATCGCCAGCTTGTCCTTGGCTTCCGGCTTCAGCAGGTCCTTGTAGGAGGTCGGGACCATCTCGGCGCCGGTGTTGTAGACGATGCCGGTGGTGATCAGTTTGGTCGAGAAATAGTGGCCTTCGTCGTCCATCAGCGCCGGATCGTAAGCCGAGGTGTCGGCATCGGCATAGGGCATCAGGCGCCCTTCGGCTTCGAGCCCTTCCATCGTGACCATGTCGGCGATCAGCAGAACGTCGGCCTGCGGCGCACCGGCCTCGAACTCGGCCAGCAGTTTGGCCATCACCTTGGTGGTGCCGTCGCGGAACCACTCGACCTCGACCTCGGGGTATTTGGCGGTGAAGGCGTCGACGGTCTGCTGCGCGTCCTCGTTGGGCTGCGAGGTATAGAGCACCAGTTTGCCGGACACGTCCTGGGCCATCGCGGTCGTGCCCATCAGCACGGCGGTCGCGGCGAGCGCGAAGATGCGGGTCATGGGGAAACTCCTGTCAATCGGGCAGGACCGGCGGCCCTGCGCGGACAGCGGCCTATCAGTCACGTGTGACGCTTTGTTGAAGGTTCGGGTTTTGAAGACCCGGCGTCGCTCGCGCGGCTGTGATGGGGGCGGGGGGATCAAAACGCGGACAGGGGAATTAGGTGGGCAACCGGCGCCCCGGAACGAGGGGCAGACGTGAACGATCAAATGAATGGAGAACCGCAATGGCCAAGATCCTGATCCTCTCGACCGCCCATGAAGCGATGGGCGAGACCGGCAAGAAAACCGGCGTCTGGTACGAGGAACTGGCGACGCCCTACTACGCCTTCACCGACGCGGGCCACGACGTCCATGTCGCGACCCTGGACGGCAGCGCGATCCCGATCGACCCGAACTCGGACGAGACCGGCGCGGATGCGCCCGAGTCCGTCACCCGGTTCCGCGGCGATGACGCGGCGCAGTCGGCGCTGAACGCGCCCGCGAAGCTGTCAGACTTCACGCCCGAGAGCGTCGATGCCGTCTACATTCCCGGCGGCCACGGCGCGATGTGGGATCTGGCGGAAAGCGACGCGCTGGCCGCGTTCCTGCGCGACGCGTGGGAGGCCGGCAAGGTCGTCGCCTCGGTCTGCCACGGCCCGGCAGCCTTCGTGAACTTCCGTGACGCCAAGGGCGAGCCGGTGGTCAAGGGTCGCAAGGTCGCCGCCTTCACCGACAGCGAAGAGAACGCCGTGGGCCTTGCCGACGTGGTGCCTTTCCTTCTGGAGACCCGCCTGCGCGAGCTGGGCGCCGAGTTCGACGGCGTGGCTGACTGGCAGCCGCATGCGGTCGCCGACGGCAAGCTGGTGACGGGGCAGAACCCCGCCTCGTCGGGCCCTGCCGCCGATCTGGTGCTGAAGGCGTTGGGCTGACGGCTGTGCGCGGCCCCGCGCTCAGTCGCGGGGCTGCAGGCCGGTCAGGGGGACCTTGAGGACAGGGTTCCCCTGGTCGTCCGTCGGAACCTCTCCGGCGCGCATGTTCACCTGAAGCGACGGGATAATGAGCTTCGGCATCTTCAGCGTCGCGTCGCGCTCGGTCCGCATCTTGATGAACTCGTCGCGGCTGGTGCCGTGGCCGACGTGGATGTTGTTCGCCCTCTCTTCGGCGACGGTAGTCTCCCACTGGATGTCGCGCCCGCCGGGGCCGTAGTCGTGGCACATGAACAGCCGCATCTCGTCCGGCAGTGTCAGCACCTTCTGGATCGAATCGTAGAGCTCCCCGGCATCGCCGCCCGGGAAATCCGCCCGCGCCGAGCCGCCATCGGGCATGAACAGCGTGTCGCCCACGAAAGCTGCGTTGCCCATCACGTGGGTCATGCAGGCTGGGGTGTGGCCAGGCGTGTACATGGCGAAAGCCTCCAACCCGCCGACCTTGTAGGTGTCGCCGTCCTTGAATAGTCGGTCGAACTGGCTGCCGTCGCGCTGGAACTCGGTGCCCTCGTTGAAGATCTTGCCGAAGACGTCCTGAACGACGCAGATCTTTTCGCCGATGCCGATCTTTCCACCGAGCTGGTCCTGGATATAAGGCGCGGCGGACAGGTGATCGGCGTGCACGTGGGTCTCGATGATCCACTCCAGCTTGAGCCCGTTGTCGCGGATGTAGGCGATCATCCGGTCGGCGTGCGCAAAGGCGATCTTCCCGGCGGCGTAGTCGATGTCCATCACCGAATCGATCACCGCGCAGGCCTCCGAGCCCGGGTCCTTCACGACATAGCTGATGGTGTTCGTCTCGGGGTCGAAAAAGGCTTCGACCTGCGGCGTCACGCTCATGTCCACGGGATAGTTCATGTCCGGCCCCCCTGTTGCTCCGGTTTCGTTGTGATTGTCCGCCAACCCCGGCGCGCTTTCAATGGGGCCGCGACGGGGTCTCGTGCGGCAGATCTGCGCGCTTCGGTACAAAAATCCACGATAAACCGTTGGCATCCGCCCGCGCGGCACGGCATTAAGGGGCGGCACGCATTGGCTGCGCCGACAGGGCCGGCGGCCGTGCAGAGGTCTGACCTCTGCCCGCATTGCCCTGAAAGAGTTTCGGAGGAGACGACATGACCGACAAGCCCGTCAAGCCGGAGGACCTGCGTTCGCGCAAGTGGTTCAACAACCCTGACGATCCCGAGATGACGGCGCTCTATCTCGAGCGCTACCTCAACTACGGCCTGACGATGGAGGAACTGGCCGAGCGCAAGCCGATCATCGGTATCGCGCAGACCGGCTCGGACCTGTCGCCCTGCAACCGGCACCACATGGAACTGGCCAAGCGCGTTCGCGACGGCATCACCGCCGCTGGCGGCACCTGCATCGAGTTCCCGGTGCACCCGATCCAGGAGACCGGCAAGCGCCCGACGGCGATGCTGGACCGCAACCTTGCGTACCTGTCCTGTGTCGAGTCGCTCTACGGCTATCCGATCGACGGCGTGGTGCTGATGATCGGCTGTGACAAGACCACGCCCGCGCTGCTGATGGCGGCGGCGACGGTGAACATCCCCTCGATCGCGCTGTCGGTCGGCCCGATGCTGAATGGCTGGCACAAGGGCGAGCGCACCGGCTCGGGCACCATCGTCTGGAAAGCGCGTGAACTGTTGGCCGCCGGCGAGATCGACGACCGCGGCTTCCTTGAACTTGTCGCGACCTCGACCCCTTCGGTCGGCTACTGCAACACGATGGGCACCGCGACCACGATGAACTCGCTGGCCGAGGCGCTGGGCATGCAGCTGCCGGGCTCGGCGGCGATCCCCGCGCCCTACCGCGAGCGGGGGCAGATCGCCTATCACACCGGTCAGCGCATTGTCGACATGGTGTGGGAAAACCTGCGCCCGTCCGACGTGATGACCCGCGAGGCGTTCGAGAACGCCGTCGCAGTATGCTCGGCGCTGGGTGGCTCGACCAACGCGCCGATCCACCTGAACGCGGTCGCCAAGCACCTTGGCGTCGAGCTGAACAACGACGACTGGACCCGCATCGGCCATGACGTGCCGCTGCTGACCAACCTCCAGCCCGCAGGCGAGTACCTGGGCGAGGATTACCACCGCGCGGGCGGCGTGCCTGCCGTCGTGGGCGAGCTGATGGCCGCAGGGATGCTGCCGAACCCCGGCGCGCTGACCGTCAACGGCAAGTCGATGGGCGAGAACTGCGGCGAGAAGCGTTCGATCAGCCCGGACGTGATCCGCTCGGTCGACACGGCGATGCTGCCTTCGGCCGGGTTCCTGAACATGACCGGGAACCTGTTCGACAGCGCGATCCTGAAAACCTCGGTGATCTCGGAAGAGTTCCGCACCCGGTACCTGTCGAACCCCGACGATCCCGAGGCGTTCGAGGGCAATGTCGTGGTCTTCGACGGCCCCGAGGATTTCCACCACCGGATCGACGATCCGGCCACCGGCGTCACCGAGAACTCGGTGCTGGTGATGCGCGGCGCCGGTCCCAAGGGCTATCCCGGCGGCGCCGAGGTGGTGAACATGCGCCCCTCGGGCGAGCTGCTGAAACGCGGCGTGCACTCGCTGCCGTGCATCGGTGACGGTCGGCAGTCGGGCACTTCGGGCTCGCCCTCGATCCTGAACGCCTCGCCCGAGGCGGCGGACGGCGGCAACCTCGCGCTGCTGCGCGACGGCGACAAGATCCGCATCGACTTGAAGAAGGCGCGGGTGGACGTGCTGCTGGACGAGGCCGAACTGGCCGCGCGCCGGAAGGAACTGGAGGCCAGCGGCGGCTACCAGTCGCCGCCCAGCCAGACCCCGTGGCAGGAGATCTTCCGCGAGAAGGTCGAGCCGCTGGCCGACGGCATGATCCTGCGCGGCGCCGACGCCTACAAGGACGTCGCGGGCAAGGGCATTCCGCGCAACAACCACTGAGCGGTCGGCGGGCTTCGGCCTGCCGACACTCAACGGATCGCGCGTCGCCCCTTGGCGGCGCGCTTTTTCTTTGGCTAGGCTTCATCCCATGACCGAAGCCCGACGCCTCGACCCCTATTTCGACAAGGCAAAGCTCTGGCCCGAGGAACAGCGGCGCCTGCGCGCGATCCTGCTGGAATATCCGCTAACCGAAGAGCTGAAGTGGCGTCAGCCCTGCTATACTCATGACGGCGGCAACGTGGTGATCCTGCATGCGATGAAGGACTATGCGGGGCTGGGGTTCCTGAAAGGCGCGCTGATCGACGATCCCGAAGGTCTGCTGGTCGCACCGGGCAAGAACTCGCAGGCGGCGCGGCAGATGCGGTTCCGCAGCGTCGCCGGGATCGACGCACAGGAGGATGCTCTGCGGGCGATCATCGAAAGTGCGATCGCCGTCCAAAAAGCCGGGCTGAAGGTCGACTTCAAGGCCAAACGCGCGCTGGTCTACCCCGAGGAGCTACAGGCGAAGCTGGAGGACGACCCTGCGTTCCGCACCGCCTTCGAGGCCCTGACGCCGGGGCGGCAGCGCGGCTATGTGCTGCACATTTCGGACGCGAAGCAGTCCGAAACGCGGGCGAGGCGGGTGGAAAAGCACGCGCCGCGGATCCTGGTAGGGAAAGACATGCACGACCGTTAGTCGCGCTGCACTCTGCACTTCAGATCAAACGCTTGCCGCCACCCGGAACCCGGTGTTGCTGCTGGTGCTGTCCGGAGTGTTCCGCGACCGCGAATGCACATGGTAGCGCACGCAATAGGAGTGATGGCACAGGAACGAGCCGCCCCGGATCACGCGGGCGTTGCCTGTCTCGGGGCCCTGCGGATCGCGCGGCGGCAGCTTGCGCGGCGGCTCTCCGGGGCCGAACCAGTCGTTGCACCATTCCCAGACATTGCCGGTCATGTTCCACATGCCAAGGCCGTTCGGCTCGAACGCATCGACCGGTGCGGTACCGAGGTAGCCGTCGGCCTCGGTGTTCTCGTTCGGGAAGTTGCCCTGCCAGATGTTGCAGCGATGCTGCCCGCCGGGCTCCAGCACGTTCCCCCAGGGGTATTTCTTGTGCGCCAGACCGCCGCGCGCGGCCTTCTCCCATTCCGCCTCGGTCAGCAGGCGCAGGCCCGCCCAGCGGCAATAAGCAATGGCATCGAACCAGCAGACATGGGTGACGGGGTGGTTTTCGCGCCCCTCGGTCGTGGTGCCCGGCCCCTCGGGCGCGGCCCATGTCGCGCCGTGGACCTGCCGCCACCACGGCGTTTGCGGCGGATGCTGGGTATAGGCCGACGGATCCTCGAGCAGCAGGTGGAAGACGAAGGACCAGCCCTCGGTCTCGGCGACGGTCCGGTAGCCTGTCGCCTCGACGAAGCGCGCGAACTCGGCCACCGTGACGGTGAAAGGCGCGGCCTTGAAGGCCGAGATATGGACCTTGCGCACAGGCCCCTCGAAATCGTCGGGGTAATTAGGCTTGCGCGCGCCCATGTCGAAGAATCCGCCCGGGATCTCGACCAGTCTGGCAAGCAGCTCGCTGCGGATTTCGGCGGCGGCTGGTTCGATCGCATCGGCGGCTGCGGCGAAACCGGCATACTCCGGCGCGGCGGTTCCAGACCCGGCAGAGGCCCGGGGCGCGCAGCAACTGGGCTTGGCGTCGGCAGGAGCGGCGGTGTCGGACATGGAACCTCCTTGGCGGTCCCCTTTGTCTTGCGCCAGCGGGGGCGCGGACGCAAGGGCAGGGCAATTGTCGCAAAACTGACATCGAGCGGTAACGTCCGGTTCACGCACGCGTGATGGAAAAGCCGGACGGCGTGCTGGTCCCGAAGGCGCGTCCAGCCCGTGGCGGCCGTCCGTCACCAGCCAAATCCCCTGGAGGTCCCTATGTCTGTCCGTAAAACCATCCTGTCCACGCTGCTTCTGGGCAGCACCGTCCTTGCCGGCCCCGTTCTGGCCGATGGCCCGAAGATGGTCCTGACCGCGCCGCTGGGCGCCGAGATCACCGGCCTCTACGAAAGCGGCGATGACCTGTTCCTGAACATGCAGCACCCGGACAGCGATCTGGGCAACGAGTTTGCCAAGGCCGTCGTCGGCGTGATCTCGAACGTCAACTGGTCCGCAGACGCGCTCGAGCCGCTGACCGAGGACGCCGACAAAAAGGTGGTCAAGTCGACCCTAGGCGATTACCAGATCCTGCTGTCCGAAGGCGACGAGGGCTCGATCATCCGCTCGCGCGCGGGCGAGGATCTGCTGGTCTCGAACGATCCGGACTTCAACGGCTACATCCCGACCGGCGAGAACGAGGGCTACCTGTTCACCAACTGGGAAAACCGTCCGGGCGGCATGTCGCGCGCCAAGCTGACCCGCGCCGAAGACGGCATGTGGTCGGTCGAGGACACCATGATGGTGGACTTCTCGGCTGTCGGCGGCACCTGGGTGAACTGTTTCGGCACCGTCTCGCCCTGGGGCACGCCGCTGACCTCGGAAGAGCTGTACTTCGACGACACCGCCGACTGGAACAACCCCGAGTACAAGTACATCGACGACAACAAGATGCTGGCGTCGTACCTGGGCGAGGACGCGTATCCGAACCCCTACGACTACGGCTACATCGTCGAGGTCACCGACCCGGCCGAAACCGCCACCCCGGTGAAGATGTTCGCCATGGGCCGTTTCAGCCACGAGAACGCCGTGGTGATGCCCGACCAGAAGACCGCCTACCTGTCGGATGACGGCACCGATGTCGTCTTCTTCAAGTTTGTCGCCGACACCGCGGGCGACCTGACCGCCGGCACGCTCTATGCTGCCAAGGTCACCCAGGACGAAGGCGACGATCCGGCCGAGACCGGCTTCGGCATCGAATGGATCGAGCTGGCCCACGGCTCGAACGACGAGATCGAAGCCTGGGTCCGCGAGTACGACGGCATCACGCTGGACGACTTCGCCGCCGGCGAGTCGAACTACATCACCGACGCCGACGTCACCGCCTGGGTCAACGGCGAAGCCGCCGACGACCGCGTGGCCTTCCTCGAAAGCCGCAAGGCCGCTGCCGCCAAGGGTGCGACCGCCGAATTCCGCAAGATGGAAGGCGTGAACATCAACCTCGTCGGCGCTGCCGACGGCTCGGTTCCGTTCATGTACATGGCGATGTCCGAGATCGGCAAAGGCATGTCGGACGGCGAGGGCGACATCCAGCTGACCGAGAACCTCTGCGGCGTCGTCTACGAGATGGAACTGGACGCCGATTTCAACGTCTCGCGCATGGAGCCGGTCGTCGCCGGTCACGGCTATGACGCCGCAACCGAGATGTGCCCGGTCGACTCGATCGCCAACCCGGACAACATCCTGGTTCGCGCCAATGGCGACGTGCTGATCGGCGAGGACACCGGCAGCCACGAAAACAACGCCCTGTGGATCTGGTCGCGCCCGACCTCGAGCTGATCCGCCACGGCACTCCGCAAGGAAGGGGGCGTCCGCGCCCCCTTTCACAATTTTCGACTGGTTTTGTCGGAAATCCCTTTTCCGACAAATTCCATCTGGTATAGGGAGCGGAGCGATCCGACCCTGTCCAACGACGAGGAACCCAATGACCCTGCCCACGACCCTGCGTCGCCTGATCCTGACCACGACAGCGCTTGGCGCTTTTGCCGGTGCCGCGCAGGCCGCCGAGCCCGCCGCCGTTCTGGAGAATTACGCCGACATCGCGCAGGCCGGTTACGAGGACAGCCTGACCCTGGCCGAGGCGCTGCGCGAGGCGGTGCAGGCCCTGGTCGATGCACCGAGCGCCGAGACCCTCGCCGCCGCCAAGGCTGCCTGGATCGAGGCCCGTGTGCCCTACCAGCAGACCGAGGCGTTCCGCTTCGGCAACCCGGTGGTCGACGAATGGGAAGGCAAGGTCAACGCCTGGCCCCTGGACGAGGGGCTGATCGACTATGTCGACCCGCTGTTCGGCGGTAATGATGAGAACCCGTATTCGCTGGCGAACATCGTCGCCAACGCCTCGGTCGAGATCTCGGGCACCACGCTCGACGCCGCCGAGATCACGCCCGCGCTGCTGCAGGAACTGCACGAGCTGGACGGGATCGAGGCCAATGTCGCCACTGGCTATCACGCCATCGAATTCCTGCTGTGGGGCCAGGATCTGAACGGCACCGAGGCTGGCGCAGGCAATCGCCCCGCGAGTGATTTCGACACCGCGAACTGCACCAACGGCAATTGCGACCGCCGCGCGCAGTACCTTGTCGCCGCGACCGATCTGCTGATCGCCGACCTTCAGGACGCTGTCGCGCTCTGGTCCGAGGGCGGGCAGGGCCGCACCGACGTGACTGCCGATCCGACCGCCGGTCTGGTCATGGCCTTCACCGGCCTCGGCTCGCTGTCCTATGGCGAGCAGGCAGGCGAACGCATGAAGCTGGGCATCCTGCTGCACGATCCCGAGGAAGAGCACGACTGCTTCTCGGACAACACGCACAACAGCCACTACTATGACGGGCTGGGCATGCGGAACGTCTACACCGGCCGCTACGTTCGCATCGACGGCTCGGTCATCGAGGGCCCGTCGCTGCAGGAGGTGGTCGCCGAACGCGACCCCGAACTGGCCGCCAACCTGCGTGCCGACCTGAATGAGACGATGATCGCGCTGGGGGCCATCAAGTCCACCGCCGAGGCCGGCATGGCCTATGACCAGATGCTCGCTGCCGGAAACGCCGAGGGCGAGGCGCTGATCCAGTCCGCCATCGACGCGCTGGTCGCCCAGACCCGCAACATCGAGCGCGCGGTGCAGGTCGTCGGCCTCGAAGGCGTGACGGTCGAGGGGTCGGACAGCCTGGACGACCCCGAAGCGGTCTTCCAGTAACACGCGATCCGGCGGGGCGGAGTGCCGTCCCGCCGCCACTAGCGAGGGTGACATGATCGTCTGCCATTGCCGGAACATCAGCGACCGCGACATCCACGCCGCCGTGGACTGGATGCGCGCCGCCGACCCCGACACGGTGATCACGCCGGGCAAGCTCTATCGCGCGCTCGGCACCAGCGCCGACTGCGGCGGCTGCCTGCCGCTGTTTCTTGAGACCATGCGCGCCAACCCCAACCTCCGGGTTTCCAACCCCTCTGTCGCCCGCCATGATGCCGGGCAAGACGTACCAACCGAGCTGCGCGGCCTGCGCAGCCTCACCGGCAGGGAGTAGGATCATGAAGGGCGACAAGAAGGTCATCGAATACCTGAACGCGGCGCTGCGCAGCGAGCTGACCGCCGTCAACCAGTACTGGCTGCACTACCGCCTGCAGGCCGACTGGGGCCTGAAGAAGATGGCCGCCAAGTCCCGCGAGGAAAGCATCGAGGAGATGCACCATGCGGACAAGCTGATCGACCGGATCATCTTCCTCGAAGGCCACCCGAACCTGCAGAAGCTCGACCCGCTGCGGATCGGGCAGAACGCCAAGGAAACCCTCGACGCCGACCTTGCCGCCGAGCATGAGGCGCGGACCCTCTACATCGAGGCCCGCGAGCACTGCGAGAAGGTTGGCGACTATGTCAGCAAGAACCTCTTCGAAGAGCTGATCGCCGACGAAGAAGGCCACATCGACTATCTGGAAACCCAGCTTGACCTGTTTGCCAACATCGGGGCGGAACGCTACGCCCAGCTCAACGCCGCCTCGGCGGACGAGGCCGAATAGCCTTCTCCTGACGCTCGCCCTGCTGTCCGCGGCGTCTGCCGCTGCGGATACGGGGGCGGACAACCCCGGCTGGGGCGAGCCGCACCTGAGCATCGTCCCGCGCACCGATGCCGAGGCCGCGCGCATCGGCCCGGTCACCGCACCCGCGCAGGACTTCACCGCCTCCGAGAAGTTCGAGGCGCGCCCGGCCGGCGCCGCGACCAAGACCGGGATCGGCACCCGCGACGCGTTCTCGTTCCCCTCGGCCAACATCCCGTTCGAGCGGGAGCTGGACTTCAAGGTCGGCAACGGGTTCTTCAAGAAGCTCTGGGTGACAGCGCCCTCGTCCACGCTCTCCAGCGACGGGCTTGGCCCGCTCTACAACGCCCGCGCCTGCCAGCGCTGCCACATCAAGGACGGCCGGGGCCATCCGCCCGAGGATGGCGGGGATACGGGCGTGTCGATGTTCCTGCGCCTCTCTGTTCCCGATACGGCCAGCGATCTTGGCGCCGAGGTGCTGGAATACCTCGCCAACGCGCCGGAGCCGACCTATGGCACCCAGCTCCAGGACAAGTCCATCGCCGGGGTCTCGGCCGAGGGGCGGATGGCCGTCAGCTACACGCCTGTCCCCGTCGAACTCGCGGGCGGCGAGGTGATCGAGCTGCGCAAGCCGACCTACAGCATCGCCGACCCGGCCTATGGGCCGCTGCACCCCGAGACCCAGCTTTCGCCCCGCGTCGCGCCGCAGATGATCGGCCTCGGCCTGCTTGAGGCCGTGCCGGAAGCGGACATCCTCGCGCTGGCCGACCCGGACGATGCCGACGGTGACGGCATTTCCGGCCGTCCCAACCGCGTCTGGTCCACCGAGTTCGAGCAGTGGATGCTGGGCCGCTTCGGCCACAAGGCGGGTGCGCCGACGATCAAGGAACAATCCGCCGGGGCCTTTCTGGGCGACATGGGCCTGTCGACCCCGTTGACGCCCGCACACTGGGGCGAGTGTTCCGAGACCCAGACCGACTGCCGCACCGCCCCGGATGGGCGCACCGGCACGGACGAGGAGCTGGAAGTGCCCTCGGAGGTGCTGGACCTCGTGACCTTCTACTCACGCAACCTGGCCGTGCCCGAGCGGCGCGACCTTGACGATCCGCAGGTGCTGCGCGGCAAGGAGCTGTTCTACAGCACCGGCTGCACGTCCTGCCACACTCCGAAATTCGTGACCCACCGACTGGACGATCAGCCCGAGCAGAGCTTCCAGCTGATCTGGCCCTATACCGACATGTTGCTGCATGACATGGGCGAGCGGCTGGCCGACGGCCGCCCCGAGTGGCAGGCGAAGGGCCGCGAATGGCGCACCGCGCCGCTCTGGGGGATCGGCATGACCGAGACCGTCAGCGGCCACACCTACTTTCTGCACGACGGCCGCGCCCGGTCCCTGCTGGAGGCTATCCTCTGGCATGGCGGCGAGGCCGAAGCCGCGCGCGAGACCGTGCGCATGATGCCCCCCGAGGACCGCGACGCCCTCATCGCATTCCTGGAGTCCCTATGATCCTTCGCCCCGTCACCGTTCTGGCCCTCTGCCTGCTGGCAGGGACGGCCCCCGCGCAGGTGCAGAACAAGGCCGCCCCCGGCGTGCCGCTGAACAACGTGCATCCCGAAACCGGTCTGCCCTACTGGGCGCCGGGGCGAGGCGTGGTGAAGCACGAGAACATCCGCCGCCGGGCGCTCGAGGTGCTGGAGCGCCAGTTCGGCGGTTTCCGCGACGCAACCGGCGTGCTTTACGACACCGCTCAGGCGCATTGCGCGGGCGAGGCATCGGAAGAGGACCTGCGCACCGCCTTTTCCGAAGCGTGGATCGCCTGGGCGCCGCTCGACAGCTATCAGTTCGGCCCGGTCGAGCAGACCGGCGCGGCGCTGACGGTGAACTTCTGGCCGGACAAGAAGGGTTTCGTGAACCGGGGCCTGCGGGACCTGCTGTCGAAGACGCCCGAGGAGCAGGCAGATCCGGCGGTGGTCGCTGCGGGTTCCGCAGCCGCCCAGGGCCTTCCAGCGCTGGAAATGCTGCTGTTCACCGAGGCCCCGGCCTGCCCGGCGGTGGTGGGCATCTCGGGCAACCTCGACCGGCTGGCGGGCGAGCTCTACGACGGCTGGTTCGCGGATGGCGGCTGGGCGGACCTCGCCCGCGCTGCGGGGCCCGAGAACCCGGTCTATCTCGATGCATCGGAGTTCACCAAGACGCTCTATACCGCGCTTGATTTCGGGCTGACCCGGATCGCCGACCAGCGGCTGGCGCGGCCACTCGGCACCTTCGACCGGCCCTTCCCAACGCGGGCCGAGGCCTGGCGGTCCGGCCTGACCGAGGCGATCATCCACGCCCAGTTGACCGGCATCGCCGAGATGATCGAGGACGGGTTCGCCGGTGACGTGCGCGAGCCCGACCGGGCCTGGGTACTGAAGGTGATCGGCCAGACCCACGACCGGCTCGACCGGATCGGCGAGCCGATCAAGGACGCCGTGGCCGCGCCCGAAAGCCGGGTACGGGTCGAGGGGCTGCAGACCAAGGTGCACGCCTTGCAGCTGGAAATGGCCCGCGACATCGGCCCGAACCTCGGGGTCGATACCGGGTTCAGCGCAGCGGATGGGGACTGAGATGCGCCGCCGTCATTTTCTGGCCGGATCCGCCGCCATTCTTGCCGCGCCTGCCTGGGCCGAGGCGGGCGCACCGAAATACCTGAGTGCCGCTTCGGATGCGCGCAACGCGACCTTCCTCGTCGGCCTGACCGCCGAGGGGGAGGAGCTGTTCCGCATCCCCGTTCCGGGCCGGGGCCACGCCGCCGCCGCCCACCCACACCGGGCCGAGGCCGTCGCTTTCGCCCGCCGACCGGGCCGGTTCGCGGTGATCCTCGACTGCGCCAGCGGGGCCGAGATCGGCAGGCTCGACGCGCCCGAGGGGCGGCATTTCTACGGTCACGGTGCCTATACCGCCGACGGCAGCATGCTGCTGACGACCGAGAATGCCTTTGACGTGCCCGATGGCCGGATCGGCGTGTGGGATGCCCGCGACGGCTACAAGCGTGTGGATGACGTGCCGTCGGGCGGGATCGGCCCGCACGAGATGATCCGCCTGCCGGGCGGCGGTTTCGCCGTGGCGAACGGCGGCATCCAGACCCACCCTGATTTCGAGCGCGCCAAGCTGAACCTGCCGACCATGCGGCCGAACCTGACGTACCTGTCGCCTGAAGGAGCGATCGTCGAGCAGGTCGGGGCGCCCGAGGATCAGCGGTTGAACTCGATCCGGCATATCGACGTCGACGGCTCGGGACGCATCGTCGCCGCGCTGCAATGGCAGGGCAATCCGCTGGAGCAGGTGCCGCTGCTGGCGGCGCACCGGCGGGGCGAGGCGCTGGCCTATCTCGATCACCCCGAAACCGCGCGGCTAAAGCAGTATGCGGGTTCGATCGCGGTGTCGGCGGATGGGGCGGAAATCGCTGTGACCGGCCCGAAAGGTGGGCACGTGATCTTCTTCGACGGGCGCACAGGCGCGCCGCTGCCGGGGCGGGACCTTGCGCTTGCCTCGGGGGTCGCGCGGCTGGGCGAGGGATTTGCCGTCACCGTGGAAGGCGGGCTGGCGATGGGCGGCAGCGCGGGGCTGCGGCAGGTCGCGGCCGCGCCCGACCTGACCTGGGACAACCACCTGGTCGCGATCTGATCCGGTGGCGCGGCCCGCCGCTTGGTGCTAACTCCTCTGCAACCCAACGAGGCAGGGGAGGAACTCATGGCCTACAAGCTCGCGCTCGTGTCCGTCGGCAAGATCGCCCGGACCCAGCATATCCCGTCGATCGAAGGCTCGGACAGGTTCGAACTGGTCGCCGCCGTCAGCCGCAACGCCGAGGTCGAGGGCGTGCCGACCTATGCGACGCAAGCCGAGATGCTGGCCGCGCATCCCGAGGTCGAGGTGGTCTCGCTGTGCATGCCGCCTGCCGCGCGGTTCGACTATGCCGCCGAAGCGATTGCAGCGCGCAAGCATGTCATGATGGAAAAGCCGCCGGGTGCGACCGTGGCCGAGTGCTTCGAGCTGCGCCGGCTGGCGGACGAGGCAGGCGTCTCGATCTTCGCGACGTGGCACAGCCGCGAGGCGGCGCAGGTCGATGCGGCGCGGGACTGGCTGAGGGACCGCAGGCTGACCTCGCTGCGGATCACTTGGAAAGAGGACGTGCGGCACTGGCATCCGGGGCAGGAGTGGATCTGGCAGCCGGGCGGCCTTGGCGTCTTCGATCCGGGGATCAACGCGCTGTCGATCCTGACCAAGATCCTGCCGCAGCCCGTGCATGTAGAAAAGGCGGTGCTGGACTTCCCCGAGAACAAGGGCACGCCGATTGCGGCAGAGCTGTCCTTCCGCCACCCGCAGGGGGCCGACGTCTCGGCGGTGTTCGACTGGCGGCAGACCGGGCCGCAGACCTGGGATATCGATGTCGAGACCGAGGGCGGGACGCTGAGCCTGAAGAAAGGGGGCTCGGAACTGCTGATCGACGGCAAGCTGGTCGAGACCGCCGGGGATCACGAGTATCCGCGCCTCTATACCCGTATGGCCGAGCTGATGGACGGGGGCGAGAGCGATACCGATTACAGCCCGATGATCCACGTCGCGGACGCGTTCGCGCTGGGCGAGCGGCGGGTGGTCGAGGCCTTCGAGGACTGAGCTGTTTCACCGTGCAATCGGCGTGAAATCGGGGGTTTTCATCGTGAAAACCCCCTTAAGCCCATGAGATATATCCTGAAAACTTTCTGAAAACTTCGTTAACGGTCCAGCGCGGCGCCTTCGGCACGGGATTACGCGCCCTTGCCGGCGCGCCAAAGCGCACTTCCTTGAGGGGGGAAGCGGCCAGTTGGGGCCGCGCTGTCGAGGAGTGATTTCGATGACCGAAGCGCAGAGCCTGGAGCACCTGAAGGAGAAGCAGAAGGAAGTGGCCGCGAAACTGGCCGAGATGGAACGTCACCAGTTCCCGGACCCGGTGGTGATGGAGCAGCTGAAGCACGAGAAGGCGCTGCTCGACGTGGAGCTTGCCGAGGCCGAGGGCAAGTAGCGCTCAGGCGCAGGCGAGCCGCTCGATCGCGCCAACAAGCGCCGTGACCGCCGCGTCCATGTCCCCGGGCGCGGCATATTCCTCGGGGCGGTGGCTGACGCCGTCCCGGCAGCGGACGAACAGCATTCCGACCGGACAGAGATCCGCCATTGCCGACGCGTCGTGCGTGGCGCCCGAAGGCAGGGCCAGCGGGCGCTGCCCCGTGGCCTGAATGGCATCGCTCAGGCAGGCGCGCAGCCGCGCGTCGCAGGCGGTGGCGGGCTGGGCGTAGGTGCGGGTCACGGTTACGCCGACACCGCGCCGCTCTTCGAGAATCTTGGCCAGCGCCTGCGCGTCGGCCTCGAAAGCCTCTCGGGTGGCGTCTTCGGGGGCGCGGACCTCCAGCGTCAACTCGGCGCGGGAGGGCACCGCATTGACGACGTTCGGTGCGATGGAGATCTGGCCGACGGTCGCGCGCAACTCGGGCAGGGCGGCGGCGCGGTCGTGGACCTCGGCGATGAATTCGGACGCGGCGACCAGAGCGTCACGGCGGCCCTGCATTGGCAGGGTACCCGCGTGGCCGGTCTCGCCGGTGAAGGTGACAGCATAGCGGGCGATGCCGCAGATCGCGATGACGACGCCCAGCGGCAGGTTCTCGCGTTCCAGAACCGGGCCCTGCTCGATGTGGGCCTCGAGATAGCCAACCACGCTGGCAGGATCGCGGCGCAGCGCCGGGATATCCTCGGGCGTCAGGCCGAAGCGGCGCATCGCCTCGACCATCGGCACGCCTTCCGCATCGGTCATCGCCAGCGCATCGGCTGGCAGCGTGCCCGCCAGCGCGCGGGGGGCGATGAGTGCCGTCGGGAAGCGCACGCCTTCCTCGTCGGCGAAGGCCAGCACCTCGAGCGCGAAGGGCAGGTCCGCGCCTTGCAGCCGCTTTGCTGTAAGGCAGGCCAGCGCCACGCCCATGATCCCGTCGAAGGCGCCGCCCTGCCGCACACTGTCCTGATGCGAGCCCAGCAGCAACGCGGGCCGCGCCGGATCGCCCGTCGTGCGCCCGATCAGCGTGCCGGCGGCGTCGAGCCGGGGCTCCAGCCCGGCGTCCTGCATCCACGCGCGGATCTGGTCCAGCGCGGCCGAATGCTCGGGCGTGTAGGGCAGGCGGGTGACGCCGGGACCGACCGCCGAAGCCTTGGCGATACGCTCCAACCGGGTCGCGGCGGTATCTCCGTCGGCGGGGGCACTTGAATTTATCATGATGAATGGGTTTCCTGCGGAGACGGCATTTCAGAACGGACGGGGCGCGACATGGCGGCGACGACACTGGACAGCGCGGGCCCCGGCGGGCGCGCTCCGCGCAAGTCGCGGCCGGTGCGCGTGGCCGAAGCGATCAAGGACTGGGTGGTGGAGCAGGGGCTGCACCCCGGCGACCGGCTGCCGGGCGAGGCCGAGTTGATCGCGCGCTTCCAGATGTCCAAGGGCACGATCCGCGAGGCGATGCGGATCCTGCAGGCGCAGGGGCTGGTCGAGACCAAGACCGGGCCGGGCGGCGGCAGTTTCGTGGGCGCGGTCTCGAAGGACCGGGCACATGCGCTGCTGGGGAACTATTTCTACTTCCGCAACATCACCATTGCCGACATCTATCAGGTGCGGATCGCGCTGGAGCCGGAACTCGCCGCGACGCTGGCGGGCAAGCTCTCGCCCGAGCAGATCGGCGAGCTTCGGGCGATCATGGCGCGCTATGCCGAACCCGCCGCCGATGCCGAGGAAGAGCGCGCGCAGCATGTCGACTCGCTGGCCTTCCACGCGCGGCTGGCCGAGTTCGCGGACAATGCGCTGCTGGGATTCTTCATCGGTTTCATGGCGCAGATCCTGGCGGATCTGACGGTCTACAAGCGGCTCTACACCACGCCGAACCACGAGCTGTGGGCGCGCGGACGTCGGCATCAGCAGGACCTGCTGGACGCGCTGGAGCGCGGCGATGCCGAGACCGCGCGGCAGGTCATGGCCTCGCACATGGGAATGGCGCGGGATCTGATGGAGGACCAGGAAGCCGTGGTGATGAAGCGTTTCATCGGCTGAGGCTCAGGTGGGTGCCTGCCACGGCTCGGCGCGCTCGGGTTCGTCGAGGGTCGGGACCAGCCGCGCCCAGTCGGCATAGGCGCCGGTGGTGGCAAGGCGGTGCAGTTCGGCCAGATCGGCGAGCGGGGTCTGCGAATGGTCGATGCGCAGGGTCAGCGGCGGCGCGGCGCGATTCACGACCAGCAGTGCGGCGGACAGCAGGCCGCGGCTGTCACCTCCGGCGTCCGAGGCGGCGCGCAGGGCGGCCAGCAGGCGCTCGGAGAGCGTGCCTTGCGCGTCCAGGTAGCCTTGCAGGCAGGCGTCGAGCACCGATTCCGAGGACAGCAGGTTGCCGGCGACCACCATATCCGTGGCGGTGCGGGCGGCGGCGGCGGGGATGCTGTCGGCGCCGGTGAAATGCCCGGTGCCGCCCTTGGGGTCGAGCGCTGCCAGCTGGCGGTGCGCGCGCCCAGCGTCGGGCGTGGTGACGGCGGCGACGGCTTGTTCGGCGGGAGTGCCCGCCCGCATCTGCTCCAGCACGGCGGTCCCCCAGAGCGTGCTGGGCAGCGAGCCTTGTGAGGCCGACAGGCCCGATTCGGGGTCTCCGCGCAGCACCCAGCCCCCGACGCACAGAGCGCCGGTGGTGGCGGCACCCCCGTAACTGCCTGTTTTTCGGTCAAAGGCCAGAATCGAGATCGTCATTTCCCCGGCTCCCTTGGGTTGCGGGTTGAATTTATCATGAAAATTTGGCCTCATTCAATTTATCATGATAAATTGCCGAAAACGGCACAGGAGAGGTGAGATGCTGAAGTCCCCCATTGGAATGACCCGGCGCGGCCTTCTGGTCGCGGGAACCGCGCTGAGCCTCGCGCTCGGCGGTGCGACCGGCGCGCTTGCGCAGACGCCTCCGGGCGTGCTGATCGTCGGCCAGATCGCAGAACCGAAGGCGCTGGACCCGGCGGCGGTGACGGCGGTGAACGATTTCCGCATCCTGATGAACGTCTACGACGGGCTGGTGCGCTACAAGGACGGCACGCTCGAGGTCGAACCGGCGCTGGCCACCGGCTGGGAGATCAGCGACGACGGCACCGAGTACACGTTCACCTTGCGCGAGGGCGTGACGTTCCACGACGGCAGCGCGTTCAACGCCGACGCGGTGGTCTTCAACTTCGAGCGGATGCTGAACGAGGATCACCCCTATCACGACACCGGCCCGTTCCCGCTGGCCTTCTTCTTCTCGGCGGTCGAGTCCGTCGAGGCGGTCGACCCGCTGACCGTGAAGTTCACGCTGAACGCGCCCTATGCGCCGTTCCTGTCGAACCTGGCCTATCCGACCGGCCTGATCGTCTCGCCCGCCGCGGTCGAGCAACACGGAGCCGAGTTCGGGCGCAACCCGTCCGGCACCGGGGCGTTCAAGTTCGCCGAGTGGCGCTCGAACGAGGCGGTCGTGGTCGAGGGCAATCCGGACTACTGGGACGGCGCACCGGAGCTTCAGGCCGTCGTGTTCCGCCCGATCACCGACGCCAACACCCGCACCGCCGAAATGCTGGCGGGCGGCATCGACCTGATGGTCGAGGTGCCGCCGGTCTCGCTGTCGGAGTTCCAGGGCGACCAGTTCACCGTGCACGAGCAGGCCGGGCCGCACGTCTGGTTCCTTATCCTCAACGCCAAGGAAGGCCCGTTCGCCGACAAGCGCGTGCGGCAGGCGGCGAACTACGCGGTCAACAAGGCCGCCATCGTGAACGACGTGCTGGAGGGCACCGCCGAGGTCGCCGCCGGTCCGACCCCTCCGGCCTTTGCCTGGGCCTACAACGAGACGCTTGAGCCCTATCCCTATGACCCCGAGAAGGCAAAGGAACTGATCGCCGAGGCCGGGGCCGAGGGGGCCGAGCTCACATTCTATGTCACCGAGGGTGGCTCGGGGATGCTGGACCCGGTGGCGATGGGCACCGCGATCCAGGCGGACCTAGAGGCCGTGGGCTTCGACGTCAGCATCGAGACCTACGAGTGGAACACCTTCCTGGGCGAGGTGAATCCGGGGCTGGAAGGCAAGGCCGACATGGCCGAGATGGCGTGGATGACCAACGATCCGGACACGCTGCCCTATCTCGCGCTGCGGACCGAGGCCTGGCCTGACGCGGGCGGCTTCAACTCGGGCTACTACTCGAACCCGGACGTCGACGCGCTGCTGGAGCAAGCCCGCGTTTCGACGGACCAGGAGGAGCGCGCCGGGCTCTACAAGCAGATGCAGGAAATCGTGCAGGAGGATGCGCCCTGGGTGTTCGTCGCGAACTGGAAGCAGAACGCCGTGACCAGCGACCGGGTCGAGAATTTCAGCCTGCAGCCTTCGTTCTTCCTGCTGCTGGACGACGTTGCGAAGAACTGAACGACCGTTCACCGTCGCCCCGCCAACGGGCGCCGGGTTGCCGCCGCCGCACATCCGCGGCAGATGAAGAGGACCGATGACCGGCTACATCCTGAAGCGTCTGCTTTCGGCGATCCCCGTGCTGCTGGGGATCACGGTCATCGTTTTCCTCATAATGGCGTTGATCCCCGGCGATCCGGCGACGGCGATCCTCGGCTCCTACGCGACCCCTGAAAACGTCGAGAAGCTGAACCGCGACCTCGGCTTGGACAAGCCGCTGGTGCAGCAGTATTTCATCTGGCTCGGCAACATGCTGCAGGGCGATTTCGGCACCTCGTTCTCGCTGAACCGGCCGGTTCTGGACGAGGTGCTGGAGCGGTTCAACGCGACGCTCATCCTGGCCGGCACCGCCTTCGTGCTGTGTGCGCTGCTGGGCATCGCGGCGGGCGTGGTCTCGGCGGCGAACCAGTACGGCTGGGGCGACAAGGCGATCACCTTCGCGGTGCTGCTGGGCATTTCGATCCCGTCCTTCTTCCTTGGGATGATGATGATCCTGCTGTTCTCGGTGAACCTGCGCTGGTTCCCGGTTTCGGGCATGTGGCCGATCTATGGGGATCGGAACCTCGCGGCGCTGCTGAGCCACCTTACGCTGCCTGCCATCGCGCTGGCGGTCGTGGCGACGGGGGTGATCGCGCGGCTGTCACGCTCGGCGATGCTCGAGGTGCTGCGGCAGGACTACATCCGAACCGCACGGGCCAAGGGCGTGCGCGAGCGCGGGGTGATCTGGCGGCACGCGCTGAAGGCGGCGATGGTCTCGATCATCCCGGTTCTCGGCATCCAGGCGGGCTTCGTGCTGTCGGGGGCCGTCTATATCGAGATCGTCTTCCAGTGGCCCGGCGTGGGCCGGATGCTGGTCGATGCGATCCTGACGCGGGACATCCTGCTGGTGCAGGGCGGGGTGGTCTTCGTCGCCGCCTGCTATGTGCTGTTCAACATCGTGGTCGACGTGGCGCAGACCATGCTCGACCCGAGAATCAAGACATGAGCGCCTTCCTGAAGCTGCTGGCCCGCAACCGGCTGGCGCTGGCGGGGGGCATCGTGTTGCTGCTGGTGGTCCTGCTGGCGCTGGTGACGCCGCTGCTGCCACTGGCCGATCCGGACGTGACCAGCACGGCGGACCGGTTCAAGCGGCCGTTTTCGGAAGGCGCGCTGCTGGGCACCGATCACCTGGGGCGAGACCTGCTCTCGCGCCTGCTGTGGGGGACCCGGCTGTCGCTGGCAGTCGGGTTCGCGGCGGCGCTGATCGCGGCGGTTGGGGGCGCCGCGATCGGTGTCGTCGCGGGCTTCTTCGGGGGCCGCACCGACAACCTGATCATGCGCGGCGTCGACATGCTGATGGCGTTTCCGTACATCCTGCTGGCACTGGCCATCGTCGCGGCGCTGGGGCCGGGTCTGTTCAACGCGCTGATCGCGGTCGCCGCCGTCAACATCCCGTTCTTCGCGCGGAACATCCGGGGCGTGACCGTGGGCATCGCCCACAAGGAGTTCGTCGATGCCGCGCGCTTGTCGGGCATGTCCACCGCACGGATCATCCTGACCGAGATCGTGCCCAACGTGATCCCGGTGATCGTCATCGCCATGTCGACGACGGTGGGCTGGATGATCCTGGAAACGGCGGGTCTGTCGTTCCTGGGCCTCGGGTCGCAGCCGCCGCAGGCGGACCTCGGCTCGATGTTGGGCGAGGCGCGCTCGGCGCTGATCACCAACCCGCATACCTCGGTGGTGCCGGGGCTGATGATCCTGGTCATCGTCATGTCGATAAACCTGCTGGGCGACGGGGTGCGCGACGCGCTGGATCCGCGCCTGAAGTCGGGGGCGCTGTCGCGGCCGATGGCGGCGACGCTTGTGGACCGGCGCGAACCGGTGCCGGAGCCAAAGGCCGAGGGCATTCTTTCGATCGAGGGTCTGCAGACGCAGTTCCACGTCAAGGATAGGGTCTACCGCGCCGTTGGTGGCGTCGATCTGGCCGTGAAACCGGGCGAGTGCCTGGGCATCATCGGTGAAAGCGGCTCGGGCAAGTCGGTCACGGCGCTTTCGGTGATGGGGCTGGTCGCCTCGCCGCCGGGGGCCATCACCGGGGGCGCGGTGCGCTTCGCGGGGCAGGATCTGATCGGCGCGCCTTATCGACACTTGCGGGATCTGCGCGGGCGACGGGTGGCCTATATCTTTCAGGACCCGCTCTCGACGCTGCACCCGCTCTATCGCGTCGGCGACCAGCTGATCGAGGCGATCCGGGCGCACCGGCCGATCTCGGCCGGCGAGGGCCGGGCGAAAGCAGTGGAGCTGTTGCGCGCGGTGCGGATTCCCAACCCCGAAAGCCGGGTGCGCGATTACCCGCACGAGTTGTCGGGCGGTATGCGTCAGCGCGTCGGCATCGCGATGGCGCTGGCGAACGACCCAGACGTGATCATCGCCGACGAGCCGACAACTGCGCTGGATGTGACCGTGCAGGCGCAAATCCTCGCGCTGCTCGACGATCTGCGCCGCGACCGGGGGCTGGCGATCGTGTTCATCACCCATGATTTCGGCGTGGTCGGGCAGCTCTGCGACTGGGTCGCGGTTATGTACGCGGGCCGCATCGTCGAGGAGGGGCCGACGGCGGACGTGCTGGGCGCGCCCCGGCATCCCTATACCGCGCGGCTGATCGCCTGCGTGCCGGAGCTGGGCGAGGGCAAGCGGCGGCTGGAGGCGATCCCCGGCCTGCCGCCCGCCGTTGACCGCCTGCCCGAGGGCTGCGCCTTCGCCGAGCGCTGCCACAAGGTGCAGTCGGACTGCCGAAAGGGCGAGATCGCTTTGCGCGGCGACGGCCAGCGTGCGGTGCGCTGCCTCTACCCCGAGAACACCGCCAACCGGGAGGTTGCCGAATGACCGCCGCGCTGCGTCTCGACGCCCTCTCCAAGACCTTTCCAGTGGGGCGCACCCTGCTTGGCCGCCCGCGCGCGGGCGTTCGTGCCGTGCATCCGGTCACGCTGACCGTCGAGAGTGGCGAGACCCTTGGCATCGTCGGTGAGAGCGGCTGCGGCAAGACAACGCTGGCGCGGATGCTGGTGGGGCTGATCGAGCCTTCGACCGGCAGTATCGAGATCGAGGGCGCGGCGCTCGACACCGCCGATCCGGCGGCTTTCGGGCGGCGCATCCAGTATGTCTTCCAGGACCCGATCTCGTCGCTGAACCCGCGCAAGACGATCCGGCAGATCATGGAAGCGCCGCTCAGGCACCTGCACGGCATGGACCGCAAGGCGCGGGCCGCGCGGATCGCCGAGCTGTTCGCCAGCGTCAATCTGCGCGAGGAATTCCTGGACCGCTACCCGCACGAGTTCTCGGGCGGGCAGGCTCAGCGGATCGGCATCGCGCGGGCACTGGCGGCGGCCGCGCGGATCCTGATCCTGGACGAGCCAGTCTCGGCGCTGGACGTCTCGGTGCAGGCGCAGGTGCTCAACCTGCTGGCGGACCTGAAGCGCAAGTTCGGGCTGACCTACCTGTTCATCAGCCATGATCTCGCCGTGGTCGAAGCGGTCTCGGACCGGATCGCAGTGCTCTACTTCGGCTCGGTCGTGGAACTCGGGCCCGCCGAAGAGGTGTTCCGCGCGCCCCGCCATCCCTACACGAAACTGCTGGCTGACAGCGCCCCGGTCGTGGGACGCGCGCTGAAAGCGCCCGAGGCCAAGGGCACTGAACTGCCGGATCCGCTGAACCCGCCGCCGGGCTGTGCCTTCGCCGCCCGCTGCCCGCGCGCGACCGAGCGTTGCCGCGCCGAGGTGCCGGTGCTGGAGGCGGGCGCGGGCCGGACCGAGGCCGCCTGTTTCCACCCGCTGACCGACTAGACCGTGAACGCTGCGCGGAATGCCTCCAGCGCGGTTTCCGTATCGCCTGAGGGCCGTGCCTCCATCGTCACGGTGCCGGTGTAGCCCATGCCGTGCAGCGCCCGCGCGACGGCGGGCCAGTTCACCTCGCCAGTGCCAGGCTCGTGCCGTCCGGGCACGTCGGCGACCTGGATCTCGCCGATCCAGGGCAGGGCGCGGCGACAGGTCTCGATCAGCTGACCCTCGCCGATCTGCACGTGATAGAGGTCGAGGTTCATCTTCAGCCCCGGCCGGTCCACGGCCCGGACCAGCGCCAGCGTGTCCGCCGCCCGGGCGAAGGGCACGCCGGGGTGGTCGACCTCGGTGTTCAGGTTCTCGAGGGCGAAGACCACGCCCTCGGCCTCGGCCAGGTCGGCGAGCCGTTCCAGCGTGTCGCGGGCGCACATCCACATCGCGCCGGTCACGGTCTCGATGGGCCGCTCGGGCCTGCCGCCCTTGGCCAACACCACAGGCGTCAGGTTCAGCCGCTCGACGTTCAGGCGCTTGCCTACGGCGACGCTTTCGCGGGCGCTGTCCAGCAGGGCCGCGGCGCTGTCGGCATCGGTCAGCCCGCCACGCAGCACGCCGTTCATGACGCCAAAGCGCGCGCCCGAGCGCTCCAGCGCATCAAGATCATGCGCAGGCCAGTTCCACAGGCCGACCGCGAAGCCCATCTCGTCCAGCCGCTTGCAGCGCCAGTCGATGGGACGGTCGGGCCAGAGCATCTCGGCGCAGGCGGCAAGGGTCAAGGACTGGGTCATGGGTGCGGCTTTCCTGGAGTTTCGGCGCACCCTAGGGGCCTGCGGGCGTGCGGCGCAAGTCTGGCGCTCAAGGTTGCGAGGGCACCTGAAATGTTGACAAGGCATCATTATGGGAACAGATTCCCCCTGTGACCGACCCGCGAGTCGGCACCCCGCGGGCCGGGACAATCGACGGGCGGCACGGGTGGGCACGTAACCCCTGCCGGCAATCGAGGGAGGCTCCTTATGGGACCGTTTCCGCACGACGCACCGAAAGCGAAGATCGACAGCGCGAACATCGCCGGGACCGACGGGTTCGAGTTCGTCGAATTCGCGCATCCCGAGGCCGGGAAGCTGGAAGACCTGTTCACCCGCATGGGCTATACCGAGGTGGCGCGGCACAAGACGCGCGACATCTCGCTCTACCGGCAAGGCAACATCAACTACCTGGTGAACCGCGAGCCGGGCTCTCATGCCGCGCAGTTCGTCAAGGACCACGGCCCCTGTGCCCCGGCGATGGCCTGGCGGGTGGTCGATGCGCAGCACGCGCTGAAATGCGCGCTGGACTATGGCGCCGAGGAGTACACCGGGCCGGGCAAGAGCCTGGACGTGCCGGCGGTGGTCGGCATCGGCGGCTCGCTGCTCTATTTCGTGGATAACTACGGCGCGGACGGCAACTGCTACGACGCCGAGTTCGACTGGCTGGGCGAGCCGGACCCGAAGCCCGAGGGCGCGGGCTTCTACTATATCGACCACCTCACGCATAACGTCGAGCGTGGCAACATGAGCACCTGGTACGACTTCTATTCCAAGGCGTTCAATTTCCGCGAGATCCGCTTCTTCGACATCAAGGGCAAGCAGACGGGCCTGTTCAGCCGCGCGCTGACCTCGCCGGACGGCAAGATCCGTATTCCGATCAACGAAAGCGCCGACGCGAACAGCCAGATCGAGGAATACCTGCGCGAATACAAGGGCGAGGGCATCCAGCACATCGCCGTGGGCACCGAGGACATCTATACCGCGACCGACCTGATCGCCGACAAGGGCATCGAGTTCATGCCGCCGCCGCCGCCGGTCTATTACGACATGAGCCACGACCGGGTGACCGACCACGGCGAGCCGGTCGAGAAGCTGAAGAAGCACGGCATCCTGATCGACGGCGAGGGCGTGGTGGACGGCGGCAACACGCGGGTGCTGCTGCAGATCTTCTCGCAGACGGTGATCGGGCCGATCTTCTTCGAATTCATCCAGCGCAAGGGTGACGACGGCTTCGGCGAGGGCAATTTCAAGGCGCTCTTCGAGTCCATCGAAGCGGACCAGATCGCCCGCGGCGTGCTGGAGGCCGACGCGTGAGCCTCGCGGCCGACCCGAGGCATCGCTACGATGATGCGCCCCAGGCGGCCGATTTCACCATCGACCAGCAATGGGACGCCTACACGCCCGAAGAGCACGACCGCTGGGACCGGCTGTTCGCGCGCTCGGGCGAGGTGCTGGCGTCTCGCGCGTGCGCGCCCTTCCTTCAGGCGGTGAAGGCGCTGCGCCTTTCCTCGGGCGGGATCCCGCACATGGGGCGGCTCTCGGACCGGCTGGAGGCGCTGACCGGCTGGCGCGTCGTCGCGGTGCGCGGACTGGTCCCGGACGAGGTGTTCTTCGACCACCTCGCCAACCGGCGCTTCCCCGCGGGGGCGTTCATCCGGTCCGAAGCCGAGCTGGACTACATCGAGGAACCGGACGTGTTCCACGACATCTTCGGTCATGTCCCGCTGCTGGCCGACCCGGTTTATGCCGCCTACCTGCAGGCCTACGGGCAGGCTGGCGCGCGGGCGTTGGCGCGAGGGCGGCTGAAAAACCTGGCGCGACTCTACTGGTACACGGTCGAGTTCGGCCTGATCGAGGAGGCGGGCGCGCTGCGCCTGTTCGGCGCCGGGATCATGTCCTCGACCGCTGAAAGCGTGTTCGCGCTGGAGGATCCCTCGCCGCACCGTGTCCGGTTCGATCTGGAGCGGGTGATGCGGACCGATTACATCATCGACGACTTTCAGCAGGTCTATTTCGTGATCGACAGTTTCGAGGCGCTTCTGGCGGCCTGCGACAGCGACTTCGGGCCTTTGTACGACCGGCTGGAAAGGGCCGAGGTCATCGCCCCGAACCGGCTTCTGCCAGGCGATGCGGTGCTGACCCGCGGCACGCTGGCCTATTTCGTCAAGGGCTGACGCAGGGTGGCTGCCGTGAAGGACTGGCGCGGGTTGCCGCGTGCGCCGCAGCCGGGGACGTTGATCTGCGCTGAGGACGCGTTGCCCGCCTCAGGGACACTGGGTGTCGAGCTGGACGGTTTTCCATTGCTTCTGGTGCGCGGCGCCACTGGTCTGGTCGCCTTTTTCAACGCTTGCCCGCACCAGTACCTGCCTCTGGATTGGCGCAAGTCGGACGTGCTGTCGGCGGACGGGCTGACGCTGCTCTGCTCCAACCACGATGCGGGGTTCGACGCCGCCACGGGGCAGGGGATCGACGGGCACGGCGAGGGCTGCGCGCTGGTCCCGGTGCCGGTCACCCTTTCAGGCGGAGAGGTGCGGATCGCTGGTTGAGGCTCAATCGCCCGGCGGCAGCGACGAGGGGGCAGCGTCCGGCTGCTCAAGCTCGATCGCCAGATGCCGCGAGATCTTGTCAATGGCGCCGCGCAGCGCCTCCAGCTCGCTGTCCTCCAGCAGGTCCACGAACACCTTCTGCCGCGCTTCCAGTTGCGGCTGCACCTCGGCCAGCAGCGCACGGCCCGCCTCGGTCAGGTTCAGCAGCTTGCGGCGACGGTTCGTTGGGTCCTCCTGCTGGATCAGGAAGCCGCGCGCCAGCAGGTCCGAGACCGCCCGACTGATCTGTGCCCGGTCGATTACCATCAGACGGCTGAGGTCAGCGGCGGTGGTCTCGCCGAAGATGCCAAGCACCATCAGGATCCGGTACCAGGTCAGGCCGAGCCCGTGCTGCGCCAGGTACTTGGTCGCGTGCCCGTCCAGCAGTTTCGACAGGCGGCTGATGCGGAAGGACAGGCGTTTTTCCAGCTCGGCGAGGGACTCGAGGCGCTGCAGCATCTGCTGGGGATCGTCGATCAGGGCCATGTCCGTTCCTTGCCGCCATCGGGAAGGCGCCCGTGCGCCCGCTGCGACGGTATCGCATGAGCGCGCGCGCGGCAAAGGCCGGCGGCAGGGGCGTTGCGCCTTGATCCCGGACACCACATGATCCGCGCGCTGGCGCAGACAGGAAGGCCCCGAATGACCCGCAATATCCTCTTCATCATGTGCGACCAGTTGCGCTGGGATTTCCTCGGCTGTGCCGGGCACCCGTACCTGAAGACGCCGAACATCGACGCGCTGGCCGCGCGGGGCGTGCGTTTCGACCGCGCCTATTGCCAGTCGCCGATCTGCGGCCCGTCGCGGATGAGCTTTTACACCGGCCGCTACCCGCGCTCGCACGGCGCGACCTGGAACAACGTGCCTCTGCGCGTCGGCGAGATGACCCTAGGCGACCACCTGGAGCCGCTGGGCCTGCGCACCGCGCTCTGCGGCAAGACCCACATGGCGGCGGACATCGAGGGGCTGCGGCGCCTGGGTCTCGACCCGGCTGAGGGGATCGGCAAGCGCATCGCCGAATGCGGCTTTGAGGTCTGGGACCGGCTCGACGGGCTGCACCCCGACGACGAGCCCAAGCGCCCGTCGCATTACGAGGACCACCTGCGTGCAAAGGGTTTCGACGGCCCGAACCCGTGGGAGCAGTGGGCGAACTCGGCCGAGGGGCCGGACGGCGAGATCCTCTCGGGCTGGCTGATGGAACATGCCGACAAGCCCGCCCGCGTGGCCGAGCCGGACAGCGAAACGCCCTACACGACCACCCGCGCTATGGAGTTCATCGAGGACGCAGGCGACCGCCCCTGGTGCCTGCACCTCAGCTACATCAAGCCGCACTGGCCCTATATCGTGCCCGCGCCCTATCACGACATGTATGGACCCGAGCACGTACTGCCGCCGGTCCGCTCCGAAGCCGAGCGCGCGGACCCGCATCCGGTGCTGGAGGCCTATTTCCAACTGACCTTCTCGAAGGTCTTCACCCGCGACGAGGTCCGGCAGCGGGTGATCCCGGCCTACATGGGGCTGATCGCTCAGATCGACGACCAGATCGGGCGGCTGATGGCCTTCATGGACGAGACCGGACGAAGCAAGGACACGCTGATCGTGTTCACCTCGGATCACGGCGACTATCTCGGGGATCACTGGCTGGGCGAGAAGGAACTGTTCCACGACGCCTCGGCCCGGATCCCGATGATCGTGGTCGACCCGACGCCCGAGGCGGACGCGACGCGCGGCCAGGTCATGGACCACCTCGTCGAGGCGATCGACCTTGCCCCGACCTTCGTCGACTGGGCGGGCGGAGAGCCGAGGACGCACATCCTCGAGGGACGCTCGCTGCTGCCGCTGCTGCGCGGGCAGGCGACCGACTGGCGGCGTTATGCGTTCGCCGAGTACGACTACTCGGTGCGGCGCGCGCGGAAGATCCTGAACCAGCCGGTCGCGGACTGCCGCATGGTGATGGTCTTCGATGGGCGCTGGAAATACATCCACGCCGAGGGCTTCCGCCCAATGCTCTACGATCTTCAGACCGACCCGGACGAGTTGACCGACCTGGGCGCGGACCCCGCCCACGGGGACCAGCGCGACCGGCTGGCCGAGGCGATGAACGCCTGGGCGCGCGGGCATCACAACCGGGTCACGATGAGCGATGCGGCAATGGCCGCGCGATCCGATGGCGAACTGCGGCGCGGCTATGTGATAGGGTTCTGGGATCAGGCGGAACTCGACGCCGCGCTGGCCGAGGGGCGCAGCGGCAACTAGGGGGCAGGGGATGAAACCGGCAATTCGCGCGACCGAGCTTGCGGCGCTTGTGCCCGACGGGGCGACGGTGATGATCGGCGGCTTTATGGGCGTCGGCTCGCCCGAACGGCTGATCGATGCGCTGGTGAGCTGCGGGCGGCGCGACCTGACGGTGATCGCCAACGATACCGCGCTGCCGGGGGTGGGGATAGGCAAGCTGATCACGGCCCGCGCGGTGCGGCGGCTGGTGGCCTCGCACATCGGGCTGAACCCCGAGACGCAGGCGCAGATGAACGCCGGAGAGCTGGAGGTCGAGCTGGTCCCCCAAGGCACGCTGGTCGAGCGGATCCGCGCGGCAGGCGTGGGCCTTGGCGGCGTGCTGACGCCCACGGGGCTCGGCACCACGGTCGAGGACGGCAAGCAGGTGGTCGAGGTCGAGGGCAAACGCTTCCTGCTGGAAACCCCGCTGCGCGCCGATATCGCGCTGATCGCCGCGCGCCGGGCGGACTACGTGGGCAATCTCGAGTATTTCCTGACCGCGCAGAACTTCAATCCGGTGATGGCGATGGCCGGCAAGCTGGTGATCGCCGAGCCCGAGCATATCGTACCGGTCGGGGTGATCCCGCCGGACGCGGTCCGCACGCCGGGCGCGCTGGTCGACCACATCCTGGGACGGGCCGCATGACCGACGTGAAGGACATCATCGCCGCCCGCGTCGCTGCTGAGATCCGTCCCGGTACCCTGGTGAACCTCGGCATCGGCCTGCCGAGCATCGTCGCCAACCACATCCCCGCCGATTTCGGCGTCTTCTTCCAAGCCGAGAATGGCGTGATCGGCATGGGCGCTCGCCCACCCGAGGGGATGGAGGACCCGGACCTGACCGACGCGGGCGGCGGGTTCATCACCGCCGTGCCGGGCGCCGCCGCCATCGACAGCGCCATGAGTTTCGGGCTGATCCGGGGCGGGCATATCGACGTCACCGTGCTGGGCGCGCTGGAGGTCGATGCCAAGGGCCTGCTGGCGAACTGGATGATTCCGGGCAAGATGATCCCCGGGATGGGCGGGGCGATGGACCTCGTGACCGGCGCGCGGCGTGTGATCGTCGCGACCACGCACACGAACAAGGGCCGGCCCAAGATTGTACAGGAAACCGCGCTGCCGCTGACCTCGACCCGGCCCGTGGACCTGATCGTGACCGAAATGGCGGTGATCCGCCCCACGCCCGAGGGGCTGGTGCTGGTCGAGGTCATGCCTGGCCACGACGCCGAGGCGGTGCGCGCCGCCACCGGTGCGCCGCTGCTGGGCCCATGAAGTCCGAACGCCATACCGGCGGCTGCCTCTGCGGCGAGGTCCGACTGGTGGCCGAAGGTGCGCCGGACCGGGTGACTGTCTGTCACTGCATGGATTGCCGAAAACACCACGGCGCAGTGTTCTACGCCGCGGCGATCTATCCCGCCGGTGCGGTCAGCGTCACCGGACGGACCCGATCCTGGGAGGGGCGGCATTTCTGCCCGCGCTGCGGCTCGTCCGTGTTCGCGGTCTCGGGCGGCGAGACCGAAGTGCATCTCGGCACGCTCGATGCGCCCGACCGGCTGGTGCCCAGCTACGAGACATGGGTGATCCGCCGCGAGTCCTGGCTGCCCGACTTCCCCGGATTGCAGCGCCACGAGCGCGACCGAACATAGCGTTTTCGGCCCTGCCGTGGGGCGTTAACGAAGTTTTCACACTCTTTTCACTTTACATATCATGGCCTTAAGGGGGTTTTCACGATGAAATCCCCGATTTTCACGCTGAAACCCGCTCTCGTGCCCACCCTCTTGCCGGGCCGCCCTTGGCCTTCGCCCCTCGGGGCGATATTCAGGTGCACCCGACCTTTGCAGGAGTGCCCCCTTGGACGCCACCGCCGACCGCATCGCCCGCAATATCGCCGAGACCATCGGCGCGCGCCCCAACCAGGTGACCGCCGCCGTGGACCTGCTGGACGGCGGCGCCACGGTGCCCTTCGTGGCCCGCTACCGCAAGGAAGCGACCGGCGGGCTGGATGACACCCAGCTGCGGACCCTGGCCGACCGGCTGTCCTATCTGCGCGAACTCGAGGCCCGGCGCGCGACGATCCTCCAGTCGATCAAGGATCAGGGCAAACTGACGGACGAGCTGGCGCGCTCGATCCATCAGGCGGACACCAAGTCGACGCTCGAAGACATCTACCTGCCCTACAAGCCCAAGCGCCGCACCAAGGCGATGATCGCCCGCGAGAACGGGCTGGAGCCTTTGCTGCGCGCAATCCAGGACGACCGCACGGCCGAACCCGAGGCGCTTGCCGGTGGCTATCTGAACGAGCAGGTCGAGACGGTGAAGGCCGCACTCGACGGCGCGCGGGACATCCTGGCCGAAGAACTAACCGAAAGCGCGGACCTGCTGGGCCGGCTGCGCGATTTCATGCGGGCCGAGGCGTTCATCACCGCACGCGTGATCGAGGGCAAGGAAGCGGCGGGGGCGAAATTCTCGGACTATTTCGATCATCGCGAAAAGTGGGCGGACATCCCCTCGCACCGGGCGCTGGCGATCCTGCGCGCCTCGAAGGAAGAGGTGGTGACGGTCGATATCGCCCCGGACCCCGAGACTGGAGTCGCCCGCGCCGAAGAGATCGTCGCCGCGCAGGTCGGCATCCGGGGCGACGGGCCCGGCGACCGCTGGCTGCGCACCGCTGCCGGCTGGACCTGGCGCGTCAAGCTGAGCCTGTCGATGTATGTCGACCTGATGGCCGAGCTGCGCAAGCGTGCCCACGAAGAGGCCATCGGCGTCTTCGCCCGCAACCTGAAAGACCTGCTGCTGGCCGCCCCGGCGGGGGCGCGGGCGACGCTGGGCCTCGATCCCGGCATTCGGACCGGGGTGAAGGCGGCGGTGGTCGATGCGACCGGCAAGCTGGTCGAGACCGCGACGCTTTATCCGTTCCAGCCGAAAAACGACCTGCGCGGCACCGAGGCCAAAGTGATCGAGCTGATCCGCCGTCACAACGTTGACCTGATCGCGATCGGCAACGGAACCGCCAGCCGCGAGACCGAGCGCATGGTCGCCGACATCCTGCGCCTGCTGCCCGAAGGCACGGCGAAGCCGACCAAGGTCGTGGTCTCCGAGGCGGGGGCCTCGGTCTACTCGGCCTCGGAACTGGCGGCGAAGGAGTTTCCGGATCTCGACGTCAGCCTGCGTGGCGCGGTCTCCATCGCGCGGCGACTACAGGACCCGCTGGCCGAGCTGGTGAAGATCGAGCCGAAGTCCATCGGCGTCGGCCAGTACCAGCATGACGTGGATCAACGCCGCCTGGGTCAGACCCTGGAAGCGGTGGTCGAGGACGCGGTGAACGCGGTGGGCGTGGACCTGAACACGGCCTCCGCCCCCCTGCTGGCGCATGTCTCGGGCCTTGGTCCGTCGCTGGCGCAGGCGATCGTGGATCACCGCGACGCGGTCGGGGCGTACCCCTCGCGCAAGGCCCTGCTGAAGGTCGCGGGGCTGGGGCCGCGTGCCTTCGAACAATGCGCGGGCTTCCTGCGGATCCGCGACGGGGCCGAGCCGCTGGACGCCTCGTCCGTGCACCCCGAGGCCTACGGGCTGGCGCAGCGGATCGTCGATGCCTGCGGGCGGGACATCCGCTCGATCATGGGCGACCAGAAGGCGCTGAAGGGCCTGCGCCCCGAGGATTTCGTGGACGAGACCTTCGGCCTGCCTACGGTCCACGACATCCTGACCGAGCTGGAAAAGCCGGGCCGCGACCCGCGCCCGAGCTTCAAGACCGCCAGTTTCGCCGACGGGGTCGAGGAGATCACCGACCTCAAGCCCGGCATGGTGCTGGAGGGGACCGTGACCAACGTGGCCGCCTTCGGCGCTTTCGTGGACATCGGCGTGCACCAGGACGGGCTGGTGCATATCAGCCAGCTTGCGGACCGTTTCGTGAAGGACCCGCACGAGGTGGTGAAGGCCGGCGACGTGGTGAAGGTCACCGTCACCGAGGTGGACATTCCCCGCAAGCGGATCGGCCTGACCATGCGCAAGGACGGCGGCGCCTCGGCGGCGCAGGACCGGCGCGAGGCTGGTCCTCGGGGGCGGCCAGGCAGCGGGCCGAAAGGCGGGTCCAAGGGTGGGCCCAAGGGCGGGCCGCGCGGCGGCAACGGCCGGGGCCCGAAGCCGAGCGGCGACAGTCAGGGCGCGCTGGGTGCGGCGTTGCGCGATGCGATGAACCGGCGCGGCTGACGGACCGGGGGCGGCTCAGGTGCGGTGTGCCGCACCGGACCGCCGCGCCCACGGATCGCGGTCCGCTTGTTCCTGCCGGTTGATGAGCCGAAACGCCCGCTGCCAGGCCGAGTAGATGTAGGTCGCCGACCAGGTCAGCACCATGAACCCGCCGAGCGACTGCATCAGCGCCACCAGCCGGATCGGTCCCTCGGCCTTGATGTCGGTATAGCCGAGCGTCGTGAACTGGATGCCCGAGAAATAGACCAGGTCGCTCCACGAACCGCTGTAGCTGCCGGACAGTCCGCCCAGCCAGTCGAAGGCGGGGTGCTCCAGCAGCAGGCGGTAGGCGGCGGCCCAGCCCAGGATCTCGAGCAGGTGGATCCCCAAGAGGCCCAGAAAGACGATTTGGATCGTACGGTTGGGCTGGTTACGGTCATAGCCGCTGACCCGCTCGAGCACGCGCAGGCTGAAATGATGTGCGAGGCCCATGACGGCCACGAGCCCCAGGCCGATGACGATGGCCATGCAATTCCCCTTTGCCGCTTCGGTCGCGGGATCAACGACCCGGGGCGCGGATCGGTTTCAAGGGGAGGGGCGGGGGCCGCGCGGTGCGGCCCTCTCCGATATCAGTGTGTCAGCACCGACAGGCTTTCGCTGTCCCAGCCGATCCAGACCGGGGCGTCGCCGACGCGCGAGGTGGTGTCGTGGTCGGTGAAGGCGCGCAGGCGGGCGTCGGGCATGTCCTCGACCTGAAGATCCACCGCCATGCGGCTGCCCAGGAAGGTTCGGCTGACGATCCGGCCGCGCACGGCGTTCGGCGTGTCGGGGCGGCCTTCGTGGAAGCTGAGCCGTTCCAGCCGCAGCGAGGCGGTGACGTCCTGGCCCTCGGTCGGCACGCCCGAGGGGGCCTGGCCGCGCAGCTCGATCCCGCGCCAGTCCATGACCACTTCGGAGCGGTCGCGGTCGATGCCACGCACGGTGCCGTCGATCAGGTTGGTCTCGCCGATGAACTCGGCGACGAAGCGGGTGGCGGGGCGGAAATAGAGGTCCTCGGGGGTGCCGTCCTGTTCCACACGGCCCGCGTTCATCACCACGATCCGGTCGGACATGGTCAGCGCCTCGTCCTGGTCGTGGGTGACGAAGAAGAAGGTCTTGTGGGTCTGGCGCTGGATCGCCTTCAGCTCGACCTGGACCTGCCCGCGCAGCTTGGCGTCGAGCGCGCCCAATGGCTCGTCCAGCAGCAGCAGCGCCGGGTCTGGGGCCAGTGCGCGGGCCAGCGCCACGCGCTGCCGTTGCCCGCCCGACAGCTGCGAGGCGTAGCGGTCCGCGTAAGGCTCCAGTTCCAGGAAGGACATGATTTCCTTCAGACGCCGGTTGATCGAGGCGCGGTCCATGCCCTTCAGCTCAAGTCCGAAGGCCATGTTCTGCGCGACCGTCATGTGCGGGAAGATCGCGTAGTCCTGGAACACCATGTTCACGTTGCGCTTGTTGGGCGGAAGCGTTGTCACATCCTGCCCTTCGAGCAGGATGCGCCCGGTATCGGATTTCTCGAACCCGCCCAGAAGGCGCAGGGTTGTCGACTTGCCGCAGCCCGACGGGCCGAGGAAGGTCACGAACTCGCCCGGCGCGATGCTCAGGTGCAGTTCGTGCAGCGCGGTAGTCTTGCCGAAGCGCTTCGAGATGCCGTCGAGGCGGACGATGGGGTCTTTGGTGTCGGCCATGTCAGTTTTCCTTGTTCATCCGCCGGCTGGACCGTTCGGCCCAGATGCCCAGCACCGCCGTGAGGATCAGAGCGATGGTCGAGATCGCGTTGATTTCCGGCGACATGCCCGAGCGCAGCTTGGAGAAGATCAGAACCGGTAGCGTCGGCTGGTAGCTGCCCAGGAAGAACGACCGCACGAAGTCGTCGAAGGACAGCAGCAGGCAGAACACCGAGGCGCCGATGATCGCGGGTTTCAGATAGGGCAGGGTGATCCGGATGAAGGTCACCAGCGGGTCGGCGCCCAGGTCGCGGGCCGCCTCGGCGAAGCTTTTGGGCTGTGTCGAGAGGCGCGCCATGACCACCAGCGTCACGAAGGGCACGTTGTGCACCGCGTGGGCCCAGATGATCGCGCCCATGCCGGGTTCGATCCCCAGTTGGCGGGCGTAGATCCGGAAGGCGATGGCCGAGATGATCCCCGGCACCAGCGCCGGCAGGATCATCAGCCCGTAGACCGCGCCGCGGCCCAGGAACTTGCGGCCCGTCAGCAGCACCGCCAGCCAGGTGCCCATGACCACCGAGATCGCGGTCGAGGCGATGGCGATGGCCAGCGAGTAGAAGAAGGTCGTGATGACCTCGGTATCCTCGAACACGCCCAGATACCATTCGAGCGTCCAGCTCTGGATCGGGAAGCCGATGAACTTCGAGTCCTTGAAGCCCATCACGATCATCAGCAGCAGCGGCACGAACAGGTAGACCACGAAGGCCCAGAAGACGATCGACAGCAGAACGCGGGAATTGCGGGTCATTTGCTGTCCCCCTTGCGCAGAGCCGAGATGATGCGGGTGAAGATCCCCGACAGTCCCAGGGCGGTGAAGAACATGATCACGGCGAAGGCCGCGCCCGTGGGCCACTCGTCGCCCGCGTTGTGGAAGAAGCCGGCGATGGTTTCGGCGAACACCGTGGTGTTCGGGCCGCCCAGCAGGACCGGCGTGCCGTAGTAGCCAATGGAGATCAGGAACACGAGCGTGCAGCCCGAGCCGATGCCTTCGAGCGACAGGGGCAGCGTGATCCGGCGGAACCGGGTCCAGGCGCCCGCCCCCAGGTCGGCGGCGGCCTCGGTGTAGTTGCGGGGCAGCTTTTCCAGCGAGGAGTAGAGCGGCAGCAGCATGTAGAGCGCCGTCAGGTAGATCAGGCCGACGCTGACCGAGAAGCCCGTGTACATGAACGGGATCGGCCATTCGATCAGGCCCAGCCATTGCAGCGCCAGGTTCACCGCGCCGTTGTTGCCCAGCAGGATCATGATCGCGTAGGTGCGGACGATCTCGCCGGTCCAGAACGGGATCAGCAGCAGCAGCAACAGCGAGAGTTGCCGGTCGCGCTTGACGTGGCGGGCCAGGAAATACGCCACCGGATAGGTGATGAGCAGCGTCACGAAGGTCAGCACCGCGCCGTAGATCAGCGTGCGGAAGAACGGCTGCATGAACAGCCCGTCATCGGCGGTGAAGCGGCGGTAGTTGTCGAAGGTCAGCGTGGCTTCCTCGCCCGGGGCAAGCGGGTAGGCGCTGAGCAGGCTGACGTTCAGCATCTGGAGCATCGGCCCGAGGTGCTGGGTCACGACCCAGACCAGCGGAAAGGCCGCCAGGATCAGGAACTGCCGCCGGGGGCTGGCGAAGATCGCCGAGACCAGCGCCTGGTAGGCGCCGTTGCCGGTGACGCGGCCCCAGAAGGTCGGTCGGCCCTGGATGTCGTCTTTGGCCGGGACGTCGCGTCCCGCCTTCGCCTGAGCGGCGTGGTCAGTCATGTGCGTGTCCTCTGCCGGACTGCGGAAATCCACCGGGGGGACGGCGGCCCGACATCAGCCGGGCCGCCGGGTGATTTCCCGGGTAGCGGGATCAGGCGGCCTTGATCGCCTCGACCGCCGGATCGACGAGGCCGTATTTCAGCTCGTTGGCCTCGGCGCGGAAGAAGCGCATGCCGGCCAGCTCTTCCTCGGTGAACGAGCTTGCCGCCTTCTGCGCCTCGGTCAGGTGCTGGTCCGCGCCCTTGAAGGTCGAGATGAAGCCCGAAGCCGCCGTCATCGCCGCGCCGATCTCGGGCGAGGCCAGAATCGCGTCGAGGAAGGTGTAGGCGTTGTCGGCATTGGGCGCGTTATTGGCCACGTTGTAGGTGTAGACGAAGCCGTAGCTGCCCTCTTTCGGGATGGTCATGCCGACCGGGAAGCCATCCGCCATCAGCGCCGCGATCGGTCCGTTCCAGGCGCAGGCCATGGTGATGTCCTGGTTGACGAACATCTGCTGCACCTCGGCGCCGCCGTCGTAGTACTTGCGGACCAGCGGCTTCTTCTCGATCAGGAAGTCGCGGGCCTGGGCGACGACCTCGGCCGCCTTGTCCGGGTCGTTCAGGTACTCGACCATGTTGCCGTCATGGCCCTGCATCAGCATGACGATCGACATCATGTCCTGCAGCACATAGGCGGTCTGCTTGGCATATTTGTCCGAGAAGAACGGCTCCCAGCTTTTCGTGTCTTCTTCCGGCACGCGCTCGGTGTTGTAGGCCAGCACTTCCATGCCGGACAGGATCGGTGCGCCCCACTTGTTGCCGTTGATGGTCGACCAGTCGCTTTCCGAGTAGACCGGGTTGATCGTGCCCCAGTTCGACAGCCGGTCGGTGTCGAGCGGCGCTAGCAATTCGCTGTCGATGAACTGCAGGAAGCGGTGACCGGCGACGGTCACGATGTCGGCGGTCGGGTTCGGCTGTTCGGCAGCCAGCAGGTTGAACTGCTTGCCCTGGTCGTCGACGAGGCGGATGTTGACCTTGATGCCGGTGTCGGCCTCGAACTGCTTCTTGAAGTCCTCTGGGACGAAGTCGGCATAGGTCCAGACGTTGACCTCGCCGCCCTGGGCACGGGCGGGCCGGATGTAGGTCGGGGCGGCCAGCGCACCGGCGGTGGCGGCCGCGGTGCCGATGAAGCGGCGGCGGTCGATGATCAGCTTGGACATGGTCGTTACTCCTTGTTGGTCGTCTTCGGGGGATCTTGTATTCCCGGCTCTTGCGGCCGGGTCCTGTCGATTCATGCCGCGGCCTTTTCCGGCAGTCTGCCGGTGCGGGCCGCATTGGCGAGGTCCTCGAGCGTATAGTCGCGCAGGTTCAGCGCTTCGAGAAGGGTGTTCTCGGCGGCGAAGTCGCGCCCGTACATGGCCGAGAAGATGTCGACGCCGGCCTGGTGCAGCACTGCGGGGCGGCCCGCCAGTTCACCCAGCACGACCGTCTGGCACAAGCCGTAGGGCACATCCTCGGTCACGTAGCGGCTGTCAGCGGTGGCCGGACCGGTGCCGCCGTTGCCTTCCTCGTGCATCTGCTGGTTCATGTCGGAGATCGAGGCGACGGGCACGTGGAAGGATTGGTGGAAGTGCTCGAAGATGGTTTTCACCTCGAGCCCCAGCGCCTTAGCGATCGCCAGCCGTTCCTCGTCGAGGCGCTCCAGCAGGCGGCCGACGTTGGGGGTGACGTTCTGGCCCTGGCTCCAGTCCTCGCCGCGCTCCATCCGGGTCATGTTGCCCAGGGCAATACCCATATGGTTCTGCGGGTTGAGGTTCGAGAGCGTGATCGCCAGCAGCCCGTCGCGGGGCACGAAGACCTCGCCGAAGAGCGCCGTGCAGGTGGTAAGCGCTTCGTTTTGCCGGTCCACGGGGACGGTGCACATGTCGACGCGGGCGCGCACGGTGTTGACCTTGACGAGGGTGCCCGAATGCCGCCGCCCGGTGGCTGCGGTGGTGCCCCAGGCGGTGATCGGCAGCGTCAGGCCGCGATCCGCCAGCAGCTTGCCCAGGTAGAGCGCGCCGAACGAGGCATGGGAGGAGATGACGACCTGCTGGCCCTCGCGCAGGTGGGGGGCAAGCGCCTCCATCACCGTCTTGTGGCCATAGCCGGGCAGAGCGATCAGGATGACGTCCGCGCCCTCGGCCAGTGCCTGAGCGCTATCGGCGACGGCGGGCGAAAAGCGGCCCTCGACCGCGCCGGCGGCTTCCAGCGCGCCCTCGCCGCCAAGCTCGGCCGTGCCCTTGCCAGAGGGCGACCAGAGCGTCGCCTTGTGGCCGTTGCGCTCGACCAGTACGGCGCTGGCCATGGCGATGGAGCCTGCGCCGGCGATGCCGACGCGGATCTGTTTGGTGCTCATGCGTCCACCTCGGTTCTGACGGGATCGCCCAGGACGTGCATCAGCCGGTTGGCCCAGCCGAAAAGGGATGCGGACAGGATCAGGTCGAGGATCTCGTCCTCGTCCAGCCCCGCGTCGCGCAGCGCCTGCATGTCTTCGGCATCGGCCTGCGAGGGGCAGTCGGAGAGTTTGCGGGCGAAGTCGAAGATCGCCCGGTCGCGCGGTTCGAGGTCGGCGTTCTCGCCCTTCTCGAACAGCTTGTCGGTCAGTTCGGTGCTTTTCTCCATTTGCGCGTGGCGGGCGGCGTGGACGGCGGCGCAATAGATGCAGCGGTTGACCATCGAGGCGGCCAGCGCGCCGATCTCGCGCCCGGCGCGGCCCAGCCCGCCCTTGTCGTACATGATCGCGTTGAAGAGCGGCGAGCGCACCTTCAGCGACTCGACGTCATGGGCCAGCGTCAACACGTAGTCGGAGACCTTGGTGTTCGAGGGCGTGACCTGAAGCGCTTCCAGCTGCGCCTCGGTTGCCTCTTCGAGGTTCACGGGGGTCACGCGCGGCTGCCAGTGGGGCACGTTGCGGGTGAACTTGTGCACGACCTTCGCCATCATACCGCTCCCGTCATCAGTTTCAGCCCGGCGATCAGTCGCAGTTGATAGGCGAGAAAGGCGTTCAGCTCGCACAGGCGCACGATGTCGGCATCGCTGACGCCCGCCGTCTGAAGGACCGAGATATCCTCGGCCGCGATGTCGCGGGGCTTGGCGGCGACCTTGTCCATGAAGATGGCGACATGCGACAGGCCGAGCGCTTCGCCTGTTTCGGCCGGGTCGGTGAGCGCGGCGTAGTCGTTGCCCTGCATCCGCGCGGCGTAGCGATCGGCGACGTCGGGGGCGGCGTTCAGCCGGGCGATGCGGACGGCCAGCGCGGCGCGCAGGTCGTGTGGCCAGGCACCGGGGTCGGCGGGGGCCAGCACCGCGTCCTCGGCGGTCTGGGTCATTTCCATCACGTTCGCCCGCAGGGTCACCGCGCCCGAGGCGGGGCCGCCTTCGGCCGCGCCGCCCGCCGCGACGGCGGTTGTCGTCCAGATGTCGCTCACGCCACCTTGCCTTTCTTCTCGTCTTCCGACGGCAGTTCCGTCGGCGTCCATTCCTCTCCGGTCAGCTCGGGGGTCGCATAATCCTGCATCCCCTGCCAGTGCTGATCGACGTCCTCGGCGTAGAGCTTCGCCGCGATCTCGCGCGCTAGCCACGCCGCCCCGTCCGATACGCCGGGAATGTCGCCGCTGACCTTGCCCAGGCTCGCCGTCGCGCCGTAGTTGAAGCAGTAGACGTTCGCCAGCCAGGGGGCCTGTCCCGGCACCTTCTCGCGGAAGGTGAAGTCGGGGTTGAGATAGGGGAACCGGCCCAGATCGGCGTCGGCCTCGTCCGCGGCGGGCGTGTAGACGTCCTGCCAGAGCTGGATCATCTCGGCCGCCTCGCCGAATTCGACGCGCTGCTTGGGGTCGGTGACGAAGCCGGTGCCAAGGATCAGAAAATCCGCGAGGTAGCTGGTGCCGTCGGCGAAGTGGATGCGGACGCCGGTGCCTTCCTCGGTCACGCGAGTGGTGGCCTTGCCGAAGTGGAAATGCGCGTTCGGGTGCCGGCTGACCCGCAGGGTCGAGCCGTGCGGCGGCGGGGTCTGGGTGGCGAAGCTGTAGTGCATGAAGCGCCAGCGCCATTCGTCCGAGAGTTCCGCGTAGCCGCAGGTGAAGCCGAAGCTGCCGATGCCCATCATCTTGTTGATCGTCGGCATCTCGGGGCGACGGATCAGGTGGCGCACTTCCGCCGCGCCATGTTCAAGCGCCTCGGCTGCATTGTCCACGGCAGAGGCGCCGACACCGATCACCGCGACCTTCTTGCCTTTGAGTCCGTCGAAGTCGATGTCGTCCGCGCTGTGCGCCCAGAGGTGCCGGGGCAGGCCCTGCATGAAGCCGGGGATGTTCGGGCGGCCGGTGCCGTCGCGGCCCGTCGCCATGACCAGCTTGCGGGTCAGGATCGTGCCTTGTGCCGCGCCCGAGACCGTCAGGCGCAGAATGTCGCCCTGCGGCTCGACCCGGTCGACCGAGACGCCGTTCTCGATCGGCACGTTCAGCGCATCGCGGTACCAGCGCAGGTAGTCCATCCACATTGGGCGGGGGATCTTGTCGAGCTTCTCCCAGGCCTCGGCGCCGAACTGGGCGCGGTACCAGGCCTGGAAGGTCAGCGGGCCGAGGCCGAAGGCGGGACCGGTCAGCTGCTTGGGCGAGCGCAGCGTCTCCATCCGGGCGTAGTTCAGCCAGGGGCCCTCGAGCCCAGTGGGAGAGCGGTCCAGCACGCGGATGCGGTGCAGCCCCCCGGTGCGCAGGCCGAGCCAGGCGACGAGGCCGCACATGCCGCCGCCGATGATGACGACATCCTCGACCTGCTGGCCGTCCACCTCGCGGGCGGGCACCCAGTCCTTGCCGGGATAGCAGAGGAACTTGAGATCCTCGTGAAGGCGGGCTTCCAGCGCCGGAAGGCCCTTGCCGTCGATCAGGGGAGAGGTGCTGTCCGTCATGGCGTGATGGTGGTCCTTTTCATGCGTCTTCATGCGTCGGGGGGCTCAGGCGTCTTGCGCCGTGGCGCGGCCCGGCCAGACGCGGTGCAGGTCGTCGATCACGAAGGCATGGACATGCCGCCGCGCGCCGCCGCTTGCCGGATGGGCGCGCAGATGTGGGTGATCGGGGGGAAGGTCGGGGTGGCTGTGGGTCTGCTCGGCCGGGTCGTCGGCAGGCCACGCGCGCAGGGCGAAGGTGGCGACGGCCGCGGAGAGAAGGCTGAGCACCGCCATCGCCGCGCCGGGGTCCATCGCTGCACCCAGCCAGCCGGCCAGCGGGTAGGCGACCAGCCAGCCCGCGTGCGACAGCGAGAACTGCGCCGCGAAGATCGCCGGGCGATCCTCGCTCGCTGCGGAGCGGACGAGCACCAGCCCGCCGGGCGTCAGCAACATCGACGAGGCTGCGCCGAAGCCCGCCCAAAGCAACGCCAGCGCGGGAAGTGGCAACGGCGCGAGTAGTAGCAGGCCGAGCGCGGCGAAGAGGTAGGCGCCGCCAGCCATCACGTTGCGGGTGGACCCCTTCTTTAGAAGCTTCGGCACGATCAGCGCGGCGATGGCGGCCCCGCCGCCGTAGCAGCTCATCAGCAGGGTGTAGTAGCGCTCGGGCGCGCCCAGGTGCAGGCCGGCGTAGACGACCGTGTTCACGATCACCCAGGCCATCGCCAGCGACAGGGCGAAGTTCAGCAGGAACAGCCCGCGCAGCCGGGGCGTGCGGAAATAGATCGTCATGCCCTTCGAGGCGCGCTTCAGGAACGGTGCCTTGCGCACCGCCTGGGCGGCCGGCATCGCCGTCGCAGCCAGCGCCAGCATCGAGCCGAGGAAGGCCAGCGCCGCCAGGAAGAACAGCGCGTTTGTCGGGATCAGCGTCAGTGCGAGCGCGGCGATCATCGGGCTGAGGATCGCCTCCAACGTATAGGCCACGCGCGAGTAGCCCAGCGCGCTGGTATAGGTCTCTTCCTCTGGCAGCATCTCGGGCAGGGTGGCCTGGAAGAGCGGTGTGAACCCCGATGAGGCGGCGAAGAACAGGAAGACCAGCAGGCCGATCTGCCACGGGGCGGTTGCCAGCCCCATCAGCCCGACCATCGCCAGCCTCACGACGTCGATGGCGACCAGCGTCGCGCGGCGCGGCAGCGGCGCCAGCAGCGTCTCGGCTACCGGGGCGATGAGCACATAGGCGATCATCTTGATCGCCAGCAGCCCGCCGAAGATCCACCCCCCTGCCGCGACGCCGCCGAACGAGAAGGCGCTCAGCGACAGCGACACCGTCATCAGCCCGATGCCCAGCAGGGACAGGACCTGCGCGGCATAGAAGGTGCGGAAGGCTGGGTGACGGAAGGGCGAGCTCACTCGGCGATCATCTCCGGTACAGGGGTGCGGGGCGCAAAACGTGCGGTCGTCATATCTACATAGTAATCGGATAGATAGTTTGCGGCATGGTGCGCAAGATCGTCCACCTGTGAAATCACGAAATCCGCCTTCTCATCGCTCATCAGGGCCGAGAGGTTCAACCGGACCCATCCGGGCTTTTCGGTTTCCTCGCCCTTTGCGAGAGCGGCGAAGGTCGCGTCCGAGGCTGCGCGGTCGAGCCCCAGCAGCCGGTGCGCGTAGCTGCCGGCGCAGGCGCAGCCGCCGCGCGCCTGAATGCCGTGCAGGTCCGACAGCAGACGGGTGAAGAACTGGTGGTGGATGTAGCCGTCCTTGCCGTCGCGGACCCGGAACGAGAAGATGGGCAGGGCCGGGGCTTCGGGGCAGCCGAGCACTTCCAGCCTTGGGTTGCGCGACCAGACGGTCAACGCGCGGGCGCGCAACTCGGCCAGCCGGGCGTCGAGCCGGTCCTGACCGATCGCGTCCTTGGCCAGCATCACCAGCGCCGCGCGGATGTCGCCGACGACATTGGGCGTGCCGCCTTCCTCGCGGTGGGCCAGGCTTTCGGAGTAAGTGTGGCCCCAGGGCGAGACGAAGCTGACGGTGCCGCCGCCCGGGAGGGTGGGCGTGGCGCGGCGGGCGATGGCGTCGCGGATCACCGTCACGCCCGAGGCGCCAGGGCCGCCGGGGAACTTGTGGCCCGAGAACACGATGGCGTCCTTCTGTGCGTCGGTGCCCTTATCCATGTCCATTGCGATATAGGGTGCGCCGCAGGCGTAGTCCCAGATCGCCAGCGCGCCGTGCGCCTTCAGAAGCCGCGTGACCGCGCGCGTATCGGTCAGGATCCCGGTGACGTTCGAGGCTGCCGAGAAGGCCCCGACGACCAATGCAGCGCCGCTGGCCGCTTCGAGCGCGTCGCGCAGAGCGTCCATGTCCGGGCCGCCGGTTGCGGCCTCGGGGATCTCGACAACCTCGGCACCGGATTCGCGCCAGGGCAGCAGGTTGGAATGATGCTCGTAGGGGCCGACCAGGATCACCGCGCGCTGGCCGGAAGCGATGACGCCCGGAATGTCCAGCAGGCCTACGATGCGGTTCAGCCCGTTGGTCGCCCCCGAGCCGGTGAAGATCGTGCTGTAGCCCTCGCCCGCGCCGACCAGCCGGGCGATGGCAGCGCGGCCTTCCTCGCGCAGACGGGTGCTGAACGCTCCGCAATAGGAGGCTTCGGTGTGGCTGTTGGCATAGTACGGCAGGACGCGGTCACGCATGAAGTCCTCGACCTGCGCCAGCGCCCGGCCCGAGGCGACATAGTCCGCGTAGACCAGTGGCTTCGGTCCGTAGGGACCGTCCATCACCGCGCTCTCGCCAATCAGGCCGGCGCGCAGGGTCGCGACCGGGTCGGGACCAGCCAGGCTGCGGGAAAATTCGGCGAGCAGGGACATCAATCCTCCGGGGGGCAATCCTTGAACGATCCGGTGAGGATGACCTGGGCTGGGGCAAATGACTTCCCCGAATATTGCGCTGCGGGGTGAAAAGTTTCAGTCTTTGAGCGGCAAAAACGCCAACCAGTGGGTCAAATCGTGCATTCAGTGGAGAGTCATGCAGGATCTGACCCGAATCCGGTTGGTCAGGCGAACCGGGGCAGGATCTCTTCCGCCAGCCGTTCCAGTGTCTCGTCAACATCTCCGCTTGCGAAGCGCAGGTTGAGAGCAACGTGGTTCACGCCGGTCTGCTGCACCGCCTCGAGATACTGGCCGAGCGCCTTCACGCCCGAGCGGAAACCCAGGTGGATCGGCGTCGGGGGCGCGTCGGCCTCGGGCGCAAGGTCGATATAGAGCGGCTGGAGCACCGGTTTGGGCGGCTCTCCGGCGGCGGCGACGCGGGCCTGCCAGTCAGCGATGACCTGAGCCTGCACTTGCAGTGGGCGCGGATAGGTCATCCAGCCGTCGGCGTTGCGGGCGGCCCATTCGGGGTCCTGAAGGCTGCTGCCGGTGACCAGCAGGGGCAGGCGGCTGCCGGTGGGCTTGGGTAGCATGTCGAGACTGCCATCAAGCTGGCCGAAGCCGTTGCCGAAGCGCGGGCGGGTCTCGGCCATGCGGCGGATATAGTCGAAGCTGTCGCGGAAGCGGGTTCCGCGATCCTCGAAAGGCAGGTTGGTGGCGGGGTACTCCTCGGGGCGGTCGCCGGAAGCGACGCCAAGGATCAGGCGACCGTCCGACAGGACGTCGGCGCTGGCGGCGGCCTTGGCGACGTGGGCCGGGTGGCGCAGCGGCAGCACGATGCTGGCGACCCCCAGTGCGATGCGCGAGGTCTGCCCGGCAAGATAGCCGAGATAGGTGAACGGATCGAACAGTTGCCCTGCATCGCCGAAGCTGGGCACGTCGAAAGGCACGTCCCGCAGCCAGACGGCCGAGAAGCCAAGCGCCTCGGCGCGCCGCACCCTGCGGAGGTGATCGGACATCTGCGGCACGGCGCTGCCGGGGTAGGCCTCGATCGGGACTACGAACCCAACGCTCAGGCGGTTCGGGCGGAACACTGTGTTGAAGCCGCGGTTCAGCGGCGCGAATGTCTTGTCGGCTGTCTGGAGCATAACGGCTTCACGGGTGTTGTTGCGGTTCAGTGCGGACATATCCCTTGCGGATGCGGGAAAAATCGGCAGAAAATCGGGAAGAAAATTCGGGATACGGATATAATCATGGACACGGAGAGCCTGCGCCTTTTCGTCCTTGCTGCCGAGAAGCTGAACATCAGCGCCGCCGGGCGGACGCTGGGCATGGCGCCGGCGGTGGCAAGCGGACGGCTGGCCAAGCTGGAGCAGACCGTGGGTGCCGAGCTTCTGCACCGCACCACGCGCAAGGTCGGGCTGTCGCTGGAAGGGGCCGAGTTCCTGCCCTATGCGCGCGAGATCCTGGCGCAGGAGGATGCCGCGATTGCCGCGCTGGGCCAGGGGGAGGCCGTGCCAACGGGCAACCTGCGCTTCGCCGCACCCAGCAGTTTCGCGCAGCTTTACATCATGCCGCTGCTGCCGGAGTTCCACGAACGTTATCCCGGCATGACGCTGGACCTGCGGCTGTCGGACACCCGTTTCGACCTGATTGAGGGGAGCTTCGACTTGGCGCTGCGCAGCGGCCCGCTGGAAGACAGCAGCCTAAAGGGGCGCAAGCTGGCGGACGATGCGCGTGTCCTGTGCGCCTCGAAGGCGTACCTTGCGGCCCACGGTGCGCCCGAACGGCCCGAGGATCTGGACGGCCACCAACTGATCGCCTGGGCGGAGCGGACCCCGCGCGAGATGATCGACGCCGAGGGCGCGACATGGACGCTGGATCCGGGGAAGATGCGCTGCGTGACAATCGTTGACGACGGCGCCTCGCAGCGGATCGCGACGCTCGCGGGGGCGGGGATCTCGATCAACTCGCTGTGGAACGTCGAGCGGGAACTGGCCTCGGGAGAGCTGGTCCGGGTGCTGCCCGGCCATCAGGTGAACGATCGTTCAGTTCTTTGGCTGGTCTATCCGCGCTCGAACGTGATGACGGCGAAGACGCGGGTATTCATGGACTTCCTGATCGAAAAGGTGGGCCGCCGTCCCGGTTGGTCCGGGGCCTAGCCGCAGGCGCTCAGTCGAGCGAAACGAGGATCTGCGCCACGGCGGCGGGGTCGTACTTTGGCGCTTCTGCCGCGCGAAGGGGCAGGCGGTGGCAGGGGATCCCGTGGCGCTTGATGACGCGGGCGCAGTCGGCATCGGACCAGGCGTCGTCGCAAAGCACATGGGTCACGAAATCCGCCGCGGCGGTCTCTTCGCCCGCGTCGGCGCGCAGTGGTGTCACCAGCGCCTCGATCTGGTCGGAAAGGTCGTGGCCGAGTGCTTCAGGGTCGGTGCCGAGGCTGGGCAGGTAGACCTTGGGCACCCTGCGTTTTGCGACTGCCTTGCCAACCCCGGCGGGCAGCAGGTTGGCGATGACGCTGGAATAGAGGCTGCCCGGCGGATAGCAGATCACGTCCGCCTGCTCGATCAGTTTGCGGTTTCGCTTCGGCAGGGGCGCGTCCGAGGGTTTCAACTCGTGCTTGCCGTCGCTCATGAAGCAGCGCGTGATCGGGCTGTCGATGGGCGGTGCCTCCTTGCCGCTGATCAGGCGCTGGCTGACGATCTGCCGCCCGTCGGCAAGATCGACGCCGAGGTGCAGGTTCTCGTCCACCACGGCCCGCACGGTGCCGCGCACATCGACCATCTTCGACATCAGGAACAGCACCGGCTCCAAGGCGCGGCCGTGGCTGAGGTAGCCGCCCGCAAGGATCAGGTTGCCGATGCTGGCGTTGCGGTACTCGAAATCCTCGGGGACCTCATCGGCGAAACTGCCCAGAAGCGACTGGATCAGCTGGCGCATCGGCTTGGCGATGGCGTCGATCAGCGGGTGCTTTCCGGCGATCATCCTCGCGACCTGGTCACGCAGCTCGTCGTTGGGCGCGTCCTTGGGCAGCCGGTGGCTGAAGAGCGCGTAGACGTCGGGCTGGCCCAGCACCGTCTCGTCCGCCAGCGCCATCAGCCGGCTGCGTAGGTCCCCCACGGCGGGCATGTCGAAGGCCTGCCGCAGGATCTGCGAGCTGCCGCCGCTGTCGAAGGGCGTGATCAGGTGCATCGAGTTGAACGTGTAGCGCTTCAGCTGCCGCGAGATGCCATTAAGCGCGCTACCGCCACTGAAAAACAGGATGCGCGGGCCGAGGTGCGGGGTGCTTTGTGCGCGGCTCACCCGCAGGTCGTCGGGCAGGCGCAATTCGCGCTCGATCCGTATCTTGGTCATGGCAGGTCCGGTCCGGGTCGGGCGAAAAATGCGATTCTGTTTTTGAACTTACACAATTCCCGGCGCATAAGGCGCCATGGTTTCCGACGCCTTCATACGCCCCGCCGTCCGCGCTGTCATCCGCAAGGGGCCGCTGGTCCTGGTCCAGGTCAAGAAGAAGGCCGGGAAGCGCTACCTGACCCTGCCCGGCGGCCGGCAGGAAGTCGGCGAGACGATGCAGGAATGCCTGCTGCGCGAGTGCTTCGAGGAAATCGGCATCGAGCCCGATATCCACGATGTGCTGCACGTCGCCGACGTCTGGCGCACCGACCCCGCAAAGCCCCGCTTTCTGACCGAGACGCTGTTCGCCTGCACGGTCCCTGAAAGCTACAAGCCGAGCCTTGGGGCCAAGCCCGACAAGCGGCAGGTCGCGACGATCTGGACCGATCCGGCCGAGACCGGACGACAGTTCTTTCCGCGCTATGACCGTGCGCTCACGCTGGCCGAGGCGCCGATCCATCTGGGAAAGCTGATCAGTGCCACTCCCTGACGCCGTCGAAGAGAACATGTCCTTCCTGCTGGTCGAACTCGACGGCCAGCTGACGCGGCTGCGCGATTACTTCAGGGCACCCGAGAGCGAGACCGCGCTGCGGCTGGTGCAGCGGGCGGGCTATGCGCACAACCTGTCGGGCCGGGTCCGCAAGGCCTGCCTTGCCGGTATGATGCGCGGCAGGAAGGGCGAGGACCGGCAGCTGCAGTTGCAGGGCGTGGACACGATCGCGCGCAACCTCGACCTCATCTCGCGGCTGTCGCGACGGGCAGTGGAGCATGCCGAACGGGTCGAGCGGCGCAAGCTGCTGCGGGCGGACGCCTACGTCGCGCCGGTCAAGATGGTGCGCGGCTCGGTCGCCGGCATCTCCGAGGCGCTCCAGACCGGCAACAGCAAGCTGGCGGTGCAGATCGGCCAGTCGAGCGCCGAGCTGGAGGTTTTCCACGACCGTCTGTTTCGCACCTACACCCGCGACATGCAGGGCACCCGGCACACCGAGGACCTTGCCTACGGCCTGCTGGCGCTGAACGAAATACACCGCATGGGCGAAGCGCTTCGGGCGATCAGCGAGGCGATCCTGTCGATCAACATCGGCCAGTCGGTGCAATTCGAGCGCTATTTCACCTTGCGCAGCGTGCTGGCCGGGGTCGGCCGCGACGAGGACATCAAGCTGCAGCCGCTGGCCGAGACCCGCTCGGGCAGCGCGATTTCGTCGGTCAGCATGAGCAACCGCAAGGGCGAGACGGTCTCGGCGGTGTTCAAGGACGGCGACCGGCGCAAGGTGAAAGAAGAGCGGGTCGGGGTGAAAAGCTGGAACTCGGTCTATCCCGGCCTCGCCCCCGAGATCCTGTCTTACGAAAAACGTGGCGCCTCGGCGGCGTTGCTGATCGAGCATCTCGACGGCGAGGTGTTCGAGGACATCGTTCTGGGCGGCAGCGATGCGGCCCTGGCGGCGGCGCAGAAGGCCCTGCACAAGACCGTGCGGGACATCTGGCGGCAGACGCGCACGGACGAGCCCGCCGAGATGCGCGCGATGGAGCAGCTGTCGAAGCGGATCAAGGACGTCTACCGGCTGCACCCGCGCTTCGATCACGGGCCGCGGACGGTGAACGGGGTGGCCGTGCAAGCCTTTGACGCGCTTGTGGGCGCCGCCGCGAGGCGCGAGGAGAAACTGGCCGCGCCGTTTTCGGTCTACATCCACGGCGATTTCAACCTCGACAACGTGATCTACGATGCTGGGGCGAAGAAGATCCGGTTCATCGACCTGCACCGCTCGCGCTACATGGATTACGTGCAGGACGTGTCGGTGTTCATGGTCTCGAACTACCGTTTGCAGGTGCTCGACGCGGGCACTCGGGCGCGGATCGCACAGGTCGCTATCGACATGCACGACACGGCCGCCAAGTTTGCCCGCCGCGAGAAGGATCCGACCTTCGAGTACCGGCTGGCGCTGGGCTTGGCGCGCAGCTTTGCCAGTTCCACACGGTTCGTGGTCGACGAGAAACACGCGCGCCGCATGATGCTGCGGGCCCGCTATATCCTGGAAACCGCGCTTGCCGTGCCCAAGGGCAAGGAGCCGCGGTTCAGACTGCCCATAAGGATGCTGTTCAGTGACTGAGAGGATCGGGGTCATCGGCACCCCAGGAAAATGGTCGACCGAAGCGCTGGCCGAAGCGTTCGCCGCGCGCACCGGTTATCGGCAGGTCATCGATATGAGCCGCGTGACGCTGGACCTCGAGGCGGGGACGCTGCTGTGCGACGGCGTGGACCTTGCGGCGCTTGACGGGCTGGTGCTGAAGAAGGTGGCCGAGGACTACAGCCCCGACGCACTTGACCGGTTGGAGATGCTGCGCGTTGCCGAGGCGCGCGGCGTGCGGATCTTCAGCTCTGCCGATCGGGTGCTGCGCCTGATGGACCGGCTGGCCTGCACGGTCACGCTGTCGACCGCCGGCGTGCCGATGCCGCCGACCACGATCACCGAGGATGTTTCCGCCGCCCGCGATGCGTTGGCGCGCTACGGCTCGGCGGTATTCAAGCCGCTGTTCTCGACCAAGGCGCGGGGCATGGTGCTGCTGGACCGCGACGCACCCGATGCCGAGGCGCAGATCGCCGCGTTCAAGGCGGCGAACCCGGTGATGTACATCCAGAAGAAGGCCGATCTGTCCGGCCATGATCTGGGCATGGTGTTCCTGAACGGTGAGTATATCTGCACCTACGCGCGGGTCAGCCAGACGGATAGTTGGAACACCACGATCCACTCGGGCGGCAGATACGCCCCGTTCGAGCCTGACGCCGCGCTGATCGAGCTGGGCCGCAAGGCACAGGCCCCGTTCGGGCTGACCTTCACCACGGTCGATATTGCGCTGACGCCAGATGGGCCGATCGTGTTCGAGGTTTCGGCCTTCGGCGGTTACTCGGGTGCGCAGAAGGGCTGCGGCATCGATGCCGCAGCGCTGGTGGCCGAGCATGTTCTGGCAGAGGTGTCGGCATGAGGTGTGCGGGGGATGTGCTTGCCCGGTTGGACCTCACCCCCGCCGAGGCGGCGGAGCCGTTTCACCTGTCGGTCGGGCATGTCGGCGTCTCGGTGCTTTGTCCCGGCACGCTGCGGGCGGAACTCGTCGCCTATTTCGCGGACGCGCTCAGCGATACGCCCGGCGGGATCACCGTGCGGCTGCTGCCGGGACAGACGTTGACCCCCGAGCCGGAGTGGACCGACTGGCTGCGCGAGGGCGGCAAGAGCGGGCGCAAGGACGCCATTCGCGATCTCGACGACGCCCGGCTGGTGCGCAAGGTCCGCAGCGGGGTGACGTTCCTGCAGGCCCCTGAAGCGGCGATCGCCTGGGGTCCGCTCGAGGCGAACGTCAGCACGGTCATTAACTTCATCAACACGCAGATCCTGAACGCATGCCTGCGCGAAGGCTGGCAGTTGTGCCATGCGGCGGCGGTAACCGGAAACGGGCGGGGGCTGGCGATTTCCGGGCTTTCGGGGGGCGGCAAGTCGACCTCGATCCTGCGGATGATGGACGTCGACGGTGTGTCCTTTGTCTCGAACGACCGTGTCCTTGTGCAGGCCGGTGCGCCGCCGCGGATGCTGGGTATTCCGAAGCATCCGCGCATCAACCCCGGTACGATCCTCGGCAATCCGCGCCTACAGGATATGCTGGCGCCTGCGCGCCGCGCGGAACTTCTGGCGATGCCTGCCGACGCGCTTTGGTCGCTTGAAGAGAAGCACGACCTGCTGATCCCCGAGGTCTATGGCCCCGGCCGTGTTCACTATGCCGCCGCGCTGACCGATTTCTGGGTTCTGAACTGGAGCCATGACAGCGACGCGCCGACTTCCGTGACCGAGGTCGCATTGGACGCGCGTCCGGACCTGCTGTCGGCAATCATGAAAAGCCCGGGGCCTTTCTATCAGCGCCCCGACGGCAGCTTCGAGCCCAACGGAAACGCGCCCGATCCCGCGCCATACCTGCAGGCGCTGGCGGCGGTGCGTGTCTGCGAGGTTTCGGGCCGGATCGACTTCGACGCGCTCGCGGCAGAGGGGCGGCGGATCTTCGATGGCTGAGGCCCATGTCGCGCTGTTGCGCCACGGCGATTACCACCAGCGGGCTGGCGTGCCCTCGGCCCGGCAGCCGTTTGCCCTGACGTCGAAGGGCATCGCGCAGGCGCGGGCCGGGGCCGAGGCATTGGCCCGGATGATCGACGAGCGCGGGCTGCGTCTTGCGCCGTTCATCCACAGCTCGCGGCAGTTGCGCGCCTGGCAGACGGCCGCCGAGATCGCGGACCGGCTGACGGCGCTTGGGCATTCGGTTCAGCGTATCGCCGAGACATCCGATCTGGCCGAGCGGGGCCTTGGCAGTGCCGCCAATCTGACCGTCGCCGAGATCGAGGCCGTGCTGCGCGACGATCCCCGCTACGACGTCCCGCCCGCAGGGTGGAAGGCGGACAGCGACTACCGCCTTCCGCTGGAAGGCGCGGAGAGCCTGATGGAGGCCGGGGCACGTGTTGCGCGGCACTTGCAGGCCACCGCCGAGCCGGGCCTACTGACCGTGCATGTCGGCCACGGCGCGTCTTTCCGTCACGCCAGCCATCATCTGGGCCTGCTGAGCCGTGACGATATCGCCCGCTACTCCATGTACCATGCCGAACCGTTACTGTTCTGTCATGGACCCCATGATAGATGGCTGCACTTGGCCGGCGACTGGAAGGTGAGGGCCCCGAAGGAGGATCCGATCGACTGAGCCGGCCCCAGCGAAAGGCCGCGTCTTGGATCACGCCTACCATCGCCACGGCTCTGCTGCCGATCTTCTGCCGCCGGTGTTCGACGCGGACGCCTGCCTGCCCGATCTGCCGCGCGAGATCGAGCCCTGGCCCGGCGCCGGGACGCATCCGCAGATCTCGGAATGTCTCGACCGAGCCCGCCGCCACGGCGGTTGGCGCTGGCCCGAGCGCCCGACGATCTTCGTCAGCGACCCTCATGCAGATGCCGAAGGCTTCCTGCGCTCGCTGATCGCCGCCGGAGTGATCCGCCGCGATGGCGCGCGGATAACGCTGACCGGTTTCGGGCGACAGGCACGGATCATCCTGGGTGGCGACAGCCTCGACAAAGGTCCGAGCAACCTCGCGCTGCTTGATGCGCTGGGCGCGGTGCGGGCGACAGGGGCGGATCTGCACATCCTTGCGGGTAACCACGACTTGCGGATGCGGATGGCGATTGCCGCGTTGCGCGGTCCGCGCTCGGCGCTGAACGAGCATCTGTTCGCGCGCATGGGGCGCAAGATCCTGCCCGCCCTGCGTGAGGTCTACGAGCGGTTCGTCACCGCCGAGGACATGGCCGACCTGCCGGACGACGCCGCCTGCCGCGACCGGCTGTTGCCGCGCCGCGACTGGCCCAGCCGCTTCGCTGCCGCCGCAGGGGCGGACCTGCGCCCGGCGGTGATCGCCAGGGAAGTTCGCAAGCTGGAGGAAAAGCTCGAGAAGTTCGACCGGGAGTGCGTCCGATCGGGCCTGAACCACCGGCAGATCCTGGCCGCCGCGTTGAAATGCCACGAGGTCTTCTTCGAGTCCGGCGGCGCCTATGCCTGGTTCTACGACGGGATGGACGTGGTCAGCCGGAGTGGCTCGATCCTCTTCGTTCACGCGGGTCTGTGCGACGCGATGTGCGCGTTGCTGGCAACCGGCGGCCCCGAGGCGGTCAATGCCCGCTACCGCGCGGAAGGTGCGCGGGCCTCGCTTGGGTTCTACTTCGGCCCGCTCGCGAACCTTGTGCGGACCAAGTACCGCGCCTCGGACGGCGATCTGACGGAAGCCGGTGTCACCGCGCTGCACCGGGCGGGGATCCACATGGTCGTGCAGGGGCACGTGAACAACCACGAGGGCCAGCGGCTGCGCGCAAAATGCGGCCTTTTGCACCTAGAAGGCGACGTGACGCTGGACCGCGCCTCGCGCCGGCTGGAGGGCCTCGACGGGATCGGCGCCGGTGCGACCTTGATCTTGCCGAGCGGAGATGTGATCGGTCTGAGCCGGGACTATCCGCGGGCCAAGCATTTCGCCCCGGATCGCATGAGCTGAGACGAAAGGCACCGCATGGCCGGTTCGAACGGGCGCTTCAAGCACGAGTCGCTTCAGGACGCGAAATCCATCAAGACCCTTCTGACGGCGCTGGCCAAGGGGTTCTCGAAGGGCGAGCTGACGCTGGGCGACGACGATGACGAACTGGTGCTGAAGACCGGCGGACTGATGACCGTACGCATCAAGGGGGGACGCGAGGACGGCCAGTCCGAAGTCAGCCTGCGCGTCACTTGGTCGGATCCGGCGCACCCGGCACCGAGGAAAGGCACCCCCCGTATCGAGAGTTGATCCGGCGTTCCGGGCCGGAAGATCAGCTAGGGACACTGGCCACTGTGCGGGTCGGTCGAAAGCTGCAATAGTGCGCTTTATTGCACTGCACCAGCAGGAAGTCCCGAATGTCCATCTACGCCAGCCTCTATCATCTTACACACTATCGTTATGACCGCCCGGTCACCCTGTCACCGCAGATCGTGCGGCTCAGACCGGCACCGCACAGCCGCACGCGGGTGATCTCGCACAGCCTGAAGGTCTCGCCCGGCGGGCATTTCGTGAACCACCAGCAGGACCCCTACGGCAACTGGATGGCGCGCTTCGTGTTCCCCGAGCCGGTGTGCGAGTTCAAGATCGAGGTCGACCTGGTCGCCGACATGACGGTCTACAACCCGTTCGACTTCTTCGTCGACGAAACAGCCGAAGAGTGGCCCTTCGACTATCCGGTCGACCTGAAGGACGACCTGGTGATCTACCGGACGCCCGAGGCAGAAGGCCCGCGGCTGGCGCAGTTCATCGGCTCGATCGGGTTCGACACGACCCGGACGGTGGATTTCCTCGTCGGCCTGAACGCGCGCGTCTCGCAGGAGATCACCTACACGATCCGTATGGAGCCCGGTGTGCAGACCCCGGAGGAGACGCTTGAGAAGGGCTCGGGTTCATGCCGGGACTCGAGCTGGCTGCTGGTGCAGGTCCTGCGCCACCTGGGCTTTGCGGCACGGTTCGTCTCGGGCTACCTGATTCAGCTGAAGCCGGACGTGAAGGCACTGGACGGGCCATCGGGGACCGACCATGATTTCACCGACCTGCATGCCTGGGTCGAGGTCTATATCCCTGGCGCGGGCTGGATCGGTCTGGACCCGACCTCGGGGTTGCTGACCGGCGAAAGCCACATCCCGCTGGCCGCGACGCCGCATTACAAGAATGCCGCGCCGATCTCGGGCACCGCGACCTTTGCCGAGACCGAGTTCGGGTTCGACATGAAGGTCGAGCGGGTCTCCGAGCATCCGCGCATCACCAAGCCGTTCTCGGGCGAGGCCTGGGACAAACTGAACGAGACCGGGCGCGCGGTGGATGCGGCGCTGAAGAAGGGCGACGTTCGGCTGACCATGGGCGGCGAGCCGACCTTCGTCTCGATCGACGATTTCGAGAGCGCTGAGTGGAACACCGGCGCAGTCGGGCCGATGAAGCGGGGGTTGGCGGACGAATTGATCCGGCGGCTGCGCGACCGGTTCGCGCCGGGCGGTTTCCTGCACTACGGGCAGGGCAAATGGTATCCGGGCGAGAGCCTGCCGCGCTGGACATTCTCGCTCTACTGGCGGACGGACGGCAAGCCGGTCTGGAAGAACCCGGAACTGATCGCGCGGGAGGACAGCAAGACCGGGGCGGATGCCGAGACAGCAGGCAAGTTCCTGGAGCAGATGGCGGAGCGTCTTGGCGTGCCGCCAGAGCACGCGCAGCCGGTCTACGAGGATCCTGCCGAGTGGGTGCTGAAGGAGGCGCAACTCCCCGACAACCTGTCGCCCGAGAACCCCAAGCTGAAGGACGTGGAAGAGCGGGCGCGGTTCGCGCGGGTTTTCGGGCGGGGCCTCGACAAGCCGGCCGGCTATGCACTGCCGATCCAGCGCTGGCAGAGCAAGGCCACCGGGCCGCGTTGGCAGTCGGAGCTTTGGCGGGCGCGGCGCGGGCACCTCTTCCTGGTGCCCGGCGACAGCCCGGCGGGCTTCCGGCTGCCCTTGGGGTCGCTGCCATATATCCCGCCTGCGAACTATCCCTATACCTACACGGCCGACCCCTCGGTCCCAGTGGGCGAGTTGCCGGATTTCCATGACGCCGCCGCCGAGAGGCGCCGCAAGGCCGTACAGGAGGAGGTCGACCGTCTGGCCGCAGAGGACGCCGAGCGCGCGGCGATGCTGCCCGAGGTCAGTGCAGAGCACGAGCAGCCGGTACAACAGGGGCAGCACTCGGCGGGCAATCGTCAGGAGATGGTGCTGCAGGGCGGCGCGGACCCGTCGGATGGCGCCGTGCGCACCGCACTAGCCATCGAGCCGCGCGACGGTCGGCTCTGCATCTTCATGCCGCCGGTCGAAACGCTGGAGGACTATCTGGAACTGCTGGCAACCGCCGAGGAGACGGCCGCCGAGATGGGCGTGCCGGTGCATGTCGAGGGCTACACGCCGCCGCACGACCCGCGGCTCAACGTGATCCGCGTCGCCCCCGATCCCGGCGTGATCGAGGTGAACATCCATCCCGCGCACAGCTGGGAGGATTGCGTCTCGACCACCGAGGCGATCTACGAAGAAGCTCGAAACTGCCGGCTTGGCGCCGACAAGTTCATGATCGACGGTCGGCATACCGGCACCGGGGGCGGCAACCACGTCGTCGTCGGAGGTGCGACGCTGAACGACAGCCCGTTCCTGCGCAGGCCGGATCTGCTCAAGTCGCTGATCCTGCTGTGGCAGCGGCATCCGTCGCTGTCCTACCTGTTCTCGGGCCTGTTCATCGGACCTACCAGCCAGGCGCCGCGGATCGACGAGGCACGGCACGACACGCTCTACGAGCTTGAAATCGCGCTCTCTCAGATCCCGAAGCCGGGGCAGGGCGAAGCGCCGCCGCCCTGGCTGGTCGACCGGCTGCTGCGAAACATGCTGACGGACGTCACCGGCAACACGCACCGGGCCGAGATCTGCGTCGACAAGCTCTATTCGCCCGATGGGCCGACCGGCCGGCTTGGCCTCGTGGAGTTCCGCGGCTTCGAGATGCCTCCGCATCCGCGCATGAACCTAGCGCAGCAGCTTCTGTTGAGGGCAATCATCGCGCGGGCCTGGGCCGATCCGGTCGAGGGCCGTCCGGTGCGCTGGGGCACGGTGCTGCACGACCGATACATGCTGCCGCACTTCCTGTGGGAGGATTTCCTGACCCTGCTGCGGGATCTGGGCGATCACGGCTTCGCGCTCGATCCGGTCTGGTACGAGGCGCAGGCCGAGTTCCGCTTCCCGTTCTGCGGCGCGGTCGAGGCCGAAGGTGTGCACCTGGATCTGCGCCAGGCGCTGGAGCCCTGGCATGTTCTCGGTGAAACTGGCGCCATCGGGGGAACCGTTCGCTACACCGACAGTTCCGTAGAGCGGCTTCAGGTGAAGATGACGACGGCGTTCAAGGATCGATACCAGGTGATGTGCAATCGCAGACCCGTACCGCTTGCGGAAACCGGCACGTCCGGCGCGACCGTCGGCGGCGTCCGGTTCAAGGCCTGGCAGCCTGCCGAGGCGCTGCACCCGGTCCTGCCGGTCAGTGCGCCGCTGACGTTCGATATCTATGACACCTGGACCGGCCGGCCGATCGCCGGCTGCGTCTATCACGTCGCGCACCCGGGCGGGCGGAACTACGACACCTTCCCGGTGAACGGCAACGAGGCCGAGGCCCGCCGGCTCGCCCGGTTCGAGGCGCATGGCCATTCGACCGGCGCTTACAGCCCCGTGACCGAGATCCCGCATCCCGAGTTCCCGATGACGCTGGACTTGCGCCGTCCGGCCCGACTGGCATGACGGAAGCCGTGCGCGATCTGCCTGAGACGCTGTCTGCGCTGCTCGCGGACTATGAGCCACGGGCGGGCGTCGCCGACGAGTTGTTCGACGCTTCGGGCGGAATGCGCCCGGTCTGGGCGCCGTTCATCGACCAGCTCGCGCAGCTCTCGCCCGAGGACATTGCCACGCATTTCGCGCACGGCGACCAGTACCTGCGCGATGCGGGCGTGTTCTACCGGCAGTACAGCGCAGATGCGCAGCAGGAACGCGACTGGCCGCTCAGCCATATCCCCGTGCTCCTGCGCGAGGACGAATGGACCGGGATCTGCGAAGGGCTGACCCAGCGCGCCGAGCTGCTCGAGCGCCTCGTCGCCGACCTTTACGGCCCGGCGCGGCTGGTGCGGGACGGGCACTTACCGGCAGAGCTTGTCGCGCGGAACCCGGAATGGCACCGGGCGCTCGTCGGCATAGCGCCGGCCTCGGGGCATTTTCTGCACTTCCTGGCCTTCGAGATAGGGCGCAGCCCGGACGGGTCCTGGCTGGTGCTGGGCGACCGGGCTCAAGCTCCATCTGGCGCAGGCTTCGCGCTTGAGAACCGGATGGCCACAGCGCGTGTCTTCCCCGAGCCGTTCCCTCGTGCCAACGTCCGCCGTCTTGCCGGGTTCTTCCGGGCTTTTCGCGACGCGATGGATGCGCTGCCGGGGGCAGAAAGGCGCAGGACCGCGATCCTGACGCCCGGACCCGGCAATGACACTTATTTCGAACATGCCTACATCGCCCGCTACCTGGGGCTGGCGCTGCTCGAGGGCGAGGATCTGATAGTCAAGAACGGCGCTGTGCAGGTCCGGACGGTCTCGGGACCGCAGCCGGTCGGGGTGCTGTGGCGCAGGCTCGATGCGGCTTACGCGGACCCGCTCGAGTTGGACGAGAGCTCGCAGATCGGCACGCCAGGGCTGGTCGACGCGATCCGGCAGTCGAACGTGAACATGGTCAACGCGCTGGGCGCGGGCATCCTCGAAACCCGGGCGTTCATGGCCTTCTTGCCGAAGCTGGCCGACGTGCTGCTGGGCGAGCCGCTGAAACTTCCGAACATCGCCACCTGGTGGTGCGGCCAGCCGACCGAGCGGGCCTACGTCAAGGACAACGCCGAAGCGATGCTGATCGGCGACGCGCTCAGCTGCGCGCTGCCTTTCGACGTCGGAGAAGGCGCGGCGCTGGGCGGAACCTTCCGCACGCCGCAAGGGCAGCCGCTGGCGGACTGGATCGACGCGAACGCCTCCGGGCTGGTGGGGCAGGAGGCTGCGACGCTCTCGACGACACCGGCCTGGGTCGACGGCCGCCTGCTGCCGCGCCCAATGAGCATCCGAGTCTTCGCCGCACGTACGGCGACCGGCTGGATCTTCCTGCCCGGCGGCTACGCGAGGATCGGTCGTGGCGGCGACGCGACAGCGCTGGCCATGCAGCAGGGCGGCTCGGTCGCGGACGTGTGGGTGATGCGGGACAGCCCGGCCCAGTCGGAGACGCTGTTCGACGCCGGGGACGTCCGCCGAGAGGACACCGGCTTTCTGCCCAGCCGAGCCGCCGACAACCTCTATTGGCTGGGGCGCTATGTCGAACGCACCGAGGGTGCGATCCGGCTGCTGCGTGCCTATCACCTCAGGCTGGCCGAAGCCGGCGGGGCCCTTGACGAGCGGCTGGCGCAGATCGGCGATTTCCTCGCGGCGCTGTCGCTCGATGTTACCGCCCCGATGCGGGATGCGCTGGAGCCCTCGCTTGGGGCTGCACGGACCAGCGCCGGAAAGGTGCGGGACCGCTTCTCGGTCGATGGCTGGGCGGCGCTGGCCGACCTGACGAGCAGTCTCGAGGAGATGTCCGGCACTCTGCGTCCGGGCGACGACAGCGCGCGGGCGCTGGGCGTTCTGCTACGCAAGATCACCGGCTTCAAGGGTCTCGTGCACGAGAACATGCAGCGCACCTCGGCATGGCGCTTCCTGACCTTCGGCTACGCGAACGAGCGGGCCGACAGCGCGGCGGCGGTGCTGACTGCCTTCGCCGGAGAGACCGGCGCCCCGGGCCTCTACGATGCCGCGCTGGAGTACGGCGACAGCAAGACGACGCACCAGCGGCGCTACCGGATCGACCCCACCCGTGAGACCGTCACCGACCTGCTGGCGCTGGACGCTCACAACCCGCGCAGCATCCGCTTCCAGGTCACCGCCATGCGGCAGATCGCCGAGGACCTGCCCTTCGCCCGGGTCGAGGGCCGGGTATCGCCGGTTCTGCGCGCACTGCTGCCGCTGGAGACCGAACTGGTCGTCGCGGACCCCGGCGACATCACGGCCGAGCGCCTGATGGACATCCGCCAGAAGCTGACCGACATCTCGCACCGCCTGTCGGCGGGTTACCTGGTCTGAGAGGCGGTCGATGCGCTACGATGTAAAGCTCTCCATTGCCTACGATTATGGCGCGCCGTCGGACCACGCCCGGACCCTGGTGCGACTGTTGCCCTGCGATCTGCCCGGGCGGCAGGTGGTCTCGGCGCGGCAGCTCACCGTCGATCCGCTGCCGGGCGAGCGTCACGACTCGACGGATTTCTTCGGTAACCTGATGACCGCGCTGGCCTTTCATGCGCCGATCGACCGGATCGAGTTGCTGCTGACGGCGAAGGCCGAGCGGCTTGCCCCGGCCGCCAGTCTCGATCTGTCGCCGGGCCTTGCGGGGCTCGGCGCCGAGATCGCGCAGCATCGAGGTCTAGGTGCCGCGGCGCCGCATCATTTTCTGCCCGCCTCGGTGCGCGTGCCGCAGGACGCAGCAATCGCCGAGTTCGCACGCGCCGTGAGCGCCCCCGGCATGACCGCGATGCAGATTGTCCAGGCGGTAGGCGTGGCGCTGCACGGCGAGATGAGCTTCGACGCCGAAGCGACCGACGTGCACACGCCGATCTCCGACGCCTTCGCCAATCGGCACGGCGTCTGCCAGGACTTTTCGCACATCATGATCGCGGCACTCAGGGCGCTGGGAGTGCCCGCAGGCTATGTCTCGGGGTTCCTCAGGACACTTCCCCCGCCAGGCCAGCCACGCCTTGCTGGGGCAGACGCGATGCACGCCTGGGTGACGGCCTGGTGCGGCTCGGAAACCGGCTGGATCGAGTACGATCCGACAAACGCATGCCTTGTCGGGCAGGACCACATATCGGTCGCCTATGGCCGGGACTACGCGGACGTGGCGCCGGTCAAGGGCGTGCTGCGCACGTCCGGTGTTCAACACAGCCAGCATAGCGTGGATATTGTCCCTGAGGGGGAGATGTGAGGCATAAGGGTTGCCGCCGGGTTCTCCGCGGATTGCGACGAGCGTAAGGAAGCCAAGGGTGGGTTCTGCCCTCCAATTGGAACGCGCGGAGATGTTCAACCCCTTTCGAAGGAGCGCCATCTCGTGACGCGGAAGCATGCTGACACTTGCGGGTTCACCTCAACCTCTGTTGCGGCATTCAAAACCTCGTCCTTTGGAGACGAACCCGACGGCTGCGTTGGCGCGCTAGGGCAGAGGCTTCAGTCTCTGCTCGCCGATCATCCAGATATACCTGGGTATGCCGTCGCAGTGCTGCGCGACGGGGGCATAGCGTCGGCTGCCGTGGGTTCTGCCGCGCCTGACGGCAGGGCCATGACGCCAAAGACCCCGGTCCGCCTGGCCTCGATCACCAAGACCTTCGTGGCTGCAGCCATGCTGAAGCTTTGGGAAGAAGGATCTGTCGACCTCGATGCGCCCCTACTAGGTCAGGTGTCCGAGCCACATGTCCGCATTCTGGTTGGCGGTGGTTACGACATCGGCGCCATTACGATCCGGCATCTCCTGATGCATGCGTCCGGTATGAACGACCACTCCGAGCTTGACGCTTTTCTGGGGGCTGTTCTGGCAGAGCCGGGACGAACCTGGACCCGCACCGATCAACTCGAACTTATGGTTCGGCATACGGATCCGGTCGGCGCACCCGGGCAAGGCTTCCACTACTCGGACACCGGCTACTTGCTGCTTGGCGAGATCGTCGAACGCGTCACGGGAAAATACCTCGGCGCTGCGGTCAGAGAACTCAACCGGTTCGATGCCCTCGAACTTACGCATCTTCGATGGGAGGGCGAGCCCTCGGGCGGAGCAGGGCAGATTGAGCGCGCCCACCAATACATGGGTGGTCGGGACACTCTCGGCATTCACGGCAGTATTGACGCCTTTGGTGGAGGTGGCCTGATCGGGCATGTCGAAGATGTCGCTCGCTACTATGCTGCTCTGTTTTCGGGACAGGTCTTCGCGTCGTCTGAAACTCTTGCCCTGATGACAGAAGCTCCAGGGCACCCGGACCGCAGCCCTTATCGCATGGGGTTGTTCGTTCGGGATCTGGCCGGCCACGAGGCCTACGGACACGGAGGCTTCTGGGGGCTCGAAGCATGGGCCGTACCTGCGCTGCACACCGTGGTCTGCGCTGTGGCACTGGAGCGAGACGGGCTCGGCGCCGTCATCGACCTAGTGGAAGGATTGCTGAACGAGGGCTACTTGGAAGGCGCCCGCTGATGTTGGCCGGGGGATACTGTTGCACGGCCTCTGGATCGGGCTCGGCGCGCATCCCCTCTCGGCTTGAAAACGTGACAGCGCAAGCCAATGACGAGCACAATGCTTCTTGACCGTGAATGCCGGCTTGTTCGGGTGCGACGGATCGAGATGTTCAACAAGAGAAACGTGCTCTTTGTGACCAGTCGCGAGCCACCAAACCTGCGGCGTTAGTCAAAAAAGTCGCTGTCGCCATCAGAGAGATGCTTCCTGGCTTCCTTTTCGATGAAGTTCAAGCCCAGTCCCGGTCGGTCGGGGACGTCGATCAGGCCATTTTGGACCGGAACCCCATCGAAGCCCTCGGTGATGTCGTACCAGAACGGCTCGAACCGGGCGGGATACTCGAAAGCGATGAAGTTGTCCGGCAGCGTCGCACTGACCTGCACCAGGGCGGCAAGGCCGAAGATACCGTTCGCCGTCCCGTGCGGCGCGATCGCGATGCCGTGCAGATCGGCGTGTTCCGCGACCCATTTGATCTCGGCCAGACCGCCGACGTCGCAGGGGTCGGGGCCGACCACGTTGACCGCATGGCTCTCGATCAGATGCTTGTAGCCCTGCCGGAGGTAGATCTGCTCGCCGGTGTGGATCGGCGTCGTCGTCGCGTGGGTCACGTCGCGATAGACGTCATGGTTCACGAAGGGCGAGTAGTCGCCGGTGATCATGTCCTCGATCCACAGCAGGTTCAGCTTTTCGACCGCCCGTGCGAATTTCAGCGCGTCCTGCGGCATGTAGCCGGGACCTGCATCGACCGCCAAACCATAGCCGCTGCCGAGCGTTTCCTTCGCGGCGGTGACGCAATCGACCACGTGGCTCATGCCGTCTTCGGTGATCACTCCCTTGTGCGGATAGGGAAACGGCGCGTCGGGCTGCACGTCACCGTAGAAGAAATCCGGCACGTCGCGGACCATCGACGAGTGGAACGAGGTCGGCAGCTTGAACATCCGGAAGCCCTCGGGCAGCGACTTTCCGTACTCGGCCCATTTCACGTAGTCCTCGGGTGTGTGCCCCACGCCGAGTTCATGGTGATAGAGGGTCCGGTATGTCCGCACCTGGTCGCGGACCTTGCCGCCCAGCAGGCGATAGACCGGCACATTCGCCGCCTTGCCTGCGATGTCCCAAAGCGCGTGCTCGATGGCGCTGACGGCCGAGCCGAAGGGTTTGAACCCGCCCCGCACGCGGATCCGGCGCATCACCCGTTCGACGTTTCTCGGGTCCTGCCCGACGATCCAGTCCTTCAACTGCAGGACGATGGGGTGCAGATAGGGCTTGGGCGTCTCGATCTGGCTCCAGCCGGTGATGCCCTCGTCGGTGGTGATGCGGATGACGGGGCTGCTTGCGATGATCGCGCATTTCAGGTCGGTGATCTTCACCGCGCATTCCTCTTCATGATTTGATGTTCGGGGGGAAGGCTACCTACTTGCCGTTCTCGGCCTTCCAGGCCTCGTACTCGGCCCAGGCGTCGGTGCCTTCCCGCATGGGGTAATAGCGGCGCAGGTCCCCGCCCTCACTGAGCTTCTGGCGCGAGAATTCTTCCCACTCGACATGGCCCTTGGCCCGGCCCAGCAGCTTGTCGACATGGCCGATGGGCACCACCACCGCGCCGTCGTCATCGGCGATGATGATGTCACCGGGCGCGACGTAACATTCGCCGCAGGCGATCGGCACGTTGACGGCATAGGGAAAGATGCTGCGCTGGGTGTGGTAGTTCGGCGTGACACCCTTGATCCAGCAGCCGATGTCGATCTCCTGGATGTTCGGCCAGTCGCGCAGGCAGCCGTCGATGATGACCCCCAGCCCGCCGCGGCCGTGCAGATAGGTCATCATCATCTCGCCGAAGACGCCGCTGTCCATCTTGCCACGCGCGTCCACGACCACCACGTCGCCCGACTGCGCATGATAGAGCGCGTGACGGTGCAGCTGCGACTCGGGGTCCTTGTACTCGCTGTCCTCGTAGACATCCTCGCGGATCGGCATGAACTGGAGGGTCAGCGCCGGTCCAACGATGGACTTGCCCGGCGTCCATGTGGTCACGCCCTCGATATGCGTGTTCCTGATGCCCAGACGGTGCAGTTCCGCGCTGGCGGTCGCCGCGCCGATGCCGCGCAGGGCCTCGATCACGGACGGGTCCGGGCGGGTGATATCCGGCGTGTGGGTCATTCGAAGAAATCCTTGTCGTCTTCCTTGAGATACTTTTCGGTCTTGTCCCGGTTCAGTTCGACGCCCATGCCGGGGCTGTCCCAGACCTGGATCATTCCGTCCTTGACCAGCGGGTCCGGCAGGCCGTCGACGATGTCGAACCACCAGTCGGGCCGGCCGGTGGGCAGCTCGAACCCGATGTAGTTCAGCGGCATGGTGCAGCTGACCTGGACCAGCGCCGCCAGGCCCAGCAGACCGTTGCCAGTGCCGTGCGGGGCCATCATGATGCCGTGCAGATCGGCGTACTCGGCGATCCACTTGATCTCGGCCAGCCCGCCCACGTCGCAGGGATCGGGGCCGACGACGTTGACCGCGTGCCCCTCGATCAGCGCCTTGAAGTTCTGCCGCAGATAGATCTGCTCGCCGGTGTGGATCGGCGTCGTCGTGTTGTGCGTGACATCGCGATAGACATCGGCGTTGACCCAGGGCGTGTAATCGCCGGTGATCATGTCCTCGAGCCACATCAGGTTGAACGGCTCGACCGCCTTGGCAAAGCGAAGCGCGTCGATCGGCGTGAACCCGGGGCCGCAGTCCAGCGCCAGCCCGACCTCGTCGCCCAGAACCTCTTTCGCGGCGGCCACGCAGTCGATCAGGTGCGCCATTCCGCGCTCGGTCAGCAAGCCGCTGGTGTTGAACCCGTGGAACGGGTTGGGCTTCTGCGTCTCGCCATAGTGGAAATTCGGGAACTGGTCCTTCATCGGGCTGTGAAAGGCGACGCCCATCTTCACGAAGGAGAATCCGTGCGGCAGCGCCTTCATCTGCCGTGCGGCGTCGGCGTAGTCGTCGGGCGTGGTGCCCTTCATCTCGGTTCGGATCGCGCCGTTGTAGACCCGGACCTCGTCCCGGACCTTGCCGCCCAGCAGCTTGTAGACCGGCACGCCAGCCGCCTTGCCGGCGATGTCCCATAGCGCGTGCTCGATCATGCTGATCGCCGCGCCCCAAGGCTTGAATGCGCCCCGGCGGCGGATCCGCATCATGACACGCTCGACGTCGGTCGGGTCCTCGCCGACGATGGCATCCTTGAAATGCAGCACGAAGGGCTTGAGGAAGGGCTTGAAATACTCCCCCTCGCCATAGCCCGAGATGCCTGCGTCGGTGATGATCCGGATGATCGGGTTGTCCCCGATCACCGCGCATTTCACGTCGATTATCTTCATGGTCCCTATCCCGTTCTGTTGGGCCCTAACCGACCGGGCAGGCCACAATACTGCCTGCCGCCGGAGGGCGGTTCTTGTCCCTGAATGCCGGAAACCGGCTGTCGCTTTCAGCCGGGCGGCAGCCTCTGCTCGGTTTCCGCGTCGAATAGATGCAACCGGTCCTGGTCGAACTCGATCCAGACAGGCTGGTCGGCCGTGATCTTGCGCTGGGGATCGGTGCTGATCACGAAGGTCTGGCCGCCCAGTTCGACATGTGCGTAGGTCAGATCCCCCGTCGGCTCCACCGTGTAGATCTTCGCTGCGATACAGCCCGGCGCAGCCTGCTCGTGCAGGATCAGGCTACTGTGCCGCGCGCCCAGGATCACCGAGCCGCCGCGCGCCTGCCGCGCACTCGCGACGTTGCGCGGGGCGAGTGCCAGCTCCCAGCCGTCGCCGGTGGCAATGACCGCGCCGTCCCGCTCGACGAGCTTTGCCGGCAGCAGGTTCATCGCCGGACTGCCGACGAAGCCGGCGACAAAGACGTTGGCTGGCTCCTCGAACACCCGCTCGGGCGCGTCGTACTGTTGGAGCACGCCGCCGCTCATCACGGCCATCTTGTCGGCCATCGTCATCGCCTCGAGCTGGTCGTGCGTGACGTAGATGACCGTCGCGTTCAGGTCCTGGTGGAACCGCTTCAACTCGGCCCGCATCTGCACGCGCAGCTTTGCGTCGAGGTTCGACAGCGGCTCGTCCATCAGGAAGACCTGCGGATCGCGCACCAGCGCGCGCCCCAGCGCGACACGCTGCTGCTGGCCGCCCGACAGCTCGCGGGGGCGGCGGTCCAGCAGGTGCGTGATATCCAGCAGGCGCGCGGCGTCGTCGACCTTCTTCGCGATCTCGGCCTTGGGGATCTTCCGCATCCGCAGGGGAAAGGCCAGGTTCTGCGCCACGGTCTTGTTCGGGTAGAGCGCGTAGTTCTGGAACACCATCGCGATGTCCCGGTCCTTCGGGTCCAGATCGTTGATCTGCCGCCCGCCGACCCGGATCTCACCGCCGCTGATCTCCAGCAGTCCCGCGATCAGGTTCAGCGTCGTCGTCTTGCCGCAGCCCGAGGGGCCGACGAGCGCGACGAACTCGCCATCCCCGACCGTGAAGGACACGTCCTTGACCGCCTGGAACGCCCCGTAGTTCTTCTCAACCTTGATGAATTCAACCTGCGCCATTGAAAGTCCTGCCTATTGTCATGCCTTCACCGCGCCTTCGGTCAGGGCACGAACGAAATATTTCTGGAGGATGAGGAACATCACGACGACCGGCACGCTCATGATGAACGAGGCTGCCATCAGTCCCGGCCAGTTGGTCGCGTACTCCGTGAAGAAGCGCTGCAGCCCGACCGGCAGCGTCAGCTTCTCGTCGCTGTTCAGAAAGGTCAGCGCGTATACGTACTCGTTCCACGCGGTGATGAACGAGTAGATCGCCGTCGCAATGATGCCCGGCGCCGAGAGCGGCATCACGATCAGGAAGAACGCCTGGAACCGCGTGCAGCCATCCATGCGCGCCGCCTGCTCCAGCTCCACGGGAATGTTGTCGTAGAACCCTTTCAGCAGCCAGATCGACAGCGGCAGCCCGAAAGTCAGGTAGGTGATGACCAGCGAGGCATGGGAGTTCACCAGCCCCATCCAGCGCATCATGATGAACAGCGGCATCAGGAACACCACCGCCGGGAACATGTTGCGGAAGAGCACCGAGAAGAACAGCGCCTGCCGCCCCGGAAAGCGGAACCGGGCAAACGCATAGGCCGCCGGCACCGCCACCGCGACCCCGAAGATCGTCGTCAGCGTCGAGACGAGGATCGAGTTCCACATGTAGCGCAGGAATTGGCCCCCCACCTCGCTCGTCGGCGATAGGAGGCGATAGTACTGCTCGAGGGTCGGGTTCTCCGGTATGAACGTGGGCGGATACTGGATTGCGGCGAACTGGCTCTTCACCGAGGTGATCAGCATCCACAGCATGGGCAGGATCGAGAAGAGCAGCAGCAGGATCAGGAAGATCCAGCCGGTGACGCTCCACCCGCCGATACGCTTGTTGTTCATGACTGCCTCCTGCGTTCGTCGCCCGCAGTCAGCGCCCGGACGTAGAAGTAGCCGATCACCACCATCACGACGAACAGGATCACCGAATAGGCGCTGGCGATACCAAAGCGGATCCGGCCAAAGGCGATCTGGTAGATCTGCGTGATCCAGATGTCGCTTGCCCCGGCAGGACCGCCGCCCGTCATGATCCAGGGAATGGTGAAGTGGTTCAGGTTCGCCACGAAGAGCAGCAGGACGGTGATGATGAGCACGCCCTTGAGATGCGGCAGCGTGACGTGGATGAACTGGTTCAGTGGACCGGCACCGTCGACCCGCGCCGCCCGCAAAAGCTGGTCCGGCACGGTCTGAAGCCCGGCGAGGATCATGATCATCGCGAAGGGAAACTCCTTCCAGACATTGACCACGATCAGCGCCGGCAGCACCCGGTCGACATTGTCCAGAAGGTTGAGTTTCTCGTCAGTAAGCCCGAGCCGGATCAGCACCGAGCCAAGCACCCCGAGGTCACTGTGATAGATCCAGCGCCAGACATAGGACGCCGCGACGGCGCTGATGACATAAGGGACCAGAAGGATTCCGCGCAGCAGGCCGCGCCCCATGAACTCCCGATTGAGAACCAGGGCCGCGCCGAAGCCGAGAACGACTGCAAAGAACGTCGACCACACCGTCCAGACCAGCGTGTTCATCGTGACTTCGTGGAAGCTGCTCGACTTCAGCAGTCGCACATAGTTGTCGACGCCGACGAAGATCTTGTCGGACATCGCGAGGCTTGGTGGCGTTTTGTAGAATGAAAGAACGATCGTGTAATAAATCGGGTAGGCGATGACCACCAACATCACGATCAGGGCTGGCGCGATGTACATGTAGTCCCAACGGCCCTGCCATATCCGGCCCAAAAGACCGGGGCTGTCATTGCGGCGGGCAGGGCGCAGGGAGCCGGCCCCTGGATCATCCGGGACGGTATTGCTCACGAGTATCTCTCCGTGGGAAATGAGTGCCCGGCCGGGGTTCGGCCGGGCAGCTTTCGCTTGGGTGCTGTCAGATGCCGTCAAGCAGGCTCTGGATGCGCTCCTCGGCTTCGGCCGTCGCCTCTTCGACCGTCATCTTCTCGGTCATCACATTCTGAAGCATTTCCGGGATGATGATGTTCATGATCTCGGTGCTTTCCGCGACTACCGGGAAGGGGATGCCGCTGGGCAACATCGAGGTCGACACGTCCAGGAACTTGATGGTGTCGAGCCGCTCCTTCATCGCCTCGGTCCGGAAACCGCGGATGTTGCCGGGGTTCGACGAGGTCCAGTGCAGTTTCGTCGACCATTCCGGCCCGGTCATGAAGCAGATCAGCGCCAGCGCCGCCTCGCGGTCCATCTCGCCATCGACGAGATCCGGGTTCATCATATGGACGTTACCGCCGCCGAACACCACTGCGCGCCGCTCGGCCCCGCGCGGGATCTTGCCGTAGCGCATGTTGTTCACGACCTCCATGGCCGCTTCCTTGTCGCTGCCGGTCGCCGCATTGGCACGATCGAGCATGTAGCCGTACTCACTGGGGTGCGCGATGACCATCGCCAGCTCGTTCGCCAGGAACGGGTCCTGGTTCTCGGTCTGGGTGTTGGTCAGGGCCGAGACGGGCACCGATTTGTCGCGAACATACATGTCGTAGTAGTTCTGCACAGCCTTGCGGGCACCAGGCGTATTGATCTGGATTTCCTGCAAAGTCGGCTCAGCATCGGCCTCGTCGAGAGCGCCGCCACCTTCGCCCCACATCATCGGCATGAAGCGGAATGGCGTGTTGCCGGCGTTGACACGGGCCACCAGGCCATAGCCGTTCTTGCCGGTATTCTCCTTGATCTGCTTCGAGTAGGCGATCACGTCATCCCAGGTTTCCGGCGCCTTTTCCGGATCTAGTCCGGCTTCCTCGAAAATGCCGGCGTTCCAGATGAAGGCCATCGTCTCGTTGTTGGTCGGGATGCCCCAGGTCTTGCCGTTCAGCGTGACCGACTTCATTGCTCCGGGCCAGTAATCGGCGGTGTCGTAGCCGACATCTTCAGGCTTCAGCTCGCTCAGTTGACCCTTCGAGGCGAATTCCGAGCCCCAGAGGATTGGCAGGCGCGCCACCATAGGGGCCGCGTTGCCGAGCGCCGCAGTGCGCAGCTTGTTCAGCAGGTCGTTGTAATTGATGTTCTGCGCGTCGACCTCGATGTTCGGATAGGTCTCCGAGAAGGCCTCGAAGAACGCCCGCTCCATCTGGCGATCTATCTCGGGGCTGGCCTCGGTCGTGCCGTAGTACCAGTAGGAGACGTTGCCCTCGTAGTCGAGCGGCACGATCTGCGAGCACTCCGCCGCGGTATCCACGGTCTCCGTGCCCGCGATGCTCATCACATGCTCAGGCGTCCAGGTCTCCGGATCCACCCCTGTCTTCGTCCCCTGCGCGACGGCAGATCCCGGCAAGACCAGCGCCGAGGATGTCAGCAAGGCGCAGGCGAAACCTTTCAGATTATGCTGCTTTGCAGCATTAATTGTAAACATTCACTCCTCCCATTGTAATTATAATACATTTTTGATACATCAAAATGGGAGTTAGCAATCCTGTCAAGGAGTTTCTGGGCTACGAAGCCACCTGTGAAGAGTTACCCGGTCCCTGAGCAGAACAGGTGTTCGGCGGAGTCGGAAGTTGTGCGGATTTGACAGGCGCCGCCCCTTGGCGCATTGGCGGTCGGTCAATGGAATAGGCGAAGCAGCGATGATCGCGCTACCTGAAAATTACACCGACGAGGACTCTCCGCTGTACCGTCAGTTGCTGGACGACATCGCGCGTGGGACCTACGGAAGCGGCACGCGGCTTCGGATTCACGAGATCGCCAAGCGCTACGGAACCAGTATCAATCCGATCCGAGAAGTCTTGCGGAGGATGGAGGGAGAGGGCCTCGTCCGCTTCGAATTGAACCGTGGCGCGACGATAACCGAACTCGACCGCGCTGCGGTTGAGAACATCTACGAGTTGATCACAGTGATCGAGCCGCACCTGGTCGCAGGTTTCGCCGAGCGCTGCACCGAAGCGGACATCCGCGAGGTCGAGGCGATCCAGGAACGGCTCAAGGCGGTGCCGCCGATGGACAAGCCGCAGTTCACTGCCATCGACATGGAATTCCATCTTGCGATCGTCACCAAGCATTACAATGACCGGGCCGTGCGGATCTGGATGACCCAACGCAGGCTGCTGAACATCCTGACCCGCCGGAACGGCCTAACCCGCACTCGGCACCAGGAAATCATCCAGGAACATGACGAAATGATCGCAGCGTTTCGCGCCCACGACGTGGCCCGCGCCACCGAGGTGATCCAGCGACATATCGACGGGGCCGGACGCGCCCTCAGATTTTATCTCGACATGAATTGAACAGGGAATACGAATGCGGATTGCGATTACCGGCGCCTGCGGCCGAATTGGCTCGGCAGTGGCGAAGCTGGCGCTCGATCAGGGACATGACGTGGTCGCGATCGACCTGCCGGGCACTCGGGCCCCGCAAGGGGATTTCCGACCGGCGGATTGCGGCGACTATGACGCGCTTCACGATGCGATGCGGGGGTGCGACGCGCTCGTTCACCTTGCGGCGATACCGGCACCGGGGAAGGACCCGGATCACGTGGTGCACAACCGGAACGTGGTGACGAGCTACAACGCGTTGCGCGCGGCCGCGGATCATGGAATTCGCAGGATGTGCCAGGCATCCAGCGTTAACGCGATCGGGCTGGCATTCGGACGGCGCACCCGGTTCGACTATTTCCCGCTCGATGAGTCGCATCCCAACTATGGGGAAGACCCATACAGCTTGTCGAAATGGATCTGCGAAGTTCAAGCGGACAATATCGCCCGCCGTTTCGACGGCACTCGGATCGCGAGCCTCAGATTCCACTACACCGTGCCCGACCGAAAACTGGCAGTGGAGAACTATGTTCCCAGACCGCAGGACGCCGACAAGCATCTCTGGGGCTACACCTTGACCGACGAAGCAGCCCGATCCTGCCTGCTATCTCTCGAATACACGTTCGACGGGCACGAGGCCTTCTACATCGTCGCGCGCGATACGGTGCATCACCGACCCAGCCTGGACCTCGCGGCAGAGTACTTGCCTCATGTGCCGGTCACTGGCGATCTGTCCGGTCGCAACAGTTTCTTCTCGACAGAGAAAGCGCAACGGATGCTGGGCTGGAGCCACCGGCTGCCGGATACAGTTGGCTCGCAAGCCTGATCGGACGCGAAAACTGGAATGGCGTTGGTGGACGGCTATGGCTGAAGGAACAAGGGTCCTTTGAGAGGTCGCGGTCTCTAGGTCCACCGCGAACCACTTTCACGAGGAAGGCCGCCGTCTGTCCATGCGGCAGACTACAATCCCGTCACAGGGGGCAGAAATCTTGAGCAAAGTGGCTGGGGTGGTAGGATTCGAACCTACGGTACACGGTACCAAAAACCGCTGCCTTACCGCTTGGCTACACCCCAGCAGCAGCGTGTGTTTAGCCTCAGGCCGGGGGACGCTGCAACCCCAAAAAGACGCTTAGATCCGCAGTGGATCCGCCTTTGCCAGAGCGTCGAATTTCATCAGCGAGGCAACCAAGGCAGGCATGCGGTCGAGCTGGATCATGTTTGGCCCGTCCGAAGGTGCATTGTCCGGATCCTCGTGCGTCTCGATGAACACCCCCGCGATGCCGAGGCTGACGGCGGCGCGGGCCATCACCGGCGCGAACTCGCGTTGGCCGCCTGACGAGCCGCCCTGGCCGCCGGGCTGCTGCACCGAATGGGTCGCGTCCATCACCACCGGCCAGCCGGTCTGTGCCATGCGGGGCAGGCCGCGCATGTCCGCCACCAGCGCGTTGTAACCGAAGCTGGAGCCGCGCTCGGTCAGGATGATGCGCTTGTTGCCGGTCGAGGCGACCTTGTCGGCGACGTGATCCATGTCCCAGGGGGCCAGGAACTGACCCTTCTTGATGTTGATCGTCGCGCCGGTCTCGCCGGCGGCCAGCAGCAGGTCGGTCTGTCGGCAGAGGAAGGCGGGGATCTGCAGGATATCCGCCGACTGGGCCGCCACTGCGCACTGATCGGGTCCATGCACGTCGGTCAGCACGGGGCAACCGACCTGGGCACGGACCTCGGCCAGGATCTCGAGCCCCTTTTCCATCCCGAGGCCGCGCTTGCCCTTGAGCGAGGTTCGGTTGGCCTTGTCGTAGCTGGCTTTGAAGACGAACCCTGCGCCCGCCTCGGCGCAGGCCTCGGCCATGCGGCGCGCAATCATCAGGGCATGCTCGAGGCTTTCCAGCTGGCAGGGGCCGGCGATCACCGTCAGCGGGGAATCGTTGCCGAAGACGACATTCGAATTGGGAATGTCGACGGCGGTCTGGGCGGGAGTCGTCATACGCTTACCTGTTCTCTCAGGATGGAAACGGTCAGCGAGCACAGGATGTAGATGCCCGCGAACAGCACGAAGGCGAGGATGGTTCCCTCGATCTTGCGCGGATAGGTCGGTTCGACCGGCGCCACGGGGGCAACGCCCATCGACAGGTAGCGCACCTGGCGCGAAGCCTCGAGCCGCGCCGTTTCCATCGAGGCGATCGCCTGCTGGAGGATGGTGTGCCGGGTGGCGAGTTCGGATTCGGCGATGCGCAGCTCGCCGCTGATCCGGGCCAGCGAGACCGAGCTGTCGTTGGTTTGGGTCAGGTCGCCGCGCAGTTCTCGGATGCGAGCCTCGAGGCGCTCGATCTCCTTCTCCTGAACGGCGACGCGGCTTTCGTTGGGGCGCGCGTTGTCCTTCATCTCGAGCAGGGCAAGGCGCTTGTTCTCAAGCTCCAGTTCCAGCGAGTTGATGATCGTCATCTGCGATTGCAGTTCGACATCCGCCGACAGCACGCCGCGCTGCTGCTGCAGCTCCAGGACCCGCTGCTCGGCCTCGAGCATTTTCGCCTCGGCTTCCAGGTAGTTCTCGGTCGCGGTCTCCAGCTGGTCGCCGCGGGCTTCCTGGGTCAGGCCGTCGACGCGCTCTTCCGCATAGCCGACCAGCGCCTCCGAGAAGGACTGCGAGACCTCGGGCGTCGCGGCGACCACCGTCATCCGGATAATTCCCTCGGTCGGGTCGTAGCCGATCTCGACCTTGGTCCGGAAATACTCGTAGGCCTCGTCGAGCGTCGCGTCCGCCGGCAGGCGCTGGAGGTCGTCGATCCGCGGGTCCTGGAAATGCTGGATGTAGTCGTGGTCCGCGTCCAGGCGTTGGAACGCCTCGCGCGAGCCAAGGTAGCCCTGCACCACGATACTGTCCTGCGAGGTGGCGAAGCCGGTCCCGGCGAGGATGCCGCCAAAACCGCCGCCGCCCGAAGGATTGTCCGACGTCTGGATCACGAACTCGGACTCGGTCTCGTACATCGGGGTAGCGATGTTGAAATAGTACCAGCCAACGACCGCCGTCGGCAGCAGGACGAAGACCGCCAGCCGCAACAGCATCGCGAACAGCCGGCGCCGCCGCCGCCGCACGAGGTCGCGCTGGATCCGGGCCACCGACATCTCGCGCTCGGCCCGTGCTTCCTGCGCGGGCGAGGGGGTCATCTGGCCCGATTTCGCCCGCTCGGCCAGCATGTTGTGGTCGTTGGGATCCTGAAGCACGGGCAAGTTCCGGTCCCCACGGTCGTTGCCGACCTTGTCAGCGACGCTCAGCATCGAATTGTCGTCACCGATGAACTCCACGCCGCGGGACGCCAGCAGGTGCATGGCATGATTGTGCCCCTTCGGCTGCAGGTTCATCTCGCGCGCTGTGCGAAGCGCCTGCCGCTTGTGGCGCGGCATGATCGTCCGGCCGTGCGGATCAAGATACTCGGGAAGGTTCTCGGGATCGTCGAGGTCGAGCTGGCCCTTGCCCTTGCCATACTCTGGCACCGGCGCCCCGAGGTTGCCCGGTGTGGGCTCCAGCGGGCCCTGGCGCTTGCGGTCGGACTTGCGCTTCTGCCCGTCGTCCGACGGGGTGCCGTCATCGGCCATGCGGATACTCCGTACGGTTGCGAACGACGAGGCGGCTCGGATCAGTCTTCATAGTTGTACATTGCCTTGGCTTCGGCCAGCGAGTCGAACATGTGCAGGCGTCCGTTTCGCAATACGGCGGCAGAGCTGCAATAGCGTTCGAGGATCTTCGACGAGTGCGAGACGATCACCACCGTGGCCGTCGTCAGCCGCTCGTGCAGGATCGCACCTGCCTTCCGGTTGAATTCGGCGTCCAGCGTCGAGGGCATGCCCTCGTCGATCAGGTAGATGTCGAACTCCAGGCTCAGCATGAGCGCAAACATGAAGCGCGACCGCATGCCCTGGCTGTAGGTCGCCACGGGCATTTCGAAGTATTCCTTGATGTCGCAGAGATAGCGGCAGAAGGATTCAACCTCGTCCGGATCCAACCCGTAGAGCCGTGCGATATAACGCGCGTTCTCCTGCGCGGACTGGGACTTGTTGATGCCGCTGACCACACCCAGCGGGAACGAGATCTTCGAGGTGCGGATGATCTTGCCCTCGTCCGGCTTTTCGAGCCCGGCCATCATGTTGATGATCGTCGTCTTGCCGGTGCCGTTCGGCGCGAGAATGCCCATACTGCGGCCGAGTTCGACCTGGAAATTCGCCTGGTCGAGGATGACCTTGCGGGTCTTCCCGGTCCAGAAGGACTTGCTGACGTTCCTGAATTCGATCATCTCGATCCGTTCGCGCGTTTTCGGCGCTGTCTCTCGCCGTTCCTCTGCTGCCGCCCCGAACGCGTGCTGCGGGTCTGCTCTGCGGTGCTGCCGCACATTATCCTGCAAGCGCGGGGGAAACAAACCGTAATTGCCCGCCGGGCAGGGCAGGCAATTGCAGTGTTGTACATGCGCGCGGGATGCTGCGCCCGTTCGCAGAACGATCAGGCGATGGCACCCCAGATCAGCCCCGCTGTCAGCGCTCCTACGGTCGCGAAGCCGATATAGCTCGCGAAGACCCGCGGCTTGACCAGCGCCCAGACCGCGACCGCCGCCGGGATGCAACTGACACCGCCCGCGATCACGAAGGCCATCGCGGCGCCCTGGCTCATGCCCTGCTCGACGAAGCCGGCCAGAAGTGCCGGCGCGGCATAGCCGTTCAGATAGGCCGGACCACCGACCAGCGTTGCCAGCAGGATCGTGCCGGGTCCGTCTCCGCCGAGGGTCGAGGCGATCCAGTCGGCCGGGATATGTCGGACCATGAGCGCCTCCAGAACGTAGGCAAGCGCGAGCCATTTCAGCAGGAAGAGGCCGTTTTCTCGCGCCGTGGCAGCGAAGGTCGCGCGGCGATCGGCCTCGGTCCAGAACCGCCAGACCGGCTTGCCGCCGAGGTCCGGGGCGCCGCAACTGTTGCTGCAGCACCCGCCGGCGGATTTGCGCCCGGCGCGCAGCGGGTCCGCGAACGTGGCCGTCGTCGAAAGCGCGCGAGTGGCGAAGCCGCCGAACAGGCCCAGTGAGATCGCGACAACAGTCTTGGCAATGGCGAACTCCACCCCCAGCGTCCCCGAGGTGATCATGAACTGCGCCGGGTCCATCAGCGGCGAGGCAAGCCAGAACGCCATCGCAGCCGACAGGGGCGCGCCCACGGCTAGCATCGCCGCGATGAACGGGATCACCTCGCACGAACAGAATGGCGCCAGCCCGCCGGCCAGTGCCGCCAGCAGGATCATCCGGGTTTCGCGGCCCTCGAATGCCTTGGCCAACAGCGACTCCGCACCGGTGGCGCGCAGGTAGGCGACCGCCGAGACCGCGAAGGCGATGAAGATCGCCGTATGCCCCAGAGACCCGAAGGCGTCGGCGACCACGCCGCCAAGGTCAGCCGGTGTCAGTATGGCGACGAGTGCAAGAATGGCCCCGATCAGCAGCCAGACCCGGTCGATCCGGGCCAGCCCGCGCGAGATCGGCGCCGGGAGGCCGATGTCAGTCATGGTCGTGTTCCTGGTGTTTGCATGCGGCATGCGCCTCGGCACAGCAGTTGAGCAGAAGGTAGGCCGACAGCCGCTGCACCGCCTCGAAATCCGCGAACGAGCGGACGCTGCGGCCCTGCTTTTCCTGCCGGACCAGGCCGGACTGGGTCAGAAAGCGCAGGTGGTGCGTCAGCGTCGATGCCCCCAGGCCAACACGCTCCGCCAATACGCCCGCGGCCAGCCCATCGGGGCCCGCTGCGACAAGTGCCTGAAGGACGGAAAGCCTCTGCTCGGACCCCAGGGCGGCAAAGCTCTGTGCGGCGAGGGGCAGGTCGATGATCTTGTCGGTTACCTGATTCATTCTTCGATATTTCTATAATTATAAAATTGAGTCAAGCGAGGTTTGCTCCGACCCTTGCGCAGGTCTACATGAGCGGAATGGAAGAGCTTTCCCGCCTCACGGATCAGATCCATGCCTGCCGACTCTGCGCCGACCGGTTCGCCGCCACCGCGACCGGGCATGAGCCGCGCCCGGTGCCGTGGCTGTCGGCCACAGCACCGATCCTCGTGGCGGGGCAGGCGCCGGGGATGAAGGTGCACGAGCGCGGGCGGCCTTTCGACGATCCGTCGGGCGTACGGCTGCGCGACTGGATGGGGATCGGCGAGGACGTGTTCTACGATCGCGAAAAGGTCGCCGTCCTGCCGATGGCTTTCTGCTTTCCCGGCTACGATGCCAAGGGCAGCGACCTGCCGCCGCCCGCGATCTGCGCCAAGACATGGCGTGCGCGGTCCTTGGAGGCGATGCCGCAGGTCCGCCTGACGCTGCTGATCGGCGGTTACGCCCACAAATGGCACTGGAAGGACAAGCTGAGCGTCTCGGACCGGGTCGCCCTCTGGCGCGACAGCCTTCCCGAGGTCCTGCCGCTGCCGCACCCAAGCTGGCGCAACACCGGCTGGCTCAAGAAACACCCCTGGTTCGAGGCCGAGGTCGTCCCCTGGCTCCGCACCCGCATCACGGAGCTTCTGGCATGAGCGCAGAGACCGCCCTCGACCGGGCGCACGCCCGGATGATCGATGCCGACGAGACCGAGGCAGCGCGCCGCGCCTTCTTCGCCGCACTGGCGGCATCGGAGCTTTCCGTCGTGCTTGAGGACGAGCCGGAGCAGGGTAGCGACCGCGTCCGCCCCCTGACGGTGGAAAGCGAGGCCGGGGCGATCGTGCTGGCCTTCGATAGTGCCGCGCGGCTGGCCGGGTTCATGGAAGGTCCCGCCGCCATGGCGACGCTGCCCGGCCGGGATCTTGCCGAGTTGCTGGCAGGGCAGGGGTTGGGCCTTGGCCTGAATCTCGAGGTAGCACCTTCGGCCATGTTGCTGCCTGCCGAGGCGATGGCCTGGTTGGCCGAGGCCGCCTCGGTCGCCGCCGAGGTTCCCGCCGCCGACATTGCGGGGATCGCCGCGCCGCGCGATCTGCCTGACGGGTTGACCGACGTGCTGGCCTTGGTCCTGTCGCGCCTGCCGGGACGCCCACGCCGGGCACTACTGGTCCATGCGGCGCGGGTGGACGGCGGCGGCGGCCCGCTTCTGGGGCTCGAAGGCGTTGGCGAGGAGTTTCGCGCCGCCTGCGGTACGGCCCTGGCCGAGGCGCTGGGACTTGCCGGTTTCGCCGAGCAGCCGTTGGACCTGGTCTACCTGGACGAAGGAATGTTGCTGGCGCGGATGGAGCCGCACGCGCTGGTGCTTGACCTGCCCGAGGCCGCGCCCGCGATCCCGGGTGCGGATCCGGACCGTCCGCCGAATCTGCGCTGATCTGTCCGATCACGCGCGTGCGGCGGCCGGGGGCCTCCGGCGGGGATATTTGGGGAAAATGGAAGGCGGGGCCTAGCCTTCGGGGTGCGGCTCCCAGCGGGTGAGGATGTCCTCGCCCAGCAGATGGTGCTCGACCGGGCGGAAATGGGGCACGCGGCCAAGGTCGGTGGCGCCGAGCGGGCCGACGTTGGGAATGCCCTCGGCGCCGATGATCTTGCCGGCGGTGATCAGGATCAACTCGTCGACCAGGCCTTCGTGGATCAGCCCGGCGGCTAGTCGTCCGCCGCCCTCGCAAAGGATCGACGTCAGGCCCCGGTCGCCGAGCGCGGAGAGTGCCGCGTGCAGGTCCAGCGCACCATTCCTGTCGCGTTTCACCTTGATGAGTTCCGCGCCCAGCCCGCGCAGCGCCTCGGCCCGCGCCGGTGCGTGGTCATGGCCGCTGTGGAGCAGCCAAAGCGGCTGCTCCCCGGCGGTTTCGGCAAGGTGCCCCGTCAGCGGCAGCGACAGGCCTGGGTCGGCGACGATGCGCACCGGCGGGCGCGGGGTCTTGTGTCCCTCGCGTACGTCGAGCCGCGGGTTGTCGGCACGCGCCGTTCCCGCACCGATCAGCACGGCATCGGAGCGGGCCCGCAGGCCGTGGACGAAGCCTCGTGCCTCGGGCCCGGTGATCCAGCGGCTCTGCCCGTTGGCGAGCGCGATGCGACCGTCCAGCGTGCTGGCGAGCTTCAGTGTCACCCGCGGCTTGCCGGTGCGGACCCGGTTCAGGAAGCCGGCGTTCAGGCGCTCGGCCTCGTCGGCGCGCAGCCCGGTTTCGACGGCGATCCCGGCGTCGCGCAGGATCTTCAGCCCACGCCCCGAGACGCGCGGATCCGGATCGCCCAGCGCGACGACGACGCGGGCGATCCCGGCCTCGGCCAGCGCCACGGCACAAGGGCCGGTTCGACCGTGGTGGGCGCAGGGTTCGAGCGTGACATAAGCAGTGGCGCCGCGGGCGCGGGGTCCGGCATCCGCCAATGCGTGGACCTCGGCATGGGGGCGGCCGCCGGGCTGGGTCCAGCCTTCGCCGACGACCTCGTCGCCCTGCACCAGAACGCAGCCGACCGACGGGTTGGGCCAAGTGTTCCCCAGCCCGCGCGCGGCCAGTTCCAGCGCGCGGTCCATATGGCGCGCGTCGGCCTCGGTCATCGGATCAGGACTTGTCGTCGTCGGCGGTCGCGGCGGCGGGCGGGCGCAGTTCCGAGACGAAGTCCTCGAAATCATCCGCTGCCTGGAAGTTCTTGTAGACGCTGGCGAAGCGGACGTAGGCCACGGTGTCGATCCGGGCCAGGGTTTCCATCACGATCTCGCCGATCTTGTCCGAGGGCACGTCGCTGTCGCCCATGCTTTCCAGCCGTCGCACGATGCCCGAAATCATCTGGTCGATGCGCTCGGGCTCGACCGGGCGCTTCTGCAGGGCGATACGGATCGAGCGTTCCAGCTTGTCGCGGTCGAAAGGCTCGCGCTTGCCCTGTTTCTTGATCACCACAAGGTCGCGCAGTTGCACGCGTTCGTAGGTGGTGAAACGCCCCGCGCATGCCGGGCAATAGCGCCGCCGACGGATCGCCACGTGATCCTCGGCCGGGCGCGAGTCCTTCACCTGGGTATCCACATTTCCGCAGAACGGGCAACGCATGAGCGGGCTCCCTCAAACACCAGTAAAATGCATCTAGCCTTAGCGGGATTGTACCGTAAACCCACTACATCATGGCATGGCCGCATCACTTGCCAATTTGACACAATGGCCACACCACTGACAGCCGCGCCATATGCGCTATCTGCCCGCGCGAACCGCGAAAGGAGTTTCTTCATGACCACCAAGACATTGTTTCTGACCGGCGCGTCCAGCGGCATTGGCGCCGCCACTGCCCGCGCCGCGGCCGAGGCCGGCTGGACAGTCGGCCTGTTCGCTCGCTCGGCGGACAAGGTGGAAGCGCTGGCCGAGGAACTGGGCGACAAGGGCGTGGCGCTGCCCGGCGATGTCACCGAACCGGAAGCGCAGGAGAAGGCCATCGCCGCGCTGGTCGAGCGGACCGGACGCCTCGATGCGGCCTTCGCCAACGCCGGCATGGGCGCGGGCTCTGCCGGGACCGAGTGCGGCGATCTGGACGGCTGGCGCAAGATGCTGGACGTGAACCTCTGGGGGGCGCTGGTCACGGCGAAAATGGCGATGCCGGAACTGCGCAAGACCAAGGGGCAGTTCCTGGTGACCGGCTCCCGAGCGGGGCGCTCGACGATCAAGGGGTCGGTCTATGGCGCGACCAAGTGGTTCATCCACGGCTGGGCCGCAAACCTGCTGGAGGAGATGCGCGAGTGGGGTGGGCGCTGCACGGTGATCGCGCCGGGCATGGTGGATACGCCCTTCTTCGACGAGGCCAAGCCGAAGGCCCTGCGCCCCGAGGATGTCGCCCGCGGCGTTGTCTACGCGCTCGAGCAGCCGGGCAACGTCAACGTTGGCGAGGTCTACCTGATGCCGAACCCCGAGGGCTGATCAACGCACTCCGAAGCGGTCGAGGATCGCATCTGTCGTCGTGACCGAAACCGCCTCGGCGGCCTCCGGGTCCAACGCGCAGACATCGCTCAGCGCGATGTGCTGTTCCAGCCCGGTGGCGGCGGTCAGACACAGGATCATCTGCCGGAAGGCCGCGGCTCCAAGCCGGGGCCTTTCGCTGAGCAGTGCTGTCTCGAAGGCCGGGATGCGCCGTGCGCCGCGCAGTTGGGGGCGGGTGCCCGGCGGCGCGTCCAGCCAGTCCTGCATGGTGCGCGCGAGGAATGCGCGGAACGCGGTCTCGTTCTTGACCGCGAAGCCGAGGTAGTAGCGCCGGATAGCGTGCGCGCGCTCGCGCGGGGCGACAAGGCCTTCGAGCAGAACCTCGGTTGGTGTGACCGCCAGATCCAGCGCGGCCTCGGCGGCAAGCGTGGTCGCGTCCGAGAAATAGCGGTAGGCCGTCGCCCGCGAAATACCCGACGCTTCGGCCGCTGCTGGCACCGTAAGGTGCCCGCCGTGTGCAAGTACCTGCCTCGCGCCTTGCAGGAGCGCGGCTCTGGTTCGGTATCGCTGGGCGGTGCGTGGTGCCAAGACGGTCTCCGGAAAAAAAAATTTGAGACTCAAGTCTCATCATGAGATAATGGTATCGTAAACGACATGCTGATTTTGGGAAAGGGGTAATCATGAACGAGGCGCGGCACCGCGATTTTCACCTGCTGGGTAACCTGTTGCACTTCCATGCCTTCAGCGACGAGACCAACGGGGCGTACACCGTGGTCGAGGCGCGGACCGCACCGGGGGCCGGCGCGCCTCCGAACCACCACAAGGGCGAGCAGGAGTCGTTCTATGTGCTGGAGGGGGAGTTCGGCTTCATGATCGATGGCGTCGAGACGCGACACGGGCCGGGCGAGATGGTCGTGGTCCCGGATGGCGCGCTGCATGCGTTCCGCTGCCTCTCAGACTCGCCAGGGCGGGTGCTGATACTGAATGCGCCGGGGCTGATGCACGACCGGTTCTTCTCGGAGGCGGGTGAGCCTGTGCCTGCGGGGACCACCGAATTTCCAGCTCCGAAACCGGTCGACGTCGGTGCGGTGATGACGGTCGCCGAGGCGCAGGGAATGACCATCGTCCCGCCCGAAGGAGCGCCTGCCTGACGCGTCAGGTCGAGACGTGGATCACCACGCGCCGCCGGTGCGGTGCGTGGCGGAATTCCCACAGATAGATGCCCTGCCAGGTGCCCAGTAGCGGGCGACCCCCAGCAATCGGCACCTGGAGCGAGACCGGGACCAGTGCCGCCTTTATGTGGGCTGGCATGTCGTCCGGCCCTTCCAGCGTGTGCCGCAACCAGCGCATCGAGGCGTCGTCCGCGTCCGGTACAAGCCGGCGGAAAAAGCCCTCGAGGTCTGACTGCACGTCCGGGTCAGCGTTCTCCTGGATCAGCAGCCCGCAGGAAGTGTGCTGCACGAATACCGTCGCGAGGCCCTCGGAGATGCCCGCGCAGGCGGTGCGGACCTGGTCGGTGAATTCGTAGAGGCCGGGGCCGTGGGTCTCGATGGTCAGGCGGGTCTGCATCTCAGGCCTCCGGAACCAGGGTCAGCAGGCGGGTGCCCCGGGCGTTCAGGGCACGCTCTTCCACAGTGCGATAGCCGGCGCGGTGCCAGATCGCCTCGGGCTCGGCCTCGGGCTGGTCCGAAAGCATGGGCAGGCCCGTTCCGAAGCGTACCGGCTCTATGGTCAAGCTGAGCCTGTGGATCGCCCTTGCATGGTGAAACCAGTCGTGTACCGCCGTACCGCCGAGGATCAGCCCGGCCCGCAGCGGGCGCACCGCTGAGACCTTCGGCGCCAGCGCCGCCGGGGTCAGCCCTGCCGGGTCCAGCCAGAGCTGGGTTGGCCGACGCCAGTCTCCGGCGCCCGCCTGCGACGAGAAGATGATCCGCCGCCGCTCGGGCTTGTCGGCGGCCTCGTGGGTGTGTCGGCCCATGATCGCCCAGTCGGCGGCCTCGACTTCGGCGAAGAAGACCGCCTGTTCCTCGGGACTGGCCCAGTCGGAGGGCGGGTGATCCTTGGCGCGGGCGATGAACCCGTCGGCCGAGGCGACGATGGCGAGGGTGAAGCTGGGGTCGGGGGGCATGCTCATGGCGGCGGACCCTATGCCGAAGCCGAGCGGCCTGCAAAGCCTTCCGGCGGGCGACGCATTGACAGCGGCACGTTCCGTGTTCAGATGGAGCGCCCAGCGAAACGGGAGCGGACCCCTGACGGACAGCAAGGTCACCGAGAACGGCTTCGCCCGGCGCGCCAAGGCGGACTGGTCCCCGATCGAGGGCGAGGACGTGCGGCGCGTGGGCGTGGTGGACGTGGGCTCGAACTCGGTCCGGCTGGTCGTCTTCGACGGCGTAGCCCGGTCTCCGGCATATTTCTATAACGAGAAGATCCTCTGCGGGCTCGGCAAGGGCCTGCAGGAAACCGGCAGGCTGAACCCCGAGGGGCGGGTGCGCGCGATGAACGCGCTGCGGCGCTTCGGGGCGCTGGCCGAGGCGATGCAGGTGTCCTCGCTGACCGGCATCGCGACTGCCGCGGTACGCGATGCCGAGGACGGGCCGGAGTTCTGCCGCGACGTCCAGGCGATGACCGGCCTCGCGTTGCAGGTTGCAAGCGGCGAGGAAGAAGCGTTGCTGTCGGCCAAGGGCGTGTTGCTGGGTTGGCCGCAGGCGACCGGCGTGGTCTGCGATATCGGCGGCGCCTCGATGGAACTGGCGCAGGTCGACCGGGGCACCGTGGGCAAGGCGGCGACCTCGCCGCTCGGGCCTCTGCGATTGTCGAACCTTGGCAGTACCAAGCAGATCGAGAAGACCATCGCCAAGGAGGTCAAGAAGATCGTCGCGGCGGTTGAGGCCTCGGGCACCGGGCGGATCTTCCTGGTGGGCGGCTCGTGGCGGGCGATCGCGCGGATCGACATGGAGCGGCGGGATTACCCGCTGCGGGTGCTGCACGAGTACTCGATGACGCCCGAGCAGCTGATCGAGACCTGCGACTGGGCGGTGGACCAGGATGTTCCCACGCTGAAAGGACTGACCGATACCTCCTCGGCGCGGTTGGAACTGGTGCCGCTGGCGGCGCGGGTGCTGCGGGCCCTGATCGCCGAGGCGAAGCCCGGCAGCATCGCGATCTCGTCCTACGGGCTGCGCGAGGGGATGCTCTACGAGCGGATGCCGCAAAGCCTGCGGGCCCGCGATCCGCTGCTGGAGGCGGCGCGGCACATGGAAATGACCCGCGCGCGGTTCCCCGGTTTCGGCGCGGCGCTGCATGCCTGGGTCCGGCCGCTGTTCCGCGAGGCCGACGACGAGACGCTGCGGCTGATCCGGGCGGCCTGCTATCTGCATGACATCACCTGGCGGGCGCACCCGGACTACCGGGCCGACGTCTGCTTCGAGACCGTGACCCGCGCCAACCTTTCGGGCGTCGATCACGAGGGCCGGGTATTCCTGGGGATCGCGATCCTGCACCGCTACAAGGGCACGCCGGATCACGGGCTGCTGCCCGAGTTGACGCCGCTGCTGTCCGAAGAGCGGCGCGCGCGGGCCGAGGAACTGGGCAAGGCGATCCGGCTGGGCGCGATGCTGTCGGGCGCGGCGCCGGGGGCGCTGGAGAACACCGGGCTCTCGGTCGAGGACGACCGGCTGGTCCTGACCCTGCGCGGCCCCGCGCGGGCGCTGGCGGGCGAAGCCGTGGACCGGCGGCTGAAGGCGCTGGCCAGCCTGCGGAACCTGACCGGCGACGTGGTCCTGACCGAGGACTGAAGGACCGGGTTTCAGCGTGAAATCAGGGGATTTCATCGTGAAAACCCCCTTAAGCTCATGAAATTTAAAGTGAAAACTTTGTGAATACTTCGTAAATGCCGCTGGAGGCGAGTTTTTCGTCGAGTTTCCGGCCCGTCTCAGGCCTTGCGGCGACCCCGCCTATCCGAAAGGGTGGCGTCGACACCGGATGAGGCGGACACCCATCCCGCTGCGCACGCGTTTCCTTCGCCGCGACGCGCTATGCTTCCTCACCATGGACCGCACAGATTTCGCCCCGGACTTCTACGTTGTCGGTGCCGCAAAGGCTGGCACGACAGCCGTCTACTCCTGGCTGCAGACGCATCCCGACGTCTTCCTGCCGGCGGTGAAGGAGCCCGGCTATTTCGCCTATGCCGGGGGCTCGGCGGTGCCCGCAGCCGGGCCGCACGATCCGGAGTACGTCAGGCATATCGCTGTGCATCGAGGGGCTTACGCCGACCTCTACGAACTGCCCGGGCCCCGGCTAACCGGCGATGTTTCTCCGGTCTATCTTCTGGATGAGAATGCCGCGGCGCGGATCGCGGAGGCGCGGCCCGACGCGCGGATCCTCGTCCTGTTGCGGGATCCGGTCGAGCGAGCTTTCTCGCAGTTTCTGCATCACGTGCGGGACAGCCTCGAGACCGGCGAGACGTTCGAGGACGGGCTCGAATTGGAACATCGGCGACTGCGCGAAGGCTGGAGTTGGGGGTTCGGCTATGCAACCCACGGGCACTATGCCTCGCAGATCGAGCGCTATCTCGCCGTCTTTCCGCGGGACCAGATCCTGTTTCTGGATTACCGGGACCTGCAGACCGATCCGGGGGATTGCTGGCAGCGGATCTTGACGCATCTCGGACTGGAACAACGCCGCTTGGACCGCAACGACCGGGTCAACGCCACCGCCGGGCTGGCGCGGGTCTCGCGCCGTCCTTGGTTGTCACATCGCCTGAGGCATCCCGGCGCGGTCCAGAGCCGCCTGAAGTCGATGGTGCCGCCTGCGGTGAGATCGAAGCTTCGGCAGGCGCTTGAAGGTCGCGGCCGGCCGGCCCCGGTTCTCCGGGCAGAAACGCGGCAAGCACTTGCGGACAGATATCGCGGAGAGCGAAGCCGGATTGAGGCACAGACCGGGTTGGATTTGCGACACTGGTTCGTGTGAGCCCTCCCCGTAGGCGCGCGCGGTATGATGCTTGGTCTACCGCGCTGCCATTCGGGTCCCGAATCGACGTCGGGCCCCCTCAGATCCCCAGCTTGGCGCGGATGATCTCGTTCACCGCCTTGGGGTTGGCCTTGCCGCCGGTGGCTTTCATCACCTGACCGACGAACCAGCCGGCCATGGACGGCTTTTCCCTGGCCTGCTCGGCCTTGTCGGGGTTGGCGGCGATCACCTCGTCCACGGCGGCCTCGATGGCGCCGGTGTCGGTGACCTGCTTCATGCCGCGCTCCTCGACGATCTGCGCCGGGTCGCCGCCTTCGGACCAGACAATCTCGAACAGGTCCTTGGCGATCTTGCCCGAGATGTCGCCCTTGGCGATCAGGTCGATGATCGTGCCAAGCTGCGCGGCCGAGACCGGGCTGTCGCCGATGCCGTGGCCTTCCTTGTTCAGGCGGCCGAAAAGCTCGTTGATGACCCAGTTCGCGGCGGTCTTGCCGTCGCGGCCCATTGCGACTTCCTCGAAGAAGACCGCGTTGGCGGTCTCGGCGGTGAGCACGCCGGCATCGTATTCGGTCATGCCGTAGTCCTGCACGAAGCGGGCCTTCTTGGCGTCGGGCAGTTCGGGCAGGGAGGCCTTGATCTGGTCGACCCAGGACTGCTGGATCGTCAGCGGCAGCAGGTCGGGATCGGGGAAATAGCGGTAGTCGTGCGCCTCTTCCTTGGAGCGCATGGACCGCGTCTCGCCCTTGTTCGGGTCGTAGAGGCGGGTTTCCTGGTCGACGGTGCCGCCATCCTCGATGATTGCGATCTGGCGGCGCGCCTCGTAGTCGATGGCCTGCTGGATGAAGCGCATCGAGTTCATGTTCTTGATCTCGCAGCGCGTGCCGAGGTGGCTGAAGTCGCCGGTCTCGCGGAATTTCTCGTAGTCGCCGGGGCGGCAGACCGAGACGTTCACGTCGGCGCGCATCGAGCCTTCCTGCATGTTGCCGTCGCAAGTGTCGAGGTAGCGCAGGATCTGGCGCAGTTTGCGGACATACTCGGCGGCCTCTTCGGGGCCGCGGATGTCGGGGCGCGAGACGATCTCCATCAGCGCGACGCCGGTGCGGTTCAGGTCGACGAAGGACATGGTCGGGTCCATGTCGTGGATCGACTTGCCGGCGTCCTGCTCAAGGTGGATGCGCTCGATCCGGACGCGGCGGGCGACGCCGGGTTCCATGTCGACGATCACCTCGCCCTCGCCCACGATCGGGTGGTAGAGCTGGCTGATCTGGTAGCCCTGCGGCAGGTCCGGGTAGAAGTAGTTCTTGCGGTCGAACTGGCTGAAGAGGTTGATCTCGGCCTTCAGGCCCAGCCCGGTGCGGACCGCCTGCTCGACGCAGAATTCGTTGATCACCGGCAGCATGCCGGGCATCGCGGCATCGACCAGCGCGACATTGGTGTTCGGCTCGGCCCCGAAGGCGGTCGAGGCGCCCGAGAACAGCTTGGCGGTCGACTTGACCTGGGCGTGCACCTCCATGCCGATGACCAGCTCCCAGTCCTCGCGGGCGCCTGCGATCATCTTGGGCTTGGGTTCGGTGTAGGACAGCTCGGTCATGGAAACCCCGTATCGATACGTCGGGGCGGGTTTAGAGCGGTGGCGCGCAAACGGCAAGGGGTGCGGCGCCTGCCGGGATCGGTCGCGCGCGGTGCGGCGCCGCGTCAAGCGCAAACTGGCCCGAGAGCGGGGCGTTCACGAACATTCTACCTGTCCGCCGGGTGTCACAAATCTGTAGCCGGGCACGCATTAGGGTCCGGCCCGCCAGATTGCGCGCGGCCCGGTTCGGGACGTGCGCCCAACCAGCAGGAATCCACAGATGTCCGATCACAGCAAAATCTCTGCCGATGAATGGGATGAGATCAATTTCCCGCGCCCCGAGGTCCAGGAGTTCGACCGCGTGGTCGAGCGTGCCATCTCGCGCCGGGGCTTCCTTGGCGGCACGCTGGCGTTCGGCTCGGGCGCGGCGGTCATGGGCTCGGCCTTCCTGAAGGGCTCGACCGCGCTCGCGCAGCAGGCCGATCGTTTCGCCTTCCAGCAGATCGCCGCGCAGACCGACGGCACCGTGCACGTTCCCGAGGGCTACAACTGGAAGACCCTTGTGCGCTGGGGCGATGCGCTGTTTTCGGACGCGCCGGCCTTCGATCCGGCGACCGGAGTTCCGACCGAAGGCTCGGACCGTGTGTTCGGCGAGAACACCGACGGCATGGAGCTGTTCAACATCGGCGGCCGCGAGATCCTGGTCGTGAACAGCGAGTACACCAACAACGACATCAACCTGCCGCACACCGATGACGGCCTGCCGACCTCGGCCGGGGACGTGCTGCGTCTGCAGAACATGCAGGGCGTGTCGGTCATCGAGATCGCCGAGGGCGAGGATGGCTGGTCGGTCGTCGTGGACAGCCCGTTCAATCGCCGCATCCACCACAACACCCCGATGACCATCGACGGCCCCGCCGCCGGTCATGACCTGCTGAAGACCGAGGCCGACCCGACCGGCACCGAGAGCCTTGGTACGTTCAACAACTGTGGCTCGGGCCGGACGCCCTGGGGCACCTACCTGACATGCGAAGAGAACTTCAACGGCTACTTCGGCTCGACCGCCGGCCTGCCCGAGGACGAGACCGTCGCCGCCGGCTACAAGCGCTACGGCATCAACGAGACCGGCTTCGACTACAACTACCACCAGTTCGACGCCCGGTTCGACGTCTCGAAGACGCCGAACGAGCCGCACCGCGCCGGCTATATCGTCGAGATCGACCCGACCGACGCTGCCTCGACCCCGGTCAAGCGCACCGCGCTGGGCCGTTTCAAGCATGAAAACGCCGCATGCGCGCTGGCGCCGGATGGCCGTGTGGTCGTCTACATGGGCGACGACGAGCGTGGCGAGTTCATGTACAAGTGGCTGTCCCGCGACATCTACGTGCCGGGCGGCGACACCTCGACGCTGCTGAGCGAAGGGCAGCTCTATGTCGCGAAGTTCAACGACGACATGACCGGCGAGTGGGTCGCGCTGACCCCCGAAGCGACCGGCATGGACGCGGCGCACATCGCGATCTTCACCCGCACCGCCGCTTCGGCCGTCGGCGCCACCACGATGGACCGGCCCGAGTGGATCGCCGTCAACCCGACCGCGACCGAGGCCTATTGCTGCCTGACCAACAACAGCCGCCGCGGCGCCAAGAACGATGACGGTTCGATCCGGACCAACGCGGGTGGCGACGCGATGGAGGTCAACGCGCCGAACCCGCGCGAGACCAACGACTATGGCCAGATCGTCCGCTGGCGGCCGCATGAAAGCAACCATGCGTCCGACACGTTCGACTGGGATCTCTACGTCATGGCCGGCAACCCCGAAGTTCACAAGGACGGCCCCTATGCCGGCACCGAGAACATCAACGCGGGCAACCTGTTCAACTCGCCCGACGGCATGGTCATCGATACGACCGGCCTGATCTGGATCCAGACAGACGGCGACGATTCGAACGAGGGCGACTTCGCCGGCATGGGCAACAACCAGATGCTGGCGGGCGACCCGGTGACGGGCGAGATCCGCCGCTTCCTGACCGGCCCGAACGGCTCGGAAGTCACCGGCATATGCTGGTCTTCGGACCGCCGCACAATGTTCGTCGGCATTCAGCACCCGGGCGCGCCGTTCCCGGACGGCGACGGCAGCCTGCCGCGCTCGTCCATCGTCGCCGTGAAGCGGGATGACAACGCCCTGGTCGGCTGACCCGGCATCGCCCGCGCCCCGGATTCTGCTCCGGGGCGCGGGACTTTCGGGGGGAGGGCGGTTGTTTCAGTGGGGACGTGGCCGCTAGTTCGCCCCGAGGTCATAAGATGATCCAGAAAATTAATCTGGACTTCTGACGTTGTGTCAGAAATTCTGACACCATGTCAGACGTGAACAAATCCGATCTGAGGCGCAGGGAAGTCGCGGTGCGGTCGATATCGCCGAGCAAGTCGGCGCAGACCAAAGTCGCGATCCTCGATGCCGGGCGCAGGTTCTGCGAAACCCATCCGTTCCGGGAATTGACCGTCGGCACGCTGATGGCGGCCACCGAGTACAGTCGCCCGACCTTCTATCAGCATTTCAATGACCTTCATGGCTTGATGGAGGCGCTGCTCGACGAGGTGAAGGGCGGAATCGTCGAGGGCGCGCAGCCTTGGTTCTCGGGCGAGGGCGATCCGGTCGCCACCCTCAAGCAAAGCCTGACCGCGCTGGTGGATGTCGGCTACGAGACCGGGCCCATCCTGCGCGCGGTCGCCGATGCCGCGCCGAACGACCAGAGGCTGGAGCATGTCTGGGAGGCCTTTCTCGCCTCGTTCGACGAGGTCGTCGCCGCCCGGATCGCCGAGGATCAGGCCCGGGGCGTCACCCCGGGGTTCGATCCGCGTCCGGTCGCCCATGCGCTGAACCGGATGGATGCGGGCGTTCTGATCAGCGCCTTCGGTGGCGCCGGTAAGGCCGAGAAGGCCGGCGTGCTGAACGCGATCCTCAGGGTGTGGATCTCGACGCTCTATCCGGCAGGTGCCGGCGCGGCCCTCTTCGAGGGGCTCGCGTGACCCGACCCGAACGCGCCGCGATGGGTGCAGACAAAAAACCAGAAGACGACACTAGGGAGAGACAATCGATGACTTTCAAGCGACTGCTGATCGCGCCGGCCACTGCGGGTGCGCTGTTGGGAACCGCGATATATGGCAGCGTCCTTGCGCAGGACGCGCCGGTGATGAAGATGACCACGCCGGTGCCCGACGGGATCACCACGCCAGACAGCATCGAGACGCAACTTGGCGATCTGACCTTCTTCGACGGCGTGCCGGATGCCGAGACGACCGAGAAGATCTATAACCTTCTGGATTTCACCCATGCATACCAGGGTTACATGGACGGGGTGAAGATCGCCTCGATGGACGCGATGCGGCGCGGCATCCTCGAGTTCGGTCCGGCAAATACCACCGTGCTGCAGTTCGCGGAGTTGATGGATTCGACTGCGCTTTTCCTGACGGCGAACACCACCAGCGTCTACCAGACCATGTGGCTGCAACTGGGCGACGAACCGATGGTGATGGAGACGCCGCCGAACGTGCTGGGTTTCCTCAACGACGCCTGGTTCCGTTATGTCGTGGATTTCGGCAACCTCGGGCCGGACGAGGGCCAGGGCGGCAAGTTCCTGATCCTGCCGCCGGGCTACGAGGGCGACGTGTCCGAAGAGGGCTATACCGCGGTCGTGCCGACCAACACTTTCGGTCATTGGGTCATGTGGCGTGGCTACACCGAGAACGGCTCGGGCGAAGCGGCGGTCAAGGCGACGCAGGAGGCGTTCCGAATGTACCCGCTGTCGCAGGCGGACACCCCGCCCGAGATGACCTTCGTCGACGTATCTGGCAAGGAATTCAACACGATCCACGTGATGGACGAGCGGATGTTCGACGAGATCAACACCGTGATCCAGGCCGAGCCTCCGATGGGCGAGAACCCCGAGATCCTAGGGCATCTCGCCGCCATCGGGATCGTGAAGGGGCAGCCCTTCGAGCCGGATGAGCGTATGCAGTCGATCCTCAAGCGCGCAGCGGCGGCCGGGGCCGTGACCGTCAAGACCCTGATCTCCAAGCCGCGCGATCCGCGGGCCTACTGGTACCCGGGCGAGAGCTACTGGCAGAACGCCTTTCCGGGCGGCGCCTATACCTGGGTGCTGGATGGGGTCTCGTTGCAGGATTTCCGGGCGGCCTTCCACTTCTACGCCACCGGCATAACCCCCGCCATGGCGGTCAAGGCCGTAGGCAAGGGCTCGCAATACGCCCTGACGTACCGGGACTCGGACGGGAACGCGCTGGACGGCTCGAAGACCTACAGGCTGACGGTGCCCGCGAACCCGCCGGCCAAGGATTTCTGGTCCTTCACGCTCTACGACAACCAGACGCGCTCGATGCTGCAGACGGACAAGCAGTTCCCGGCGCTGGGCAGCAATGACGCGGGCGTGGTGCAGAACGAGGATGGCTCGACCGACATCTACTTCGCGCCCGAGCCGCCAGAGGGGATGGAGAGCAATTGGCTGCAGACTGTTCCGGGCAAGGGCTGGAACACGATCATGCGGCTCTATGGTCCGCTGGAGCCCTGGTTTGACCAGAGTTGGCGGCCGGGAGAGATCGAACTGATCTCGGAGTGAGCCCTGCCTTGCTGCCTGCCTAATCGCAGGCAGCCTTTTGGGGTGGCCGACAGAATGAGGCCGGGCGCTGGGCCCGGCCTCTTTGCGGTCGTCATGGGGATCAGGCGGCCTTGCGCGGGTGGCGGCCTTCCTTGACCTCCTCGATGATCTTGGCGCTGAACGCCTCGAGGTCGCCCGGATTGCGGCTGGTGATGATGCCGTTGGAGATCGCGACCTCCTTGTCGACCCAGTTCGCCCCGGCGTTGATCACGTCGGTCTTGATCGAATGGTACGAGGTCATCTCGCGGCCCTTGGCGACGCCGGCTTCGACCAGCAGCCAGGGAGCGTGGCAGACGGCGGCGACGATGCGGCCAGCCTCGGTGAAGGCGCGGACCAGGTTCACGGCGGTCTCGTTCGCGCGCAGCAGGTCGGGGTTGATCTGCCCGCCCGGCAGGACCAGCGCGTCGTAGTCCTCGGTCGAGGCGTCGGCGATCTTCAGGTCGGCGTCGATGCTCTTGCCCCAGTCGTCCTCGTCCCAGCCCTTGATGGCGTTGCCGTCGGGCGTGGCGATATGAACGGTGGCGCCTGCCTCGCGCAGTTTCTCGAGCGGGGTGAACAGCTCGGACTGCTCGAAGCCGTGGGTGGCCATGATCAGGATCTTCGTCTCGGTGATGTCGGGCATGAAGCTCTCCTTTTCGGTTGCCTGCCCGCACAACGCGATGCGGTGCGCGAGGTTCCGGAAAAGCGGAGCGGCCCGGACGGGTCCGGGCCTGAGGACGTCTGGAAACGGAGAAGACCGGGGCGCGGCCCTTGGGGGAAAGACCGCGCCCCGTAGTGCCTCAGGCTCGGGGAAGCGCTGCGGCGACAGAGGTGGGCAGGCGGGCGCCGAAGATGGCGCGGGCCATGCGGATCTGGGCGGCGGGTTTGGGTCCGCCAAGCTGGCGCAGCCGGTTCGAGAGCGCGGGAACGGCCTCGAGCGGGCTGTCGTACTGGTCTGCGACCCAGGCGCCGAGCAGGGCCAGTTCGCGGGCCTCGGCATCGTCGACCGAGAAGGCCTGGCTGATCTGTTTCCGGACATTGCGCTGAAGCGATGCCGAAGCGCCCTCGAGGGTCAGCATGGCGTGGAACATCGCGCTGGCGGCAACCTGGGGATCGTCGACTTGCGGGGTGGTGTCGGTGGTGACGTCCGGCGCGGCGGCACGGCCTGGTCCTGCGAGCGTCACCGCGGGCAGCGCGTCATGGCGGGCAAGGTACAGCGCCAGAAGCACGGTGGCGGTCAGTGCGAACAGGGCAAGCATCATGTCGGTTCCTCCGGACTACGGTCGTCGGCCGTCGTTAAGTATGTCTTGCCGGGAGATTGCGGCGCGGCTGTGCCCGATCCGGGGTCGTTTCGTGATGGAAAATGGCCGAGCCTAGTCGCGCGAGACGTGTGGCCGCCGCAATGCGCCTTTTCAGACGTCCCTCCGGCGGGGCAAGGCGTGAAGGGCGTGGCGCCTGGCCTTCGCTGTTGTCCGCTTGTGTCCGGCCCGCCGCTTTCGTCCCGCACCTTCATCCGCTACACCGGAGCGGACCAAGCGAGGATCCCATGCGCACCGACACGCCCCCCACCATTCGCCTCAAGGACTATACCCCGCCGGCCTACCTGGTTGATGCGGTGCACCTGACGTTCCGGCTCGATCCCGCCGCGACGCGTGTCGTCGCGCGCCTGTCGATGCGACCGAACCCGGATGCGGCCGCCGGACAGGACCTGCGCTTCGACGGCGAGAAGCTGTCGCTGGTTTCCGCCGCCATCGACGGCGTGCCTTTGACCGTGAATCCGGATGCCGAGGGGCTGACCGTGCCCGCCTCCGCGCTGCCGGACGGCCCGTTCACCTGGGAGGCCGAGGTCGAGATCGCGCCCAAGGACAACACCGCGCTCGAGGGGCTCTATATGTCGAAGGGCATGTACTGCACCCAGTGCGAGGCCGAGGGGTTCCGCAAGATCACCTATTTCCCTGACCGCCCCGACGTGATGACGACCTACACCGTGCGGATCGAGGGCGATGCGCCCGTGCTGCTGTCGAACGGCAACCCGACCGCGCAGGGCGAGGGCTGGGCCGAGTGGCACGACCCGCATCCCAAGCCCAGCTACCTGTTCGCGCTGGTCGCTGGAGACCTCGTGTCCTACGACGACAGTTTCACCACCATGTCGGGCCGCGAGGTCGCGCTGAAGATCTACGTTCGCCCCGGCGACGAGCATAAATGCGCCTACGCGATGGACGCGCTGAAGCGGTCGATGCGGTGGGACGAGACCGAGTATGGCCGGGAGTACGATCTCGACCTCTTCATGATCGTCGCGGTGGACGACTTCAACATGGGCGCGATGGAGAACAAGGGCCTCAACATCTTCAACTCGAAATACGTGTTGGCCAGCCCGGAGACGGCGACGGACCGCGATTTCGAGCTGATCGAGGGGATCATCGCGCACGAGTATTTCCACAACTGGACCGGCAACCGGATCACCTGCCGCGACTGGTTCCAGCTGTGCCTGAAGGAAGGGCTGACGGTCTATCGCGACCAGCAGTTTTCGGGGGACCAGCGCTCGCATCCGGTCAAGCGGATCGATGACGTGCAGATGCTGCGCGCCCGCCAGTTCCGCGAGGATGCCGGCCCGTTGGCGCACCCGGTCCGGCCCGAGGAATACATCGAGATCAACAATTTCTACACCGCCACCGTCTACGAGAAGGGTGCCGAGATCATCGGGATGCTGCGCACGCTCGTGGGGTCCGAGGCGTATCGCAAGGCGCTGGATCTCTATTTCGATCGGCATGACGGGCAGGCTTGCACGATCGAGGACTGGATCAGGGTCTTCGAGGATGCGACCGGGCGCGACCTGTCGCATTTCGCACGCTGGTACGCGCAGGCCGGAACGCCCCGGCTGACGGTGGACGAGCAGTGGACCGGTGACACGCTGACACTGACCTTCACCCAGTCGACGCCGCCCACGCCGGGCCAGCCCGAGAAGCACCCGCTGGTGATCCCGGTTGCCTTCGGCCTGATCGGCGAGGACGGCTCCGAGGTCCGTCCGACCGAGATCGTCGAGCTGACCGAGGCGGGCACCACGCTCGAATTCCCGGATCTGCCGGGGCGTGTCGTGCCGTCGGTGAACCGGGGCTTCGCCGCGCCGGTCATCGTCGAGCAGACGATGGACGACGCGCGCCGCGCCCTGCTGCTGGCCAATGACACCGACCCGTTCAACCGATGGGAGGCAGGGCACGTCCTGACCCGCGATGTGCTGGCCCGCATGGTGCAAGAGCCGGACATGCCCGCTGATCCGGATCTGCTGACCGCGCTGCTGGCGGCGCTGGACGACGACCGGCTCGACCCGGCGTTCCAGGCGCTGGTCTTGGACTTCCCCTCGCCCGAGGATGTGTTCCGCGCCGTGCGCGCCGCCGGGACGCCACCCGATCCTTCGGACGTGCGGACCGCGCTGATCCGGCTCGACACCGCGCTGGCCCGGCTGATCCCGGACCTGCCCGAGCGGATCAACGCGCTCGCCGTGCCGGGCCCCTACAGCCCCGACGCGGAAAGCGCCGGCAAGCGGGCGCTCAGCGGCCGGCTCCTGGGCCTGCTGACCCGGCTGGAGCCGGACGCGGCGACGGCGAAGTCGCTGTTCGCGCGCGCCGACAACATGACCCAGACCATGCAGGCGCTGGGGCTGCTGGTGCGGTCGGGGAACGCCGCGGCGGCGCTGGCCGAGTTCCATGCCAAATGGCAGGCAGAGCCGCTGGTGCTCGACAAGTGGTTCTCGGTGCAGGCGGCGCTGACCCCGCCCGAGCAGGCGGTCGAGACGGTCCAGGCGTTGACCGAACACGCGGACTTCGACTGGAAGAACCCGAACCGGCTGCGCTCGGTGGTCGGCAGTTTCGCGATGGGCAACATGGCGGGTTTCCACCGGGCGGACGGGTCGGGCTACCGCTTCCTCGCCGACTGGCTGATCCGGCTCGACCCGGTGAACCCGCAGACCACTGCGCGCCTCGCCGGAGCGTTCGAGACCTGGCGCCAGTTCGACGAGCATCGCCAGGCGCAGATGCTGAGCCAGTTGCAGCGTATCGCCGACCGCGACGGCCTGTCCCGCGACACGACCGAGATTGTTGGTCGGATCCTCGAGGCGCCGGCAGCCTGAGGTTCCGGGGCGGGCGTGTGCCACTGCCCCGGTTCTGCCGAAGGCGGGACCGGGGTTTTAGGACATGGCGCGCCAGCGCCTCCGCTTCGTTGCCGGGACAGAGGGTCGCGGGGGTGGAACAGCGGGGACGCTGGGGGGTTGGTTTCACCTGAAAGAGAGAGGAGACCGACATGAGTGCGCCGCAAGACAGCCCCGAAAGAGAAGCCAAACGCCACAAGCCTGCGCTGGGCGGGATTGCCCTGAGCCTGATCGTCGGGGGCGTCCTCGCGGTATTGATCGCCGCCTGGGCCATTCTTGGCGGCGACGATCCCGAAGGTGCCGACGCGCAGGTCAACGGTGTAACCGGCGAGGTCGAAGCCGTGGACGGGGACGCGGCCTCCGGCCAATAGGTCGACCGCTGTCAGCCAAAACGATGGCCGCTGCCATCGGCTCCTGACAGAATGCTGTCAGGAGGAGTGTGCGACACCTCAGGTACGGAAAACGTGCTAAGGGGAATCGCACAATGACCTACCGACCGAAAGATTTTACCGTCTGGGCCGAGATCCCGGTGACCGACATGGCTCGCGCCGTCGCGTTCTACAACGCCGTGACCGATGCCGGCCTCGAGATCGACGAAACCGGCCCGAACCCGATGGCGATGTTCAAGCCGCTCGAAGCGAACGGCGTTGCGGGGCATCTCTATCCCGGAAAACCCGCGACCGACGGCAGCGGGCCGACCATCCACCTTGCCGCGCCGGGCAAGCTCGAGGATACCCTCGATCGGGTGCGCAACGCGGGTGGAAAGGTCGAATCCGACCCGATCGCGCTGCCGGTTGGACGCTTCGCCTACATCCGCGATCTCGACGGCAACTCCATCGGCGTGTTCGAGGCCGCCTCCTGATGCGCCGCAGCGATCGCCTCTTCCGGATCGTCCAGCATCTGAGGGGCGGTCGCCTGACCACGGCGCGCAAGCTTGCCGAGAAGCTGGAGGTCAGCGAGCGCACGATTTACCGCGACATCGCCGATCTGCAGGCCTCGGGCGTGCCGATCGACGGCGAGGCGGGGGTCGGCTACCTGCTGCGCGAGGGGTTCGACCTGCCGCCGCTAATGTTCACCCGCGACGAGGTGGCTGCTCTCGTCGCGGGCGCGCGGCTGGTGCGGGCCTGGGGCGGCGCTGCGATGGCGCTGGCCGCCGAGGAGGCGTTGGTCAAGATCGAGGCCGTCCTGCCGCCCGAGGCGCGCAGCCGTGCCCGCGAGGTCCAGATCCATGCCTCGGCCTGGGGCATGACCGACGATCTGCGTGCGCGGGTGGACGCGATCGAGGCGGCGGTGGATACAAGGACCCTGCTGGCGATCGCCTACACCGATGCCGAGGGGCAGGGCTCGACCCGGACCGTCCGACCGCTGGGCCTCTGGTTTTGGGGCAAGGTCTGGACGCTCGTCGCCTGGTGCGAGTTGCGCGAGGATTTCAGGATGTTCCGACTCGACCGGATCGGCGACAGTGCCGAGGCCGGCCGGTTCCGGGATGAACGTGGCCGCACGCTGGCCGATTTCTACCGTCTGATGCAGCTCCGTAGTGGCGAGGGCTGCTGACCGTCACCGGCTTTTCATGCCCGCCGGTGTTGCCTATCGGAAACTTGTTCCATTATCTGCTTCCTGAGCCTAGTTGGGCAGAGCCAGAAATCTACAGGGAGCCGGACATGTCAGAGCGCGTCGAGAAGAGCGGATTGCAGGTGGAGGCCTCGCTGGCGCGGTTCCTCGAGGACGAGGCACTGCCGGGCACGACCGTCGAGCCGCAGGTCTTCTGGGATGCGCTGGCCGGGTTGGTCGCCGAGCTTGGTCCGCGCAACCGCGAACTTCTGGAAATCCGCGAGCGGATGCAGGCGCAGATCGACGAGTGGCACACGGGACGCAAGGGCCAGCCGCACGATGCCGAGGCCTACGAGGCCTTCCTGCGCGAGATCGGCTACATCGTTCCCGAAGGCCCGGATTTCGCGGTCGAAACTGACAATGTCGATCCTGAGATCGCCCGTATTCCGGGACCGCAGCTTGTCGTTCCGGTGATGAACGCGCGCTATGCGCTGAATGCGGCCAATGCGCGCTGGGGCAGCCTTTACGATGCGCTCTACGGCACCGACGCGCTGGGCGATCTGCCCGAGGGCGGCGGTTTCGATCCCGAGCGGGGCGCGCGGGTGATCGCCTGGGCAAAGGGTTTCTTGGACGAGGCCGTGCCCCTGGACGGCGCCAATTGGGCTGACGTGACCGGGCTGGCGGTAGAAGGCCACGCGCTGGTCGCGCGGATCGCAGGCGGCAGCGTGGGGCTTAAGGATGGCTCGGCGCTTGCGGGCTATCAGGGTGTCGCGGGCGCGCCGGATGCGATCCTGCTGCGCAACAACCACCTGCTTATCGACGTGCGGATCGACGCGGGACATGCCATCGGCAAGAGCGATCCCGCGCATATCGCGGACGTGCGGCTGGAGTCTGCGATCTCGACGATCATGGACTGCGAGGACTCTGTCGCTGCCGTCGACGGGCCCGACAAGGCGCTGGCCTATCGAAACTGGCTGGGCCTGATGAAGGGCGATCTGACCGAAGAGGTCGAGAAGGGCGGCAAGGTCTTCACCCGGGCGCTGAACGGCGACGGCGACTGGACCGAGCCCGATGGTGAGACCATCTCGGTAAAAGGTCGCAGCCTCATGCTGGTCCGCAATGTCGGCCACCTGATGACCACGCCCGCTGTTCTGGACGGACAGGGCAACGAGATCCCCGAGGGGCTTCTGGACGCGCTCTGCACGGTGCTGTGTGCGATTCACGATCTGCAGAAGACCGAGGGGCCGCGGAACTCGGTCGAGGGCTCGGTCTATGTCGTGAAGCCGAAGATGCACGGGCCCGAGGAGGTCGCTTTCGCGGACCAGATCTTCGGCTATGTCGAGCGCGCGCTGCGACTGCCGGCCAACACCGTCAAGATCGGCATCATGGACGAGGAGCGCCGCACGACGGTGAACCTCAAGGAGTGCATACGCGCCGCGAAGAACCGGGTGTGCTTCATCAACACCGGCTTCCTCGACCGGACCGGTGACGAGATGCACACCTCGATGGAAGCAGGAGCGATGATCCGCAAGGCCGAGATGAAGGGCACCAAGTGGATCGCGGCCTACGAGGACAACAACGTCGATGTGGGCCTTGCCTGCGGGCTGCGCGGCAAGGCGCAGATCGGCAAGGGCATGTGGGCGATGCCAGACCTGATGGCCGACATGCTGGAGCAGAAGATCGGCCATCCGAAGTCGGGGGCGAACTGCGCCTGGGTGCCGAGCCCCACCGCCGCCACGCTGCACGCGACGCATTATCACAAGGTCGATGTACTGGAGCGCCAGGCCGAAATCGCGAAGGGCGGGCCTCGGGCCAAGCTGGCGGATCTGCTGACGATCCCCGTGGCGCAGGGCGTCAACTGGTCGGACGAGGAAGTGCGCGCCGAGATCGAGAACAACGCGCAGGGCATCCTCGGTTATGTCGTGCGCTGGGTCGATGCCGGAGTCGGCTGCTCGAAGGTTCCGGACATCAACGATGTCGGGCTGATGGAGGACCGGGCGACCTGCCGGATCTCCTCGCAGCACATGGCGAACTGGCTGCATCACGGGGTGATCTCCGAAGACCAGGTGATGGAGGTCATGAAACGCATGGCCGAGGTTGTGGACCGGCAGAACGCGGGCGATCCAAGCTACCGGGCGATGGCTCCGGCCTATGATGGCCCGGCGTTCAAGGCGGCCTGCGACCTGGTGCTGAAGGGGCGGCAGCAGCCGTCCGGATATACCGAGCCGCTGCTGCATGAGTACCGGCTCAAGGCGAAGGAGGCGATGTGATGACGGCGATCAGCCTGGAAGCGGCCCAGCGCATCATCGAGGTGGCGCTGAAGAAGGGGCAGTCGCTGGCGCTGAAGCCCCTGTCGGTCGTGGTGCTGGACGCGGGCGGCCATGTGAAGGCCTTCGCGCGTGAGGACGGCGCCTCGCCGGGGCGGTTCAAGATCGCCCACGGCAAGGCCTACGGTGCGGTCATGATGGGCATGGGCGGGCAGGCGCAGATGGATCGGGCCGAGAGTCAGGCCTATTTCATCCTCGCCGCCAATGGGGCTTTCGATGGCGCCATGATCCCAGTGCCGGGGGGCGTTCTGGTGAAAGGCGCGGACGGCGCGGTTCTGGGCGCGGTCGGCGTGACCGGCGACGCCTCGGACAATGACGAGATCTGCGCCGTCGCGGGGATCGAGGCCGCGGGACTGACTGCGCAGCCCTGATCCCCGGTCATGGGCGTCAGATCAGACCGTCGGCGGCCAGCTGGCGAAACGCTTGCAGTGTGTGTTTCATGCCCTCCGCAGGCGTGATCGACGGATAGTCCCCGAGCCGTTCGCGGATCGGGGTATCCGAGAGGTCCGGCGGCACCGGCATCGCCGTCCCGGTGGTCGTCACCCGGTGATCGGGCGCGATCCCGGACAGGATCTCGATACCGTCTTCGACGCTCATGCAGGTGCCGTTCAGGTCGAAAACCGCCGCGTCCGTGCCGTCGGCGCAGATCGCGGCGATGAACGCCGAAGCGGCCTCGCCCGCGTAAAGCCAGCTGACCGGACCGCCGAAGGGGATCTGGAACGGCTCGCCTTTCGCTGTCGCCGCGATGGCCGCGCTGGTGCCCGAGGTCATGCCCTGGTCCCGCGCCACGCCGTAGACGATGTTGGGGCGGATCCCGATCGAGGGCACATTCCAGTCCAGCCAGTAGACCTGCGCCGTATGCTCGTTGGCGAGTTTGTAGGCGCCGTAGAGTGTCGCGATGTAGGGGCCACCGGGCGGCATGCCGTGGATCGCGGTCGAACTGGCATAAGCGAGGCGGCGGATCCCGCCGTGACGGGCGGTCTCGAGAATGTTGATCGTGCCCTCGACGTTGACTCGGGCCCCGGCGGCGGGGTCGGCCTTGCAGAAGGGCACCTGAAGGCCCGCGAGGTGGATGATCGCGCGGATGCCGTGGCGGTTGCGAATGTCCTCGAGCCGCGCCGCGTCGGAGATGTCGCCGGTCTCCCACGTCAATGCGGCGGCGCCTTCTGTGCCGAGGATCAGGGCCGGGCGGCGCCGGTCGTCGCTGAGATCGAAGGCCACGACCGGCACGCCGCTGCGGGCGAGTATGGCCACGGTCCAGGCGCCAATGCAGCCGCCCGCGCCGGTCACGAGGACCGGGCCATCGATGCGGTTCGGGTCGATCAGGAAGGGATCCGTCAGGAAGTCCATGCGCTGCCTCCGCTTGTTATCTTCGTAAGGTTTAGCGCCTTTCGCGGCCTGCTGTCCGCATTTTGAGCAACGCTGCCGCATTGCGCGGCGGGCGGGTGTTTTCGGCGAAACGTTCCTCGGCTGGTTTCGGGCCGGGTCTTTTGCTCGGCCGCCGTGCGGGTTAGACCTTGAGTCGGCTCTTGATAAGGTGTTCGCATGTCCCGCCCAGTGGTCGGTATTATCGGCAATTTCCATCTGGTGAACGACCAGTACCCGGCGCAGGCCTGTGGCGAGTCGAATATCGAGGCGGTCGCCCAGGTTTCGGGCGCGCTGCCGTTGGTGCTGCCGGCGCGGCCGGACGTGGGGGAGATCGCGGACATCCTTAACGCGGTGGATGGCGTGGTGCTGCCCGGCGGACGGCCCAACGTGCACCCGAGCTTCTACGGTCACGAGGAAACCGAGGCCCACGGTACCTTCGATCTGAACCGGGACAATGTTGCGCTGCCGCTGATCCGCGCCTGCGTCGAGCAGGGTGTGCCAATCCTAGGCATCTGCCGCGGCTTCCAGGAGTTCAACGTCGCCTACGGCGGCACGCTCCACCCCGAGATCCGGGACATTCCTGGACGGATGAACCACCGCATGCCGCCAGACGGCACGCTGGAAGAGAAGTTCGCCCATCGCCACACGGTCAGCCTGACGCCGGGTGGGCGTTTCGCGCGGATCTTCGGTGCGGACGAGGTTCTGGTGAACACGCTGCACGGGCAGGGGATCACCGATCCGGGTGAGCGGGTGATCGTCGAGGGCCACGCGCCCGACGGCACCCCCGAAGCGATCCATATCGATGGCGCGCGGGGTTTCGCGATGGCTGTGCAGTGGCATCCTGAGTGGAACGCGGCGCAGGACCCGGTCTCGCGCCCGCTGTTCGAGGCCTTCGGCCGCGCGCTGCGCAAGGCCGACGCGCTGCGAGTCGCGGGCTAGGACGCGATCCGGTCGAAGGTCCGTACCTCCTTGGCCAGGGTCAGCGGCGCGGCCTTGTCCGAGAAGGACTTGAAATGGCTCGTCTCGAGGTGGAGGTCGAAGGCTTTGGCGTCGTCGTAGATCTCGTAGAGCAGGAAACGCCCGGGCGCGTTCCGGTCACGGCAGATGTCGAACTGTCTGCAGGCAGGCTCGCGATCCAGCGAGTTGCGGGCCTGTACGGCGAGCATGTCCCCGAAGACGGGGGCGTTTTCGGGCGCCACCTGCCAGTCGACCACCACAACGAACATCAGCGCTCTCCTCCGATCCTGTATCATGTCTGCTTGAATTATGTCGGAGGCAACGTATACGTTGATCCGCAGAACTACAAGCGAGGCGGGAGGCGCGGATGACGGGTGGAGCGGAGAGACGGGTTGCCGTCGTTGGCGCAGGTTATTTCGCGCGGTTCCAGATCGCGGCCTGGGCGCGGATGGACGGCGTCTCGCTGGTCTGCGTCGCCGACCCGGCCGAGGCCGCGCAGGAGTGGATGGCCGCGACATACCCCGAAGTGCCTGTCGTTTCTGACGTCGAGGCGGCACTGGAAATGGGGCCGCTCGACATCCTCGACATCGCAACGCCGCCTGTAAGCCACGCGGGCCTGATCCGGCGCGCGCTGGGCCGGGTGCCGGTGGTGATCTGCCAGAAGCCCTTCTGCGCCAGCCTCGAGGAGGCGCGTGGCATCATCGCCGAGGCCGAGGCGGCAGGTACGACCTTGGCCGTGCATGAGAATTTCCGCTTTCAGCCCTGGTACCGCGAGGCGGCGCGGCTGCTGGCAGCGGGGCGGCTGGGCACGGTGCGGCAGGCGCGCTTCGCGCTGCGGCCCGGCGATGGTGCCGGGGCCAATGCCTATCTCGACCGGCAGCCCTACTTCCGGCAGATGCCGCGCTTCCTGATCCGCGAGACCGGCATCCACCTGATCGATGTCTTTCGCTACCTCTTCGGCGCGCCTGAGGGCGTCTATGCCGACCTGCGGCGGGTCAATCCGGTGATCGCCGGAGAGGATGCCGGGCTTGTCATCCTGGACCTTGCGGGCGGCGGCCGGGCGCTGTTCGACGGCAACCGGACGCTGGATCATGCGGCAGTGAACACGCGCCTGACGCTGGGCGAGATGGAGATCGAGGGCTCGGAGGCGGCGCTGCGGCTGACCGGCGACGGTCGGCTCTGGTTGCGAGATAGGGGCTCGGTAGACTGGGTGGAGCATCCGCACGTGTTTGTGGACCGGGATTTTGGTGGCGATTGCGTTCAGGCTTTCCAGCAGCACATTCTTGATGCGATTGACAGGAGCGGCGCGATCGAGACGCTGGCCCGGGACTACCTTGCGAACCTTGAGGTCGAGGCGATGGTCTACCAGTCCGCCGCAGATGGCCGCCGGATCGCGCTGGAGGAGACGCGATGACCACCTGGGAGATCACCGCCTTCAAATATGCCGAGCGGAATGCCCGGACGCGGAAGGACAGTTTCATCTTCGACGATGACCATGCCGCCCCGCATGCCATGGACTACTACGTCTGGCTGCTCGAGGCTGACGGGCGGCGGATCCTCGTCGATACCGGCTATGACCATGCCGAAGCCGCTTCGCGCGACCGCCCGATAGAGACACCGCCCGAACAGATGCTGGCGCAGCGCGGGATCGAGGCGAATAGTATCGAGACGGTGATCCTGACGCATCTGCACTACGACCACGCGGGCTCGCTGAGGGCGTTTCCGAACGCGCGGCTTTGGGTTCAGGAAACCGAGATGGCCTATGCCACCGGCCCCTGCATGTGCCACGACACGTTGCGGATGCCTTTCACCGGCGATCACGTATGCGACATGGTGCGCGCGCTCTATGCCGGGCGGGTGAGCTTCGTCTCGGGCAGCGCCGAGGTCGCGCCGGGGGTCGAGGTCCATCTTGTTGGCGGCCATTCGCGTGGGCTGCAGGCGGTGCGGGTCATGACCCGGCGCGGCTGGGTGGTGCTGGCCTCGGATGCCAGCCACTATTATGAGAATTTCCTTTCCGGAAAGCCGTTTCCGATCGTCGTGGACCTCCAGAACATGCTGGACGGCTTCGCCCGGATCCGGGCGCTGGCCGATAGCGACGCGCATGTGATCCCCGGTCACGATCCGCTGGTGCGGGAGCTTTATCCCGAGGCGGGCGACCCGAATGTTCGGGTCCTGCACGCCGATCCGTGTCATGGTATACTGGGCGCGGACGGCCGGAAGCTTTGACTGGTTGAGGCGTACTCGACTTGCTGTCGGCGGCTTCCGGACTAGCTGCTGCTTGTCAAGCGCGCCGCTACCCCGTACCTCACTCTGAAACATGGCGCCCGGAGCGGGTGGGGGGGCAGTGGTCCTCCGCGACAGGGATACGGTATGAAGCTTGTATTGCACATCGGGACCGAGAAGACCGGGACCACCGCTTTCCAGATCTGGATGGATGAGAATACCGAAGTCCTGCGCAAGCAGGGGGTGTGGTACACGCAGGCGTTCGATCTTCCGAACAACCGCGCGCTCTCGGTGATCTCGCGGCGGGCGGACGAGCGCGAGGACGGGTTCGGTTTCTACGGCATCCAGACCGAAGAGGACCACGCTGCCTTTCGCGCAAAGACCATCGCGGCCTTCGAGGAGGATGTCGCCGCTGCCCGCGCCGCTGGGGCGCATACATATTTCATCAGTTCCGAGCACTGCCACAGCCGCCTGCGCTTCCAGGAGATGGTCGACCGCGCTGCTGAGTTGCTGAAGCCGAAGTTCGACGAGGTCGAGATCGTCTGCTTTCTGCGCCCGCAGATCGACACCGCCGTCTCGCTTGCCTCGACCGGCAGCCGGGTGGGGGTCTTCATCGAGGAAAAATTCTTCGAACGGGTGAAGCCCGGAAACCCCTACTACAACTATCCCGCTCTGCTGGAGCGTTGGGCCAATGCGTTCGGCGAAGGCGCGGTCACTCCGGTTGCCTTCAAGCACGAAAAGCGCCCGGTGGAGTTCTTCAAGCGACACCTCGGGCTTGATCCTGAGGCGGAGTACATCCCTGACCGGCGGATCAACGGGACCGTCGACTACCGCGTCGTGGCGATGATGAACGATCTGGTGAAGCATGCGCCGGGCGGAAAGCCGCGCGACCTGCACCCGATGTTCCGCACCTTCTTCATCGAGGAACTGCCTTGCGAGGAGCCGCTGGCCGCGGGGATCGACAAGGCGCGCGAGGTTCAGGCCCGGTTCGATGCGCAAAACCGGCGCCTGGCGCGGCTTTGGCCGATGATCCAGGCCGAGGACATGGAACCGGACTGGTCGCGCTATGGCGAGGGCAATTTCCACAAGCTGGCGGATGCGGATTACAGCCGCTGGATGATGAGGGTGATCGGGCGGTTCAACGCCGACCTCGCCATGCAGCGCGGCCGTGTCAGCCTCATGGAGTCGAAACTGGCCGAGGACTCGGGGGACCTTGACGCGGCGATCCAATTTCAGCGGAAGGCGGTTGCCCAGGTCGACGGCGCTCGCGCCGTGGAGGTGATGGAGAAATGGGCCACGACGCAGCACGGGCACTATGTGAACCGTCTGGAGAAGCTTGAGAAAATGCGGGAGCGCCGGGCAGCGAACAAAGACATCAGCGAAAGCGGTGGAGCCGCCGCCCCCGGGGTGCAGGATGCGCGTCTGTCCAAGCCCGCAGCGGGGGCCGGAAATGCGCCTACCGAGGACACGCAGGCGGTGGTTCAGGCCGCGCCCACCGCCCCGCGTGGCGTGCTGACCATGCTGCGCAGCCTGGTGCCCGGGCGCTCCTGAGCCGATTGCAGCCCTCCCGGGTTGCGTTCCCGCCCTGCGCTCTGTCACAACGTCGGGAGCGCCGCGGAATGCGCCTAAGGAGGAACTGTCGATGAGTTTCAAGGCCCTGCTTGTGACCAAAGACGAGGATGGCAAGACCACCGCCTCGGTCACAGATCTGACCGATGACCAACTGCCCGAGGGTGAGGTGACCGTTGCGGTCAGCTATTCGACGCTGAACTACAAGGACGGGCTGTGCGTCGGTCCGGGTGGCGGTCTGGTGCGCAATTACCCGCATGTTCCTGGCATCGATTTCGCGGGCACGGTCGAAGCCTCCGACGACGGTCGGTTCAAGCCTGGCGACAAGGTCGTGCTGACCGGCTGGCGCGTCGGTGAGGCGCATTGGGGCGGCTATTCCCAGAAAGCGCGGGTCAAGGCCGACTGGCTTGTGCCGCTGCCCGAGGGTCTGACCGAGCGGCAGGCGATGGCGGTGGGGACCGCCGGGTTCACCGCGATGCTGGCGGTCAACGCGCTGGAGGACCACGGGCTGAAGCCGGGGCAGGGCCCTGTTCTGGTGACCGGCGCGGCGGGCGGCGTCGGCTCGGTCGCCACGGCGATCCTCGCGGCGCTGGGCTACGAGGTTGCCGGCGTGACAGGACGGCCCGAGACCGAAGCGTACCTGCGCGATCTGGGCGCCACACAGATCGTCCCGCGCGAGGACCTGGCCGAGACCGTCAAGCGTCCGCTGGAAAGCGAGACCTGGGCGGGCTGTGTCGACGCCGTGGGCGGCGCGATGCTGGCTCGTGTGCTGGGGCAGATGAAATATGGTACCTCGGTCGCGGCGGTGGGCCTTGCAGGCGGCGCACAACTGCCCGCAACGGTGATCCCGTTCCTGCTGCGAGGGGTGAACCTGCTGGGGATCGACAGCGTCATGCAGCCCTACGAGAACCGTCTGCGTGCCTGGAAACGCATCGCCGAGGTGCTGCCGATGGACAAGCTCGAGGCGATGGTCCAGCCCGCGACGCTGGCGGATCTGCCGGAGCTTGGCGCGGCGATCCTCAAGGGGGGCGTGAAGGGCCGGGTCGTCGTCGACGTCAACGGCTGAACCTCGGATCGTTTCTGATTCGGAATAAATACCCACCGACCGGTTGACCCCCGGTCGGTGGCTGTGACAGTACCGCGCCCGCGGCCGTGAGGGTCGCAATCGGGCGACATGACCGCGCTTTCGGCGCCGGACCTTTCCTGCAATCGCCCTATCCTAGAAGTAGGAGGCTGGCGTGCAGCCGGTCTCGCAGGACCGACAATCAACGCGAAAGCCAAGGGGGCTCTGATGACAGATGAAGTCACGGATGTCATAGCCGATGCACCGAACGCGATCGATACAGACTACGAGATCGGTCAGGACAACATCGAGGGTGAGGTGGGGCCGTTCGGCTTCGACATCCACAACCCGGTGTTCCTGATCTCCGGTCTCTCGATCATCTTTTTCACTTTCTATACGCTGGCGCTGCCCGAGCAGGCCAACGAGATTTTCAGCTGGCTGTTCTCGGCGGTCACGAAGGGCTTCGACTGGTTCTTTCTGAGCGCCGGCAACATCTTCGTGTTGTTCTGCCTGTTCCTGATCGTCAGCCCGTTCGGCAGTGTCCGGCTGGGCGGTCAGGACGCGACGCCCGACTACACGTATGCCGGATGGTTCGCGATGCTCTTCGCCGCCGGCATGGGCATCGGCCTGATGTTCTACGGCGTCTCGGAACCGATGACGCATTTCTCGACCTCGATGGGTGGCACCACGGTCGAGGACGGCGTGCGCACCGACTGGGCGCCGCTGGGCGCGGCTGCGGGCAATGAGGCCGAGGCGATCCGATTGGGCATGGCTGCGACGATCTTCCACTGGGGCCTGCACCCCTGGGCGATCTATGCGGTTGTGGCACTGGCGCTGGCGCTCTTCAGCTTCAACAAGGGGCTGCCGCTGTCGATCCGTTCGGCCTTCTACCCGCTTTTGGGCGAGCGTGTCTGGGGCTGGCCCGGGCACCTGATCGACACGGTCGCGGTTTTCGCGACGCTGTTCGGCCTCGCGACCTCGTTGGGTCTGGGTGCAACGCAGGCGAACGCGGGCCTGAACGAGCTTTTCGGCATCCCGGTCGGCAGTTCGACCGAGGTGGTCCTGATCTCCGCGATCACCGGCGTGGCGCTGATTTCGGTGATGCGCGGCCTCGACGGCGGCGTGAAGGTGCTGAGCGAGATCAACATGGGTCTCGCCATTCTGCTGCTGCTGTTCGTGCTGCTGGCCGGGCCAACGCTGGCGCTGCTGTCTGGTTTCGGCGCGAACATCGTCAGCTATGTCGAGTACCTGCCGGCGCTGTCGAACCCGTTCGGTCGCGAGGACACGAACTTCATGCAGGGCTGGACCAGCTTCTACTGGGCCTGGTGGATCAGCTGGTCGCCGTTCGTGGGCATGTTCATCGCCCGCGTCAGCCGGGGCCGCTCGGTGCGCGAGTTCATCACCTGCGTGCTGCTGATCCCCAGCCTCGTCTGCGTGTTCTGGATGTCGGTCTTCGGCGGCGTCGCGATCGACCAGGTCCTGTCGGACGGCTATACCGCCGCGCAGGATGCCGCGCTCGAGCTGCAGCTGTTCAAGATGCTGGACCCACTGCCGCTGGCCGGGATCACCAGCTTCATCGGCATCACTCTTGTGATCGTGTTCTTCGTGACCTCGTCTGACTCGGGCTCGCTGGTGATCGACACGATCACGGCGGGCGGCAAGATCGACGCCCCGGTGCCGCAGCGCGTGTTCTGGTGCGTCTTCGAGGGAGCCGTGGCCATCGCGCTGCTGCTGGGTGGCGGCCTGTCGGCGCTGCAGTCGATGGCGATCACCACCGGCCTGCCGTTCACGGCGGTGCTGTTGCTGATGTGCTGGGCGATCCTCAAGGGGCTCTCGGACGAGCGCCGCTTCGACAAGGCCGTCGACGCCTGAAATTCGGCCCGGGCCCTTTCGAGGGGCCCGGGCCCTACGCTTGCCTGGCATGGCAGGCGCACCATCCTTCCGAGGGCGGTTGATCCGCCCGCACGCGCGGGCCGTAGTCTGCGCAGACCTCGAAGGAGCCCATTTTCCATGACCGATCCCGTCCTGTTCTGGTTCCGCCGCGACCTGCGGCTGAGCGACAACCCCGGCCTGGTCGCGGCCGCGGCGGCGGGTCCGGTGATCCCGGTGTTCATCCTCGATCCCGAGACAGAGGCGCTGGGCGCCGCGCCGAAGTGGCGCCTGGGCGAATCAATCGCGTCGCTCGAGGTCGGTCTGAAGGATGCGGCCAGCCGTCTGGTCCTGCGCCGGGGCGATGCGCTGGAGGTGTTGCGGGATTTGGTGGAGGAGACAGGCGCTAGGGCGGTGCATTGGTCGCGGCTCTACGATCCGGCCTCGATCACGCGGGACAAGAGGGTCAAAGCCGCGCTGAAGGAGGACGGGCTGGAGGCGTGCAGCCACGCGGGCCACGTGCTGTTCGAGCCCTGGACCGTCGAGACCGGAGCGGGCAGCTATTACAAGGTCTACACGCCGTTCTGGAAGGCGGTCCGGGACATCGACGCGGGCGCGCCGGTCGGTGCGCCGAAGCTGGATGCGCCGGGGTCCTGGCCGAAAAGCGATGCGCTCGGGGACTGGGCGCTTGGGGCGGCGATGAACCGGGGCGAAACGGTGCTCTCGAAATACGCCCGTATCGGCGAGGAAGCGGCTCGCGGGCGATTGGGCGCGTTCATGGGGCATGGCGTGGAGCGCTACAAGGAGGACCGCGACAGGTTGGACCGGGACGGGACGTCGGGGCTGTCCGAGAACCTGACGGTGGGCGAGATCTCGATCCGGACTTGCTGGGCGGCAGGGCAGCGTGCGATGCAGGAGGGCAAGCCGGGCGCGGAAACCTTCCTCAAGGAACTGGTCTGGCGCGACTTCGCCTATCACCTCATTTGGCATACGCCCCATCTGGCAGAGCGGAACTGGCGCGAGGAGTGGGATGGCTTCCCCTGGCGGGACGCGGACGATGCCACCAACCGGTGGCGGCGCGGCCTTACCGGAGAGCCGGTGATCGACGCCGCCATGCGCCAGATGTACGTCAGCGGCACCATGCACAATCGGGCGCGGATGCTGGTGGCGAGCTACCTGACCAAGCACCTCATGACCGACTGGCGTGTTGGGCAGGCCTGGTTCGAGGACTGCCTGATCGACTGGGATCCGGCCTCGAATGCGCTGGGCTGGCAGTGGGCTGCCGGTTCAGGGCCGGACGCCGCGCCCTTCTTCCGGATCTTCAACCCGGCGACACAGGCCGAGAAGTTCGACCCAAAGGAGGTCTATCGCAAGCGCTGGGTGGCGGAACTGTCGGACGACCCGGGCGAGGAGGCCCTAGACTATTTTGCCGCTGTGCCCCGGACGTGGGATCTGTCTCCGGATCAGGACTATCCCGAGCCGATGGTGGACCTGAAGCGCGGGCGCGAGCGGGCGCTGGAGGCCTATCAGGCCACGAAGGACTGAAGGCGGCAGTCGCGATACAGGCCAAAATCCGGCCACAAACCCCGGCTAGCATCCGTGCCCACTGTGGCGGGCCGGCCCCGGTCCCGCGCCTGCGAGCCCTTTCCGTATTCGCGGAAGGTCCGGCGCATTCTATTCTGGGGCCTGGTCGTCCGATCACGAACTGGAGCCTGCGCCGATGCCGCAACCCTTGATGCCTACCGCTGCCCGAATGGTCGCCGCCATTGCGCTCTGCATCGTGAGCCTGATCATGGTGGTGGTGCTCGACCGCTTCTACCCGGACGAGGAGTTCTGGCGCGACTGGCCCGAGATGTTCTACCTGTTCGGCGTGGTCGGATTCCTGGTCGGCTGGCGCAGCACCGGCCGCCGCATTGCCGAGGAGGGGGGCACCGGGATCGGTCTGGGCCTTCGAGCAGGGATCATGATCTCGCTCTGGATCATCGTCCTGCTGTCGTTGTGGTTCGTCTGGGGCCAGATCTTGAAGGAGCGGCTGCGCGGCGAGGATCCCAAACAGGCGATCTACATGTTCGGCGAGAAGGCGATGGAATACGCGACGTTCCTCGCCAATCCCAAGCTCGTGCTGATCGCGGCTTTCATGGCGGTCACTGCCGGGGTCCTGGTGCGAAACACCCATCACCGCTGGCGCTGAGAAGACCCGCCGCGGCCCCTTGCGGCGGCGCGCGGCTTCGGGCACGGGTAGGGCGACCCAGCCTTAGCGGATTTCGCAATGACCCAGATTTCCGACGCCTCGCCTGCCGTGTTTGACGATGCCTTGCCGATCTTCGTTTTCGGAACGCTCCGCGATCCGGACGTTCTAGCGCTTGCGCTGGGCGATGCCCGAGACACCGTCGATCCGGTGCCGGCCCTCCTTCCTGATCACGCCGCCTGGACCGCCGCCGCCGGGCCGTTCCCCGCGCTGCGGCCAGAGCCGGGCGTCAGCGCTCCGGGGCTGCTGCTGTTGCCGGGCTCGGCTCTCGTCCGCGAAAGGCTCGACAGTTTCGAGGGGCCGTTCGCCTATGCGCTGGTGACTGTCACCGTCGAGGGGCCGGAGGGACCGGTGGAGGCGCTGGCCTATCTCGATGACGCGGTTGCCGTGACCGACAGGCCCTGGCGGCTGGAGGATTGGGCCGAGACCGAAAAGCCTCTGTTCCTCGAAATGGCCCGGGAGGTCGCGCGGTTCGGACAGGTCGAAGCACACGGGCGCGGTGGGCTGCTTCGGCGGGCCACCGCCCGGCTTCGCGCCCGCCACCAGCACATTGCCCCACAGTTGCGCAGCGATTTCGGTCCGGACGACATTGCCGAGCACGAGATCCGGCGCCGCCACAACGGCTTTTTCATTACCGAGGAGCATCGCTTCCGGCATCGCCGGTTCGACGGCAGGATGAGCGGGCGGATCACGCGCGAGGCCTTCGTGACGGGGGACACCGTCTCGGTCCTGCCGTGGGATCCGCGCACCGACCGGGTGCTGCTGATCGAGCAGATCCGCGTCGGACTGCTTGCGCGCGGCGAGCCGAACCCTTGGCACCTGGAAGTCGTCGCCGGTTTCATCGATCGCGACGAACCCGCCGAGGAGGCCGCGCGCCGTGAGGCGCTCGAGGAATCGGGCCTGACCCTGGGCCGGATGCACCGGATCGGCCGGTGCTACCTCTCTCCGGGCGCGCTGACCGAGGTGATGACCAGTTTCATCGGCGAAGCGGATCTTTCGGATGTCTCTGGCGGCGTGCATGGGGTCGCCACCGAGAACGAGGACATTCGCGCCTTCGTCGTTCCGCGCGCCGAGGCCATGGCGGCACTCGATAGCGGCGAAGCGGGGAATGCGCCGCTGGTCCTCTCGCTGATGGCGCTGGAGCTGCATCGCGAACGGCTCACGCAGGCGTGGGCGGGATAGCGCATCCGGTTGCGGCCCGCCGCGGGCGGGGCTAGGGTCCGCTCCGATCCTAAGCCTGCGGGGACCACATGCAGATCAAGCGCGACTTCGCCGATACCATTGGCAACACCCCTCTGATCCGCCTGCGCGGCGCCTCGGACCGCACCGGCTGCGAGATCCTGGGCAAGGCCGAGTTCCTGAACCCCGGCCAGTCGGTCAAGGACCGCGCCGCGCTGAGCATCATCCGCGACGCCATCGAGCGCGGGAAACTGCGCCCGGGCGGCGTGATCGTCGAAGGTACCGCCGGGAACACGGGCATCGGGCTGGCGCTGGTCGGCGCCTCGATGGGGTTCAAGACGGTCATTGTCATCCCCGAGACGCAAAGCCAGGAAAAGAAGGACATGATCCGGATCGCCGGGGCCGAGCTGGTCGAGGTGCCCGCCGCGCCTTATCGCAACCCGAACAACTACGTGCGCTATTCCGAGCGTCTCGCCGCTGCCCTCGACCGGCAGGTGCCCGGCGGTGCGGTCTGGGCGAACCAGTTCGACAACGTTGCCAACCGGCAGGCGCACGTGGACACCACCGCCCCCGAGATCTGGGAGCAGACCGACGGTAAGGTCTCGGGCTTCGTCTGCGCCGTGGGCAGTGGCGGGACGCTGGCGGGCGTGGCCGAGGGGCTGCGCGCGCGCAATCCCGGCGTTAAGATCGCAATCGCCGACCCGGACGGCTCGGCGCTTTACAATCACTATGCGCATGGCGAGCTGAAGGCGGAGGGCTCCTCGATCACCGAAGGGATCGGGCAGGGCCGGATCACGCGCAACCTCGAGGGGCTGGAAGTCGATCACGCCTACAACATCCCCGACACCGAGGCGATGGAAAAGCTGAACGAGCTGCTCGAGACCGAGGGGCTGGCAATGGGCACCTCGAGCGGCATCAACGTCGCGGGGGCCGAGCGCCTCGCGCGCGACCTGGGGCCGGGGCACACGATCGTCACCATTCTCTGCGACTACGGCACGCGCTACTCGGCGAAGCTCTATGACGCCGAGTTCCTGCGCTCCAAGGGTCTGCCGGTGCCTGAGTTCCTGTCCCGCGAGCCGATGAAAGTGCCTGACGTGACCGAGGCCGTGGCGTGACCTTGCCGCTCTACCGCGATGATGCCTACCTACGCGAGGCCGAAGGCCGCGTGACGGCGCTGACCGACCGGGGCGGGGTGGTGCTGGATGCATCGCTTTTCTACGCGACCGGTGGCGGCCAGCAGGGCGACATGGGCCGGATCGAATGGGATGGCGGCGCAGCCGAAATCGCAACCACTGTGCGCGACGGCGACGCCATCGTGCTGGTCCCCACCGAGGGCGCGACCCTGCCGCCTGCAGGCACTACCGTACGGCAGCTGCTGGACTGGGACGCGCGGCACCGGATGATGCGGCTCCACACCGCGCTGCATCTGCTGTCGGTCGTGGTACCGCTGCCGGTGACCGGCGGCCAGATCACGCCCGAGAAGGGCCGTCTGGATTTCGACATGCCCGAGGCGCCGCAGGACAAGCAGGCGCTGGAGGATGCGCTGAACGCGCTGATCATGGCGGACCACCCGGTCGGCGAAACCTGGATCACCGACGAAGACCTCGAGGCCAATCCTGGGTTGGTGAAAACCATGTCCGTCAAGCCCCCGACCGGCGCGGGCAAGGTGCGGCTGGTCCGGATCGGAACCGTGGACGCGCAGATCGACCTGCAGCCCTGCGGCGGAACCCATGTCCGCTCCACCGGCGAGATCGGCCCGGTCACCTTGGGCAAGATCGAGAAGAAGGGCCGCCAGAACCGCCGTTTGACGGTACGCCTCGCCTAGTCTGTCGTCTCTTCGAAGCCGAAGGGCACTGGACGCGCGCCACTGGCCCAGGCGCGGGCCTGCATTGGCGTGCGGTTGACCTCCATCCAAAGGCGCTTGAGCCGGGCGGGCAGGGGCTTCGGGCGCTTCCGCTCCCGCGCGATGTCGGATTCGAAATCCTCCTGCCGCTGCACCGCCAGCGCCGGGGTGACGATTGCCACCCCAACCGCATCGAAAACCCAGGAAGCGTTTGGGCTGAAAAGGAAATGGTCTATGGGCACGTCGAGAATGCCCTTGCGCTCGATGATCGTCCGGGCTGCGTCGCGGGTGATGATGAAGGCCCCCGCGCCGCCGGTGCGGCTGTAAAGCCGGCGCACCTCGCGCCCCTTCACCGGGCTGGCGCCCAGTGGCGGTCCCGCCAGCCGGTTCGAGCGCTTGCGGCCATACTTCTCAAGTTGGATCAACCCGATCCCCTCGGGCAGCCAGGAGGCGTCCCGCAGAAAGGGCGCCACCTCGGGCGAGAGCTGCACGTCGTCCTGCAACACCAGCGCCGCGGGTGCGTTCCCTTCCGCCAGTTCGCGGAAGATGCGGAAATTGGTGATGGCGCAGCACTGGCTGCCACGACCCATGCGGACCCGGTGGCCCTCCAGCGCGACCTCTCTCCCGATCTCGGCATCCGAGGCGGTCTGCGCATCCACGGCCGGGACCTGGGACCACTCCAGCCCAAGCCCGTCGAGTTGCCCGGCCATGTAGGCCAGCCGGTCCGGCCGGCGGTCGAGGTTGATGACATATACCGGGATCGCCTGCGTCATGCTGCGGCTCCTGTCTTGGCTCAGCCGGTCATGGGCCATGCGGCACGCGCGCGCAAGTCCCCCGAGCTGTCCGCACCCCCTTGCACCCGCCCCCCGCTTGTGAGTATCACCTGAGCCCACGGAGAGGTGGCCGAGTGGTCGAAGGCGCACGCCTGGAAAGTGTGTAGGCGGGAAACCGTCTCGAGGGTTCGAATCCCTCTCTCTCCGCCATTAATGCGGACTAAGTCTCTGATTTTATGGAAAAAAAGCGGAAAGCTTTTGTTTTCGACCCCCGTTCTGTCCCCCGTTCTGCTGGCGTATAGGCCTAGTGGGCGATTGAAGACAGTAAGCCGAAAACACACCGGCGGCGCTACAACTGAGCGCGATTCCCAGAATGAGGCTTAGTCAAACGCTAGCTCAAACTTCGCCAGCATCATTCGGCAGGCACTATCGACAAGTTTGTCATGCTCTGCCCTAAGTCGCTCGAAGGTCCGCGTGTGCATTCCCTTCGGCTTCGGGCCGCTCCCGTTGAGTATCCCCGGTTCCCAGCGAAGTTTGGCCCGTATTCTATCCGCCCGCCGCGCGGCGCGGTCTGACGCATCCTCCCTTTGACTTGGGTAGGCGAGGTTGTGGCAGTGTCGGCAGGCAAAGACGCACCCGCCGTAGAGAAGGGCCACGCGCCGCCCGCAGCCTTGCGCGGGGCAGCGAAACCAGTGCCTCGCGCCGCCCATGTTGCAGGCTGAACGGGTCAACGGCACGCCGTACCTCATGGGCTCCCATTCCCCGCCTTCCCGGGCGCGGTAATCCAAGATTAGGTGTCCGCTGTGCGCCTCTACTCGTATCGAGCCGGTTTCTTCGCCATTGCACGTCCATCGCCAGCCGAAACGCCGCCCAGGCTCTAGATAGCCCTCACGCGCCCAGCGCCGAACGTCCAGACTCCGATACTCCGTGACTGTCGCGCGGGATGCCCATTGGAGCCGGTTTCCGCTTCCGATGCCGCCCATTCGAACCTCCGTATTATGCCGAAATCATTTGCGAGATTGTACATCAGGCGGCGATTTCTGAATTGCGGAGCCGTATGCCTATCGGGTTGCCGTTTGGCGAGTGTGGTTGGTTGTGATTGCGCCATGCCCCCGGCGAGCGTGTACTCGCTACTCGCGTTTCCCAATTTTTGCCATTTTCTCCGCGCAAGCGAAGTGGTTCAGGGCTAACCGATCCTTATTTGAAGCGGGTATCTAATTTTATGGCGGTCTGGAATTACGAAGAAGTTGCTAGCATTTATTCGGATGACGGGGAGAGTGAATTAGTTAAGGAGGCAAGAGTTCAAGCGTTCCTTATGCGCAGACGCTTGGGGAAGAGAATAACGGAAAGTAGAAAAAGTAAAAAAATTTCTCAAATTGCAAGAAAGAGATTCGCAAAGAAAAAATCTAGACAATTAATTGTCAGGGCGAAAAGAGGCTTGGCTTCAGAGGCTATACTCAGAAATACACATGTAGATATTCTGTTATCCAAAAAGAAAGAATCTTTTTTGCTTAGCGGCCTGAAGCCGAATAGAGATGATGCCTGGAGGGGTATTGGTACAAGGATAAGAACTCGAAAGTGTAGGCGTATTGAGGTAAAGAACTTTTCCTTTTTAAGGCATCCAGTAGAGACTGTAAATAGCTTGGCCGAACTTGCAGAGGCTGAAGCGGATTGCCTGGCCGCGAATATAGATTTTGGAGACTTCCAGTGTCTAGATATCGGGCCTTGGTTGGTGTTTGCCGTTATGAAGCCAGATATGGCACCAATATTTGTGGGTGGGCAGATATCGAATCCAATGTCCAAAGTTGTCGTCGCCCTGGGGCTACACAAGGCTCTTTCCATATCAGTGAGCCCAACGTGGTCGGGAGAGAAGGATATCTGGGCGTTTCCACTCCAGCGTAGGAGGGCCGCTGGGGCATCACTTTCTCCGACAATGCACCTGGAGCCTCAGTCGCACGAGAAAGTCGGGGACTTATTGTGTGAGCAAATTAGCTCATGGCTCACAGCGTCTGCGGATCAAGAGCTTACCAGCTATGGTAGGAGAATAGTGAAAATCATAGTTGGAGAGACCCTTGATAATGCCGAGAGGCATAGCCGACCCGACTATCCGAACGACGGAGATTGGATGGTCTCTGGAATGATGGTGCGACGGCCGAACGGGCTTGGAGAAACCTTCCATTGCCAACTGGCGTTCTTAAGTGTCGGTTCATCAATTTCTGAGACTATCAGTACCTGCCCCCCCAGCATAAAGGCTCGAATGGAAGAGTATGTAAAACGCCATAAGCGGGCGTTGGCGAGTTATCGGTTCAGTGAGGAACATCTAAGAACGCTGTTTGCACTCCAGCCTGAAGTGACGAGGGATGCAGAAGCGTTCAATGAAGGTAGGGGAGGGACAGGCTTCAGTGATATCATTTCACTGTTTGCGGACCTTGCGGGGATAGAGTCGGGCGAAAATGACGCAACCCTTGCCGTTGTTTCCGGGCGCAGCTGCCTCCATATACGTTTCCCGTACTGCGCTAGCGACGAGGCGAATGGTCACAAAGCCCGCGAAACATGGCTCAACGACATAAATTCGCCGGCCGAGCCGCCGAATCTCGAAAACGTGGTAGAGTTGCCGCGCGAAATACGGGGGACGCTGGTAACGATGGGTTTTAGCTTGGACCGCGATTATCTTGAGAGGACGATAAATGACCCAGCTTAATCTGGAATCGCTCACTCGCGGAGAAGTCAGGATGCTTACCGGGCACCAGCGCGGTGTGAGCGCTCGCGACCATTTCGATCTCGTCACGCTGGAGAAAAGCGGCGATGTAATCGAACTCGTAGCGCCGCGAAATCTTGATACAGTAACACCATCCTTTGTCCAAGGCTTCCTTGCAGGTTCGATAGCTAGATTGGGGGCTGACGGGTTCTCAAGGGTGTTCAGCTTTGAAGGTCTTCCAAACCTAATTCGGGAAGACTTTGAGATTGGTGTGGAGCGCCTAATTGCCCGCCAGAGCAAGGACAAGCTTGAGAGCGCAGATTAAGTGAGATGAGTTGGGAGGCGGTGGCGGCTGTTGCCGGTGCGATTTCGGGGTTCAGCGCGCTTGTGGGTGTTGTGGGGCAGCATTTTTGGACGAAAACTCAGATTCGTGCGTCCACATCACACTCAAATTTTCTTGCTTCGGTGGATTCTCCGGTAACCAATTTAATATCATCTATTGATGACTACGAAGCACTTGTTAACGATTACATGAACGAAAGGAATAATGCGGACTGCGACAAGGTTAAATCTGAAGGGTTTCGGGTCAACAGGAGGATAAACTCCGCGATAAATAAAGCGGCTAGATTTGATAAGGCCTACCAAGATACCTGGTTTGGAATAGACACCTCGACTTTCGAGGGACATTTAGATGTTATTTCCGACGCTACGAGAAATCTACACGCGGCTGGTATTTCTAGAGAGCTTGGTGCGCTTCGCGGGGGCCTTGAGAATGCGATGGAGACCGCTCGTCCGAAGTAATCCAGGGCTCACCTGCCTTCCTCCGGTAGTGTAGGGCGCGCCTTCGCCCGAGGATTCTAAATGCTTATCCCGGTGGGGTCGTTTTCCGCCGATGCCGTCCTTTCTCTAGACGAGGCCTCAGTGCCAGCGCCCGCTCTTATCACCGGCACTGCCTTTGGCTAGATATATATGTGGCTCAATTTCAGGGCCGGGCATTAGCTCGAATTGCCGAAACCCGGCCCAGTTTTTGGGACGCTCGGGCTAGAACTGCCCGCTCAGGCCGCTTCGCCGGCGCAGAAATTGCGCCGCGCTGTCCCAGTTTTTGCGCTGGGCTTCTGATTAGCCTCCCACCGCATGAACGCCTTCCCGGCTGGTCGACTATCCAGTGTTTCTTCCTCCAGTGCCCAGAGCGAGGCTTGCCCGATACCGGAAGGCCCGAGGCAGGGTTGCTGTGTCATGCGCAGAAACCCGTGTTCTTCCAGCGCGCGGAAGTATCCCGCGATTGTGTTGCGGCTGACGTTCAGCGCCTCTGCCGCATCGCGGTGGCTCAGAAAGATGGCTCCATTATTGCTGCCGTTGAAGCGGCGTTTCACTTCGATGTAGAGCGCCCTAGGCCCCGGCTTGAGCGCCTTCCAGGCTTCGGACGCTTGCAGGTACTCAGGGAGCTGGACGAACCGCCCAGCCCCCTTTTTGCTGCGCTTGTACGGCTTCCTAGCCATCGGCCGCGCCGTAGTGCAGTTCGGCCACCAGCCGCCCCACAGGCCCGCTCAGGCCGTGTAGGCGGCGCAAGTGGCGAACTTGCAGGCAATGGGGCTCTTGTGCCCTAAGACGGCTTTCCAGGCGCTGGGCGGGCATATGCGGCGGCCTCATGCCGATACCCTCCGCACGATGGAGCGCAGTACGTACCGGCCGTGTCTGCCGGGATACGCGCCACCGTGTTCTTCCCAAACCGTTTCAATTTCGATGCCGAGTAAACGAAGTTGCCTTACGTACTCTGACCACCGAGGCGCGGGGCGGTTAAGCGGTGTGCACCCGTCTTCACCCGCTGCAATTAGTTCGCCCAAGGCCCAGTTCATTCGACCTTTGACGCGCACCAGAAAGGCTGACTCATCGCCATTTTGGATCGCGTAGGAACTTGAACGCGAATGGTTTTTTCTTTTCGCGTCTGCTATACCCAGAGCACTAGCCGCAGCCCGCTGGCAAGTGCTCCGGCCCGGATCCTGATGCCCCAGGTTCCGGGTCGACTTTTTCCTCTGCATTGGGTTCAGGCTGCGACTTCGCGGCTTTCGATCCAACCGTCGACATCGTCAGCGCGCCAAGCCACGGCACGTTTTCCAATGCGGACCGGTCGCGGAAACTCGCCCAGTCGCATTTTCTCGTAGATGCTGGATCGCGAAAGGCCGGTCCGCTGCTCGACTTCCGGGCGCTTGTAAAGTGGATTTGCCATGTAGGAATCCCTCAACGTTTGTGCCACATTGAAGGTGAGAGGAGAGACTTCTCACCGAGGTCGCCGCTTTTGCCGGCAAGCTGGCGGCGACCTCACCGGCACGTGGCTGTAATGCCGGTGATTCTTCGATACTACATGTTCAGGTTATCCTAGGCATGGAATATCGGGGAAAACCCGGTGTTTCCTAAAATTTCCATGAAGTTCAGAGACTTGAGTTCCGAGAGGTGCATTTTCCACTTGCTCAGGTTTGCTCGGGGAGACTGAGCTAGCTGAGCGGTGGCACGCAACCGCTTCCGGGGCGAATCAGGTGGCTTTGCCAATCCGGACGACAACGGAGGGCGCGGCTTCGACATAGATTGCCCAGTTCGCCATCAAGTCTCTGCGCTTCTCAAACAAGTCTGAGCGAGCATACGCGGCTTCCGCTTTGTTCTTGATGACGTGCGCCAACGCCGCTTCGCTGACCTCTGTCGGAAAGCTGGTGCGCTCCTGAGCCCACGTCTTGAACGATGTACGAAAGCCGTGCACGTCGACTGGAAAACCTAGCTCGCGGGTCAGCTTGGATAGCGTCATATCACTGAGCGGCTTTCCGTGGCGGGTGCCGGGGAACACGAGCCCCGATCCGTCTGCGAGGCGCTGGGCTTCCCTCAGAATGGCCAACGCTCTCTCCGAGAGCGGAACTCGGTGCGCCCGGTTCGCTTTCATGCGCTCGGCTGGAATTGACCACTCCGCCTTCTCAAGGTCGATTTCTTCCCACTGGGCTAACCGGACTTCCCCCGAGCGGCTTGCCGTCAGTATCAGGAACTCAAGGGCAAGCTTGGTTGCAGGCCCAGCGCCTGACGCGTGAAGCTTCTTGAGGAACGCAGGAACGTCCTGATAGGGCAGGGCGCGGCGATGCTTGGGTTTCTTGTCCTGACGCGGCAAAGCCTGTGCGATGGCCTCGGCGGGGTTGTCTTGCCGCCACCCTTGAGCCACCGCCCACTTCATAACGGTGCCTATGCGTTGCCGTACCCGCCGCGCGGTTTCGGGTTTGGCCAGCCAGATCGGTGTGAGAACAGAAAGCACGTCGGCGGTAGTGATTTCGGAAACGCGAATGCTGCCCATTTTGGGGAAGGCGTATGTCTCCAAGGTCGAGAGGAATTGGGCCGCGTGTTTCGCATTGCGCCACGAAGGCCGGTGCATCTCGTGCACTTTCCGGGTGGCTTCCTCGAACGTGAGCACGGCTTGCGTCTCCTGTCGCGCCCGAAGTGGGTCGCCGCCAGCGCGCGCCAGCCTACGGTTTTCTAGGGCTTCCTCGCGCGCCTTTTGCAAGGGGACGAGCGACAGGCTGCCCAAACCAATTTCCCGGCGCTTCCCTCTAATGGAGATCCGCTGAACCCACCGCTTTGAGCCACTTGGTTCGACCCGAAGAAACAGCCCGTGCCCGTCGAAGTATTTGCCAGGTTCCGTCACCGTGCGGACGAAGGCGGCCGACAGTGCTTTTTCCGGATGCTTCTTAGACTGCGTCGGCAATTCTGTCCCCCTTCCTGTCCCCCGTAATTTATGGGAATATGCCGGAAGGTATCGGAACGCGCAAGAAGATTTGCACTATTTTATATGAGGTTATCGGAAGTGTCGGGAAGAGGCTGGAAGGCGGAGCGGCGGACTCTCTCTCCGCCACCATCACCATAGCGAACCCGTTCAGGCCGCCCGTCCGAGGTGCAATTTCTCCTGTTTTCAAAGGGGTTTGCCGGGTGGGTGCGAACCGCCGAGACGCGGGTGCGGTGCGATTTCCGTCTCTGAATAGCCCCTCGTCTCAGGTCGGGCGAACCGCGCCGATTTCGGGTCGGTCGAAATTTTCCGCGTCTTTCCAGTGACCTGACTTGCAACACCGCCAAAACTGCGCGCCCTGTTTCCATCGCTATCGACCGAAACAGAGACCGAACATGCAGGAGGCGTAGCCGATAGGTGCGCTGGCAGAACGGCGCGTAGCGTTGGCGGATCAATCGGGCGACGGGCTCGACGAAGCCATTGATGACAAACGCACATCGCGCCTCTAGCCTGGCGGCATGGCGAGTGGCCCCTGGACCGATGAAGAAAACGACCTGATCGTCGCGGATTACTTCGCGATGCTGGCCGACGACATCGCCGGGCGCCGCTACAGCAAAGCCGAGCATCGCCGGGCCCTCCTGCCTCTGCTGAACGATCGGTCGGAGGGATCGGTCGAGTTCAAGCACCAGAACATCAGCGCGGTGCTGAAGGGTCTCGGCGAGGACTGGATCCCCGGCTACAAGCCCGCATTCAATTTCCAGATGACGTTAGTCGACGCGGTGGCGCGGTGGCTGGACCTGCATCCGGATTGGCTCGGCCGGTTGCCAGGCAAGCGGCCCGCGGACGGCATGCGCGAGGCGGCGCAGGTCTGGATCGGTCCTCCGCCCACGCTCTCCAACCAGCCTCCGCCGCAAGATCTCGACCAGATGCTGCACATCGCGAGGAAGTTCGACGTGGCGGGCCGGGACGAGCGCAATCGCGCCCTCGGCCGTGCCGGCGAGGAACGTGTGCTTGCGCACGAGCATGCCACGCTGAAGGCCGTGGGACGGGATGATCTGGCGCGCAAGGTCCGCTGGGTCTCGGAAGAGGACGGCGATGGAGCGGGCTATGACATCGCCAGCTACGCGCCGGACGGCCGGCCTCGCCTGATCGAGGTGAAGACGACGAACGGTTGGGAGCGCACGCCTTTCCACATCACGCGCAACGAGCTGGCCGTTGCCGACGAACGGCGGGCGGAGTGGTGTCTGTTTCGGATGTGGAACTTCTCGCGCGAGCCGAGGGCGTTCGAGCTTTACCCGCCAATCGATGCGCATGTATCGCTGACCGCGACGTCTTTTCAGTCCAGCTTCAACTGATGATCAGTCGACCCCCCGCGCTGGTTGGTCCATTCGATAGAAAGATACGATGAAGAAGAATCAGCGGCTCGTCGCGGTGTTACACCGTTGAAGGTCGTTTAAGCATTAAGGAAGGAAACTGATTTTGGTGTCGGCGGGCGGTTACATTCTTCACGTGCCGAAGGACAGAAGGGAGTTGCTTCTCGACGAGGCCGAGCACGGGAGCTCGTTCTATCGTTCAAAGCCCTTTATTTCGGAGCCTGTTCCTCGTTTCGATCATAGCCGTCGCGCACCACTAGCCGTGTTTGCGTCGTTCGAGGATGGCCATATTACCCACATCGCTGACGGGAAGAAAGGCCAGTCTGCCGGCACCGGGCTTGTGCGTCTCAATCTCGAAGACCTTAAACCGCTGGAACGGCATGTGGGCTTTAACGAAATCCTTGATGGCATGAGCGCTCGCGTCGCCAGGCACGTCAAGCAACGTCTCAAAGCGGGCGGCCTACTCCCTCCGAAGTCGCTGGGCGCCTTTGTTGATCGCATCACTGACTTGGACACGACCGTTAACCCACGACTCGCGCGTTACTCTGAGCGTCGGGCGCAGGCTCTGCGACGCCTTCAGCCGAGTGCACGTGAAAACCTTGCCTATCAAAAGGAGTCGCTCGGCCTCGCACTCGAGATTGCAGGGTTTTCGCGGGACGATCTACTGGCGTGGACCCCGACCGATGATCAAACGCGATCATTCCTAGATGGCCTGCCAGGCGCGCAGGTCCGCGAAGACGCAATGCTGCTTGCAGATTTCTCGACTTTCCCAGGTTTCGAAGCGATCGGGGAGACGACTCACTATGGTTCGAAGGTTTTTGAAAGCGAGCAGGATCCGTCGAAAAGGCTGACGGTGATTATGGCTAATCGCCTGCCGCTGGAACAACAAACTGGCGCTGATCTCGTTTATTTCAACGAGGCATACCGCAGCTTCGTACTGGTTCAATACAAAGCAATGGAAAAACGCGACGATGAAGTGGAGTTTCGCTGGCAAGCCAAGGACCAGTTCTGCGGGGAGATCGAACGCATGGAGAGCCTGCTCGCCGAACTCAGAAAGCTTCCTAGTGGCCAAAAACCCGAAGGATTCCGTTTCTCCGACAACCCGTTCTTTCTAAAGTTCTGCCCGCGCGTCATCTTCAACCCGGACGATAAGGGCCTTTTCAAAGGTATTTACTTGCCACTCGACCTGTGGAAGCGAGCTGATGCCGCGGGTTGTTTTTCCGGAAAGCGTGGTGGCAAAGTACTCACTTTTCAGAACGTGGGCCGTCGCATCAACAACTCGGAGTTTGTGGCACTCGTCGCCGGATCTTGGGTTGGCACCTCGATTGAGCAATCTGCGGTGCTTGGCGAGATTGTCCGGAGGGTACTGGAAACAGGCAAGACCGTGACCATTGCCATTAAGCATTCGTCCAGTACAGAGGGCGATAGCGAGGAAAGCGCTGAATAGACCTCTTGTACGCCGACGAACGCGGCACGAGCGCAACTGGTTGGCGCCTTGTGCCATGGCTGGCATCAGTCGAACACCCGCGCTGGCTGCTCATCCCACGGGAAGGAGGCGACGAAGCACAGGTCGTAGAGGCTGATCGCGCAGGGCTCGCGGCGCACGACCAGTCGCTCGAGAACGTCCGGCGACAGCCATGCGAGGCGCAGAAGTCGGCTGACGTAGCGGTCGGAGAGGCCTTCCTCGGCGGCGAGATCGGCGATGGTGGTGATATCACCGCACTCCATGCGCTGCCGCCATGCCCATGCCCGGCCGATGGCGCGCAGCACGCGCGGATCCTGTCCCGGCGGCGGATCCGACGCCTCGATGTCTTTCGGGGGCAGGATACGAGGCCGGCCGCCGCGCTTGCGGACCGTGAGCGGGATGTGGACGCGGATCGTCTCGTTCGCGGGCATCAGGCGGCGTCCTCCCGCGCGGGCGCCATCAGGCTCGCCAGCGCGCCGAGGCCGTCGTGGCGCAGGTCGATGTCGAGCCCATCCTCGCCCACCGTCACGCGCGCCACTAGCAGCTGGACGACGCGCGCCTGTTCGGCCGGGATCAGCGCCTTCCACAGATCGTCGAACTGCGTGAGCGCCGTGGTCACGGAGCCCTCGTCGAGGTCGGGCCGCTCCTTCTTCAGCGCGCGGGCGGTCCGGGCCATGATCTCCGGCGTGCGCAGCAGCCGCCGGATCTCGCCGATGACCGCGTCCTCGACCATGGCCGCGGGGAGCCGCTGGGGCCCGCGCAGCTCGGCCGTCGGCCGCTTCTGGATTACGTCCATCGAGACGTAGTAGCAGTACCGCCTGTTCCCCTTCTTAGTGTGGTGCGGGGTCATCGCGGCGCCGGTCTCGGTGAAGATCAGCCCGCGCAGTAGCGCCGGTTCGGTGCTCCGGGTGCGTCCGGCCCGCTGGTTCCGGTTTCCGGCCAGCACGGCGTGGGCGGCGTCCCACAACTCCGCATCGACGATGGGCTCGTGCATGCCGGGATAGGTCTCGCCCTTATGGGTGATCTCGCCGCGGTAGATGCGGTTGTGCAGCAGCTTGTAGAGCGCCCCGCGGTCGATTGGCCGGCCGCGCTTCGAGCGGATGGCGCGCGCGTTCAGCTCCCGGATCACGGCAGCGGTGGAATCCGACCGCGCGAAGAGCTCGAACATGGTTCGGACCTGCGTGGCCTCGGCCTCGTTCACGATCAGCTTGCGGTCGACCACGTCGTAGCCGAGCGGCACGTAGCCGCCCATCCACATGCCCTTCTTCTTCGAGGCGGCGACCTTGTCGCGGATCCTCTCACCGATCACCTCGCGCTCGAACTGGGCGAAGCTGAGCAGGATGTTCAGCGTCAGCCGTCCCATGGATGTCGTCGTGTTGAAGGACTGCGTCACGGAGACGAAGGTGACGCCGTGGCGGTCGAAGATCTCGACGAGTTTCGAGAAGTCCATGAGCGCGCGGCTGAGGCGGTCGATCTTGTAGACCACGACCACGTCGATCAGCCCGTCCTCGACATCGGCGATCAGCTGTTTCAGCGCCGGGCGGTCCAGCGTGCCGCCCGAGACGCCGCCGTCGTCATAGCGCTCGCGCAGGCAGGCCCAGCCCTCGGCGCGCTGGCTGGCGATGTAGGCCTCACAAGCCTCCCGCTGCGCGTCGAGGCTGTTGAACTCCATGTCGAGCCCTTCCTCGCTCGACTTCCGGGTGTAGATGGCGCAACGCAGGCGGCGCGCCGGTTCGGTCTGGGTGTTTCTGGTCATTGGGCGCCTCCGGTCTGATCGAGCCCAAAGAAACGCCAGCCATTCCAGTGCGCGCCGGTGATCGCGCGGACGGTGGCCGAGAGCGACTTGAAGCGCCGGCCCTGCCATTCGAAGCCGTCCGCCAGAACGGTGACCATGTGCTCCTCGCCGCCCCACTCGCGGACCAGCTTCGTGCCGGGCGCGGGCTTGCGCGGGTCCGCCATGAGGCCGCCGAGCTTGCCGCTCATGACCTCGTCGGCCAGCGCATCAAGCGTGCGGCGCGTCTCGCGGCGCAGTCCGCCATGGGCCAGTTCCTGGACGCGGTAGCCGAGCCGAAGCTCGAGGTTGCCGCGGCTGGCGTTGGGCGCGCGCTCGCCGAAGATGGCCTGCCACTTCTCCTGCAGTTCGGGCACCGTCATTGTCTTCAGCGCCGCCAGTTCGGTCAGGACGTCGATCCTCTCGGCCTGGCCTACGGGAGCGGCCTTCGCGCCTGATTTCCTTTTGCTTTTCCTCATGTGTCGTCTCCAACTCGTTTGCGAACCTGTCTCCGACGACGGCGTCTGAGGGCGAGAATGTCCAGCGAACTGTCTCCGTCGAGCAGAGAATTCTCGTTCGTTTCCATTGGGTTGGTTCGCGCGATGGCGCTGGCGAGAAGAATGGCTAGTTCCGCGAGCCGCTCATCCGTGGTGAGCGTTTCGGCGGGCGGCGCGAAAGTGATGTCGTCTGGCATGGGGAGCGAACCTCCTGAGGCGGTTTGCTCCGTGTTCGCCGCGAGCGGCAAAGGAATTCAAGTGAAAACAGAGGGTTGTCGTAGTGGGGCGTAGTGGCAGGAAACCCATCGGATCCGACCCCGTGTAAACCAAGGAGCCGTCCAACTATAGATCATGCGGGTCTTGGCCATAGGTTTATGACCTTCATCAGTACGTTATTCGCGTGTCGGAAGTTCAGGTACTGGTCCTGGAAACCATATCTGGCTTTCTCGCCATGCAAGTAATTGTTGCGAAGCCGATTGATCACCAAAAGCAAGGCAACAAGCACCTGATGATTGCCGGCGTCCTCCGCTGTTAACCCAGTCTGGACACGAACCGCGTAATGGCCGCCCACATTAAGGACGTGCCATGCATGTGTCGGGTCTCCGTTCCGGAAATAACGCTCAGCAAAGTGTAAACGGGCGCTTGCCAGTTCGCCTTGAACAGCTGGTGGCGCGACTAACTGTTCAACAGCTTCACATATTCGGGGCGGGCTGGCGTCTGGCCGCTGGCCGTTTTGACCTGTCGCATGAAGCTCAAAGAGAGCCCACAAAACTGGAAAATCGCGAATGACCCGACGCTCTTTGATTTCGAGTTGGAGCCATTCGGGTACGTTAGCTTGCAGCCATTTGCTGGGATCACTCATCCGTGCTGCGCCTTTATCAACGTCCCGTTACTGGGTTTCTTAGCGTTCGGCGCCAAATCGAAGTCAAGACGTCCTCGAGCCTTCATGTCCTTGCAGAGGTCCTTGACATGGGTCTCGCGCATCGGGAAACGCTCCATGACCTCCAGTGCCAGTGTCGAAAACTCGACCTCTGATCTCTCGTGCAAGACTTCGGAAATGTGTCGTTCGGACGAAATCTGATAGCGTTTACAACCTATTCCTCGCTGCCCTTGTTCGTGCAGCGCATAGTCGTCCGCGGAGAAGAGCTGGTCCTGGTTGGTGTGGTTGGATTTGGCCTCACGTCGCGCCTTGAATTCCGCGCGCTCAACTGTGCCATGTACGTCCCGAAACAGCTTGACACCGTCAGCTCTGTTCGTCCCAAGCATCAGACGCATCTTTTCTCGATTAACCAATGGCTTGAGAATAGAAAAATCTGGAAGATAGACTGCAACGCCCCTTGATCGGAGAGTTTCCTTAAGAAGGTGAAGAACCTTCAACTCGCCTTTCAAGCCATCAGGTAATTGCTGGGCCGTGTCTTGCCAATTGGGATCGCCAACGAACTCGCCGAATTGATGCGCTACTTTGGGATTCACCGAATGTCTGCTGACCTCCTCGGTCATGAAGTTGAATAGGAACTCTCCGGTTCGACCCTTTAGAAAGCTGCAGACATCTTCTATGCGAACCACCCAGTTTGTTGGGTCAATGAATGTGAATGTGAAGCCATCTGGAATACAAGCGGAGATCTTCTCTAAGTTATCCTCAAATTCACCGTCGAAAACGTGGATCTCGAAGTGCTTGTTTCGTTCAGCGTAACTGCGGAGCCGAATTACTGCCGCTGGATCTTTCTCGCAAAGGCAAAAGCGCACCTTGAGCCGAGCGCCAGGTCGGCGTTGTTCAACAAACTTGCGAACAGTCTCTAGCAGCTCAATCGCCACTCCAAACGATGAGTCTGAACAGCCCTCTTCGTCGCGAATATTCCACGGTCCTGCAAAGCCATCAACGTAGTTGAATGCGTCCCAGCCGCCGTAGAGTACTTTGACTGCTAAAGTCTCAAGATATCGACGCAAGAATGCATGTTTTATGTAAGTCTGCTCTCGACCAGCGTAAAGTGGATTTGGCGAATTCATGCAGCCTTAAGCTCCGCGATAATCGATTCCGGCACAATCTTCCAAGGAAATCCATTCCATTCTTCTCCTTCGAGGAGGCGCCCACCAGACTTAGGCCGCGCTCCCCCCCACTGCTTGAAGAAGAACGCTACTCCAAAATGTTCGCAAGCGATCCGGAGTTCGGTGGCCCAGTCTGCTTGCATCGGCCTTGCTCTGGGGCCGCTTTCTCCGCCAACGATCGCCCACGCAACCCCAGTTAAATCTATGTCACCGATCGGTCCCAATAGTGGTTCAAACGAAATGAATCTTGCAACCGAACTAATCTGTCGAAGGTGCTCTATTCGGGATTTATGCGCCGCATTCTCCACCGATACGCCGAGCCAGATATGCGCTGGAACCAAGTCTTCGCCGTAGCGCTTTTTGACGTAGTCACGCATCAATGATGATCGCTTCGTCAAGACTTGGTACACATGCCAATTGGCGGCTTCCATCGCGTCGAATACCTGATCGATGTAGGAGCGGTCGATATCCTTATGAAACAAGTCGCTCATTGAGTTCACAAAGATCATGCGAGGTTTTTTCCAACGCGCGGGTTGGTCAAGCCGCGAGGGCCACAGGCGGAGGTCAAAACCTTGCTCGTAGGGGTGGCCGGCAATGCCCCGCCAACGCTCCGCAAACCGCTCCGCATAGCAGTTGTCGCAGCCTGCACCGACCTTCGTGCAACCCGTTACAGGATTCCATGTAGCGTCGGTCCATTCGATTTCAGATTTTTGGGCCATTTCAGGTCCTCCGATGCTGTGGATAACAGTTGCACACCGAAGGTCGCACTGCCAGTATTGCGAACATTTCTGCGGCAAACTGCTTAGAACTTTCTGAAGCTGTTGCGGTATATCGGGTGTGGCGGAGCCCGATCACCTCAGATCTCCCTTGCGAACCAACGGATGCGGCCGACGATGTGAATTTCGTCGGCCGTTCGCTCGTAGGGGCTGTAGAAACCGTTGTCCGAAATGACGCGAACGGCGGGCGGGTCGCTGTTCGGGATGTGCTCGAGCCGCTTGGCCACCAGCCCCATGCCGTCGTCCAGCACGAAGATGCCGGGCGGGTTGGGCGCACGCCGCGCCATATCGACGAGCACCGTGTCTCCGTCGAGCAGCGTGGGCGCCATGCTGTCGCCTTCCACATGCATAATCCGCAGCTGGGAAGGGCTGGCCTTGAGGCTGTGGCGGATCCAGGAGCGGCGGAAGTGGTAGGCGCGGCCGGCGGGATCGTCATGCTCCTCGACCACCGCGCCGCCGCCCATCGACGGGCGGGGGCTCGCATGCGCGATCGAGACGAAAGCCTCGTCCGGGTTCTCGATGAAGGGCGGTGTGCCCTCTACATCGCCAATGCCGTGGATCAGCCAGTCGCGGTCGACCTTGAGCACGCGGGCGACCTCGGCCAGCCGGTCAATGCCGGGGCGGGATGATCGTCCGCGCAGGATGTCGTAGACGAAGGAGCGGTTCACGCCGGCCATCTCGGCGACGTGGGCGGGGCTGAGGCCGAGCTGGTTGGCCCGGGCCCTGAGACGGTCGGCAAGCGTGTGATGCTCGTTCATGTTTCCCCACCCATCTGTGGATGAAATAGGATAAAATCGGATTGATCGGCGGCCGTCAAGCGAATAAGAACAGAAGGTAAACATCGGACATGGGAATCGGAGGGGCGCGTGCACATCGACAAGCTGTATTTCACGCTCCCCGAGGTGCTCGAGCGCTGGCGGATCTCCGAGACGGACCTCGTCTACCTTGCCGAGAACGACAAGCTCCGGCTGTCGGTGCGGGTCTTCGGCGAGCCGGTCGAGTTCGGCGACTACGAGGAAGGCCAGAACGGCGAGCGGTTCCGCGTGCCGTGGGAGCAGAAGCCCTTCAGCGGGCTGCTCGACCTGCACGCCTGTGACGTCTTCCAGCTGTTCCGTTGCGGCGAGCTCCATGTCCGCGAGTTTCGCACGCCACGCGCGGACTATGCGTCGCTCCATGGCGATGCCAAGCCGGTCTTCGTCATGATCGGGGATCTGCTTTTAAGGCGCGAGGAACGCGATCGTTTCGAGCTTCAGTCCGGCTTCTCCTCGGGCGGCTCGGCGATGGAGGAGAGCACCTTCATCGCCTCGGCCGACTACCAGGAGGTGCGCTGCAACGGCTACCGGTTCCGGCTCGGCCCGATCCAGGCGCAGGTCGTCCGCGCCCTGCACGAGGCCGCGCAGCGCGGCGAGGCGTGGCAGAGCGGCAAGGCCATCCTGTCGTCGGCGGGCTCGAAGAGTCTACGGATGGCCGACGTCTTCAAGTCGCAGAAGGACTGGCGGCAGCTGATCCGCTCCGACCGCCGTGGCGGCTACCGGCTGTACATCGACTGACTCGTTTCTCGTCCCGCGCGCATGGTCCCGGATCGCGCTCGGTGTGGGATCGGCTGGGGGATGGAGGGGGATGACGATCCCCCAGGAAGCCGTCCGAGCCTGTCCTGCAAGGCCATATCCATCCCCCTCCGCATCCCCCTGCGATCCTGACGACATCCCATAGCGGGATTTCGCAATCTCTCTCCGAAGCACACGCAAACGGAGAGAGCCGATGCAGCAGAAGCATTGCCTGAACCAGAAGGAACTCGCACGGCGCTGGACGATCTCGCATCGCACGCTGGAGCGCTGGCGGTGGGCGGGTGAAGGCCCGGCCTACATGAAGATCGGTGGACGGGTCGTCTACCGGCTCGAGGACATCGTCGCCTTCGAGCGCGACCAGCTCCAGCACACCATGGACACCCAGCCGCGCGCGGGAGCGGCCTGATGGGACGCCTGTCGCCCATCACCGAGGCCGAGGTCGTGCCGCTGCACGGTGCGAACGGCCCGGCGCTCGACGAGATCGGACTTGCCGCCTGGATCGCACAGGCCGAGCCCGGCGAGGCGCTGGTCTATCACCGCGGCTTCCTCGCCGTCGATGTCACGTCGGTCATCTCGAAGCTGCCGGCGGAACGCCAACGCACGCTGCAGCTCGTGGCAGCCGCCGCGAGGCGCGCGGCCGAGCACAACCTCGTCCATCTCGTGCAGTCGCGGCTCGGCCCCGACGCCTTCGCCTACATCGCCGTCGCCCGCCCGAAGCCCGGCCCGCCCGGCGCGGCGCTCTCGATGCGCCTGCTCGAGGCCGCCTGATCCCCATCCCCCATTCCGGAGACCCCAATGCCCTTTCCCGACAACACCCCTACGCCCGATGACTTGCCGGGCCTCAGCCCGCAGGAGATCGCCGCGCTGCCCGTCGAACTGCTGGCCATCCTCCAGCGCGAAATCGACGAGTGCCTGAAACGCGACAAGGCCGCCAAGACCCGGCTCGATGCCGCGCTGACCGTCCGCTACGCCACCCGCGCCGCCGAAGAACGGCAGGCGCAAGCCAAGGATACCGGTACTGTCCGCTTCGACGACGGCGATTTCACGGTGGTCGCCGATCTGCCGAAACGCGTCGAGTGGGACCAGTCCCAGCTCGCCGCCATGGTTGAGCGGATCCGCGCCGCCGGGGACGACCCGGCCGAATATGTCGACATCGCCTTCAAGGTGCCCGAGCGCAAATACGCGGCCTGGCCCGATGCGATCCGTCAGGGCTTCGAGCCGGCGCGGACCGTGAAGACCGGCGCGCTGAAGGTCGAGATCCGGCCGCAGGGAGGCGATGCATGAGCCTCCCAATCATCACCGCCGACGAGCGGCTGGCCGAGGTGCGCGGCGTGAAGGCCGCCATCTTCGGACCTCCGGGCATCGGCAAGACCACGCTCCTGCGCACGCTCAATTCGACCACCTCGCTGTTTTTCGACCTCGAGGCCGGCGATCTCGCCATCGAGGGGCTGGCAATCGACACGATCCGCCCGCGCACCTGGCGGGAATGCCGTGACTTCGCGGTGTTCATCGGCGGCCCGAACCCTGCGCTGCGCAAGGACCAGCCCTACAGCAAGGACCACTACCAGGCGATCTGCCAGAAGTACGGCGATCCGAAGGTGCTGGAGAAGTACGACACGGTGTTCATCGACTCGATCACCGTGGCGGGTCGGCTCTGCTTCCAGTGGTGCAAGGGCCAGCCGGAGGCGCATTCGGACAAGACCGGCAAGCCGGACATCCGTGGGGCCTACGGGCTGCACGGGCGAGAGATGATCGCCTGGCTCACCCACCTCCAGCACACGCGAGCGAAGAACGTGATCTTCGTCGGGATCCTCGACGAGAAATTCGACGACTTCAATCGCAAGATCTTCGTCCCGCAGATCGACGGATCGAAGACCGGGCTCGAGCTTCCCGGCATCGTCGACGAGGTGCTGACGCTCACCTCGCTGCCCGACGACAAAGGCGTACAGCAGCGGGTCTTCGTCTGCCACACGCAGAACAGCTGGGGCTACCCGGCCAAGGACCGCTCCGGCCGTCTTGACCTGCTCGAGCCGCCGCATCTCGGCCAGCTCATCGAGAAGATCCGCCAGCCGCTGCCGATCGATGCGCGCCCTCTCGTGACGGATGCGCCGCGCATCCCGGCGCCCGCCGCGACCCCTCAATCCGATCCCACCAACTGAAAGGACCCCAGCCATGACCGGTCTCTGGAACGATTTCAACGACGCCCAGTCCAACACGAACCTCATCCCCAAGGGTACGCTCGCCAAGGTGCGCCTCGTCATCCGTCCCGGCGGCTTCGACGACGCCTCGCAGGGTTGGACCGGGGGCTATGCCACCCGGGGCTCCACCGGTGCTGTGTATCTCAACGGCGAGTTCACCGTGCTCGAGGGCCCCTATGCCCGGCGCAAGATCTTCACACTGATCGGGCTGCACAGCCCCAAGGGGCCGGATTGGGCCAACATGGGCCGCAGCCTCGTCCGCGGCATGCTCAACTCGGCGCGCGGGATCTCGGACAAGGACACCTCACCCGAGGCGCAGGCTGCGCGTCGGATCAACGGCTTCGCCGATCTGGACGGGCTCGAGTTTGTGGCCCGCATCGACATCGGCTCCGATGCGATGGGCGAGGACAAGAACGAGATCCGTGCCGCAGTCACGCCCGACCATCGCGAGTATGCGCAGGTCATGGGCACGGCCGGCCACGGCTATCAGCCGCCATCGCAGCCCGCGCCGCAGCCGGCGGCGGCACCGCAGCCCACCGCTCCGGCGGCTCCCGGCCGCCCGGCCTGGGCGCAGTGAGGGGCGTCCGATGCGGCTGCGTCCCCGCCAGAAAGTCTTCGTGGAGCGCAGCCTCGCTGCGCTCTCGAAGCACGGCAACACGCTCGGCGTCGCGCCCACGGGCGCGGGCAAGACGATCATGCTGTCCGCGGTCACCGGGAATCTGGTGGAGGAGACGGAGGCCAAGGCCTGCGTTCTCGCCCATCGCGACGAGCTGACCGGTCAGAACCGCGCGAAGTTCGCCCGGATCAATCCGGAGGTGACCACGTCCGTGTTCGATGCCGGCTCGAAGTCGTGGGCCGGCCAGGTCACCTTCGCCATGGCGCCGACGCTGTCGCGCTCGGCGAGCCTGAAGGCGATGCCCACGCTCGATCTGCTGGTGATCGACGAGGCGCATCACGCGGTGGCCGACAGCTATCGTCGGATCATCGATCGGGTGCGCGACGCCAATCCCGATGCGCGGATCTTCGGCGTCACGGCGACGCCCAACCGCGGCGACCGGAAAGGGCTGCGCGAGGTTTTCGACAATGTCGGCGACCAGGTCACGCTGGCCGAACTGATCGCGTCTGGTCACCTCGTGCCGCCGCGCACCTTCGTGATCGATGTGGGCGTGCAGGAGAAGCTGCGTGCCGTCCGAAAGACCGCGTCCGACTACGACATGGGCGCGGTTGCGGAGATCATGAACCGCGCGCCGATCACGGCCGAGGTCATCCGGCACTGGCGCGAGAAGGCCGGCGACCGGCAGACCGTGGTCTTCTGCTCGACGGTCGCCCACGCCGAGAATGTTGCCGAAGCCTTCAATGGCCACGGGATCCCCGCCGGCGTCATCCACGGCGATCTGGGCTCCGAGACGCGCCGCCGGATCCTCTCAGCCTATGCTGCCGGCGAAATCCAGGTCGTCGTCAACGTGGCGGTGCTGACCGAAGGCTGGGATCACCCGCCCACCTCCTGCGTGGTGCTGCTGCGTCCGAGCTCCTGCAAGTCCACCATGATCCAGATGGTCGGGCGCGGCTTGCGCACGGTCGATCCCGCCGAGCATCCCGGCATCGTCAAGACCGACTGCATCGTGCTGGATTTCGGGATCTCGAGCCTGACGCATGGCACGCTGGAGCAGGACGTCGATCTCGACGGCCGCGATCCCACACCGTGCGACGCGCCGACGAAGACCTGCCCGGAATGCGAGGCGACGGTCCCGCTCGCAGCCCGCCAATGCCCGATCTGCGGATACGAGTTCCTGAGCGACGGGGCGCCGCCGCTCGACAGCGTGGTCATGTCCGAGATCGACCTCCTGAAGCGTTCCAGCTTCGCCTGGGAGGATCTGTTCGACGACGAGTCCGCGCTCATGGCGAGCGGCTTCAATGCCTGGGGCGGCGTGTTCTTCCTCGAGGGCCGCTGGCATGCCGTGGGAGGTGGAAAGAACGAGCGGACGCGCCTCCTCGGCGTGGGCGAGCGCACCGTCTGCCTGGCGCAGGCCGACGACTGGTTGAACGAACACGAGAGCGACGAGAGCGCCTTCAAGTCGCGGCGCTGGCTGGGCCAGGCGCCGACCGAGAAACAGCTCCAGTATCTCTCGCCCGCCCAGCGGCAGGATTACGGGCTCACCCGATACCGCGCCTCGGCGCTGATCACCTTCCAGTTCAACCGGCGCGACATCCGGCGGCTCGTCATGTCGGCCGCGCCCGAGCGGAGGGCGGCGTGAACCATGTCGCGCAAGTCCCATCCCCGCCCGCAGCGGCTCCGGATCGACCGGGCCGTGATCGCCTCTGGCATCCGCGCCCGGTGCTCTGCGCCGTCTGCACCGCGCGCACCCGCGGCTTCGGCTGGTTCGATCCCCACCGGCCGCGCCCAACCCGCACCCGCCGCTGGTTTTGCTCCATGGGCTGCCAGGCGGCCTTCACCCGCAACGCAAAAAGAGGACTGAGCATGGTCGATTTCACCGAGGAGGAAACCCAGGCGCTGCCCGCCGTCATGCGCGCGCTCGCCCCCGAGATGGAGCGGATCGGCTGGGACCGGCCGCTGGGACAGCTGACCCAGAACGACATGCATCGGCTGATCGTCACCACCGTCGAGGCGTTCCGTGCCGAGATGGCCGAGATCGCGAGCCAGTCGGAGATCCCGTTCTGATGCTGGACTACAATCACCGCCCCGGCATCGCCGAGCGCATCAATGCTGCCGTGGACGCCGCCCTCGAAGCTGAGCGCGCTACTACGCCGCCGCGCGACTATCTCGGCGCATCCCGGCTGGGCCATGCCTGCGAGCGCGCGCTGCAGTTCGAGTTCGCGGGCGCGCCGAAGGACAAGGGCCAGGACTTCTCCGGCCGGTCGCTCCGGATCTTCGCGATCGGGCATGAACTCGAGGATCTCGCCATCCGCTGGCTGCGGGCGGCGGGGCTCGATCTGGTGACCCAGAAGCGGGACGGCGGCCAGTTCGGCTTTTCCGTCGCGGGCGGGCGCATCCGCGGCCATGTCGACGGGATCGTCTCCGAGGCCCCGGCGGCACTGGGGCTGCGCGCCCCGGCGCTCTGGGAATGCAAGACGATGAACGCGAAGAACTGGCGCGAGACGGTGACCAAGGGCGTGACCGTCGCCAAGCCCGTCTATGCCGCGCAGATCGCGCTCTACCAAGCCTACATGGAAGCGACTGTGCCGGGTATCAGCGCTAACCCCGCGCTCTTCACAGCGATCAACAAGGACACGGCCGAGCTGCACCACGAGTTCGTGCCCTTCGACGCCGACCTCGCGCAGCGCATGTCCGACCGCGGCGTGCGGATCCTGCGGGCCACCGACGCGGGCGAGCTGCTGCCGCGCGTGGCCCAGAACCGCGACTTCTTCGAATGCCGCTTCTGCTCGTGGGCGGAGCGCTGCTGGGGGCTGCCGGCATGAGCGACGACAACATCATCCACTTCAATCCCTGGCGGGATTTCAACGACGCGGCGCCACTGGACGATCCCTTCGCCGTCGAGCCGGAAGCGGGCCAGATCGCCCGCTTCGTCGACGTGGTCTTCGGCTACTCAGAGGGCCTGATCCCGGTCCGCGGTTTCGTCGACAAGGGTCAGGGCAAGGACGGCCGCCCCCACAACATCTGGATCGACGCGGACGACAACGCGCTTGAGAAGCTCGCCACCTTCGCCGGGTGGGCCGCACGCGAGGGCGCTGCGGTCTATGTCATCCCCGGCACGGTGGCGGAGACGGGCCAGGCCCGCGCCGCTGACGTCCTGCAGATGCAAAGCCTCGTTGTGGATCTCGACTCGGGCGACATCGCCGCCAAGCTCGATCACCTCGTCCACCATCTCGGTCGGCCGACCCTGATCGTCGAGAGCGGCGGGCGGACGCCCGAGGGCGCGACGAAGCTCCATGTCTGGTGGAAGCTGACCGAGCCTGCGGAGGGCCTTGATCTCGACCGACTCTGCCAGCTGCGCGGCGAGATCGCGCTGAAGGTCGGCGGCGACACGCATTTCCGCTCGGCGCACCAGCCGATCCGGGTGCCAGGCACGGTCTATCACAAGGGCGGGCTCACCCGGCTCGTGCAGATCCGGGAGGCGACCGAGCTTGAGGTTGATCTCGCCGAGATGGCCGAGCGCGTCGCCGACATGCCGCCCATGCCCGGCGTCGGCATGGCCACGGCCGAGCCTCGCGAGAAGCCAGCCATCGACGATGTGCTGATGACCCCGGTGCACGAGGGCGGCGCGGATAACTGGTCCCGTTTCGAGGGAGCCTCGGCGGCCATCGGCTATTTCCTGCGGCTGGTCCACGAGGGTCGGATCTCGATGGACGAGGGCTGGACGGCGATCTGCGGCTACAACGCCGCGATGCTGCGCCCCTCCTGGCCGCTCGACCGGCTGAAGCGCGAGACGAACCGGCTGTGGGAGCTGCACATCAAGCGGCACGGGCCGCCGCTGATCCGCCTCGACAGTGCGACGCCGGCGCAGACCGACCTGCCCACCTTCACACTGGGCGCGCTGCTCGACGACACGAGCCCTATGCCGGACGACATCATCGGTCCCCGCGTGCTGACCCCAGGCGGGCTCCTCGTGCTGGGAGGCGCGCCCAAGGTGGGCAAGAGCGACCTGCTGATCGCACTGCTCGTGCACATGGCGGCGGGCGTGCCTTTCCTCGGCTTCACCCCGCCACGGCCGCTCCGGATCTTCTACCTGCAGGCCGAGATCCAGTACCACTACCTGCGCGAGCGCATGCAGCAGATCGGCCTGCCGCCCGAGCTGATCGCTGCCGCGCGCGACAACCTGATCGTCACGCCGAAACTGCGGATGCTGCTCGATGCCGAGGGCAGCGCCCGCGTGGTAGAGGCGATCAAGGCCGCGTTCCCCGACGCAGCCCTCGACATCCTCTGCATCGATCCCATCCGGAACCTCTTCGACGGCGGCCCCGACGGCGGCGGCGAGAATGACAACGCCGCCATGATGTTCTTCCTCAAGGACCGGGTCGAGGTGCTCCGCGACCACGTCAATCCGGACTGCGGCGTGATCCTCGTCCACCACACCAAGAAGCTCTCGAAGCACCAGGTGAAGGAGGATCCGTTCCTGGCGCTCTCGGGCGCCAGCGCGCTCCGAGGCTTCTACACTACCGGCCTGATCCTGCACCGACCCGAGGAGGACTCGACCCAGAGGCGGCTGGAAATTGAGCTCAGAAACGGCCCCGCGCTGCCCGCGAAGCTCGTCGACAAGCTGGATGGCGAATGGGTCGAGATCAATCCGATGAACGAGAGGCTGGTGCGTGCGGAGGTCGGCGCCAAATACGACGCGGAGCGTGATCGCAAGCGGGACGTGATCCTTTCCCTCCTCCTCGACGAGGCGGCCGAGGGGCGCCTCTACACCATCAACCAGTTCGCCGAAGCCTTCGAGAACAAGGCCGGTCTGGGCGGCAAGGACTCGATCCGCGACCGGATCGCGGTGCAGGCCACCAAGGGCGCAATCAAGTTCATCCGCGACGGCGCTCCCTATGGCCTCGGGCCGTCGCGTTCGCGCTTCGGGTACCTCTGCGTCGAGGGGATGGTTATGCCCACGGACGGCGAGGAGGTCAATCCGGCCACCGGCGAGGTCACTCCAGCCAGCATCGCAGTGCTGCCCACCCACTACAAATCACCCCAGACCGGGGCGCTCCTTGAGGTCGAGAACCCGCATGTATGGGTCTATCCGGAGGGGGAACGGCCATGATCGCCCCAATGGATCGCTTCGCGCAGAATTGCGCAGGGGCCAGTTTGAACCAGATGCGGGGCCTTTCCGAAACTGCCTCGCCATCGCTTCGCGGACTCCCGCAAACGCCCGCGGCGGCCAGTTTCGGCCCGCTTCCGAAACTGGCCCTGCAGAAATGCGCTCGGACCGCGACGGCTACGCTGCAACCAGTTTCGGCCGGACATGCTGAAGGTGACCTATCCAAACTGGAAAACCCATTTCCTGTCAGTGGGTTGATGCAGATTTCCAGTTTTGGGGGTGAACCCACCCCCTACGGGGGTGGGAGAGAACGCCGCAGGCGGGTTCTCCCATCCCCACCCCCTGGGGTTTCGCGCGCGTGGCCCGTCCTCGCCCGAACCACCCGATCCGACGACGGCGACCCCGTACCGCCAAGCACCAGGCCGCCGTCGTCTTCCACCCGAGCAGCCAACCAGAAAAGGAGACCACCCATGGCTGACCTGACTCTCGCCACCAGCGCACATGAGGCAATCCCCGATCTGCCTGTCGCGCATCGTGCCGATCGCACCTTGCTCGCGCTCGATCTCGGCACCACCACGGGGTGGGCGCTGCATGGCGCCGACGGGCTGATCACCTCCGGCACGGTGTCTTTCCGTCCCGGTCGCTTCGACGGCGGTGGCATGCGCTACCTGCGCTTCACCAACTGGCTGGGTGAGCTGGATCGGCTCTCCGGTCCCATCGCCGCGATCTGGTTCGAGGAGGTCCGCCGCCATGCCGGCACGAACGCCGCGCATGTCTATGGCGGGCTGATGGCCACGCTCACCTCCTGGGCCGAGCTGCGCGGCGTGCCCTACGAGGGTGTGCCCGTCGGCACGATCAAGCGCTTCGCCACCGGCAAGGGCAACGCGAACAAGGATGCCATGATCGCGGCTGCCCGGGCCCGCGGGTTCAGCCCGGCCGACGACAACGAGGCCGATGCCATCGCCATCCTGTTCTGGGCGCTGGAGACGAAGGGAGGCATCCAATGAGGTGGTATCCCAAGGGCTACGGCGGCCATCGCCGAGACACCGAACAGGTCAAGCGCGAAGGCTGGAAGGAACAAGGCGTGTTCGCAGTTTCGCTTGACGACCAGAGACTTACTTGGCCTGAGCGGGAACTGGTACGGCAACTCGGCGAGCGCCTCTACGGCGCGCGCCCCTCGGAACAGGAGGTGCGGCGATGACGGACTGGACCCCGGCAATGGTCGAGGAGCGGCTCGCCGTTGCGGCCCTCGTCTTGAAGCGGATGCCCGAGCCGCGGCGGCAGGGATACTTCAGCACATGGCCCGAGATCGTCCACAGCTTCGGCGACAAGGTCGGCCAGGAGCCGAAACCGATGCGCGTGCTGCCCTCGCCGCAGGACATCAGCCGGATGGAGGAGACGCTGACCTGGACGGCCTGCCTCGAACCACTCGACGGCAAGATCGTCTGGATGAAGGCGCATGGCGAGCGCTGGAAGGAGATCTGCTGGGCGGTCGGTCTGCGGCGCTCCGCAGCGCATCAGCACTGGCAATACGGGCTTTCGGTAATTGCGCTGACGCTCAACAGGCGGTCGTTCAATCGCAGCCTATCAAAGCGCAAGGTGATCGCGCTGGCCGCTGGCGCGTAAGCCCATGGGCGCAATAGGAAAGTGTCCGGCGGACAGTTTTCGCTAAGACAAAAACGGCTCTCCCGGGTTAGAAAACGGATATACTCGGGAGAGGCGCGCGCGGGACGGACCGCGCATGTGGACTCCCGGGTCCAGCCCGGCATCCAGCCGGCGCCCATGCCGCCAACCCATTGAAACCAATGGTTCCTTCCTGGCGACTATGTATGCTGGCGGGCTTGGCGCGATATTTCGCCAGCGACAGGGCCGGATTTTTGGGAAGCCACCCGGAAGCCGGATCCAACTGACCTCGCACCAACCCCAATGAATGCTGGCCTTAGGGCCGGATGCCACCGACGCCGCTGGACCCCGTGTGGAGTCCAGCGCGGCATCCGGTGTCCGGAGTCCGGCCGGCATCCACCTCATCGACGGAAACCACCCGCCCATGACCCTGAGCTTCGCCCCCGAGCGGATCGAGACCTGGCCGCTTGCGCGCCTGCAGCCTTACGCGAAGAACGCGAAGGTGCACGGGGCCGACCAGGTCGCGAAGATCGCCGCCAGCATGGCCGAGTTCGGCTGGACCGTGCCGTGCCTCGTCGGTGAGGACGGCGAGCTGATCGCGGGTCACGGGCGGGTGCTGGCGGCGACACAACTCGGTCTGACCGAGGCGCCGGTGATCGTGCTCGGGCACCTGACCGAGGCGCAGCGGCGGGCCTATCGCATCGCCGACAACAAGCTCACGGAACTCGGCAGCTGGGACGAGGCGCTTCTCTCGGTCGAGCTGCAGGACCTGCTTGCGGACGACTACGACCTGTCGCTGGTCGGCTTCTCCGACGGCGAGCTGGACAAGCTGCTGGCTTTCGACCCGGACGGGGGCGGTGAAGAAGAGGGTGGCGCCGGGGGCTCCGTGCCTCCGGTGACCATCCCCGAGCCGCCGCGCAACCCGGCCTCGCGCACCGGCGATCTGTGGATCCTCGGCGACCACCGGCTACTTTGCGGCGACAGCACAAGCCACGACGATGTGCGCCGCCTGATGAATGGCGAGCGCGCGATCCTGTTTGCGACCGACCCGCCCTATCTCGTCGACTATGACGGCTCGAACCACCCGACCCGCAACAAGGACTGGTCCGCATCCTACGGCACGACCTGGGACGACAGTTCGCAGGGGGCGGACCTCTACGACGGGTTCATCGCCGCTGCGGTCGCCGAGGCGATCACCGACGATGCCGCCTGGTATTGCTGGCACGCGTCCCGCCGCCAGGCGATGCTGGAAGCCTGCTGGGAAAAGGCCGGCGCCTTCGTCCACCAGCAGATCATCTGGGTTAAGGACCGCGGTGTTCTCACCCGCTCCCACTACCTCTGGAAACACGAGCCCTGTTTCATGGGCTGGCGGCGTCCGAACCGCCCGCCAAAGGTGGCGGAGCAGACGCTGCCGTCGACCTGGGAGATGCCCAGCTTTGCCAAGGACGAGCGGCCCGACCACCCGACGCCCAAACCGCTCGACGCCTTCGGCATCCCGATGCGCCAGCACGTCGCGCGCGGCGGGCTCTGCTACGAGCCGTTCTCGGGATCGGGTTCGCAGATTATGGCCGGCGAGGCCAACGGCCGCCGTGTCTTCGCGATGGAGATCAGCCCTGCCTATGTCGATGTCGCCGTGGAGCGCTGGCAGACGGAAACCGGCCGCGATGCGGTCCTCGACAGTGACGGACGGACCTTCGCCGAGGTGAAGGCCGAGCGGCTGGGCGACAAGGCCGATGCCGCCGCCTGATGGCCGTCTACTACAATGATGCCGATCCCGCGGCCTGCGCATGGCTGCGGGAGCTGATCGCGGCCAGGCTGCTGCCGGATGGCGACGTGGACGAGCGCTCCATCCTCGAGGTGGAGCCCGCCGACCTGCGCGGTTTCGCACAATGTCATTTCTTCGCCGGGATCGGCGGCTGGCCTTTTGCGCTCCGCCTCGCGGGCCTTGGCGAGGACCTGTCCGTCTGGACCGGCTCTCCGCCCTGCCAGCCGTTCAGTGTTGCCGGCCAGCGCAAAGGACAGGACGATGACCGCCACCTCGCTCCGGCCTTTCTGCGGCTCGTCGCAGCCTGCCGCCCGGAGCTCGTCTTCGGCGAGCAGGTTGCAAGCGCGGGAGTGCTCGGACCGGTTGGCCGCACGGCTCGAACACCGGCTGAGGATCCGGCTGGCTGGGCGTGGTTCGACGCTCTGGCGGCTGACCTGGAAGCGGCATCTTACGCCGTCGCGGCGGCCGATCTGCCGGCTGCGGGCATCGGCGCGCCGCACATCCGCCAGCGCCTGTTCTTCGGCGCCGTCGCACTGGAGCCGGGCGGGCTGGGCGACAGCCTCGGCGCGGGATCACAAGGACGGATCGGAATGCCGGGCGGTGCCGATCAACGCACTCCTCGGCCGGCAGGTCTGGCTGGCGGGCTGGCCGACGTCAATGGCGGGCTCGCCCGCGACGGCTGCGTACAACGCGGCGGGCAACACGGATGCGAGTCGCAGGACGGTGAAGCTGGTCGACTGGTCGAAGGCGCCGACCCCGCCGGGACCAATGCGACGGACGGTGTCTGGCGAGCTCCGGACTGGCTCCTCTGCCGGGATGGGAAATGGCGGCCCGTTGAGCCCGGAACATTCCCGCTGGCTGATGGGATATCCGGCCGCATGGGGCTCCTGCGGGGCTACGGCAATGCGATCGTGCCGCCGCTCGCGGCGGAGTTCGTAGCGGCATTTCTGGAGAGCCTGAGATGAAGCAGAGCCGGACCATGTCGATGATCGAGGCCGCGGCAAACGTTGTCGTCGGCTACGTGTTGGCCATCGCCACGCAGATCGTGGTGTTCCCGTGGTTCGGGATAGAAACGGGCCTCGCGGAGCATCTGACCATCGGCCTCGCCTTCGTCGGCGTCTCGCTGGCGCGTGGCTACCTGCTGAGGCGGCTGTTCGAAGCGATCCGGATGCGGAGCGTGGAATGAATGACCGCCGCCCAGCGTTGAGCGGCGGCATGGAGTTCGGTGCCGCGGGAGGTGTCAGCCGCTTATGGCGTAGACGCGGCCGCGTCCGTCGATCTTCTCGGAGGTGATCGTAAGGCCCAGCTTCTTCTTCAGCGCGCCGGACATGGCGCCTCTCACGGTGTGCGCCTGCCATCCCGTTTTGGCGACGATCTCGTCGATGGTCGCGCCGCCCTCGGCGCGGAGCATCTCGATCAGTTTCGCCTGCTTCGTGCCCGTGCGCGGTGTGCGCGCCTTGGGCGCGGGGTCGGCCTCCGCAGGAGCGTCTTTCGGGGGCTCCGCGCTCGGCGCCTCGTCGACGCCCGTGGGCGCGCTGTCGCCGCTCTCCGGCTCTACGCCGATGGCAGCGAAGCCCGCGTCCGTGATGTGCAGGAGGATGGCGCGGCCGTCCTCGTCGTTGCGCCAGAAGCGGTTGAGCGCGGCGTCGGCCTTGGTCTGGCTGTCGGTCCCGGTCTCTGCGATCAGTCCGCGGGAGAGAAGCGCGCTGACGACCTTGGCGGCGGCGCCGCCGCGGAGCGAGCCGGGAAGCGGCAGGACGTTGCGGTCCTCGCGCTGCGCGGCGGCGCTGAGGATCACGAGCTGGGTGTCGGAAAGCTTGGTCATGGGGTCGTCTCCGTATTTTGGCCCGCGACATGCGGCGCCTTCTACGACCCCGAGCCGCGCAGGGCGCGCGGCGGGAGTTCCGGCTGGACCGGAAATCAGCGGGCGTGCTCGCCCTCGCCGAAGGCGCTGTCGGTTATGCGCTTCAGGAGGCTGGCGTAGTGTTCGAGGGTGCCGACATGGCCCCAGTTCACCTCGTCGGGGTGGGCGTTGAAGTGGTCGTCGCTGAGCGCCTGCAGTCGGGCGAGCATCTCGTCGATCTCGGCCTTCTTGCCGATGAAGGCCGCGAGCGCGGCTTCCTTGTTGCGCCGGGCCTTCTCGGCGCGGAGTTCGTGGCGCGGGGTGGTGATCGGGTTCAGGCGGGTGGTCATCGTGGTGGCTCCTTGGGTCGAGTTGCATCGTCCTTGTGATCGGACGTTCGCTCCACGCGCCCGGCTTATCAACTCGATAAGCAACTGACTTTGAATGATAATCGGGGCTGGCGATGCAGGGCATGAGCGAGCGCCAGTACGCCGCCCATGTCGGGCTGTCGCGCGGCGCGATCCAGAAGGCGAAGGCCGCCGGTCGGCTCGTCCTGCACGAGGATGGCAGTATCGACACCGCGGCCTCGGACCGGCTTCGGGCCGAGACGACCGACCTGTCGAAGACCAGGAAAGCGCCCGCTCCGAAGCTGAAGCCGGTGCCGGAGGCGGCCGTCTCGGCGGTCGGCGACACGCTGAAGGAACAGGGGCTCGCCGCACCCGCGACGGGTGGCGGGACGACTTTCCTGCAGGCGAAGACGGCGCACGAGGTGCTGAAGGCGCAGGAGCGGCGCATCCGGCTCGCCAAGCTGAAGGGCGAGCTCGTCGATCGCGACCGCGCCACGGCGCTGGTCTTCCGGCTCGCGCGAGAGGAACGCGACGCGTGGGTGAACTGGCCGGCGCGGGTGGCAGCGCTGATGGCGGCGGAGTTGACGGCCTCAAGCAGCGAAGCGGTAGGCCACGAGGTGACCATCGAGACGGCGGCCGTGCAGAAGGTTCTGGAGGCCCATGTCCGCGCCCATCTCGAGGAACTCGCCCAGCCCCGGATCGCCCTCTGACGAGGTCACTGCGTTCGACGGGGCGGACGCGCTGCTCCGGGCCTGGGGCCGCGGGCTCACACCCGATCCCTGGCTGACCGTCTCGGAATGGTCGGATACCCATCGCTGGCTGAGCTCGCGCGCGAGCGCGGAGCCCGGCCGCTACCGCACCGAGCGCACGCCCTACATGCGCGCGATCATGGACGCGCTCTCGCCGGGCGATCCGACGCAGCGGGTGGTGTTCATGAAGGCCGCGCAGGTGGGCGCGACGGAGGCCGGCAACAACTGGATCGGTTTCGTGATCCACCACGCGCCGGGGCCGATGCTTGCCGTCCAGCCGACGGTGGAACTGGCCAAGCGTAACTCGCGCCAGCGGATCGACCCGCTGATCGAGGAGAGCCCGGCGCTGAAGGAACGCGTCCGCCCGGCGCGGGCGCGCGACAGCGGCAACACGCAACTGTCGAAGGATTTCCCGGGCGGCGTGCTTGTGATGACCGGCGCCAACTCGGCGGTGGGCCTGCGCTCGATGCCGGCGCGCTACGTGTTCCTCGACGAGGTCGACGCCTATCCCGCCTCGGCTGACGAGGAAGGCGACCCGGTCGGGCTCGCCGAGGCGCGCTCGCTGACCTTCGCGCACCGGCGCAAGGTCTTCCTGGTCTCGACGCCGACGATCCGCGGCGTCAGCCGGATCGAGCGGGAATACGAGGCAAGCGACCAGCGGCGGTTCTTCTTGCCGTGCCCGCATTGCGGCGCGATGCAGTGGCTGCGGTTCGAGCGGCTGCGATGGGTGAAGGGCAAACCGGAGACGGCGGCGTATCACTGCGATGCCTGCGACGAGCGGATCGAAGATCACCACAAGCCGGCGATGCTGGCCGCGGGCGAATGGCGGGCGACCGCAGAGCCCGGCGATGCGCGGACGGTGGGGTTCCATCTCTCGGCGCTCTATTCGCCGCCGGGGTGGAAGAGCTGGGCCGACATCGCGCGGGACAAGGAGACGGCGGCGGGGTCCGACGAGGCCGAGCGGGTGTTCCGCAACACGGTGCTCGGCGAGACCTGGATCGAGACCGGCGATGCGCCGGACTGGCAGCGGATCGCCGAACGGCGCGAGGACTGGCCGGCGGGGACCGTTCCGGACAAGGGTCTGTTCCTGACCGCGGGCGCCGACGTGCAGAAGGACCGTATCGAGGTCGATGTCTGGGCCTGGGGTCGCGGGCTGGAAAGCTGGCTCGTCGATCACGTCGTGATCGAGGGAGGGCCGGCGCGCCCCGAGTGCTGGGACGCGCTGACCGATCTTCTCGGGCGCAGCTGGCGGCACGCCGGCGGCGCAGAGTTGAGCCTCGCGCGGCTCGCCATCGACACCGGCTACGAGACGGCGGCGGTTTATGGCTGGGCGCGCTCGGTCGGCTTCGCGCAGGTGGCGCCCGTGAAGGGGCTCGAAGGGTTCAACCGGTCGAGCCCCGTCTCGGGGCCGACCTTCGTGGACGCGACCGCGGGCGGGAAGCGCCTGCGTCGCGGCGCGCGGCTCTGGACCGTGGCCACCTCGACCTTCAAGGCCGAGACCTATCGCTTCCTGCGGCTGGCGCGGCCGACGGCTGAGGAGTTGGAGGACGGAGCGGCGTTCCCGCCCGGCACAATGCATCTGCCCGGCTGGGCCGACACCGAGTGGATCCGGCAGTTGACGGCCGAGCAGCTGGTGACGGTGCGCAACCGGCGCGGCTTCGCGAAGCTCGAATGGCAGAAGCTCCGCGAGCGCAACGAGGCGCTGGACTGCCGGGTCTATGCCCGCGCCGCCGCCTGGATCGCGGGCGCGGATCGCTGGCCCGAGGCGACATGGGCCGATCTCGAAGCGCAGCTCGGCGTGCCGAGCGGGACGGAGAGCCCGGCCGGCCTGATTGGGCGGCCTGACGCGGGCCCGCAAGGCAAGCGCCGCTCCGACTGGCTCGGACGGCGGGAAGGATGGTTCTGACATGGCGGACTGGACGGAAGCGGAGCTCGCAGCACTCCGGCGCGCCTATGCGAGCGGCACGACCCGCGTGAGCTACGATGGCAAGACCGTGGACTACGGCTCGGCCGAGGATCTGCTCGGGCGCATCCGGACCATCGAGCGCCAGATCGCCGGCGTCACGGCACGGCCCATCGCGGGCTTCGCCGGCTTCTCCCGAGGGGACCGCTGATGGTCTCGTGGTTCGAAAGGGCCATCGCCTCGGTCGCCCCGCGCACGGCCACGCGCCGAGTGCTGGCGCGGCAGGCTTTCGACGGACTCGCCCGCTCCTACGAGGGCGCGGCCCGCGGACGAAGGACGGATGGCTGGCACGCGCCGGGATCCTCGGCCGACGCCGAGATCGGCCGCGCCGGGGCGCTGTTGCGGGACCGGATGCGCGACCTGGTGCGCAACAACCCGCATGCCGCAAAAGCGGTCTCGGTGCTCGTGAACAACATCGTCGGCGCCGGGATCATGCCGCGTGCCGCCAGCGGCGACGCGACCCTCGACCGCGAAGTGGACCGGCTCTTCGAGATCTGGGCGCGGGGCTGCGATGCGGACGGCCAACTCGACTTCTACGGCCTGCAGACGCTCGCCTGTCGCGAGATGGTGGAAGCTGGCGAAGTGCTGGTGCGCCGTCGCCCGCGCCGCCCCGGCGACGGCGTCCTGCCGCCCGTGCAGCTGCAGCTGCTCGAGGCCGACTTCCTTGACGCGACCCGCAACGGGGCGCTCGGCGCGGGCCAGGCGGTACAGGGCATCGAGTTCGACGCGCTCGGCCGGCGCCGGGCCTATTGGCTCTTCGGCGCGCATCCGGGCGACGCGACGCTCAGCCTGACCGGCGGGCTGACCAGCCGCGCGGTCCCCGCGACCGAGATCGCCCATGTCTACGAGAAGCAGCGCACGCAGGCGCGCGGTGTTCCCTGGGGCGCGCCGGTGATCCGCGCGCTTCGCGATCTCGACGACTACGAGGTGGCCGAGATCGTTCGCAAGAAGACCGAGGCCTGCGTCACCGCCATTGTCTTCGGCGACGAGGAAGCCCAGCAGGGCATCGCGCCTGCGGTGGTCGATGCGGACGGCAACCGCGTCGAGCAATTCGAGCCGGGGCTGATCGCCTATGCCCGCGGCGGCAAGGACATCCGCTTCAACCAGCCCGCGGCCACGGGTGGCTATGGCGAGTACAAGCGGGCGAGCCTGCACACGATCTCGGCCGGCTTCCGCGTGCCATACGAGCTGCTGACGGGGGACCTGTCCCAGGTCAACTACTCCTCGATCCGCGCCGGCCTCGTGGAGTTCCGACGGATGATCGACGCGGTGCAGTGGCAGCTCTTCATCCCGATGTTCTGCGCGCCAGTCTGGCGCTGGTTCACGGAGGCCGCGTGGGCGGCGGGCCGCATCCCGACGCCGGACGTGCCGGTGGAGTGGTCGCCGCCGAAGTTCGAGGCGGTCGATCCGCAGAAGGACGCGATGGCCGACCTGCTGGCCATCCGCTCCGGCACGATGACGCTGGCCGAAGCCATCGCCCGGCAGGGCCGCAACCCCGACGCGGTTCTGGCCGAGATCGCGGCCACGAACGCGAAGCTCGACGAGTTGGGCCTCGTGCTCGACAGCGACCCGCGCCGGGTCACGAAGACCGGCAGCGCGCAAGCCAATGCGCTAGCCGACCCCGCGACCGATCCGGATGACCCGGACGCGGACGCGGCCTGACGAGGATCCAATCATGGAGCAGACGATCGAACTGCCGGCGTTCCGCCGGTCGGCGGAGCTTGCGCCGAACAGCATCGACCCGGAGACCCGCAGCGTCGAGGTGATCTGGTCGACCGGCGCCCGGGTGAGGCGCGCCGCGCTCTTCGGCGAGCCTCATGACGAGGAGCTCAGCATGGCGCCCGAGCATGTGCGGCTCGAGCGGCTGAATGCCGGCGCACCGTTCCTCAAGGTGCACGAGGTGCACGATCTCGATGCGGTGATCGGGTCGGTCGTGCCTGGCTCGGCGCGGATCGTGAACGGACAGGGCATCGCGCGCATCCGCCTCTCCGAGCGCGACGCCGTGGGCGACATCTGGCGCGACATCGAGGCCGGGCACATCCGCGCGGTCTCCATCGGCTACCAGGTTCACCGTTTCGAGATCTCGAAGCCCGACGGCCAGCGCGAGCTCTGGCGGGCGGTGGACTGGACCCCGTTCGAGATCTCCGCCGTGCCCGTGGGCGCCGACCCCGCCGCCGGCTTCCGTTCCAACAGCGAATATCACGACTGCGTCCTCCACCGCCGGGGCGCGCCCACCAGCGAAGGAGCATCCCCGATGACGGACAAGACCCAGACCCCGGCCGACACGGCCGAGCAGAAGAGCAACCCCACGGCAGCGCCCGAGGAGACCCAGATGACCGACGACAAGACCGGCGCTGCCGAACCGCAAACGCGCGCCGCCGACACGAAGCCCAAGGCGACGAAGTCCGTGCCCGACAATGCGCCGGAGGATCGCGCCCGCAGCGTCGACACGGATGCGCTGGTCAGCGAGGCACGCGCGCAGGAGCGCGAGCGCGTCTCCACCATCCATGGGCTGGCCGACAAGCTCCATCTCGAGCGCGGCTTCGCCGACGACCTGATCAAGCGCGGCGTCTCCATCGACGAAGCCCGCCGGCTGATCCTCGATCAGGTCGCCGCCAAGGCGGATGAGACCCGGACCTTCCCCCATGTCTCGATCCCGCTTGGCGGGCGCGACGCCACGGTCACGCGACGCGAGGCGATCTCGAACGCGCTCCTGCATCGCTACAGCCCGACGCTCTTCCCGCTGGAGGACGCCGCGCGCGAGTATCGCGGCATGACGCTGATGGAGCTCGCCCGTGAAAGCCTAGAGACGGCGGGCGCCAGCACCCGCGGCCTCTCGCGCGACGAGGTGGCGACACGCGCGCTGCACTCGACCTCGGACTTCCCCGAGATCCTCGCGGCTGTCACCAACAAGACGCTGCGCCAGGCCTACGAGGCCTATCCGCGGACCTTTCCGCTCTTCTGCCGGCAGGTGCTGGCGACCGACTTCAAGGCCATGCACCGCGTCCAGCTGGGCGAGGCGCCGCAGCTCCTGAAGGTCGGCGAAAGCGGCGAGTTCAAGCGCGGCACGCTGGGCGAGAGCAAGGAAAGCTACCGCATCGAGACCTACGGCCGCGTCGTCGCGATCACCCGGCAGGTGCTGATCAACGACGACCTCGACGCCTTCACCCGCATCCCGGCGATGTACGGCAACTCCATCGCGCAACTCGAGTCGGACGTGGTCTGGGACATCGTGACGTCGAACCCGGCGATGGCGGACGGCACCGCGCTGTTCCATTCGAATCACAAGAACCTCGCCGGCAGCGGCGCGGCGCTCGGGGTCGACAGCGTGGGCCTTGCGCGGGCGGCGATGCGCAAGCAGACCGGGCTCGACAAGAAGACGGTGCTGAACATCCGGCCCGCCTTCCTGATCGTGCCGGCGGCACTGGAGCTGAAGGCCGAGCAGCTGGTCGCCCAGAACCTCGTGCCCGCCCAGAGCGGCAACGTCGTGCCGCAGTCGATCCGCACGCTTTCGCCCATCGCCGAGCCGCGGCTCGATGCGGCCAGCGAGACCGCCTGGTATCTCGCGGCGAGCCCGAACCAGATCGACACCATCGAATACGCCTATCTCGAGGGCCAGCAGGGCGCCTACATCGAGACGCGCAACGGCTTCGACGTGGACGGCGTCGAGATCAAGTGCCGCCTCGACTTTGGCGCCAAGGCCATCGACTGGCGCGGGCTCTACAAGAACCCCGGCGCGTAAGCCGGGCCACCCCCTGAACCCTGATCCCTGACGCACGGGTGGTCCCGATGGGCCGCCCGTCGTCGTATCCAAGAGGACCCCGCAATGAAGAACTACGTCCAGCCCGGCACCACGCTCACCCTGACCGCGCCCTATGCGGTGACCTCCGGCGACGGCCTGCTCGTCGGGGCCATTTTCGGCGTCGCGGCCGGCGATGCGGCCAGCGGCGCCACCGTCGAGGCCGCGCTCACCGGCGTCTTCGACCTCACCAAGATCGGCTCCCAGGCCTGGACCGTCGGCGCCAAGATCTACTGGGACGACACCAACAAGCGCTGCACCACGGTCGCCACCGACAACACCCTGATCGGCGTGGCCGTCGAGGCCGTGGCGGGCGGGGCCGGCGACACCATCGGCCGAGTGCGCCTCAACGGCAGCTTCTGATGAGCGCCTTCGCTGCTGCTCTCGACGCGCTCTTCGCGGACGCGCATCTCGCGCGAGACGTCGTCTACACCGCCGAGGGCGGCGCGCCGGCGCTTGTCCGTGCGATCCTGCGCCGGCCCGACGACGTCACCGGCTTCGGCGAGGCGCGCATCTGGTCGGAAACCACCCGGCTGGATCTGCGCCTCGCCGAGGTGGCGACCCCGCGCCCCGGCGACCGCATCGAGATCGACGGCGAGGCCTTCCTCATCCAGGGCGAGCCCGTCCGCGACCGCGAGCGGCTCGTCTGGACCGTGGATCTGAGGCCCGCGTGAAGCTGAAACTCGACATCACGCCCGACCTCGTCGCCGCCATGGCGGCGGAGGTGAAGGCGGGTGAGAAGGCCGTGACCGCCGCCATGCGCGAGGCCGGAACCGGGCTCAAGACCGCCTGGCGCGGCCAGATCACCGGCGCAGGACTCGGGCGACGGCTGGCGACCTCGATCCGGAGCCAGACCTACCCCAAGGCCGGCGAGAGCCTGAACGCCGCGGCGCTCGTCTGGTCCAAGGCCCCGGTCATCGTCGGCGCGCATGACACCGGCCCGCTGATCCGCTCGAAGGACGGGTTCTGGCTCGCGATCCCGACCGAGGCCGCCGGACGGGGCCTCCGAGGCGCCAAGCTCACCCCCGGCGAATGGGAGCGCCGCCGCGGTCTGCGGCTGCGGTTTGTCTACCGGCGCCGCGGCCCGAGCCTGCTCGTCGCCGACCGCGCCCGGATCAACACCCGCGGTCAGGCGGTGGCGTCGCGCTCGAAGACCGGTCGTAACCAGGTCACCGCGCCGATCTTCCTGCTGGTGCCCCAGGTCAAGCTGCCGAAGCGGCTGGATCTCGAGCGGGACGCCGAACGCGCGCTGGACAGCGTGCCGTGGCTGATCGTGGCAAATTGGGTGGAAGTAGGCAGAATTCGCTCGAAGGGGTAAGACGTTATCAGTGGTCGCAAGGCGCACCCCGTACGATCGTGCTGGCAACCGCAGACGTCGCGCGGCGTGAATCAGCGCCCTAACATGGAACGCCAACGTCCGATTGCGGCATCAATGTTAAAGGCGGAGCGGCGTGGTATTGCGCGACGTTGCAGGCTAGATCTCGTGCATGACCGAAGAAGCTGATCGCCTCCGCGAGGCAACCGTCTCCCATTGCCTAGAGAGGCTCGACTGGAATTGCCTTGAGGCCCACCTTGCGGCACTCAAGCTCAACGAAGACTCGGCTAAGAAGCTCGTTGATCTCGTTCTGCGCGCTCGCACGCTGGTCTTCCGATATCCCGGCAACAGCAGGAAGCGGTCCGCGATCCTCAATGGCGTGGTGGCGAAGGTTCGTTCCGATCTTGGCGACGAGGCCGCGAACGCCGTCGCGGAGCGCTTCGAGCTCTTCGCGCTGATTGATGAGGGCTATGCCGGCTTGCGGGCGATGATCGATGGCCTTCCGCTTGCAAGCTTGACGCAGGCCGAACAGGTGTCAGCCTATCTCGGCCACGTCGCCCGCAACTGGGATTATACTCGCAGTCAAGTCGTCGCAGCGGGCGCACGAGGGGAGTTGGTAATCTCGGGCGTCATGCTCGAAACGCCTGACGGACACCGATACGCGGCGGATGCGGCGACGTCGCTTCTCGTCATTGTACTTGGAATGAACGTGGCACTTGCCGCCCACAGGAGCAGATGGTTTGACGCCGACGATCTCGTCCGGCTGCCACAGTTGCCAGCTGTTACTGACGAACAAATGGCGCAGGCCGGTGCAGCGGACGGCACGGCGCTCGGTTGGCAGCAGTGGCAGTTCATCGAGGAGCGGTGTCGCTACATGGGTGGCGCGCTCGAAAAACGCGAGACGACCGAGGAGGATGGTCTCCCTACAGGCACGCATCTCATCACCCATACCCCCGAGGGCGTCGAATGGGAGGTGCTCGATTCCATCGCCAACGAACGCCTAGGCGAGCGCCTGCGCCAGACCTTCCTAGACATGGCCGCAAAGACCAACCTGCTTTCGAAGGCGCAGGGTATCGATCCCGGCGCAGCCATTCCGCCGCACGGATACGTGTCGTCAGAGGAGATCCACAGTCTCATCATGCTCAGCGAATATCTGGGCACCAACGCCGCCACCCACCCGGCGGACCTGGGCGGCCTCAGGTTGTGCGAGTGGATGCGAGGTTTCGCAGTGTTGCAGCAGTTGGCCAATGAGAACATTGAGGCCGCGTCAGAACCGCTGGATCGTGCGTTTCCGCGCATGATGATCGCTGAGTTGGAAGAGGTCCTCCAGCGCAATGGACTTGTTGGAACGAAGGCGCGCACTTTCATCGACCACGCCAGCTTCGCCAAGTCCAGCCGGGACATCTATGACGCGCCAATCCTGCGGGGTGCGGGCGACTGGTGCATCCTGGCGGTGCCAGCGCTTTCCGAAGCCTTACTGATCAGGCTTGTCCTCTCAACTCTCGCAAACAAGGGGCTCGACGTTGAGGGCAAGGGGGAGGCTTTCGAGGCGCAATTCCGCGCTGCACTCGAAGCAGAGGGGCTGTCCGTTTATCACTTCGAGGTGCGTCGCGAGGGCCAGACCTACGAGTATGACGCCATTGTGCCGTGGGGAGCCTACCTATTTGTGTTCGAGTGTAAGAACCGGTCGTTGTCTGGCAATAACCCAATCGCCTCCTACAACTTTCTGCGGTCCGCTGCGAGCCATGTCGAACAGGTTCAACGGCTGGCGGACGCCTTGTCGAAACATCCCGACATCCTCACGAATAGAGTGAAGGAGGACTGCTCGACGCTGCAGATCGTCCCTATCGTGGTGAGTTCGATGCCGTTCAGTATGCAGGGCGCATATGAAGGCGTATACTTCAACGATGTCGCCGCAATAAACCGTTTCTTTAGCGAGAGATATTCCCACATCAGCCAAATGCACCAGGTTGGTACCCAGAAGTTCGTGCATCGAGTCGCACTTCACGACCTTTGGTCCGGCGATAAGCCGGATGCGGATGCTTTTATGCGTCATCTCGAGGATCCGCTCCAGTTGCGCGTGATGCTCGCGCACATGAGCATCGAACCACTCGGCATTCAGATCGGACCTGACCTCTATGCCTTTACGCAGGTTCCGCGGCGCCAAGAGATGACGATGGAATCCATCGCCGCGGTTGCTGGAACAACGGCGGAGGCGATCGAGGCGGAGATGGAACAGTTCAACGAGGCTCTCGCGTCAGCTCGCGCCGAATTTGAAGCCGAGCCGAGGAAAAGCTAGAACGGGTCGAAACTTGAGCGCACTGCTGCTCAGCAAGCGAAGTCATCATGCCTACCCCACGCGAAACCATCCTCTCCGCGCTGCACGCGCGGCTTTCGGCGCTGCCTGCCACCGCGCTCCGCGGCGAGGTGCTGCCCGAGCGTGTGCCGGCCGCGGGACTGCTGATCCTCCGCGATGGCGAGCCGGGCGAGCCGGAGGTGACGCTGTCGCCGCTCGCCTACCACTACCAGCACCGCGTCGAGATCGAGGCGGTCGTGCAAGGCGCAGACAGTGACGCCGCCTTCGACACGCTGACCGCCAGCATCGGCTCGGCGCTCGCCGCCGACCGGACGCTGGGTGGGCTCTGCGACTGGATCGAGGCCGAAGCCCCGCGTCCGGTGGATCTGCCGGTCGAGGGCGCGGCCAACCTGAAGGCGGCCGTGATCCCGGTCGTTCTGCACTACACCACGGCCGACCCGCTCGGCTGACCCCGACAACCCGAGGAGAACACCATGGCACGAGCCCAGGGGGCGCGGGCGCTGATGGCGCTTGCGTTCGAGACGACCTATGGAACGCCCTCCGTGGGCGGCTTCACCCGCATGCCTTTCGCCAGCACTTCGCTTGGGGCCGAGCAGCCGCTGCTGAACTCGGAGCTGCTGGGCTACGGACGCGACCCGCTGGCGCCGATCAAGGACGCGGTGACGGCCGACGGCGATGTCGTCGTGCCGCTTGACGCGGAGGCTTTCGGCTTCTGGCTGAAGGCGGCCTTTGGCTCACCCACGACTACGGGCGTGGAGGCGCCGTACAGCCACGAATTCCAGTCGGGCGCGTGGACACTGCCCAGCATGTCCATTGAGACCGGCATGCCTGAGGTCCCGCGATACGCGATGTACTCGGGCTGCGTGCTCGACCAGATCACCTGGCAGATGCAGCGGTCTGGCCTGCTGACTGCAACGGCACGGCTGGTCGCGCAGGGCGAGACGGTGGGCACGAGTTCCAGCGCAGGGACACCCGCCGCGCTGGAGCTTAAGAGGTTCGGCCATTTCAACGGATCGATCACCCGGAATGGATCGGCCCTCGGCAACGTGATTTCGGCCGACATCACCTACGCCAATAACCTCGACCGGATCGAAACCATACGGAACGATGGCCGCATCGACGGCGCGGACCCGTCCATCGCCGCGCTCACCGGGTCCATCGAGGTCCGCTTCGCCGACAGCACACTGGTGACGCAGGCGATCAACGGCGATCCGTGCGAGCTCCAGTTCGGCTACGCGCTGCCCTCCGGCGAAAGCTTCACCTTCACCGTGCACGCCGTCTACCTGCCGCGCCCGCGCATCGAGATTTCCGGGCCGCAGGGCGTGCAGGCCACCTTCGACTGGCAGGCCGCCCGCGACAGCGTGGTCGGCCGGATGTGCACCGTCACCCTCGTGAACGATGTGGAGACCTACTGATGCTGACGCTCGACCTGACCAACGCGCCACACTGGCATGACCTCGCCCCCGGCGTGCGGGTGCAGCTGCGCCCGCTGACCACCGCCCTGATGGTGGCGACACGAAGCGACCCGGTCGTCGAGGCAGTTCCGGAGGAGGCCTCGGACGAGGAACGCGCCGTAACGTTCGCCAAGGCGTTGGCGCGACGGGCCGTACTTGCCTGGGAGGGCATCGGCGACGCAGACGGCAATCCCATCGATCCGAACCCTGAGGCCATCGACGCGCTGCTCGACGTCTGGCCGATCTTCGAAGCGTTCCAGCTGAGCTACGTCTCGAAGGGTCTGCTGCTGGAACAGGAAAAAAACGCCTCCGCGCTCTCGCCGAATGGTCCTTCGGCGGGGGCGAGCGCTACTGCGAAGCCTGCGCGCAAGCCTGCCCGGACTGCCCGGCGCGGTTGAACCGTCCGGAAACGCCGGAGGGCTGGCAGGTCTGGGACCTCGTCGGCCGCCTCGGCGGCCAGCTGCGCGTCCTGCCCGGCGCCGTGATCGGCTGGGACATGTCGGCCGCGCTGGTGCTCGGCGACGCGCTCGGCGTGCCGCCCCTCGCCATGGCCGAACTGCTGCCCGTCATCGAAGCGGTAATGGTCGCAAAACTCAACGAACAGATGGATCACTCCCATGGCGGAAAAACGGGTTAGCGTTCGCCTCGCGGCCGTGGGCGGGAGGCAGGTTCGCGCCGAGCTGGAAGGCGTGGGCGAAGCCGGGTCGCGCGGCTTCGGGCGGCTCAGCCGCGAGATGGAAGCGGCCAACGCTCGGCTCGCGGCTTTCTCGCGCCGGGTGCGGGTGGCCGCCGCTGCCGCCGTGGCAGCTGCCGCCGCCGCTGGCGTAGCGATGATCCGGTCCGGCCTGCAAAGCGTCGATGCACAAGCCAAGCTCGCGCAGTCCCTCAGCACCACCGTCGCCTCGATCCAGACGCTCGAGCGCGCGGGCGAGCTGGCGGGCGTGTCGATGTCCGGCATCGAGCAGGCCACCAAGGATTTGACGCGCCGTCTCAGCCAGGCGGCCGCGGGGACCGGGCCCGCTGCCGACGCGCTGGATCGGCTGGGCCTTTCAGCCAACGACCTGATCGCCCTACCGCTGGACCAGCGTGTGGGCGCGATCAACGCGGCGATCGAGAACTTCGTGCCCGCCGCCGAGCGCGCCGCCGTGGCAGGCCAGCTCTTCGGCGAGGAAGGCTCGATTGCCATGTCGCGCATCGACACCGCGACGCTGCGCCAGGCGACGGAGGATGTCCTCGCTTTCGGGGTCGTCGTCTCCGAACAGGACGCCGACCAGATCGAGCGGACGAACGACGCGATCTCCCGGCTCGGGCTGATCTGGCGCGGGCTATCGAACCAGCTGGCGGTCGCTGCAGCCCCCGCGCTGGAAGCGGTCGCCAACGCCATGGCGGCGGTCGCCAGCCGCACCGGACCGCTGGGCATCGCCATTCGCGGCCTCTTCGACAACATCGGCCGCCTGACCACCTATGCCGCCACCTTCGCCGCCTTCCTCGCGGGACGCTGGGTGGCGGGGATGGCCGCCGCGGCCCTTTCGGTCCGGGGCCTCGCCACCGCGCTCGTCCTTCTGCGCGGCGCACTTATCCGCACCGGCATCGGCGCGCTGATCGTCGGTGCGGGTGAGCTCGTCTACCAGTTCACGCGCCTCGTCTCCGGTGCGGGCGGCTTCGGTGAGGCGATGTCGCTCCTGAATGACCTCGCAGTCGAGGTCTGGGAGCGGATCAGCATGGGCGCCGCTGCGGCGGGCGCGGCCGCCACGGCGATGTTCTTCGACCTGAAGGCGGACGCCGCGTCGGGCATGCAGAGCTCCATCGAGAGCGTCGTGGCTTTCGGCAACACGGCGGCGAACACCTTCGAGGGCGCCTACGAGGCGATCAAGGCGATCTGGGGTCTGCTGCCCGCCGCCATCGGCGATCTGGCGTTCCAGGCCGCCAACAGCTTGGTCGACGGCGTCGAGGCGATGCTGAACGGCGTGGTCTCGCGCATAAACGGCTTCATCGGCGGTATCAACCAGGGGCTGGAAGCACTCGGGTCGGAGCGGCGCGTCTCGCTGGTGCCCGACCTCGACCTCGGCGAGATCGAGAACCGTTTCGAGGGCGCAGCCAGTGCCGCCACGACAGCTGCGCAGGTGGCGTTCGACCGGGCTTTCGAGAACAACCCGCTCACCGCGCCCGATCTCGGCATGGCCGAGGCGGCGAACCGGGCGCTCGAGTCCGCGAACCTCCATCGCGGGGCCGCGCGCGATCTGGCCGAGGGGGCCCGCGCGCCCCTCGAAAGCTGGCAGGCGCTGCGCGACGCCGTGCGCGGCACCGACGAGGCCAGTGCGGATGCGCTGACCGAGGCCACCGGCACGGCCGAACGACTGGAGACGGCGCTCGGTGAAGCCGGGCGCGCTGCGACAGGTGCCGGTGCGGCGGCCGGAGCTGCTGCCGCTGCGGCCGAGCCCGCGACCGAGGCTGCTGTCACCGGCTGGCAGGCGGTCACAGCGGCGCTGTCAGACTACGCCAGCAAGGCGCGCGAAATCGGCGGCGATATCGGTCAGAGCCTCGTCGGCGCCTTCCAGTCGGCCGAGAACGCCGTGGGCAATTTCGTGAAGACCGGCAAGCTGAATTTTCGCGATCTGGTGACCTCGCTCATCGCCGATCTGGCGAAACTGGCGGCGCGGCGCTTCATCCTCGGCCCCATCGCCAACGCGCTCTCGGGCGCGCTCGGAGGCGCGGGCGGGATCTTCGCCAATATCCTGCACGCGGGCGGCATGGTCGGATCGTCCGGCCCCTCGCGCATGGTCCCGGCCATGGCCTTCGCCGCCGCTCCCCGGATGCATTCTGGTGGCGCTGTCGGCCTTCGGCACGACGAGGTGCCCGCGATCCTGCAGCGGGGCGAGCGCGTGCTCTCGCGCCGGGAGGCGCAGAGCTACGGCACGGGTGGCAGCGTCAACGTCACCATCTTGGCCCGCGACGCCGAGAGTTTCCGGCAATCGCGCACGCAGGTCGCGGCGGACATCGCCCGGGCGGTCTCGCTGGGACGGAGGGGCATGTGATGGCGTTCCATGAGGTCCGGTTCCCGAACAACATCAGCCGTGGGGCGCGCGGCGGGCCGGAGCGGCGCACCCAGATCGTCGAGCTCGCCTCGGGCGACGAGGAGCGCAACGCCAGCTGGGCCAATTCGCGCCGCCGTTACGACGTCGCCTATGGCATCCGACGCGTCGACGATCTGGCTGCGGTGGTCGCCTTCTTCGAGGCCCGCAACGGCAGGCTCCACGGGTTCCGCTTCAAGGACTGGGGCGACCACAAGTCCTGTCTGCCTTCGGGCACGCCATCGCCGACCGACCAGGCGATCGGCACCGGCGACGGCGCGACGACCACCTTCCAGCTGGTGAAGCGCTACGCCTCGGGCAGCCAATCGTGGGTGCGGAACATTGCCAAGCCGGTCGCGGGCTCGGTCGCCGTCGCCCTGAATGGCACCCCGCAGGCCTCCGGCTGGTCCGTTGATACCACGACTGGCGTCATCACCTTCACCACCGCGCCGGGTTCCGGCGTCACCGTTACTGCGGGCTTCGAGTTCGATGTCCCGCTTCGCTTCGACACGGACGCGCTCGACGTGACGCTCGACCTCGAGCGGCTCGGTTCGATCACCTCCATTCCGCTCCTGGAGATCCGGCGATGAACGACACCGGCAGCTTTGTGGCCGCCGTGCTGCGCGAACTCGCGGCCTCGACCGCCGTGATCCTCGCCGCCTGGGGCGCGCTCGGCGGCGCGACGAACGCGCTGACCACGAAGATGCGGCTGCGCGACGCGCTGCGACACATCCTGCTCGGCGGTCTGATCGCCGCAGGCATGGGCAGCCTGTCGATGGCCGTGATCACTGCCTGGCTCAGCCTGCCGCCCGAGACGATCCCCGCGGGCGGCGCTGCCGGGTCGGCCGCCTATCTCGTCGGCGTCTTCGGGCCGGCCTTCATCGAGATGCTGCTCGCCCGCCTCCGCCGTGCCAAGCGGGGCGACGGCGATGAATGAGATCCTTCGCCTCGCACGCTCGCTCCGCTGCGACCCCGCCGACCCCCGGCAGGCTTTCGCCCATCGCCTGCGTATCGGTCTCGCCGTCGCGGCTCTGATCCTGATCCTCTCGCTCCTCCGGTAATCCCATGCACATGACCGATCGGGGCCTGCTGGCCCTCGTCCGGCACGAAGGACTCGTGCCCGGACCCTATCTCGATGTGAAAAAGGTCTGGACCTTCGGCATCGGCCACACGGCCGCGGCCGGGCCGCCCAATCCGGCCACCATGTCGCGCGGCATGCCCCCTGATCTCGATGCCGGGATCCGAGAAGCTTTCCGGGTGTTCCGCGCCGATCTTGCGCGCTACGAGGCGGCCGTCCTGCGCGCAGTGAAGGTGCCATTGGCGCCTCACGAGTTCGATGCGCTGGTCAGCTTCCACTACAACACCGGCGGGATCGCCAAGGCCGCGCTGACCCGACACCTCAACGACGGCAATCGCGTTGCAGCCGCCGACGCGTTTCTGAACTGGCGGAGACCGGCCTCGATCATTCCCCGCCGGGAGGCCGAGCGCGACCTGTTCCGCCATGGCCGCTATCCCGGCGGCACGATCCCGGTCTGGTCCGTGGATCGCACGGGCCGCGTGGACTTCTCCCGGCCGATCCGCCGTCTGACCGAAGACGAGGCTCTGGCGTTGGTTCGCCGGCCGTCGCCGACACCGCGGCCTCCGGTTTTCGATCCTGCGCCCGACGCGCCGACCGGCTGGCTCACCCGGCTCGCCGCCTTCTTCTCCACCCTGATCCAGAGGACCTGAACCCCATGCGCTACGTTCGTCCCAACTCGCTCACCTGGTGGGCGGGACTGCTCGCCATGCTCACCGGCATCGCCTCCCTCGCGCTGCCCGCCACCGGGCCGCTCGGGGAACTGTCCCGGCTCGTCGCGCTGCTTGCCGGCTCTGGCGATGCCTCGCCCGCGGGGCTGATGTTCCTCGGGCTGGGACTGATCGGCCTGCGTGACCGGATCGAGCGCGGGTTCCGCGGCAATGCTTGAGTTCCTCGCAGGTCTGGTCGTGGGCGGGGGTCTCGGCGTTTTCGTCGTCGCCCTCTGCGTCGCCGCCGCGCGCGGGGAGCAGGACGATGGCTGATCTCCTGATCTGGCTGGTCGCGGCTCTGGGTGCGGTCGGGGGCGTCGTCCTTGGCCGGGTCTGGGGCCGCGTGGAAGGGAAGCGCACGGGCAAACGGGAGGCGGAACGCGATGCGATGGAAGACAAGAGCAAGCGCGTCGAGCGAGGGCACGAGGCGGTTCGCGACGGCCGCGGCTCTGGCGATCCTGCTGACCGGCTGCGCCGCAACGATGGGCGCTGGTGATGCCGGCTGCGCCTCCTATGTCGAGGCGCGGCTGGCCCGGCCGCCTGCCTCATCCGTAGCGGCCGTGCCCCCGGAGTGGGCGAACTGGATCGCCGATCTCGACGACCGCATGACAGGAACCTGCCGATGAAGACCCTCTCGCCTGCTCTGCAGGCCCATCTCGACGAGGGCACGACGACGCTCGCCTGGTGTTGGCGGATCAGTCGCGCCGATGGCGTCACCTTCGGCTTCACCGACCATGACCGCACGCTGAGCTTCGACGGCACCGACTTCGAGCTCGAGAGCGGGCTTACGGCCTCCGAGGTCCGCTCGGGCTCGGACCTGTCGGTCGACGCGCAGGACGCGGAAGGCGTGCTGACCTCGGACCGCATCACCGAGACCGACATCCTCGACGGCCGCTGGGACAATGCGGCGGTCGAGGTCTGGCGGGTGAACTGGGCCGACACCGCGCAGCGCGTGCTGATGCGGCGCGGAGCCATCGGCCAAATCCGGCGCGGGCGGTTGGCCTTCGTCGCGGAGGTGCGCTCACTCGCCCATGTGCTGGGCCAGACGGTCGGGCGGACCTTCCAGGCGACCTGCGATGCCGCGCTCGGCGATGCGCGCTGCGGCGTCGATCTGGAAGACCCGGCCTTCAAGGGCTCAGGCGTCGTCGTCGATCCGCTGCGCGACCGCGCGTTCACTGCCTCCGGTCTAAGCGGCTTCGACGCAGGCTGGTTCACCTTCGGCACGCTGGATTGGACATCCGGCGCGAACGCGGGGCGGCGCACCGAGGTTTTGGGCCATGACCTTACGGATGGCGTTGCCGTGCTGACGCTCCTTGAGGCCCCGGTGCGGGCCATCAGCGAGGGCGACGGTTTCACCATCCGCGCGGGCTGCGACAAGCGCATGGAGACCTGCGGGGCGAAGTTCGCGAACACCGCCAACTTCCGGGGCTTTCCGCATATCCCCGGCCAGGACGCCGTTCTGCGCTACGCCACCAAGGATGGCGGGCATGACGGGGGTGTGCTGTGAAGCACGCCGATCCGGATCGGGTTATCGCGGCGGCACGGTCCTGGCTCGGGACGCCGTACCATGACCAGGCAAGCCTCAAGGGCGTCGGCTGCGACTGCCTCGGGCTCGCCCGCGGCGTCTGGCGCGAAGTGGTGGGCCCCGAGCCGTTTCTGATGCCGCCCTACTGCCGCGACTGGGGCGAGACGGGCCCGAACGAAGTGTTGGCCGAGGGCGCGCGCCGCATGATGCCCGAGATCGCCCCGGCCGATGCCGGTCCCGGTGCGCTGGTGCTCTTTCGGATGATGCCGCGCGCCATCGCCAAGCATGTCGGTATCCTGACTGGCCCCGACACCTTCCTCCATGCCTACGAGCGGCTCGGCGTGATCGAGGAACCGCTCACGGCAGCATGGCGGCGGCGTATCGCCTTCGCCTTCCTGTTCCCGCACCGCTGAGATCCCCGACATGGCCACCCTCATTCTCGGCGCCGCCGGTGCCGCCATCGGCGGTTCGATCGGCGGCGCGATCCTTGGCGTCAGCGCGGCGACCATCGGCGGCTTCATCGGGTCCACCATCGGCTCTGTCGTCGACAGCTGGATCGTGTCCTCGCTCGCGCCGACACAGCGGATCGAAGGGGCGCGGCTCGACAGCTTGCGCATCACCTCCTCGACCGAGGGAGCCGTGATCCCGCGGCTCTATGGCCGGATGCGGATCGGCGGCAACATCATCTGGGCCACCGATTTCCGCGAGGAGACGAAGACCACGACGCAGGGCGGTGGCAAGGGCGGCGGGGGCGGCAAGGTCAAGACGACCGAGTATCTGTACTATGCTTCCTTCGCCGTCGCGCTCTGCGAGGGACCGATCACCGGCATCGGGCGCGTCTGGGCGGATGGCAAGCCGATGGACCTCTCCGGCGTCACCTGGCGTTGGTATCCAGGCGACGAGGCGCAGGCGGCCGATCCGTTCATTTCGGCCAAGATGGGCGCGGCGAACACGCCCGCTTATCGCGGGACTGCCTATGTCGTCTTCGAGGAATTGCCGCTGTCGAGCTACGGCAACCGCCTGCCGCAGCTCTCCTTCGAAGTGTTCCGGCCGCTCGCCGACCCTGACACCGCCGAGGGGCTGGTGCAGGCCGTCACCCTGATCCCGGCCTCGGGAGAGTTCACCTACGCGACGACCGGCATCCGCAAGGGCAGCGGCGGGGCGCAGACGCCTGAGAACCTGAACGCGCTCTCGGACACCGCCGACATGGTGGTGGCGCTGGACCGGCTGCAGGCGATGGCGCCCAACGTCGAGAGCGTGAGCCTCGTCGTCGCCTGGTTCGGGAACGATCTTCGCGTGGGCGACTGCAAGATCCGGCCGGGCGTCGAGGTATCGGCCAAGACGACGAGCCCGCAGACATGGTCCGTCAACGGCGTCTCGCGCGCCGCTGCGCATCTCGTCAGCCGTGATGACCAGGACCGACCCGTCTACGGCGGCACGCCGGCCGATTTCGCGGTGGTGCAGGCGATCAAGGAGATGAAGGCCCGCGGGCTGCGGGTCACGTTCTATCCCTTCATCCTGATGGACGTCCCGCCCGGCAACAGCCTGCCGAACCCGTATTCCGACAACGCCGCCGAGATCGGCCAGCCCGCGTTCCCCTGGCGCGGCCGGATCACGTGTTCGCCCGCGGCGGGCCATGGCGGGAGCGTGGACAAGACCAGTGCGACGGCGAGCCAAGTCTCGGCCTTCTTCGGCGCAGCGAGCCCGTCCGACTTCGCGGTCTCTGGCGAGACCGTCTCCTGGACCGGCCCGGCCGACGACTGGGGCTTGCGTCGCATGGTGCTGCACTACGCCCATCTCTGCGCGGCGGCCGGCGGGGTCGATGCCTTCCTGATCGGGACGGAGATGCGCGGACTGACCACGATCCGCTCGAGCGCGTCCAGCTATCCGGCGGTGCAGGCCTTTCGTGATCTCGCGGCCGACGTGCGCTCCATTCTCGGGGCGGGCACGGCGATCAGCTATGCAGCCGACTGGTCGGAGTATTTCGGTCACCAGCCGGGCGACGGCTCGGGCGATGTGTTCTTCCACCTCGACCCGCTCTGGGCCGATCCGGAGATCGATTTCATCGGCATCGACAACTACATGCCGCTCTCCGACTGGCGCGACGGGTTCGAGCATGCCGACGGGGCCGAGGGCTGGCCCGCGATCTACGACCGCGCCTACCTGCAGGGGAACATCGCGGGCGGCGAAGGCTTCGACTGGTTCTATGCCAGCGCGGCGGATCGAACTGCACAGGTCCGCACCGCGATCACCGATGGTGCCGCCGGCAAGCCGTGGGTCTTCCGCTACAAGGATCTGCGCGCCTGGTGGTCGAACGCGCACTACGACCGGCCGGACGGCGTGGAGGTCGGCACGCCGACGGCGTGGACGCCAGAGTCCAAGCCGATCTGGTTCACCGAGCTCGGCTGTCCGGCCATAGACCGGGGCACGAACCAGCCGAACGTCTTCTTCGACCCGAAATCCTCCGAAAGCTTCGTGCCATACTTCTCCCGCGGCTGGCGGGACGACGCGATCCAGCGCGCCTATCTCGAGGCGTCCTATCTCTGGTGGGGCGAGGCTGCGAACAACCCGATCTCCGCCGTCTACGGCGGCCGGATGGTGCATGTGCCCGAATGTGCCGCCTGGACCTGGGACGCGCGACCCTATCCGTTCTTCCCTGCGCTCACCGATGTCTGGACCGACGGCAGCAACTGGCGCCTAGGACACTGGCTGACCGGACGGCTCGGGGCAGTGTCTCTGGCCGCGCTCGTCCGACACCTCTGCCTGCGCGCCGGACTGGCCGAGGATCGCATCGATGTCACCGGCCTCTGGGGCGCGGTCGAGGGTTATGCGATCGGCGCGCTGGAAAGCCCGCGCGCCTCGATCACCACACTCGCGCGCCACTTCGGCTTCGACGCGGTCGAAACCGAAGGCATGATCCGCTTTGTCATGCGCGGCCGAGCGGCAGTGGCGAGCGTCAGCCCCGATGCTCTGGTCGCCGCACGCGAAGGCGACGTCCTCGAACTGACTCGCGGCCAGGAGACCGAACTGCCGCAGGCCCTGAAGTGGCAGGTTGCTCGCGCCGACGAGGACTACGAGGCCGCGCAGGTCGAGGCACGGCGCATCACCGTCGACACCACCCGGATCGCGTCCGAGTCCTTCCCGATGGCGGTGCCGCCCGAAGAGGCAGAACGCCGCTGCCGCCGCGCCCTCATGGAAGCCTGGACCGGGCGCGAGAGCGCAGTGTTTCGGCTGCCTCCTTCGCGACTGGCGCTCGACCCCGCCGATGTCGTGTCGTTCGCCCATGACGGCCAGGCAGTCCCGCTACGGCTCGTCTCTATCGCCGATGCGGACGCGCGTGGCATCGAGGCCGTCCGCCAGGACCGGGAGGCCTACGACCTGCCGCCGGGAGTCCCGCGGCCCTCGGCGCTCTCGCAAGCTGTCGTGTTCGGCGCGCCCGAGGCGGTGCTGCTCGACCTGCCGCAACTGACCGAGGACCAGCCCGCGCATCGCCCCTTTGCGGCGGCGCACGCCGTGCCTTGGCCCGGCGAGATCGCGGTGTTCCGGAGCCCGTCCAGCGACGGCTTCGAGCTGCTCACGAGCTTCGGGACGCGGGCCCGGATCGGCGCGCTGGTCTCGGACTTCTACTCGGGCCCGACCTGGCGCTTCGACCTCGGTAACGTCCTGGTGGTCGATCTGCTGACCGGCACGCTGGAAAGCGTCACGGACCTGTCCTTGTTCGGCGGAGCGAACGCGCTCGCCATCGAGAGCGCGCCCGGCGTCTGGGAGATCGTGCAGGCAGGCGCGGCCGAACTGATCGCCCCGGGACGCTATCGCCTGACCCGGCTTCTCCGCGGCCAGCGAGGGACTGAGGGTGCCATGGGCAATCCGGCGCCCGCCGGCGCGCGGGTGGTGGTGCTCGACGACAGCCTCGCCTCGCTGCCCATCGCCGAGGCCGATCTCGGCATCCCGTGGAACTGGCGCATCGGCCCTGCGAGCCGCCCCGTCAGCGACGAGACTTATGTTGCGCAGGCCTTCACATCCGAGGGGGTGGGGCTACGGCCGTTCTCCGTCGCCCATGTCGAGCAGCCGTGGCGCACGCCACGCCCGCCGGGCAATCTCACGATCCGCTGGACGCGCCGCTCCCGGGCACTCGCGGCCGACACCTGGGGCGGGCTCGAGGTGCCGCTGGCAGAGGAACTGGAAGCCTACGAGGTCGAGCTCCTCGACGGCGCTGCCGTGAAGCGGGTGCTGAGCACGACCACGACCAGCGCGATCTACACCACCGTCCAGCAGACCGCCGACTGGGGTGCGCCGCTCGGGCCCGGCGACACGCTCGACGTCCGCATCTACCAGCTCTCCGCCCTCGTCGGGCGGGGCGCGCCGAAAACTGTCACGCTCACGTTCTGAAGGCCCTCCCATGTCCGACGCCACGACCCATCTCCTGCTGCCCTACATCCTCGCGGCGCAGGCCCAGAAGCATGTCACCCACAACGAGGCGTTGCGGATCCTCGACGGGCTCGTCCAGCTCTCGGTCCTCGACCGCGATCTGGCAGTACCGCCAGCGAGCCCCGCCGACGGCGACCGATACATCGTCGGCTCGGGCGCGACGGGCGACTGGGCGGGCTGGGACTTGAATGTCGCGCTCTGGACCGATGGCGCCTGGCTGCGCCTTCCGCCGCGGTCGGGGTGGCGCGCATGGGTCGAGGACGAGGGCCTGCTGCTGGTCTTCAATGGCGCTGGCTGGGTCGGCACCACACCGGGCGCGCTGCAGAACCTCGCCCTGCTCGGGCTCGGCACGACGGCCGATGCGTCCAACCCGTTCTCGGCCAAGCTGAACGCCGCGCTCTGGGCCGCCAAGACAGTGGCAGAGGGCGGCACGGGCGATCTGTTCTACACCATGAACAAGGAGGCCGCGGGTGACGATCTCGGCCTGACGCTCCAGACTGGCTTCGTGACCAAGGCGCTAGTCGGGCTGTTCGGCTCGGACAGGTTCCGGCTCGCGGTCTCGGCCGATGGGAGCACCTTCTTCGACGGGCTCAGCGTCGACAACGCGAACGGCATCGTCGACCAGCCGCGGCTCCCACGCTTCAAGGCCTATACCAACTACGACAACTATGTCGGCGTCGGCGCCTGGACGAAGATCGCTATCAACAATACGGACTACAACGACCAGGGCGCTTTCGACGCCGCGAACAACCGCTTCGTGGCGCCGGTGGACGGCACCTACCTCTTCGGCGCTTCGCTCGTCTACAAGGTGAACGCCAGCACGTCGGCGCGGATGAGCGGCCGGCTCGTGCTGAACGGCACGACCGAGATCCGCGGATCGTTCGGCGAGATCAGCGGCGCTCATGTCTCGGAGGCGACCGCGCTCTGGCTGCAGACGATGGTCCCGCTTACCGCCGGTGACACCGTCGAGCTGCAGGGCAACTTCCGCGCGGCGGACGGCTACTTCGCGGCCGACCAGACGTCCTTCTGGGGCTCCAAATTGGGGTAATCCTCTGTGTATCAGTCGAAGAAATTCGATCCTTGCGCGCCCATGGTTGGAACCAGAAGACTTCGGTCGAGGAAGAGGTTTCTCATCTCGCAGCTGGTCTCCGAAATCAGAAGGCAGCCGTGGCATGCGGCGCCGTGTGTGGCGCGGTCGCCACTGCGGCCATCCGGTTCGTGATCTGCGCACACCGGATCGTTTGAACAAACTCTCAAACGCTCAAGCGCGCCTTTGAGAATCTTTGTGAACCTTGAGCTGGCGGCAACAAGCCCGCCTAACGTACCCTGCGCACCCGGCGTTGCCGTGTAAATTAGAATGCCGCACCTTTCTGGGATCTTTCCGGTGCGGGTGTCCGAAAGTGCATATATCCGCTCTTTCAACGAGCTCGCCGGGTATCCACAGTCCAGTGCAATCTCAGCCATGAGTGCGTGGGATAAGCTGTGCAAAAGGATGTACGAGGTTCCAGGATAGCTGGGTGCATTTCCAGTGAAGCGTCTCTGCCAAAGGTCGTAGCCGTGTAGAAGCTTCTCTTGGCGCTCTTTTACATCGTGCCGCTTCAACCAAGAGAGCACTGTCTTCTCGTCAAAGTGTATGAAGAGACCCTCGCCGAACTGCTCTATTGCAGGCAACCAATCGGCACCTCTAGAAAGTGGTGCGCCCCGGACAGCGAGCTGAATATCTTCAATATCTCCGTCGGCACTTGTTGGTGCCGCTTCGAAACGCGTGAACCCATATAGGCAAGAAACCTCACGGAGGCGGTGAACGGCAACCAGGTTCTTGATAGGGGCCATATCGACGTCAATGCTGGGATCTACCCAGGCCGAACGCGGAAGGGTTTGTGCATAGAGCTTCGCCGACGCGCTATTCGTACCTATTTCCGGCCTTCCGCATGCAAACACATCGAACTCTGAGAGTTTTGGAGACTTAGACGCATCTACGCTGGCACCTTGCCGCAGGCGTACCAATCGGTCGAAGATGTCCTGGTCGGAATACGTTCCAAGTGCAGCTGAAACGCGGGGGTTAAACTTCTTAGCTTGGGCCACGTCGGTCACTGATTGGACGCTTGCCAGATCACCGGAGAGCTCTTCTACCAAACGCGATAGCTCATCTTCCTCAGCTGGGAGAGAAATTACCGTGTAGACTTGCGGAAAGTAGGTGTTGGTAGCCGTTCGCGTAAGAAGCTTGAGGTTTTCGCCACAACCTTCTGGGTCTCGGTCCATCAGCCAAGGGCGTTCCCCGCGGCACTTGCCAAGCCGTCCGGGCTGAAAAGCATCCTGCAATGAAAGCCGTCGCTCGCATCCACAGACGACACTGGTATCTGCGGGGTCAGCGCTGGTGCCCTTCTCCTCAATCCACATTGGCTCGTGGCATTGCGTGCCACCATGCACGACCCACCTCCAGTCGATATCCTGCATGTGACCTTTCTCGCACGCTGAAACAAATCGAATAGGTGTCACGTCTGATTTTCGACCATCATCGAATACGAACTTACGCCTGCCCTTGGTGTCGAGATCTTGCCATCGAACAAGGCGTCGTCGCCGAACGCTTGAATTTGGTCCTCCCGTTTCAACCAGCTCGCAGACAAACCAGGTAGGAAACACTGGTGCAGCGACGCCGTGAGGCACACCTTGCCCAAGGTCATTCGATACAGGGGGAGTGCGAAGGGCTAGATGAACGTCCGGATCCAGACGTCCCTGATCTTTCAACAACTGCTCCAGCCTAAGCGTAAGTCTCGGCTCAGGAATAGTCGTGAACGAATTGCCCCGCATGTCCCACCACTCAAGCCCTGCGACGACAACAGAACGTGTCGGAAGATCGATCATCGATCCAGGACCGAAAGTGGAGATTATCTGGCTAAGCCTTTGTGAATTCTTTGTCATTTTAGATCGTCCGCATTGGCAATGGTGTTTCCATACGGATCTCTGACCTTTAGGGCTACGCTTGCCTCGACATCTCTCATTGACCTTCCGGCGACGAAGCGACGATGTGCTTCATCTAGGTTTGCCCAATCCGGTTCGAGCGGCATATGCAATAGACGATGCGGGCTCTTTTTCCTCGCGTAGGCAAACTGACTTCCTCCTGCGGCTTGTTCCTCAGCAGTAGCTATCCAAGCGTCCAATAGCTCATCAACCGCAGCCCTCAGTGCCGAATGCCCGCCTGCAATCATATGAGATGGCGCTCGACTGACGATGGCCTCGCGAACATCGTCACGAACCTGAGGGCAGTTCTTCAATTCTGTCACGGCGGTTTCTGGCGTAAGCAAAGGATCAACGTGACGAGCCGCAGCCACGACAACTGCAGCCAAGGCGCGATCCAATGCGCGCGCGGCCCAAGGGGTCACGCTAGTGGCTTCAACGGCTCGATAGAATGTTCGGTGATAGTGGCCGAACTGCTCAAAGTGCATTCGGTCCCTAGGCTTGTGAAGGTTCAAAACAGCAACAACTAGGCCAGGGCGCGTTGGATCTCGACCAACGCGGCTTGTTGCTTGAATGTATTCAGCAGCTGTCTTCGGCTGCCCCTGGACCATCATCAAACCGAGGCGCGTGATATCCAGGCCAACCGAGATCATGTTGGTAGCTAGCGCGACGTCAACGCTCTCTGCTCCTGTTCCGAAGGCCGCCTCTAGCCTTTGCTTCGCCAGCGCGACTTTGTCGGTCGACTCGCGAGACGTCAGTTCCATCGGCTCCTTTATCTGGCGATCAGAGAATGGCTTATCATTAGGTTCGACCCGGTGCCGTTGAGTGCCATAACGAGCGGCGCGGTCTCTTACTTCGTCTTCAACAATTCGACGCGCACCTCCCAACTCCCGAAGTGCATTGAAATAGCAAAGCGCAGTCATGTAGGGATCTGCTGGGTTCAACTTGTCTCCAGCAGGAGGGTGCGCGTCGAATGCCGCCTGAGCCGCCGCAAGAAGTGTCGTCAACGATCTGAGAAAGACGAGCTTCGGGCCTCGACCTTGAGCTGCAATTCCCATGTATAGTCGGGCTGGGTCTTTCTTTGCTGGCACAGTCTTCGCAAAGAAACTGTCGGTACGGTCTAGGCCGGGCGGGGGGAAGATACTGGTGTTGCCTCTATCAAATAGAGCCTCAATTTGCTCTGAGGCGCGTCTGACCGTAGCCGTTGACGCCACGATCTTAGGCCGCACGATGCTATCGCCGATCTTGCGACTGGCGAGTTGATCGATAGCAGCTTCATACAACCCAGCCACGGTACCAAGTGGACCAGAGATCAGGTGAAGTTCGTCCTGAATGATAAGGTCGGGTGGTGCGAGCGACCATCCGTTCGCCAGCGGGCTACCCTCTCCAGTTTCGGCTGCGCCGAAGAACCCTAATCCATCTCTGAAACGGTCCACGTGACCGAAGAACGCGCCTGTCTCGCCGACCCATGGGAGTGAGGCGAACTTGTCAACAGTTGCAATCAGGAATGCAGGTAGGCGCCGATAGATCGGCTCGTCGACGGTGAGGACCGGCAGAGGTCGCTCACGACTGAATTCGCAGGTCGTGTTGGCACATCGAATTTCCAGATTTGTCGGGGCATGTTCATTCGGAATGCAAGCAAAGGATGACGGCGAGAACGCTGTACCGCACCAGGGACATGCCTTTAACGGTGCCGGAGCTCTTTTGTCGCGCCCGTTCCGATATCGTCTAACTCTTCCGACAGCAGTCTTTTCGCTGGATTTTCCTTTGCCACCCAACTGATTTGGTGAGGCATCTGAACCTACCCAGAGGCCAATCTCGATCGGCCATTCCCCAAGGAGCTTTCTTCCATTTCCATCGACACTCTTGGGATCCGTGCGCATCAACTCAAGGGCGCATACAACTCCCGCCGCGCGAGCCAGCTGATCTAGTGTGAGCAGGCGGAGGGTGTATCTCATGATGACCGAGACACCCGCACCCAAAACCCCGGAACCCGCAAGGCGCCTATGGGAAATGATCAGAGCAGCTAGGCCGAGATATGCCTCGGTCTTGCCGCCGCCGGTCGGGAAGAAGAGGAGGTCGGCGATTTCTCGATCCGGGTGTGTCTTCTTCAAGAGACCAGGAAGATTCAGAAGGATAAACGCTAGCTGAAAAGGCCTCCAAGTGGGGGGCGGAACCTGTTGGGGATCGCCCGCAGGCCCTGCATTTCTGCGACGCGCTGCCGCCGAAACCGCCAGATTCATGAACTTGAAAGCGCAACGCGCGGCGTCATCAGCAACGAGCATGTCGATGCCGGATGAAATCCGGTCGCGCGCACGCTCCATTTCCGTCAGCAATCTTTCTGCGGTTTGTCTTCTGGGTGTGGAGAGCGCGGCTAGCTTGCTTCGCTCCGATGTGATCCAAACGTCATACAGTTCGGGAAGTTTGCAGATTGCATCATTTAACGGACCGGGTCCGTTGTCCGCCGCTTCGGCGAGAGCTTCCATGCCGAAAGACACCAAAGACTTGATCTCGTCGCTTTCGTTCGGCGCCACTCGCTCGACTTCGGCAGTCGGTAGCGGATTGGTCCAAACATGCGTAACTTTCTGGCGAAGTTCTTCTTCAGCGCTCCAGCTCGCAGCTGCATTCCGGCCCACCGCCCATTCGCAGACATCACGATAGTGCAGGTCCGCAACCCTGAGGTCCCAGTCCTCAACATGCGTACCAGATAGGTCGCGTCGAGGATGGAAGCCTTGCGCGAATACAAGGTCTAAACGTGCTTGAAAAATGAAGCTCACATCGGAATAGAAGCGGTGTACGATCGCCCGCCGATTGACAAGGAATACCGTAAGCGCGCGCACGCGTTCCTTCCGCCCGTCCGGGGTGCGGTACTCGAATAGCCTCGAATGCGTCTCAAGCGTCAGGCCACCGCCTCTACGTTGCTCGGCCGCACTGTCTGGTACGAGGATGGGTCGTGACCTGCCGTCGCGCACAGGAAGCCTGACCGTCCTTTCTTTCGGAGTCCTCACCCAATCCACCATTGGTCTGGGGACACGTTGGGGCTTGCCGTTTTCACCTGGTTCCTCGGTCAGGGACTCCGGTAGAAGAGCGTTTTCCTCCAAGGCAGGTTCAGTTCTGTAATCCCCCCAAGAAACGCGCGCCTCGAGCTCGGTAGCATCGGGTGGCAGAAGAACGGTCAGGCCAATAGAAGAGGGCAGAAAGCGCCTTTTCGTGTTTGGTGCCTCTGGCTCGTCGTCGTCTCCAACTGCACCGCCGGCACCCTCCGCATCAGTCTCGTCGATGCCGATTTCCATCTCTTCTTGCGCAGACGGATCGTCATCGTCGTCGCTGTCCATGCCGCCCGGGCCCTCTGCGGGAGCCAAGAACCCAGTCAAATACCAACGAGAGGGGTTCTCGTTCAGCCGCTCCAAGGCAAGATCGGCGTCTTGGTCCCCGGGACCGATCAAGTCACGACGAAACATGTCGATGATCTGAGCACGGATGTCGTCTGAGGCGGTCATGGCTCTCAAATCCCTTCAGAAATAACGAGTTCGCTAAGGGTCTTAGCCAACCACTTACTTGTATACGCAGTCTTCAACGGCTGCTTTGGCCGGTGTCCTACGGCTTCTAGTAGATGCTCCAGAGCAAACAGGCGGTCCCGAAAGCCGGAACGGACACCAAACCGAAGACTAGCTTTGTCTGGCCCGCAAAGGATCCAGCCGTCTGATCTCCCAAGAGCGTGCGCCCAAAGCGACTGCTCACCTGTATCCAAAGCGATGTCTGCCGCCTGCAAGAGCAGTGCAGCGAGCTCGCGATCATCGACACCATGGACAGTCGCCATAGAGGCGCGCAGTTCGCCGGGGTCTATCAGCTGTTCGGGGCGCCGACGCTGAAATCCAGTTTGCGTTTCCGTAATGCAGTCTTCCACGGTCTCTATCGGGTAGCCTCCGGCCAGCGCCCTCCAAGCACCAACCCGGTATGACTCCAGGATGACGTTCGTATCGACGAGAACTGGGCCGGGGTGCTTTGCCATGGAAACCTCACAGCTCGGCGGGGGCTTCCACCCCATGCGTTTCGAACAAGTCGCTCAGGTCTTCGACGGTTTGATCGAGCAGACCCGCGGCACGGCGCATCGAAACGCGACCTTCATCCACGGCAAGGCCGATGACCTCCATGAACGGCTTGGAGAAAAGCGCTGGCACGTTGTCTTCTCGAGCATCACGGCCATTGTTCCGAAGTGCCCCGTCATCGAGGGCTCGTGCTCGGCCCGGCTTCAACTCTCCAAGTGCCACCAGGCGCCATTTCAATGCCGATGCGGTCACCTGCAGCTCATCTGCGGCAGTATTCAATTGCGCAATCAACTCCGGGTCGTCGAGCCTCGACCAATCCGCGAACTGCCCAAGAACGTCGCGCGGCATCAGCACCGCCGACGCAAAGTTGTTCGCAAGTTGCTCAACACGGTTTCCGCCGGTTTCTCTGGCTTCTTCCGAATGTTCGGGCGGCATCGCGTCCCACGTGAGGATGTGGAACAGCTCATGGGCGAGGTCAAAGTGCCGACGTCCGATGACCTCTTGGCGATTGATCAGGACAACGTCGAGCTCTGGCAGACGGCATGCCGCACCGGAGATCCCCTCGAACGCATCGACCATGAGCACAAGAATGCCCAGTTCACGCTCCATAACCTCTGCGAGCCGGGCAGCAGGAACGTCGCCAAGCTCGAACTCCGCCACGAAACGTTCTCCAGCTTCCATCGCCTCTTCGAAGCTCGAGCGCTTCGTCAAACCGAGCGATCTGCGCAGGAGCGGGGCAGCGCGGCCGACTTGTGGTGCGATGGCGCGGAAGGCAGCGATCCACCGGCCGGCATTCCGTTCATAGCCGTTCAATACGCCTGCGCTGACATTCGTTTGCCGCCATGAGAAACGACCCTCACCGACCAGCATGAAGGGATCGGTGAAGTACTCGAGCGTCGCCCCAAGTTTCTCGACAGCCAGCATCAGTTCGTCCGCCGTGACGCGGCGCTCGCCGTTCTCGATGGCAGACACGGTCTGCCGATCCTTGAAGCCGAATATCCGCGCCAGATCGTCCTGCGAGAGCTTCCGCTCCTCGCGCAGGGCCTTGATCCGCGCGCCAATGAGTTGAGTCGCCATGGTGTGCCTCCGCGGCGCTACATAGTCTTGCGAATTGCCATTTGCAAGAATTTCTTGCGAAGCCTTCTATGCGTCTTCGTCTGGCCACGGCTCCTGCTCGACCGCGTGAACACGCATCGGAAGCTGTCCGTTCAGCAAGCGAACGATCTGCAACGCGGTCTCAAGCTCGGTCCGCATGAAAACGTCGGAGGAGAAGTAGTCGCGCCCATCGGACATCTCGTACCAGTCGAGCGCGATGGTACCGGTGCCGTCCTGGTGGTTGCGCACGATGTAGCAGCAGCGGTTGAAGCCGGGGCCGGAGCGCATGCCCGTGATCTTGGCAGCAGCCTCCGGTGAAAGCTCGAGCGTTTTCGTCACGCGGCCTCTCCCTCGTCTTCGTCGTCCTCGTCCGAGGCGGTCAGACCTGCAGCGCGTTCGGCCTCGGCGCGTTCGGCGTTGAGAGCGAGGAGGCGGGCGAGGACCTCGTCCTTGAACTCGGAGGGCCAGTCCAAGCGGGTCTTGGCCTGTTTGCCCTCATCGGCATCCTGTTCGATGAACTCGGGATGTGCGCGATCCGCGAGGTCGTCCCAGCCGTAGGCGCGCAGGACGGCGGCATCCATCTCGGCATGTAGTTCTCGTAGACGGGCAATATCAGAAGCGTTCTGTCCGCGGTCGTGGAAGCGGTTGTAGGTCTTGGTGAGGCCTTCATCTCGAGCGATCATCATCTCGGCACGGTAGTCATGATACGCTTGCCCGGCCTCTTCGAGCATCGGATTGTCCTCAAATCCGTCGGGGAAAGGAAAGTTACGAAAGCAATCAGAAGGTGCGTAAGCCAGCCCTTCGCCCATGGTTGACGAAAAATCACGAGCCCAGTTTTCATGAACTCTTGATTGCATCGCGCCAAATGCAGCCAAGCTTGAGAAAGCAAAAATATTGAGATTCGAGGTGTAGACATAACGGTTCTCGATTCTGCCGATTGAGAACTGACTGGCTGCTTGGCTGGCTGTAGCCAAAACAAAAGGCAATCCATCTACGGCATGGTATAGGCCTGGCTGCCGATCCCCGAAACGCCACCATCTCTCGCGACGCGCGGCTCGTTTGTCTTTATCTCTCTTCGGCTTCACGAGCCGCTCAACAATCTCAAGTAGTTCTGGGTGTTTTGAGCGCGCCTCTTGTTCGCTCATGTCTCCGAAATTGATTACATAGCGGAAGTGGCTGTGTCGTGGATCATTGCTCACTTCGTGGTAGCCGATCATGGGATAGATGACTTCAGCGGCGCTTGGCCGAGCCGCGACTATCTCATTCATACGCTCTAGGCTTGTTGCCTCGCCCTTTGCTGCGGCCACATCATCGAATGTAAAGCCCATTCCGAGAATTACGGATCCTTGGAATGCGATCTTGGAGTTTTCAGCCAATGATAAGGGTGAGGAATCAAGATCCCCTTCCGCTAGGTACGCGGAAATTCGGGTTACGGGGGCTTGGTCAAGGATCGCCTGTCCAGCAGGGCCCTTTACAAAGTGCACGACCGACACGACCACCGCGGCCTCGCCCGGCCATTTTAGACGGCGGGTTGCGCGAATGATGGTTGCACCGTCAGAGAGCATGGGTTCAAGCCCTGATGCCCGTGTGTCACCTTGGCCGATCGTCTTCGTGGCAATGAGGCCTGCCACTCCGCCTTGACGTAGCATCGAAAAGGACCGCCTGAAGAAGTGCGCAACCAGATCGGCATTGCCATGCGCGCCTTCGTGGAGTTCTTGGAGCCAAAGAAGATAGTTCGCCTTGTTGCCGTTGATGATTGTGTTCTTGCCGGCGAAGGGCGGGTTGCCCACGATGGCGTCAAAACCGCCATTCTCACGCTTAAACACCTCGGGAAATTCCACGGCCCAGTGAAAGGGGGGGATGCCGTACTCTCCCTCGCGCAGTTCGTTCGCAGACGCCTCGAGCAGATCCCAGCGCGCCGGCCGGCCAGAGAACCAGCTTTCCGCGTCTGCGCGGGCCTTCTCGCGCGCCTTAGCCTTGTTGGCCGAGAAGAACGCCGCAATGACGGCATCCCCAAGTAGCCGGACAGGGGAGAGGCGCGTCTCCACATGCTTGTGCCGCTGTTCCTGGATCGCGCGCATTGTGTCATCCGGCGCCGACCGGATTTCAGCACGGGCCCGGTCCGCCTCAGCAACACGCTCGGCCACAAGCGGGCGCAACAATGGAAGTCCAGGCTTTGAGGCATCCCAGTTCGCTGCCGCGATCTGCTCCGGGGTCAGCCCGACAAGACTGTCACCGCACTTGAGCGCGTGGTCGAGGAAGGTGAACTCGTGGTCCTTCGCCAGCGTGGCCAACCAGAGCGAGAGCCGCGCCAGATCGACCGCTCGAGCATTGCGGTCCACCCCGTAGAGACACCGCTGTGCGACGAGGCGGCGCGCATGCAGTTCCTCATCCTCGTCAGCAGGGATTGTCGGCCGCGTTTCGGGCCATCGCGCCCAGGCCTCGACCAACCGGGCCGCGATGGCGCGGCAGGCTTCGACGAGGAAGGCACCTGACCCCATCGCCGGATCGCAGACCTTGAGATCGAGCACCTGCTCGGGCGTGGCGTCCGGCCCAAGCCTCCCGAATGCCGGTTCCAGCGCATGGGCTACGATCGGCCCGGTGAGGCTGCGCGGTGTATAGTGACTGCCGGTACGGCGCCGTTCGTTCGTTGGCTGGAGTATGGGTGTCCCGGTTGGCGCCACGATGTGACGGGGCGAACCGCGTTCATCGACGATGCTGTCGAGCGCCGCCGCCAGATCCTCAACTGTGGTCGCGGCCTCGACCGGTCTCGCCTGCGCGGTCGTGAGAGAGCGCCCGACGTTTTCCTTCAGATCCTTGATCCGGTCCTTGCCTGTCTTGCTCAGAAGATCGTCGAGCCCGACGAAAACCGGCGTCTTGTTGTTCTTGCCGGCCTTGATCGCCAGTACGCGACAGGGCGCTTCCTCGACAGTGAAGCCCATGACGGTTTCGTACACCGAGCCGATCTGTTCGACGTCGAGGGTTCGGTAGGAGAGGCGTTCACGCTCCTGGCCGCGCAGCTTGAGGGTCATCAATCCCTCGAGGATGCGCAGGATGCAGCCATCGGAAACCGGCAGGACGCGAGGATCGTCTTCTTTGGTCGCCCGGCCCTCGAGGAACGGGAATTCATGAGGATCGAAAAGCTTGCCACCGCGCGCCTGAACGAAGTGAGTTGGGTGCCCCCCGTGGATCAGACGGAACAACGCCAGAAGTTGCCCCCAGCCCCCACGCCTCTCGTCCATCGTGTCAGGGTTCAGAGCGGCGTCCTCGACCAACCGCGCGTAGAGCCCTCTGACAGAATAGCTGGTTTCGTAGATCGATCTTGCGCGTCCGTCTGAACGGGAGGGGAGAAGATCTCGATCCTCCGCATAGAGTATGAAGACCAGCCGCATGAGGACGGTCAGCAGGCCCTCATAGAGATGGTCGGGACGGGAACGCGCGAGTTCCCTTGCGAAATCAGGATCTGCGGCATGCAGCCCACGCAAGAGTTCGTGCAGAGCGCCGAGCACCTGGCCGGCAAGTTCGGTCGAGACAGATGCTTGTGCCTCTCGGCTCTTTCTCAACAGGGCGGGTAGGCGGCGGTCATCTGCGTCCGAGAACAGCCGGAAGCCGTCCAACACGAGCTTTAGGCCGCCGAGCATCGGGCGCCCGGCCACGGTCGCGAGAGGGCGAATTGGAAATGACAGATGTCCGGAGGTTTCGCCGCGAGGCGCATAGACGAGACGGATCACGCGGTCCGTGACCATCAGGCCCGCATGGACGCCCGTATCTCTCAGAAGTCGCTCAAAGCGTTGGTGCGGAGTCGCTTCCCAACCATCAAGCGTCGCCCTTTTGTCGGGATCGATGCCGGGGTCTTCTATGCGAACGAGGAGCTGCCAAGGCTGGTCAGAAGAACCGAGTTCCGCGACAGCCCAATGCGGCTGCAACGTGGTGGAGTGCTCTGGCAGCCGCACAACAAGCTCGTCCGGAATATCGGGGCCGCCGGAGACACCGGCGGTATATTGGGCCTCCCATCCCAGGACTTGCTCCACAAACGTCCAAGGGTCGGTAATCGCTGGACCATCGAGGTCAGCATTCAGGAGTTCCGCCACAGCGCCAGAGTCGACAGGGCTTTGGTGCAGGGGACTTAGGCCAAGCTCCTTCAATACACTGGGCGCTACGACCAGACCGACCGGCTGGACATGATCAAGCCACTCAAGATCGGGGTCCCGATTGATTTCAGAAACCATCTACTTCACCCTGATGCCGGCCACAGGTAGACGAGCCCGACGGGCTCAAGACGATGTGCACGCACCTCGTAGGAGTCGCGCAAACGCTTAGGCTCTTCAACGAGTTCGGTCTCAAGGCGCGCCAGCCGACCTTGCCAATGCCTTCGATCAGCTTCCCGCTCTCTTCGCTCCTCTGGAACCAGATCCAGCGTCAACTGGTTTGGATCAAAGTCGCTGGCAGCTCGGGAGATCCTTGTCTTCTGCTGAGCGAGCAGTGCTTCAAGCGATTTCGCTTCCTCCTCGCCCCGCTTCGCTAGCTGTTCCCTGACTTTCGACAATCGCTCAGCTGCAAGCTCCTCAAAAGCCGGAGTCAAGTCAGCGATATCCTGCGAGATAAGCGTCCTAATTTTCGAGAGGGCTGCTTCCGTCGCTGGGCGTGCTTCACGCAGCGCATCCTCAAGTTGATTTAGCGTATTTTCCTCGCCGCTTTCTCCCAGTGGTTTCAACTTCTGTGTAACCCGATCTGACTCACGCCAGATTGCCGTAATGGGGATTATTTCCTCGTGAAGTCTTGCTGCTGCCGCGCCGTAGACTGCCAAGCGTCCAAGGAGAACGACTCTTGGCTGGGCGCCTGGCCCTTCGATGACGGATAGCCTCGAAAGGTTCGATTGAAACCCTTGGCTAAGGAACCTCGATAGCAGACGCCGGACAAGACGATGTTCGAGATGCACCTGAACCACGTTGTCTGCATCCCGCCCGTCAGCCAAGATTGGTGGTTCGAACGCAATCGATCGGATTGGCGCGCTCCTCCGCCAATCTGCCATTCTCTCTCCCCGTTTGCGGGGCCTGACACGCAAATCGTCGAAGGCATCGTCCCACCCTGCATCTTTGGCAAATGCAGGATCGCTCGGGTCAAGATCGTATGTTACGACTTCACCTACGGTGGGTCCACGCGCTCTGTCGAGGGATAGCCCAACTCTCGAAAACGCTGCCGATGCAACTCGCTTCAGGTCGTCTGGGTCGACACCAACTCTCTTGCGCGAGCGCTCCAGAACGCCTCGAAGGTCGTCTTGCTCTTTCAGAAGGCGGCTGTGTCGCTCGAGTTCATCGTCGTCCATCTCCGACCGCGCTCTATTGACCCTCTCCGCATCGCTTTCCTCAACGATTGCGCGTGCTAGCTCTGAACCTTTTCCTTTCTCGATACCAACTTCGCTTAGTTTCTTTGCGATGCGTTCTTCAATTACCTTTCCTGCCGATCCCAACTCATCTCGAATAGTCTCAGTCTTCCAAACCAGCGCATCCAAAACGATATCAGTCTCGCGTTGTGCATACTTGAAATAGCGACAAAAGACCTTCTTTGCGGGCTGTAGCTTCCGGTCTATCCGGCCATTCCGTTGCTCAAGCCGGGACGGGTTCCATGGTAGGTCGAAGTGAAGCAGGTCGGAGCAATACGTCTGTAGGTTGATGCCTTCCCTTGCAGCATCAGTGCAGATAAGAATTCGAAGTGGTTCGGCGCCTGGATCCGAGTTGAACGCGCGCTTCACGTACTCGCGACGTTCGGAGTTCGTGGCACCAGTAAAGACCCCAATCCGTTCATCAGCGTGATCCGTGTCGGCAAAGTTTTCGCGCAGGCGTCTTTCGAGCCATCGTCTCGTATCTTCCCATTCTGTGAAAATAATCAAACGCCGATTATTCCAGATCTCGCCGTCCAGCATGTTCGCCTTGATCCAGCCGACCAACCATTCAATGCGAGCATCAGGTCGAGCGGCGTGCTTTTCTGCCAACTCCAGCATTTCATCGACGGCGAGAAGCTCAGCCGAGAGCTCCTCTCGTGTTGCTTCAATGCTGCCGGCTGCAGAGGCGGCTGCCGTGCTTGCCAATTCGTCGGCATCCAAAAAGTCCTCTGCTGAACCCTCACCAAGGCTCAGTTCAGCACTCTCTTCCGCTGAAAGTGGCGCAACGAAGCTGCTCGCTGCATTTTCGACGTTAGGGCTCACCGAGCCATCCAAAACTTTCTGAAGAGTGGACCTGTGGGTTTTAAGGGTGCGGTGGAAGGCCGCAATCGAAGACAGGAGCCGCTGTTGGAGGCCGACGAATGCAAGCTTCGCAATGGCTGACTTGCCTCTTGGCAGCTTCTCGATCCGAGCTTGTCTGAGCTCGCCATAGGCCGCGAGCTGGTTGGCCAGCATGAGTTCGGGCGACTCCTCTGCCAGGCCGTCAATGATGATTGGTTCAACGATCCTCTCAGGGAATGCCTCACCGAGGCGTCTAAGATCTGACTTCAGGCGGCGCACCATGACCGGTTCAAGATCCTTTGGACGAACCTCGACACCTCTGGTGAAGCGTTGAGGGTCAAGCATCTCAAGCAAGGCCGAGAAACTGTTGGAATGCCCATTGTGTGGGGTAGCAGTAAGGAACAGCCTGTGTTCAAAGCGCTCTCCGAGATCCCGCACAGCCTTGGTAAGCTGGCTCGAAACGGCGTATCGCGTTCCTGCTGAAGGTGCGGCGTGATGGGCCTCATCAAGTACAAGAAGTGCGCGCGCACGAAATTCGCCAAGGATGTCACGCAACCCGGCGGCATAGGTTTCGTCCGTCAGAAGCCTATGCGAAATGATGAACCTCGACCCGGTTGCCCATGGGTTCACCGAAAACCCTCTTGTTCTTCTTAGGTCGGCAACCCTGTCTCGATCGACAACGTCAAAGGATAGACCGAACTTCGCCTCGAGCTCATCCTTCCACTGAACGGTCATGGAAGGCGGCGCCGCAATGACAATGAAGTCTATCCGGCGGCGCAAGAGCAGCTCTCTAGCGATGAGGCCAGCTTCGATAGTCTTCCCCAAGCCAACATCATCGGCAATCAGAAGATTTACTCTAGGAAGGCGAAGTGCCTTCCTAAGAGGCAACAACTGATACGCGTCGAGCCTAATTCCGGCTCGAAACGGTGCCTGCAAGAGGTTCCGGTCTGCAGCAGTAGCTGATTTCCAACGAATTGCGCGGATGTGCGCAGATAGGACTTCGGGGCTATCCGGTTGTCCTTGGCCGACACTACTCCATCGATCCTCATCCAGCAGCCTACCGTCAATTTCGGCATCCCAGATAACTTCAAGCTGTTCGCCTTGTGCATCGTCGGCAATACACGACAGACCCAATGTGGCGAGATCGCCAGACTCCTCTGAGAGGGTCTCGACAAGCCACTGCCTGCCTCGAACCTCGACGAAGTCTCCCTGCTTGATCTCGTTGTTCTGAACGAAGACAGTCATTGAGGAGCCCCACGGCCTTCATCAATTGTCTTGGGGGAAGTGAGGCGATTGTATTCCTCAATCGAAATTACAACGACGACCGGGCGACCGTACTTCTCGATGGCCACCGGTTCAGCTCGAGCAGTGTCGATAAGCCTGCCGAAGCTGTTTTTTGCATCCCGTGCCGCCATGTGCCGCATAGCCCACCTCCTAGAGAGTTGGAGCTATTGTAGCCACCACTGGAAGACGTTGATAGACCGAAACCGGCCTTATGCCCCAGGGACAGGCCGGTTTCGACGCAAGCATCGTGTGCAACGCTTGCCGCACACCGTTCGGTGGACATCCTCCAAGTGATCGTCGCTCTGGCCTTGTCGGCCGCTCGAACCGTGTTGAAGCTTTAGTCGATCGCTTGCCAGTCATCTGTTCCGACAGAGACCTGGCGCTCAAAGTCCTCGATATCGGCGATGCGGTACACGACGCGCCCACCGATCTTCATGTACACAGGTCCTTCGCCGGCCCACCGCCACCGCTCCAGGGTGCGGTGCGAAATGGTCCAGCGTTCCGCCAGTTCCTTTTGGTTCAAGCAGGTTGGTTTCATCATCGTCTCCTTCTTCGCAACTCACAGCGGTTGCAGAAGGACGAAGGCGTGAAAGAAAAAGAGAGGCAAGTCAGTGTCTTGAGGCGCCCTGCGCAAAGGCGCTGCGGCTAACGCAGAGCCGTCAACGCACCCGGCGAGAGGGAGAGAAAGCAATCGTATCGGACGCTATTCCCAGTGAAACGTGGCAGGTGGCCGGAATTTGAACCTGCCCGCTGAGCGGAGTTCTTGCGTATCGCTTTCCCTCCGCCAATTGCCGCCGAGAAAGCGATTACGAGGTCGAAGTCTTTCTCATGGCGGTCAACCACTGGTGCTGCCGTGGCAGATCCACTCCTCTTAATGGGAATCGCCAAACAGTAATGCTAGATGTCGAACTTAGGCGAAGAGTTGAAGGACGGCGGTTTTGCGTAGCTGCCCAGTCCCGCCATCTCGGCCAGATGCGAGAGGACTTCGGTATCGCCGCCATTTTGGGGGCCGAATATCCCGTGAGCGTCTACCGCCCCGACTACCCCTTCAACAAAGATCGACAAAGCATCTTCCGGCCCCGCTCGAAACCGCAGGTCCCGGATACCCGCTGCAGACGCCGCCTTCTTCAGGCGAACGATCACCTCTGCCCGGCTTCCGGCAGCGGGGCGGAAAACCAGGCCGTCAGCGTTGCCATGTCCCTCTGAAGTAAGATGAGGCTGCGCATGACCGCCTCCTGGCGGGAGGCGTCGTTCTCCTGGAGCGAGACCGCGCGCTCCAGCACGTCCGCAGCGCGCTGCATATGTCTGCTGATCGCCGTCAGTTCCGCCATCAGCGCGTCCAGCCGCTCCCCGATGCCCGGCATCTTCTCCATGGCGAGGAGCATCTGCAGCGGCTCGATCAACGCCGCCAGCGTGCGGGTGATGGATATGAGCTCCTCCAGGTCGTGCGGTGGGGTGTCGGTCATCGAGGCGCTCCAGCTGTTGTCTCATTCTGGAGTAGGGTCGCAGGTCGATCGCGGCTACGCGGCGGATGACGGATCGCTCAGCTATCCACAGGTTCATGCGCTCGGCGATCCGCGCGACGAGGGTCGCAAGCCGTGAGGCGATCGGGGTTCGAAACTGCTCGGGCTGATGGCCCGGGTGCCGGGGCGGCATGGGCATCGGTGGCGCATTCAGCGTGGCGTGCGGATCGGGCAGGGGATGCGTGCCGCGGTAGCGGTGCCTGTGAAAGTTGGTCCGGCGCTCGAGTGCGCGCCAGAGCCGCTCCGGAGCGAGACGCAGAGCGCTGCGCCGGTATTCCTGGTAGTCGTAGTCCGGCAGGTCGTGAACCGGATGCTCGGGCGAGAACGCATCCGAGAAAAGGTGTCCGCGCATCCGCCAGCGTTCGCCATGGCGGTTCGCGAATGTCACCGTGGAGTGCGCTACGGCGACTACCTCGATGCCATTGTCGAAGAGAGTGGACTCCATCTCGTAGAGCAGCGAGGCGCGATCGGATACCGCACCACACTCGTAGAGCGTCAAGGCATGTGCGGCGAGTTGGGTGCGCTGGTCGGGAAGGGCGCCGAGGCCGTGCCGGCTGGCCTCCGCCGCGGCTTTCAGTTGCCAGTCTGGGAGGCCAACGAGGCGCAGATGGTCGATGCCGCGGGGGTCGGCGTAGCCGAAGGATCCGTTGACCGTGTCGGTGAAACTGTCCCACAGCCGAAGGCTCGCTTTTCCGGGCGGATGGGGATTGAACGCCATCATCTGCGCGGGGCCGGATGCGCCCGGTCGCAGCACCATGCGGGGCAGCACAACGTTGACCTCGAGACGTCCGGTATGCGTGTGAGTGTTCGCGAAGATCGGCGGGCGATGCACAGGCGCGATGCCCACGAATGCGATGTCGAGGAACAGGCGCAGGATGCGCCCGACCCGGTCCCGATGTGGGCCTCGTCCCGCGTTGAACTCCTGCACCGGGATATCCGTGGCTGCGAAACTCAGCGTCGCCGCATTGTAGCTGCACTTGAACGGAAGCACTTCGATCGTCTGCCGGACGACGGCGGCGCTGCCGACAAGCGGTTCGGGCAGCGGATCGCGCCACGTGATGCGGGCGGTTCCGCCAACCGATTTCCGCACGGTCTCCCCGGTAAGATAGTCGAGAAGGGGCCCCGCGCTGCCGTCGCGCAGTGTGCTGTGGGGAGACCAGCCGAGGATCACGAGCGATCCCCCTCGACCAAATCGGCCAGTAGCGCCTCGATCCGCGCGAGGCGGGCGAGGATGAAAACAGATGACGCGCCGGTCTCACCGGTTTCGACGGCGGACGCCACACGCTCCAGATCCGCCTGAATGCGTCCGAGCCCGGCAGCGAACCGGACTCGGCGAGGACACCGGCGCTGTGCCTTGCCTCCTCGTTTCCGCAGCCCTGCCACGACGAGATATCGCGACACCGTCAACCCTGCCTTATCGGCGGCGGCGTCAATCACGGACCATTCTGTGGGCGTAGCGTATACCTCGCGGCGCCTCGCCTTGTCGTGCGCCGGCTTTTTGGGTCGTCCCATGTCCTGCCTCCCGTCCAGAACCTTGGCTCGAATTTCACCCCGGGGGCGGAGGAGCCTTGATGTCAGGTTTGGGAATGGGGGCGGAAAACGGAAAGGCAAGTTTCCTAGGGGCTAAGAGTGCTGGGGTTTCATTCCCGGCGCCCGAAGACAACGTTGCAAGATCAATGCGCTGCGAACCTGTGGATATGGTGGGGTTCCTTGGCGAGGCCCGGGCAGAAGCTCGAGACGATGGGCGAGAGCTGCTTGAAAAGCTCTTTCCGCTCAGCATTGACGACCTCAAGGCGCGCACGCGCGGCTTCTGCATCGCGTGCCAGTGCTGCCATGTCTACGTTCACCGGAGTGCGATCCCGCACCACGAACTCGCCTCCGACCATAACGTGACGAGCCCCGCTACCGTCTTCGGTCTGGACGATCTGGTTGACCGGATCGTTGAAGAGGATCCAGTTCACATGGCCGAGGTCAAGGAACACGATGTCAGCCTTGTAGCCTGGGGCGATGCGTCCGATTTTCTTGAGGTCGAGCGCTTTGGCGCCACTATCGAGTTACCAGCCGCCCTGCGCGATCCAACGTGTCCGCGTGTAATCCGCTGTGCAGATGAGATGAGCATGCACGCCGAACCCGTTCCGGGGCCCATTCATTTTGTAGAACCTGCCTCTAGGCTGGAAGCTGATGTCGTTCTCCAGGTTGCTCTCGAGGGTACAGTAGGAGGCGAGCAACCAGCTCTGCGGGGGCGCCACGTCATATTCGAAGTCCTAAGGCAAGCGCTGTCGCCACGTGCGAGGCCTGCCCGCGCGTGATGGACCAGGATCCGGTCGCTCTCGATGCGCCCTCCGCTTTGGGGTAAAGTTCTCCGAAGGGGGCTCCGGAGGCGGTGCCGGGGGATCGGGATCCGCCGTGGCGTCCGGCCCGAGCGGGTCGCTCAGCGAATAGTGCAGTACAACCGGAATGAAGGCCGCCTTCAGACTAGCTACCCCCTCGACCGGCAGATCGACGGGGCGCGGCGCTTGCGCCTCGACCCAATCGCAGAGCCCGCCGAGCGTTCGGTTCGCTGCGAGCGCCGCGCCTATGCTTGCGCAGAGAACATCGAAGGCGGCGTCGCGGTCGGCGTTCTGCACGACGGGCTCGATTTCGGCGCGGTGCTGGTAGTGGTAGGAGAGCGGCGAGAGCGTCACCTCGGGTTCCCCAGGCTCGCCGTCGCGCAAAATCAGGAGGCCCCCGACCGGCACCCGCTCTGGCAGGACGTCGCCGCAGAGCGCGGTCGCGGGCAGCGCCGAGAGCCGCGCGTGCAGCGCGGCGAGGATGGTTTGGCGAGGGATAGTCAACAGCCACCTTTATGCGACGGAGTGATGGACGGTGACCCCTGTCGGGGCAAGAGCTTGATCATCATTGACAATTAGCCTCCCAACGGAATAACTCTCCGTGCGGCAGTAGCCTTAATATGGCAGAGGCGATGACCTTGGGTCATAGGTCCCGGTTCGATTCCGGGCTGTCGAGAGCCTGGCTACTGCTAGGTTTTCGACAGCCCGGGAAGTCCATGGATCAGGAAGCAAAACTCGCCGTATTCCAAGCGCAAGTCGAAAACGTGCGGTCCCTAAAAGTGAGCATGCGTCAATTGCATCGCTCCGTTAATGAAGCACTTCGCTCGAACGATGCCGCGCGTGTTTCAACGTTCACAAAGACATATGCATTGCTGTTCTGCGCTTGGGCGGAATCGAACTTTTCCAAAGTCTTGCACACACCATACGGCTTTGAAATTGATGAAATACAGCAAGTGAAGAATGAAAAGTCGAACGGAATTTCGGCTGCCTGGAAGAAGGCGGTCGAACTAGGCCTTCGCCATCTCGATGCCAAACGCGGCAGCTTCCGACCGAATGCCCAAAAAAAGCTGTATGAAGTAATCGATACTCATGTTTTTGACCCAAGCCTCCTTCGAAACAAGCTAGCGCATGGCCAATGGGTTTTTGCCCTCAATCGAGACAATGATGCCGTTCAGGATGATCTGACACGGCGAATTGATGAGCTCGACATTGTGAAGGTGGGTTCGTGGGTCCGGGGCCACGAATTGATGGCCGATACTGTTGAGACCCTAATCGAATCCCCAAAGAATGCGTTCATGCGGGATTGGTACCACTATGTAGTTGATATTGAAAAAGCCTTAGCCGAGTCCGAGCAAAGAACGCTCGAAGATCATGTAGCTAGGTTAAAGGCAAAAGATGAACGTACTGGAGCTCGAGGCAAACGCACCAGACCAGTGTGATCTCATGCAGATGTCGCAGCATAGCAGAGCTGCTGCAGACTATCTAAACGACTCCTCTATCCACTTCGCCAAGGTCAGCCCCGGCGCGCTGTCGAGCGCCCGCTTGGCGTCCCGGTCGAGGTCGAGGCGCTTCGTGAGCCTCACCTGTGGCACCAACAGGAAGACCGGCACCGAGGCCCGCCCGCGGCCGGTCTTCAATCGCGACGCCACGCCCAGACCTCGCGTGTTTAGCTGGCCGTCAGCCACAAGCAGGCTTGGTCCCCGCCTGCGATAGACAAAGCGCAGCCGCAGCCCACGCCGGCGCTCCCATTCGCCCGGCGTGATCCGCCCTCCGCTAAGGGATTTCCCTGCCGCCTCCAGAGGGATCGCCAGCCAGAACCCGTCCTTCGAACGGATCAGCGGACCGGTGTCGTGCGTGCCGACGATCTCAGTTGCCTTCGAGCAGACCAGCGCCGCTGCGCTCAGGCTCTCACCCGACTTCGGATAGGTCTGGTTCCGGATCGAGTTCGCGAGCAGGCGGCCGAGCCCGGCACCGCTGATCTGGCCGCGCCAGGCGGTTTTCAACCCGGTTCCGGCTTCGCGCATTGCGGCACTCACCGCCTTCTCGCCAGCCGCGATCTCGGCCGCCACGGCAGTGAAGAGATCGGGCATGATTTCCAGCTTCAGCCTCATGCCGGCCTCAGATCGAGCGTCCAGATCAGCCGCTCGCGATCCCGGATGGGCTCACCCTGAACCACGAAGCTGTAGGCGCCGAGGACGATCAGGTCGCCCGGGTGGGGGGCCGGCAACTCTCCGACACGGACGTCGATGGTCGTGGTGTCGGAGAGGATCCGGGCATCCCCGAAGCCAGTGATCCGGTCCGGCGCCCGGGCAATGGCCCGGACCGTGCGCTCCTCCGAGGTGGCGCGGAGATCCAGATGGCCTCCGTGGCCATGTCGGCATGCCCGAAGATCCGGTCCAGGGCGGCGGCAAAGGCAGTCTTCGGGATCAGTTCGATGAATGCAGCCGGATCGCCCGTTTCGGGCGCTTGTTGCCCGTCAGACCGATCGTGTTCTCCGTCTCCAGCAGGTTCGCGGGCCCGTCATAGATGGCGAAGGTGTCTGCGGTACCCAGCTGAAAGGCGATGCCCTCACCCGCGGGGATCAGACGCTCCGTAGCCTTCGTCGACAGCGTGACGGTGCCGGTGTACTCCTCGAAGAGGATGCCGGCTAAAGGGAAGTTCCGGCGCACTTCCTGGCTCAGCGGCTGAGCGCCGGTCGCGACGTAGAACCTGTATGCCTCCTCAGTCTTGGCATGGCTGATCAGCTCGTCGAAGAACTCCGGGCTCACCAACGCATGCACGCCCGACATGCTTTCGCCGAGCAGGTTGTCCTCGATAGCGCGCAATATCTCACGGACCATGCCCTGCACATTGGTCCCGGCCGTGCCGAGCGGGAACTCGACCGAGATCTGCGTCGGGCCGAACTCGGTGAAGTAGCTGCAGAGCGTGGTGCCGGCGACGTCCTTCACGATGCCGGGGAGCTATGATCCGGTTGCTGTGAGTGCTAGGCGGCGAATAGTGCAGGGACGTCTGCCTGCCGGCGGATTGCGCCTGCCAGTGCGCACAGCGTCCTACCGTGCTTCCAGCCGCTCTTCATCCTACATTAGATTGACACGCGCCAAGCAGTGTTGTGATCCTGCCCCCGCAACCAGCTTAATTTGCATGAGGTCGTCTGGCGTTAGTCCGACGGCCTTTTTGCTTGTCTGGATGAGGCTTAGGATTCCCGCCAAGTCGCCTTCGATATCGATCAGGAAACCGCTGGTCTCTTCCTCAGCTGGCGAGCTCCGAGCGCTGGGTCATTCGGGCGACATCATCTTTGCGTCGTCAAATACCAACGAGTTCCTGTCGGGCAGCCCCAGGCGGCTCAATGCAGACATAGATGCCGAATTCACCGCTCTGGGTATCAAGTACAGCCGCGCTCTTCATGAGACGCGGTACCTGCTGGGGCTGCAACGTACCTAGTTTTGATCCCACGGAAGCGGCGTTGCTCTCGTCGCTTTCTCGCGCGATGGCTTGGTGCGCTTTGATCGGTGGCTTGCGTCTCTTGTAGATGAGTTCTTCCGCGCCTTCTTCCGAAACGATGACTTGGACATCGTCCGCAAGGAACGCTTCCAGATACGGGTTGTGTCCACAGGTGATGACATCGCCGCGCTTCTCGGCGAATTCCGCCGGATACGGATTTTCCCGAGGCTTGTTGTAACGCGCCATATCGATCTGATCGCGCAAGCACTGCTGCGCAACGTACAATAGCTCTACGTGTTTTCTTACGGTCTCAGCAGATGTCCTTGCACGCAGGACTGCAACGATGGGCTGTTCCACCGCCGCATGGTCGCCGATCCAGCTCCATCTGATGATCCATGCTTTCATGGCCGCATGATGCGTGAACCCTGAGCCGCCGTCATCAGCAGATACGACAAGTTCGTTATTCCGTTGAACGCGCGTATAATCGAGGCTCGATTTTTTCATTCAACAGCTCGACAAGCTCGGGGTCGCCACGCTCGTACTCATCAGGGATGTGCAGCGTGATGATGCGGTTGTCGGGCGGGCGCTTCTTGTACTTCTTCCGGATGCGGTCGCGGTGGTGGGTTTCCATCGCGAATATCATGTCGGCGGATTCAACGAGCTCCTTGCTCAAAGGGCGCGGTGCTTCTGAATCTGTCCCTGCCGAGATCGCTTCAATACCCGGCCAATCCCGAAAGACATCTTCTGCCGTCGGGCTCCTCAGCTTGTTGGCGGTGCAAACGAACAGGATACGCATGGCGGCACTGTAGCAGGCCGCTGGTGAAATCACAGCGCTTGAATGCGTTGCCTTAGGTGATGGCAGGGGGGCCTTGTCCGTCTTTTTCGTGGTGCGTTCAGGCGCGTGTTGCCGATCGCCATGGTGATCATCGTGCGGGTACCGCTGCGGTCTGATCGTTGTTTGTGTCTACCTTCAATTCGTCAGGTCTACTTACGTCGCCGCGTGCCGCCCGCATACTCGTCGTCTGTCCCACTGGTCGCGTCTAGCCGAAGAGCGCTTCGAGCTCGCTCCGCTGTGCGGCATGTTTGTCCGCGTTCTCGTCCTTTAGCTTGTTCAGGTTTAGCAGCTTCCATTTTACGGCAGGCAGGTCGGCAGCTTGCGGGCGGCCAATGGCGCCGAATTCGGGCGTGCCGTCATGCAGGCTGAGCAGGAACCGCTTGGTGTCCTCGTTGAAGCGGGACTGGATGTCCGCGATCAGTCGCTTGCGGGTTGCAAGAAGCTCGTCGAGCGCGACGGCGGTCTTGGTCATCCCCTCGAATTCTTTCGCATAGGGCTGGTCGAGATCGATCAGGTTCGGGTTCAGGAGTTCGTGCGCAGGGCGCGGTGAACTGGCGACATAGATCAGGAATGTGCGGAAGAGATCGTCCGTCAGCCCTTCATTCTCGTAGAGCAGTTTGACATCGTAGAGATCGCGCGGGTGCTGGCGATCAACAGCAGCGTGTAGTTTGCCGCCGAACAAATCCTCGAAGGCGACGACCTGCATTTCCGCGTAGCCAAATTCATCCTCGACGGCTTCGGACACTTCGCGGGTTTCAGGGTCGTGGACGACGCCGCGCGTGACAGGCGAGGTCTCGATTTTGATCTCCGCCCCTTTGAAACACGCAAGGAGGCGAGTAGCGCCGCCACCGCCGCCTTGGATGCGCTGTGCTCTTGCGCCGGCGATCCCGCCTTCAATGGCGGCGGCGATACGATCCATGGCGTCGTTGATTTCGGTGAGGCTCTCGGCGCGATTGTTGATCGGCAGGTATCCGACGCTACTTCGTGTCTGAGGCCAGCGTTTACAGGATCCTGAAGGCCCACGACCTGATCACCAGCCCGGCCTTCATCGTCATCAAGGCGGCGAATGAGTTCCACGAAAAGACGACCCGGCCGAACCAGCTCTGGCAAACCGACTTCACCTATCTGAAGGTCGTCGGCTGGGGCTGGTTCTACCTGTCGACGATCCTCGACGATTATAGCCGCTACATCATCACCTGGCGGCTCTGCACCACGATGAAGGCGTCGGATGTCACCGCCACGCTGGAAGATGCCCTGGTCGCCTCGGGCTGCGACCGGGCCACGGTCGCCCACCGGCCTCGGCTGCTCAGCGACAATGGCAGCAGCTAGATCTCCGGCGAGTTGGCCGACTGGCTCGCTGACGAAGGCATGGATCACGTCCGCGGCGCTCCCCGGCACCCTCAGACCCAGGGCAAGATCGAGCGCTGGCACCAGACCCTGAAGAACCGCATCCTGCTGGAGAACTACTACCTGCCCGGGGCGCTCGAGGAAGCCGTGGCGACCTTCATCGACCACTACAATCACCACCGCTATCACGAGAGCTTGAGCAATCTCACCCCCGCCGATGTCTACTTCGGCAAGGCTGAAGCCATCCTCGAACGACGAAAGGAGATCAAAGCCAAGACCATTGAGAAGCGCCGCTTGCTGCATCGAAAGACTGCGGCATAAACTGAAACCTCGACGAGCCCGACCCTCCGTTCGAGATCAACAGCTCGTGTTCCAATTCATCTGACGACGGACATGTGTGCGGGCATTCCCGGTAAAGGGTTTGAGATCCGCCACCTTACGGTAGGTGATCTTGAGCCGGAGCGTATCCGGCAGGGGTGGGCTCTTCGCCTCGGTCTTCGCATTCGGCACAGTTGGTCCTCCTCATGCACCACGCCCGCCGGACAGCCCGGAAGGCTCCTTCGAAACTCTCGTGCGGTGCGGAACACCGCGGTTTCTCCGTTGATGCGTAAGCAGGACCCTCTGGGTCGCTCACGAGGGATCAGGTGACCTGATCAGCGAACGGCTCCTTCGCTACCGTTCGACCCGTCGTTTGGATGCCAGATCTGGCAATGAACGGCGGGTAGAAAAGAGATGGGATTGCCATCAGTCAAACGCAAGGAAAAAATTTCCAACATATAAATGGCTTATACAGAATCTGCCGTGTTCTACTTATGTTCTCGGGGAAAGAGGTCAGATCGGTAGGCTCAAATCGGGCCTCGGGTTGGAGTTTGTTCGCCTACATGCTCGCAGCAACCGTCTTGTTCTGGCTCTGAAACACGATGATTCTGGAGCCTAAGGCAGCACATGGGGGAAGTAAGATAAGGCATGCTGCGCTATAACTAGCACCCTAGGTGGTCACCTCTCGAGCCCTTTTAGGTTTTTGCGCACTCTCCGACCAGAATTAGACAGTTCTCCATTCGAAAGTCAGACCCATCCTTACGGTAGACATCCCAGCTGCGAGCATAGTCTTTCTGACTAAGTAGCCCTGCTCGCCCTCGATCCGGTGCAGGGTTATCCTCTTCATCCAATCCATCCGGAAGAAAGGCTCCGCCAAGCTCTGTAAGAACGAGTCTATCATGAAAGCGTTCGCGACCAATTTCTTCCAGCCTTATGAACTCGACACTCATATCCGCTGGAATCACTTGGCTTGGCCAAAGGCGCAAAGACCTCTCAAATAGGTTCCAAGGAGGTTGGTTCGGTGCGTTCTTGCAGAAGATTTGCACAGTGACGCCAGCGGGGCCATGGCGCAAGGCAGCTGCCGATAGCAACTGTCCTCGCCATGCCCAATCCCCCTCTCAAGGCCAATGTACTGGCACAGGTTTAGGGGGCTAGGACACCACGAGACGGTCCGATACTGGTGGCACAGTTTCGATCCGATGTTCGCCGCCCAGATCCGAAAGCGACGCATCGAAGGCATGAATTCAAGCAGGTGGCGCTGGTATCTCGACGAGATTTTCGTGAAGATAAATGGAGAGCGGCACTTTCTTTGGCGGGCTGTCGATCACGAAGACGAAGTGCTGGAAAGCTTTGTCACCAAGACGCGCGACAAGAAAGCCGCGATAAAATTCCTAAAGAAAGCAATGCGCAAGCGCGGCCATCCCGAGATCATCGTGACTGACGGGCTACGTTCCTACGGCGCCGCGTTGAAGGATATCGGTTCTGCCCATCGCCAGGAAGCAGGTCGCTGGGCGAACAACAGGGCGGAGAATTCGCACCTGCCATTCCGACGACGCGAACGGGCGATGCTCCGGTTCAGGCGCATGCGAAGTCTACAGAAGTTCGCCGCCGTCCACGCCTCCGTCTCCAGCCATTTCACCTGGGAACGCAGCCTTACTAGTCGAAGAAATTTCAAGTCCCAGCGAACCGCAGCTCTCGTAGAGTGGCGAGTGCTTTGTTCCGGGTAAGTTCATGTGTATGGCGGCAAACTGAGACTGGCTAGAAATAGTCTGCCAGCACCTTGAGGCGAGCTGAGACCGTCTAGAAATTGTCCGCCAGCACCGTGAACACTCCTGACGCTAAACATCGAACTCGCCGGATGGATCCGTGAAGTAGTCGGCGTGGGCGGCCATGATCTTCGGCAGGTCCCGCAGTATCTGGTTCAGGTGATTTCGCATTTCGGCTTCTGCGCGATCCTCGTCGCCGGCCTTTATGGCTTCGACCACGCGGGTGTGCTGGGCGACGAGTTCGCGGGTCGGCATGTCGGCGGCGACCATGAAGCGGACCCGGTCCATTTGCGATTTCAGACCCTGGATATGGACCCAGGCGCGGGTCTTGCCGGCGGCCTCTGCCAGGGTGCGGTGGAAGTCCTCGTCGAGGGCGGTGAAGCGCAGCGCGTCGCCGGTCGTGATCGCGGACTGGGCCTCCAGCAGCGCGTCCAGCCGGTCGAAGAGCGCGGTGTCGGCCCTGCGGGTTGCGAGATGCACGATGTCTGCTTCGACCGCCTCCCGGACGAAGCGTGAGTCGAGCACTTCGGCCGTCGATATGCGCGAGACGAACGTGCCGCGCTGCGGAAGCGCGGCAAGCAGGCCTTCTCCGGAGAGACGGATGAAGGCCTCGCGCACCGGTTGCCGCGACAGGCCCATTGTGTCTGCGATCTCCTGCTCGGACAGGCGCTGGCCGGGGATCAACTCGCAATGCAGGATCGCGTCGCGCAGGATCGAGACGAGTTGCAGCGCGACCGGCTTGTCGGTGGTGATGGGCCTGGCCCAACCCGGCAACTGGGGCGACGGTTTCTCAGAAGGGAGTGTGGGCAAGGGTTGGAATCCGATCTGTTGGCGCATCTAGCATACTACCATACAGATGCCTCGCCAATTGCGCTGAACTACTTGCTCCCGCGGAGGATCAATCGAACGGGGGACGAAGCCCAAACTCCTCCGACAGTCTGCCGAAGTCCTCGATCGTGATCGGGTCAAGGGGGACCCCGTGACGGCGCCGCTTGGCGGCGACCGCCCACTCCCGGTCGCCGGGGGCCATGACAGTGAGGCCCGGCCGCGCCGAAGATTCGCGCAGGAGTGCGAGGTAACGCTGCATCGCTTCGCGGACAAGGGGCGCGCCGATGAAGCCGTCTGGGTCGATCGCAAGGACAAAGGCGCCCATTTCGCGCGGGGTCGCGAAGTCAGGACCGCCCATGGGCATGATTTCAGGGCTCAGGCGCATGCCGGTGAGTACTGCGGAAAGGATCTCTGCAACGCCGCCAAGTCCCGCGCCCTTGAAACCGAACGCGCCGCCAAGCGGGGCCAGCATCTCGGCCGCGTGCGGATCGGTGCTATCTGTGCCTTCCGAATCCGACGCGACATTTTCCGGCAGCGGAGTGCCGAGCGAGCGGTAGAGCTGGACTCTGTTGAAGGGCACCGCGCTGGTAGCCATGTCGAGCAGCCAGGGGTTTTCCTCTCCACTTGGCACTGCGACCGAAATCGGGTTGGTTCCATGAAAGCGTGTCGCCCCGTCATGGAGCCGCACGAAGCTGTCCGAGTTGCAGACGCAGAACGCCAGCATTCCGCGATTGCGGGCCGCGTGAAAGGTATAGGCCCCGGCAGGCCCGAAGTGCGAGCTGTTGCGGATTCCGATTGCCGCAATTCCCGTCTCGGCAGCCATGTCGCAGGCGTGGTCCGTCGCGGTGTATGTCGCGCGCGCCCCGTGCGCGTGATCGGCGTCGAGCAGCGCCGAACCTGGTTTTATGCGGCGCAAGTCGAGCGATGGCGTTCCGTTGACCCGGCCCCCCTGCATCGCCTTGGCATAGTGCGCGAGTAGGCGGACGCCGTGGCTGTCCACGCCGTGGATCGAGCCGTGCATCATGGCGGAAGTGGCTGCGTCCGCCGTTGGCTGATCCGCCCCGGACGCACGCAGTACGTCGACGCAGAAGGTGGACAGCCGGTCGGCGGCGGCGCGGGTGGTGGTCTCTTGAGGAATGGATGACATCTGGAAAATCCGGTGGGGCTATGGTCCGGGCAATCGGCGATCCTCGAAGGAAGGCTTAAGGCATAAGCTGGCCGCCGTTCACCTCGATCGTCTGGCCGATGATGTATCCGGACAGCTCGTCCGACGCGAGGAACAGGTAGGCACCCACGCAATCCTCCGCCACGCCGAGCCGCCCCTGCGGAACTGTGGCGCGCATTGCGTCCAGCTGTTCCTGAGTCGAGTAGCGTTCGTGAAAGGGCGTGGTGATGACGCCGGGTGCGACGGCGTTCACGCGGATCCCGTAGCCTATCCACTCCTTCGCCATGCCGCGCGTCACGTTCGACACGAATGCCTTGGACGAGCCGTAGAGCCCCGCACCGCCGCTGGCGCCGTTTCGCGCAGCGACCGAAGTGGTGTGGATCACGAATCCGCCCCGCTTCTTGAGATGGGGCAGGGCGGCGCGCGAGGCGGCGATGATGGATCGGGCATTGAGGTCCATCACTTCGTTGTAGTCCTTATCGGTCGCCGCTTCGTAGGCAATGCGCTTGACCATGCCGCCGGCATTGTTGATCAGCCCGTCAAGTCCGCCGAAGGTTTCGGCGACCTGCTCCACGGCGCCCGCAATGGCATCGGAGTCGCTGGCGTCCGCGCGGACAAGAGTGGCGGTTCCGCCCGCCTCAGCGATCTCTGCTGCGACAGCCTCGGCGGCGTCCTTGCTGGAGTTGTAGTGGATTCCGACCCGCGCTCCCTGTGCTGCGAACGCCCGCGCGAGGGCTGCGCCGATTCCGGTCGAGGAACCGGTAATGAGAACCGATTTATCGTTGAATTCCGGAAGCTTGTAGCTGGTGTGAGTCATAATCTCGCTCCGATCGGCTCGCTGATTGGCCGCGCTAGAAAATCAGGTGTTGCGCGGCATTTCAACTTAATACCATACTACCATTCACAATAGGTCGCAGCCTGAACTGCGACGATTTCGTGAGTTGGGAGGAATGACATGAACTACATCGCGAAAGCCGCGGCAGGGTGCAGCCTACTTGCACTGACGGCGGTCCCGTCCTTTGCGACGGAATTGGTCGGCGCCGTGCAGTTCGACGAGAATCACGCCTTTACCAAGGCGCTCCGCGAATTCGAGCGGGTGGCAGGCGAATGTTCGGGCGGATCGCTGACGTTCGATCTGCACCTGAATTCCGAGCTGGGGCTCGAGAAGGATTACTTCGAGAACATGAGTCAGGGCATCGCGGTCGATTACGCGATCGTCAGTCCTTCGCACATGTCCACCTTCTCGCAGAAGGCGCCGCTGATGGACATGCCGTTCCTGTTCCGTGACCTCGATCACTGGAATGCCGCGATCGAGCAGGGCGCGCTGGAGCCGCTAGCGCAAGATGTCCTCGAGCAGGCCAACGTCCGGTTGATCGGCTATGCCGGTGGCGGCACCCGCAACCTGATCGTGAACCGTCCTATCACCAACATGGCCGAGCTCGAGGGGCTGCCGATGCGCGTGATGGGCGCGCCGATCCAGACGCGGATCTTCGAGGCGATCAATGCCGCCCCTTCGGTCATCGCCTACTCCGAGGTTTACAACGCCATCCAGACCGGTGTGATCGACGCCGCCGAGAACGAGGCGGCGGGCATCGAGCAGATGAAGTTCTACGAGGTCGGACCGGATATCTCGTTGACCCAGCACGCGATCACCGTTCGGCCCTTGGCGATCTCCGAGGCGACCTTCGAACGGCTTACCGAGGAAGAGCAGGCTTGCGTGCTTGAGGCCGGTGCGGCAGGCGGCAAGCTGGGCCGCGAGATCGAGAGCGGACAGGACAGCGAGAAGCTGGCAGCGATGGAAGAGGCGGGACTCCTGAAGACCCACGAGTTCACCGAACGCGACAAGCTTCTGGAGCTCGCCGGCCCCGTGAAGCGCGCTTATGCCGAGGAGCTCGGCGCGCTTGACGTTCTCGAGGCCATCGAGGCGGTCGAGTAACCTCCCTGCCGGCTCGCGGCGCTCTGCGCGCTGCGGGCCGGTTTTCCCCTTGAAACGCGAAACCGGATGCGAGGCGCCATGCGCTGGTTGCTCGACGGCTACTATCGTTTTCTGCAGGTCCTTATCACTGTGCTTATGGGGGCGCTGATCATACCGGTGGCGATGCAGATCCTCAGCCGATACACCGGCATCATTCCGCGCTATATCTGGACCGAGGAGATCGCACGCTTCTGCTTCGTGTGGATCATTCTGCTGGGCGCCATGATCGCGGTGCGCGACGGCACGCATTTCGACGTGGACGTGTTGCCGCACAGCTCGAGCCCGAAGCTGGAGTTCGTCTCGAAGCTATTCGTCAACCTCGCCATCCTGCTCATGGCCCTGTCCTTCCTCTGGTGGGGCTGGGACTTCGGGGTGCTCGGTTCGCGGCAGGTGTCCGAAATCGCGGGTCTGCCGATGCTTGCTATCTACATCGCCTGGCCGATTGCCGGGGCGACCTGGACCGTCTTCACGCTGGAACGGATCTGGAACGACATCACTGAACTTCGTCACGGAGACGCAAATGGGGCCCGGTGAAGTCGCCGCCATCCTGTTCGGGACCTTCGGCCTTCTGGTCTTCCTGCGTGTGCCGGTGGCCTTCGCGCTGGGGCTGGCCGTGGTGCCGGTCTTCTTCATCGAGGAGCGCCTGACGCCGGTCCTGCTGATGCGGGAAATGTTCAAGAGTTACAACGCCTTTGTGTTGCTGGCGGTGCCATTCTTCCTGCTTGCTGCGAACCTGATGAACCATTCCGGCATTACCGACCGGCTAATCCGGCTGGCACGCGCCATGGTGGGCCATCTGCCCGGCGGGCTGGGGCATGTGAACGTCGTCGTCTCGATGCTCTTCGCGGGCATCTCAGGCTCGTCGACAGCGGATGCGGCGGGGATCGGCTCGTTGCTGATCCCGCAGATGAAGAAGGAGCGCTACGACAGCTCGTTCGCGGTCGCGATCACCGCCTGTTCCAGCGTGATGGGCGTGATCATCCCGCCTTCGATCCTGATGGTCGTCTGGGGCGGTCTAATGTCGGTCTCGATCGGCGGGCTGTTCCTGGCGGGCGTCGTGCCCGGCATTCTGATCGCCGGCAGCCAGATGCTGACGGTCTACATCTATGCCAAGCGCCGAGGCTACCCGATCCACGTCCGCGCGACCTTCTGGGAACTGATGAGAGCGGTGGCGGGCGCGACGCTCGCACTGATGACGCCGCTGATCATCGTCGGCGGCATCGTCGGCGGATTTTTCACGCCCACCGAGGCATCGGTCGTCGCTGTGATCTATTCGCTCATCCTCGGTGTCTTCGTCTATCGCTCGATCAAGCCGGCGGAGCTGCCCAAGGTGCTCTATGACAGCGCGCGCTTCGCTGCGATCACGCTGTTCTGCATCGGCACCGCCTCGGCCTTCGGCTGGTGCCTGGCATATTTCAAGATACCGGCGGCGCTGGTCGACCAGATCGAGGCGATGGGCCTGGGCATCGTCGGCATCGGCATCATGAGTGCGCTCGCGTTCCTGCTGATCGGGATGTTCATTGACGCCATTCCTGCGATCATCATCCTCGGCACCGTGCTGTTCCCGGTGACCCAACATGTCGGCATGCATCCGATCCATTTCGCGATCATCGGCGTCATCAGTCTCGCCTTCGGACTTGTCACACCGCCCTACGGCCTGTGCCTGCTGATCGCCGCGTCGATCGGACAGATCCGGCTCGTCGATGCGCTGCGCGACGTGGTGGTGATCCTGCTACCGATGCTGATCGTCTTGCTGATCATCATCCTGATGCCTGACCTGATCCTCGCGCTGCCGCGCTGGATCATGCCGAACTTCGTGCAATGACGGAATCGCCCGGCCTTGCGCCGGGCGGTCCGCTTCTGATCGCGGCGCACGATCTCTGACTTTCCTCTCACACCGACCAGCAGCTGACCTTGGGTCACCTTACGGGGGCGTTGCCGGGGCGCGATGGCCTTTGCTCTTTGCTGCGCGAAATGCGGAAACACCTTGAAAACACGAGGATCTCGAGGGGGCTCTGTAAGAAAGTTTACCAATTTTCTGACGTCTTCGAAAAGTATTTACAAAAAAACTGATATAAAACAATTGCTTCTGACACAATTATCAATTCCGTGTATGAATGTGTGTGAAGAGAAGCGCGCGACGACGCGCAAGACACAACACGCCATAGGAGGGAATGGACGTGACATCGGGTCTTCACGACAGCAGCACGGTATTGGAGCGCGAGGAAAGCGCGCGGAGCGGCGGGATCTCGGCCGCGACGTACGAGCAGATGTACGCTTCGTCGGTTTCGGACCCTTCGGGGTTCTGGGGGGAGCAGGGGAAGCGGCTGGACTGGATCGAGCCGTATTCGGTGGTCAAGAACACGTCGTT